>JACONJ010000026.1 GCA_014323785.1 Paracoccaceae bacterium | reverse complement strand
CCACCACCAGGGCGAGTGCTGCGAACATGCGCGCGATGTTCAGCCGATAGCCCGCCTCTTGAATGCGAAAGGCAAGCCCCGCGCCAAGGCCGCCGGTACCCGCCACCAGTTCCGCCACCACAGCACCAATCAGGCTAAGGCCCCCCGCAATTTTCAGGCCACCCAGGAAATAGGGCAAGGCCGAGGGCAGTTGCAGACAGCGCAGCCTTTGCCAGCGCGATGCCCCATAGATGCGAAAAAGGTCACGCAGGGCAGGATCAACGGAATTGAGCCCAAGCGTCGTAGAGGAGAGCACGGGAAAAAACGCCACGATCCAGGCGCAAAGAAGCATCCCCGCAATCTTCGAGTCCACATAAATGAAGATCAGCGGCGCGATGGAGACAACGGGCGTAACCTGCAGGATCACCGCATAGGGGTAAAAGCTCAACTCCAGCATCTTCGACTGGTTGAACAGGATCGCAAGGCTTGGCATGTTGTCGCAATCAGCCGCAAATCAAAAGCCGCGTGATGGATGCTGCCCGTGCCCCGCTGCCTGATGCCGGGGGCGACGCACGGAATTATGTCCACTGTGCGCCCGTGATATCTTGCAGGCCCGCAAATCCAGGGCCATAGTATCGGGGCTTCCAACGAAAAGGCCGCGTCAGGCAGTGATCGGACCCGGCCCATTACGACAGCCTTTATGACCAACAGGGAGATCGACACTCAATGACGCGTCTTATCCGCACACATCCTGCGCTGGCGGCCATCGCTGCCCTGAGCACCACGCTGGCCCTTGGCACCGCCACATTGGCCACCGCCCGGGACATGACCCCGCAAGACCCCCGGCTTGTAACCCCGGGGCAGTTGACCGTCGGCACCAGTGATCCGGTTTACCCGCCCTGGATGCTGAACAACGACCCCGCCGGGGGAGAGGGGTTTGAAAACGGCCTGATCTATGCCCTGGCAGCCCGGATGGGCTTTGCGCCGGAAGATGTGGTCTGGGTCGGCCAGACCTTTGACCAGACCATCGCGCCGGGTGCAAAGCCCTTTGACTTTGCCATCCAGCAAATCTCGGTCACTGAGGCCCGGGCCAGGGTTGTCAGCTTCAGTCAGGTCTATTTCCAACCCGAAAAGGCCGTGATCGCGTTGCCCGGCAGCCCCATCGAGGGGGCCGAAAGTTTCGCCGACCTTCGCGCGGCGCGGTGGGGCGCGGTGATCGGGACAACCGATCTGGCCTATCTGGAAACGATCCTGGGGGTTGCAGATGCCGCTGTTTACAGCGACCAGATCGGCGTGTTCCAGGCGATGCGGGCAGGCCAGATCGACGCGACGCTGGCCGCCCTGCCAACGGCACTTTTCGCAACGGCGGTACAAATCCCCGAGGCGTCGATTGTTGCGATCCTGCCCCCCGATGCGAATGACAGCGGCCATGGCCTGCTGTTCGAGTTCGGGAACCCCCTTATCGAATGGGTCGATGCGGCACTTGCCGAGGTGATCGCCGCTGGTGTCGTCGACGCGTTAAAGGCCACCTATCTTGTGGCGGATCCTGCCCTTCCCGTCATCACCGAATGATCCGGGATGCCACGGCCCCGCCGCGTGATCGAAGCGGGGATTGGCGGACGGTGCTGTTTCCCGCCCTGATCTCTCTGGTCAGTATCATCGCCGTTTTCGGTGCGCTTGCCTGGTGGGTCACCTCATCCCCGCAATGGCCCCGGGTGCAGGCACAGTTCTTCAGTCTGGGGGATATGCGCGCGGCATTTCCCCGGGTGCTCGAAGGCTTTTGGGTCTCGATGCAGGTCTGGCTGACGGCACTGGTCTGTATCGGGCTTTGGGCACTGGTGCTGGCAGTGGTCAGGGCCCTTCGTGCGCCCCTGTTCGCGCCCCTGCGCCTGCTGGTGGTGATCTATATCGACATCTTCCGCGGCGTCCCGGTCCTGCTTATGGTGCTGCTGTTCGGCTTTGGTATTCCGGCACTGAACCTGCCGGGCCTGCCGAACGCGGCACTGTTCTGGGGCGGCGTGGCGATGGTGCTGACCTATGCGGCCTATGTGGCCGAAATATACCGTTCAGGCATCGATTCGGTGCACGAGGGGCAATGGGCAGCGGCGAAATCCCTTGGCCTGACCGAGTGGCAAACCCTGCGTTATTCGATTCTGCCGCAGGCACTTCGCAATGTTCTGCCCGCACTGATGAATATCGTTGTCGCCTTGCAAAAGGACGTAGCGCTTTTGTCCGTCCTCGGCGTCCGTGACGCTGTGCGAGAGGCGCAGATTTACACCGCGACCACGTTCAACTACTCCTCTCTTCTGGTGGCCGCGGGCCTGTTTCTGCTGGCGACCATCCCGATGGCGCGGCTGGCTGACTGGGTGGCCCGCCGGGACCGCGTGCGCAGATTGCAGCGCACGCAATGACCGCCCCCGCGCGTATTCATATCCAGGCCCTGACCAAATATTTCGGCAACAGGCCAGTGCTGGACGGCATCGACCTGTCCATCGCCCTGCACGAGGTTGTCTGCCTGATCGGGGCGTCCGGGTCGGGCAAATCCACGCTGCTGCGCTGCATCAACGGGCTGGAGATGTGGGACCGTGGCACGGTGCGCCTTGATGGTGTGCCCATCGACGACCCCGGCTTTGGTGGGGGAACCCTGCAAAAACGCATCGCCATTGTGTTCCAGTCCTTCAACCTGTTCCCCACCATGACCGTGCGCGACAACATCACGCTCGCGCCCTGCAAGGTTCACGGAAAGGCGCGGGCCGAGGCAGAAAAGACAGCCCATCACCTGCTGACCCGCTTTGGCATGGCCGCTTTCGCGGCGCGTTACCCCGAGCAGCTCTCTGGCGGGCAGCAGCAGCGCGTCGCCATTGCCCGGGCACTTGCAACCGATCCCGATGTGCTTCTTTTGGATGAGGTCACCGCCGCCCTGGATCCGGAACTGGTGGGTGAGGTGCTGTCGATCATCCGCGACCTGAAAGCACGCGGGCTGACCATGGTAATCGTCACGCACGAGATGGGGTTCGCCCGTGACATCGCCGACCGCGTGGCCTTTCTGGAAGGGGGCCGTATCCTGGAAGAGGGCGCACCGGACCGCATGTTCCTGGCCCCGCACAACGCCCGCACGCGCCGGTTCCTCCAGCGCATCATTGATGCGGGGCGGCTGTGACGGGCGTTCACGTGGGCCAGTCCGCGCACTGGGCGGGCCTTGACGGCGTGCGCGGGATGGGGCAAGATCTGTGATCAGGCCGCGAGAGGGCGTCGCGCACTGGAGCGATTCGGTTCGGCACGGCGACCTTTTGTGCAGCTTTGCTTTATATTGAGGAACCCATGACACACAAATTTGTTACCTGCGCCTCGGTGCTTGCGCTTTCATTTGCCCTGTCGGGCTGCGGCGGTTCATCAGGCAGCAGTTCGGGCACCAGCTCAAATAGAGACATGAATACCGAGACGTCTGGTTCGGGTGGCCGTTCCGGCACCAGCTCAAGCGGGGGGGGGAGGTACCGCTTTCCTTGACGCCGCGCGGGCCCAGGCCCTGACCGGCGCAAGCGCACCAGCGGAAACGGCGGAAGCGCAGTTCGCCCGCGCTCTGAGCATTCACAACAGAATGGATAAGCTGCCGACCATTTCAACAGTTTATTTTGAGAGGAGTGATACCCCCGGTTTCAGCCGTACCGTTGTGCCGAATTGTGGTGTGGTTGATGGCACGAACTATTGCCAAATCAGTTTCCCTGATTCGACCAATGATCGCTTTATTTCTTATGCTGTTTCTTATGAAGAATATGACTCTGACGAAGAAGCAGAAGCTCTTGCGGCCCTTGAAGACGGAGCTATTAGTGATCTTGCTCGTACGATTCTGACAAGAAACGGCATCACCCTTCTGGAGAATATTGACGGAAACTTCGGACCAAACTACCGGGAGTATGGGGCCTGGATGGACCACAGCGCGTTTGCCGTGGAAACGGGCCACGGTCTGCAAGAAAGCGGCGTTACCGTCACCTCGAGAAGTGCTCAAGCCCGTGGCGACCTGACGGGCAGCCGCCCCGCGGCTAATGCCACCTGGCGCGGCCTGATGGTGGGAACGCCCGCGCGGGGGGCGCGGCGCGACAACCTGCTGCAGGGGGACGCAACGCTGACCTTCACCGCCGACGATAACCAGATCGACGCCACGTTCAGCGACATTGTCGATCTTGACCGCAACGCCCCCCACAGCGTGGAGGAGGTCCGGTTCCGCAATGTGCCGGTTGCCGCTGACGGCACCTATGCGCAAGGATCGGGTTCCAACCGGATCGAGGGCGGTTTTTACGGCACGAACCACGCGGAAACCGCCGGTATCTTTGAACAGCGGAACATCGTCGGGGCCTACGGGGCAAAGCGGGAGTGATCCTGCCCACATGCGCAGGCTGGTTCCCGTCCAGCATCGGGGGCCCGCCACCCCCCAACGGATCACCCCCGATCCAGCCGTTCCGTTCCGCCCCGGTAGGCCGCCCACAGGTCCGGTCGCCGTTCTTTGGTCAGGCGTTCGGCCTCGGCGCGGCGCCATTTGGCGATCCCGGCGTGGTTGCCGGACAGCAGGGTTTCAGGGATCGTGCGGCCCTGCCATTGGGCCGGCTTGGTGTATTGCGGATGTTCAAGCAGGCCATCAGAGAAACTCTCCTCCCTGGTTGAGGCCGCATTGCCCAGCACACCGGGGCGCAGCCGCACAGTGGCGTCAAGCACGGCCTGGGCTGCGATTTCTCCGCCGGTCAGGATAAAGTCGCCAAGCGAGAGTTCTTCCAGCGCGAAATGGTCGATCACGCGCTGATCGATGCCTTCGAACCGGCCGCAAAGCAGCGTCATCCCCTCGGCCCCTGCGAAACGGGCGGCATCGGCCTGCCGGAACGGCTTGCCGCGCGGCGACAGGCAGACCCGTGGCCAGCGCACTGCGTCCGGTGGTGTCCCGCCGGCGGCCATTTGTAGCGCACGACCCAGCACATCGGCCCGCATCACCAGCCCCGCACCGCCGCCCGCCGGCCTGCCATCGACGTTGCGGTGCTTGCCGGTGCCAAAGGTGCGCAGATCAATCGGTTCCAGTGCCCACAGCCCCTTTCGCAGGGCCCTGCCGGTCAGTGAGGTATCCAACACCCCCGGAAAACTCTCGGGACACAGCGTCAGCACCCTGGCGGTCCAGGCCCCCTTTAGCCTGGGTGTTGGCGTCATCAGGTCGCGGGGCGTCAGATTGGCCGAAATGGACAGGCGACCATGGGATTTCGGTGTCTTATCGGCCACTTGCGCCCCCTGTGGCCGCACCCCCTGCCGCGGTTCCGGGAGTGCGGCGGTCATGCCCCCTGCCCTGCGTCTGTGGCATCGTCGAACAGCCCATCCGGCGGGTCTATGATGATTCGGCCCGCGGCCAGATCAACCATCGGCACGATCTCTTGCGTAAACGGCACCAGAACCGCGCTGCGCTGCCTGTTGGCGCGAACCTCTAACAGGTCAGAGGCACCGTGATTATGCACGGCATGCACCTGCCCCCGATCCTGCCCGCCGGTATCAACAACCGCCAGGCCGATCAGATCAGCGTAATAAAACTCATCATTCGGCAGCCCTGGCAACGCCTCTCGCGGGGCATAAAGCCGGGTGCCGCGCAAGCCAGCGGCCTGTTCCCTGGTCGCCACACCCGAGAGCCGTACGGCAAAGCCGTTCTTCACTGGCCGCGTGATCGTCAGGGTAAAGTGCCGGCTGCCATCCTCGGTCGACAGGGGGCCGTAATCACCAATCGAGGTAGGCACGGCAGTGAAACTTTTGACGCGTACCTCCCCCCGGACTCCAAAGGCCCCGATGATCGCGCCCACACAGACGCGCACGGTCATGTCGGAACCCTTGGGCCGTTTGCACACCAGCCTGACAGGAACAGCGGCATTGCGGGGCTGCGTGGTATCGCCTCAGGCTCTGGTCACACAGCCCTCTCTTCCTCTGCGGGGGCCTCTTCCGCCGCTGGTGCAGTTTCGGCCTGGGCGGCCTCGGCGGCTTTTGCGGCCTTCTCCCTGGCGCGTTCCTGGGCCTTCTTGCCTGGGGTGGCCTTGTTCGGGTTGTTGCGCTCTTTCTTCCCAAGAACGCTCGCGGCCTCCAGGAAGCGGCTGACGCGGTCGGTCGGCTGCGCACCCTGGGTCAGCCAGTGCTGCACGCGCGCTGTATCCATTTTCACGCGCTCTTCACTGTCCTTCGGCAAAAGCGGGTTATAGGTGCCGAGCTTCTCAATATAGCGTCCGTCACGCGGCATGCGGCTGTCAGCGGCCACGATGCGGTAGAAGGGTCGTTTTTTCGAGCCGCCACGGGCAAGCCGGATTTTCATTGCCATGGAATGTTCCTCCTTTGATGGCATTCACAGGCCGTTGCCTGTTAGTCTTGGTGTTTCATGTGGTGCTGAATAACCTCAGCAATGATGAAATTCAGGAAATTCTTCGCGAATTCCGGATTCAGATTGGCGCGGCGCGCCAGGTCTTCAAGCCGTTCAATCTGCGCGGCTTCGCGCACGGGATCAGACGGGGGAAGGTTGTGATCGGCTTTCAGTCTGCCAACGGCTTGCGTGTGTTTGAAGCGTTCGCCGAGCGTGTAGACGAGGATCGCGTCCAACCGGTCAATGCTGTCGCGGTGCTCCTTGAGCAGCACGGCGGCCTGGGTGGCGGCATCTGTCATCAGATATCCTCTGGCGAAAGGTGGCGATGGACCAGAACATCGGGACCGGGGCGGTCGGCTTTCGGGTCAAACCGTTCGGCCAGCACGATGGAACGGGTGTTTGTCGGGGCGACAGAGCTGACGGCGGAGTTCCGGCCCGGCCGTTGATCATCCGTATGACCCCCAGGCCCGTCACTGTACATGACGCATCGCCCGGTGCCCGGAAACCGGAGCGCGGCAAAAGACACCTGTTGCGCATTGGGGGCGTAAAAGGTCATGCCGCACCTTTGTTCCGGGTGTGCCGCCAGACATGGGCCCGGCCCCCCTCACTGGCAAGGATCGCAGCCTCGGCGGCGGCATCGCGGGTCGCGCCAAGGCGACGGGCCAGGCGGTTTGAGGGGGCATTGCCCGGCTCAACGTAGCTGACAAAGCCCGGCAGCAGCTCAAGGCCCCAGGCCCGCGCTGCAGCGGCAGCCTCGGCGGCATAGCCTTGCCCCTGATGCCGCGGCAGGAACAGCCAGCCAAGCTCGGGTTCATCGTCGCACCATTCAAGGCCCAGATGCACGAAGCCCAGACCCTCGCCATCTTCCCGGCGTTCCACCGTCCAAAGTCCATGGCCATGTAGCATCCAGCAGGCAGTGTAGGAACTGAACCCGGCCCAGGCGTCCTCGGGCGTGAAGGGTCCACCGAAGCCGTGAGAGGCCGGGCCAGTGAAAATCTCGGTCCACTGCGGCAGGTCTTGCAGATTGGGTGCCCGCAGGCGCAGGCGCACGGTCTCCAGCATCGGGACCGAGGCACGATGCAGCGTGGCGGCGGTGGCGGCCGCGCCTGTGGGCGGCAGGCTGCAGCGGCGGATCATGCAGCCCCCCAGTGGCGGTAGACACGGCAATTCTCATCCGTTTCGCCCAGGGGGTGTGGTGCGGACGGATCATGGCGTGCGCCAAGCCGCCGGGCCAGGGCGATGGAACGGGAATTGGCGGGGGCAATGTAGCTGACCAGGCTTCCGACCTTCGGCTTGCTCCAGTCTCTGAGCTCCCTGGTGGCCTCACTCGCGTAGCCTTTGCCTTCCTCGCCGTCGTAAAGGAACCAGCCGAGTTCCACCTCGGGAAAGCGAAAGCCTTTGGACAGGCAAACGAGGCCCACTGTGCGGTTTGTCCCGGTTACATCGATCATCAGCCCGCCAAAGCCATAAAGCGTCCAATGCCCGGTGTCGGACATAAACCAGCCCCAGGCGTCCTGGCGGGTCAGCCCGGTCTCCATGTATTTCGCCCGTTCGGACATGACCATCGATGCATAGCCCTCAAAATCTTCAAGCCGCGGGGCGCGGAGGGTCAACCGCCGGGTGGTGAGCGTGGGAATAAGGACAGTGGTGGCGGTCACAGGGCGGGCACCTTCGGACTGGCACCATCAGGGACGGGGCGGGTGAAGCAGCGGTCATAACGGCGGATGCAGCCGGTGGCCTTTGCATGGGCATGGGCGCACCGACATTCGTTATCCGTGGCCATTTGGGTGCGGTAGACCTCAAAGGCCGGCACCTGATCCGGATCGACCTTATATGTCAGGGTGCAGGTGATCATGTCCTCTTCCCAAATCCGCTGAACCCACGGGGCAGGCCACCCGGACCGCCCAGGCCTGGTACGCCGCGGGGTTGGCCCAGCTGCCGCACGGCAGCTTCCATCGCTTTGGGATCCAGGCCGCCCGGGGCCATATCCCTGTGCGCCTGCGGTGTGCCGCGCCCCATCAACGCGCCAAGGCCATCCTTTAGCATCCCCATCTTGCCCATTTTCTTCATCGCGTCGGACAATTGCCGGTGTACCTTCAGCAATTTGTTAAGATCACTCACCTGCTGTCCGGCACCAGCGGCGATGCGTTTCTTGCGGCTGGCCTGCAACAGCGCGGGGTTCGCACGTTCGCGCCTGGTCATGGAATTGATCAGCGCGATCTGGCGGCGAATCGCGGCGTCATCCATTCCAGCCTCATCCAGCTGTCTGGACATTTTCGCCATGCCCGGCATCATCGACATCATGCCATCCATGCCGCCCATCTTCATCATCTGATCGAGCTGGCCCCGCAGGTCGTTCATGTTGAACTGACCTTTTTGAAGGCGTTTCATCATCCGCTCGGCCTGTTCGGCCTCCAGCGTTTCCTGTGCCTTCTCGACCAGGGCCACGATGTCGCCCATCCCCAGGATACGGCCCGCGATGCGTTCGGCCTCAAAGGGTTCAATCGCATCCAGCTTTTCGCCCAGGCCGACGAAGCGGATCGGTTTGCCGGTGATCGCCCGCATGGACAGCGCGGCCCCGCCGCGGCCATCGCCATCCATCCGGGTCAGGATCACGCCGGAAACGCCGATCTTGTCGTCGAATTCCTGCGCGACATTCACCGCGTCCTGGCCAGTAAGGCCATCGACCACCAGCAGCGTCTCTCGCGGGGTGGCGACATTGCGGACGGCGATGACCTGGGCGATCAGCTCCTGATCGGTATGCAGACGGCCTGCAGTGTCCAGCATATAGACATCGTAACCGCCAAGGCTGGCCTGGGTTCTGGCGCGTTTGGCAATCGCCACCGGGTCTTCACCCTCTATGATCGGCAGGGTATCAACGCCAATCCGGGTGCCAAGGATTGCCAATTGCGCCATCGCCGCCGGGCGGTTGGTATCAAGCGAGGCCATCAGCACCTTCTTACCCTCCCGCTCACTTAGCCGTTTGGCAAGTTTTGCGGTGGTCGTCGTTTTGCCCGACCCCTGCAGGCCAACCATCAGGATCGGCGCGGGCGGATTATCGATTTTCAGCGCACCGGGGTCATCCTCTCCCCGCAGGGTGGCGATCAGCTCATCATGGACGATCTTGATGACCTGCTGGCCGGGTGTGACCGATTTTGTCACTGCCGTGCCGGTTGCTTTTTTCTCTACCGCCTTGATGAAGCCGCGCACCACGGGCAGCGACACATCGGCCTCCAGCAGCGCGACACGCACCTCGCGCATGGCGGTGCGCACGTCAGCCTCGCTCAGCGCACCTTGCCGGGTGAGGCGGTCAAACACACCAGAGAGGCGCTCGGAAAGATTTTCAAACATGGGCGTAAGCCCTTTCCTTCAGTCTTGTTTGCCCCCCCTGAGGCAAGGGACAATGTATAAAACCCTGACAGCCCCCGTGGACGAAACCTCGCTGACGGGGGGCGATCCTTTTGAGGTGCCAGGACCGGAACGTTGAGTCCTCTGAACGTGTTGCGGAATGCCTACGCGCACGGGGCAGTGCATGTCAAGCAGGTTTGGCCGGGATGTCAGCCGGGCCTTGCGCACGGCCCCCGATCTCTGACGCCCCCCCCCTGACGGACTGACGGGATGAAGGGCAATCCTCCCAGGCACATGCTTGCCCGCTCTGGACAAGGATGAGCGGAACGGGGCAAGAAGCGGAACCGACGCGCAGCGGCAGAACGCGGACAGGCAAGCGATTGATGACAGCAGAGGCTGAGCAACTGGCGGGGCGGATTTTAAAGGGTGAGCGCCGGGCCCTGTCGCGCGCCGTGACGCTGGTTGAAAGCACGCGGGCCGATCATCGCGCCGCCGCCACCGCGCTGCTCGAGGTACTGCGCAAGCATAAACGGCAGGCCCTGCGGATCGGGCTGTCAGGCCCCCCCGGCGTGGGCAAATCCACCTTTGTTGAAGCCTTCGGCATGATGCTGGTTAAGGCTGGCGTGCGCATCGCGGTCCTTGCGGTCGATCCGTCCTCTGCCCGGTCCGGCGGTTCGATCCTGGGGGACAAAACGCGAATGGACCGGCTGAGCCGGGTGGCCAGTGCCTTCATCCGCCCCTCTCCCTCCATGCGTCATCCGGGCGGTGTTTCCCGCCGAACGCGTGAGGCAGTGGCCCTTTGCGAGGCGGCGGGGTTCGATGTGGTGCTGATTGAAACCGTCGGCGTCGGGCAGTCCGAGACCATGGTGGCCGGGATGTGCGACCTGTTCGTGCTGCTTTTGGCCCCTGCGGGGGGCGATGAATTGCAAGGCGTCAAACGCGGGATCATGGAGAGTGCCGATCTGATCCTGGTCAATAAGGCCGACGGAGATCTGAAACCGGCCGCCACCCGGACCCTGGCCGATTACGCCGGTGCCTTGCGCCTTTTGCGCAAACGCCCCCAAGACCCCAAGGGGTTTCCCAAGGCACTGCCGATCTCGGCCCTGGAATTGCACGGGCTGGACCAGGCCTGGGCCGAGATGCAGGCCCTGGCCGCGTGGCGCAAGGCAAAAGGCCATTGGAACGTGCGCCGGGCCGGGCAGGCCATCCACTGGTTTGAGGAAGAGGTTCGCGCGGGCCTGCTGGCGCGGCTGAAGGACGATGCCAGGGTCAAACGCACGATGGCCGCGCACGGTGCGGCGGTGGCCGCCGAAAAGATCAGCCCGGATGCCGCCGCCGCAGAGATGCTGGCCTGGCTGAAGGGCTAAGGGAGGGTGAATTCGTGCAAGCAGACCCGATTCACGGAGGGTTCCAATGCAATTGCCGATTCTTCCGATTACAGATGGATTTGGAATATGGTGTCCCCCCCAGTTGAACCCCTATTTTGCCCCGTGAGTGGGGATTGGGGTGAGGGTGCCGGGAGATTTATATGCCTTTTGGAAGGAATTTTCAGGGGTTCGGTTTTTACTTATTGGACTTTCGTCGATTCTCTTCCCGGCTGATCATCTGGCAATTTTCCAATGTGGTCTTTCCACCCTCGGACCATGGGGTGATGTGATCTGCCTCCATGTCCTTGAATTTCATCCAGACACCCGTTTTGGCGCATATTCCTTCCTGCCTCTCGTATGCAGCCAGTTTATCAGATTCATGGAAACTTCGTATGTTCAGGTGTTTCTCTTCATCATTCAGAACATAGGAGTAGATACCAGAAGATCGCGTAACATCCGGGTCCATATGGAGTTTCCTGATCCGCGCAGTCAATTCCTGTGGATCAGGCATATTATCCTTGTGCTTGTTATACAGGTGTCCCCATGGGACGGTACCCATAACAGGCCGATAATCCCTCTTTCCGTGGGGAGTAAAGTAATCATTTACCCACTCGAGCACATTCCGGAAGTAGTTCTTGAGATCAGTCGCTGTCGGATCATGCTGATGCGCGGCCATATAATCATCAATATGCTCGTCACTGATCCAGTGAAGAACCTTTTCAAGGATTTCCTGCCTGATGGCACTCCCTTTCACGAACTCTCCACTCAGACTCATGTCACTCCATGAATAGCTATTAAAGTAGCGTTTCGCATCTGACAGCCACGGCCCGGTGTACACAGCGTTCCGGAGTTCCTGTGCATTGAGAGGCACACTGGCGATGTTGATCGTGCGAAACCATTCCAGCCTGTCACTGGCAGTTCCCTTACACACATAAACCATCAATTCGTAGTCCAGTAGTTCCTCCCGTTTATCCACAGGCAGGTTGTAGAAATAACACTTCCTCTTGGTGTCCTCGTCAATGATGCTGAACCTGCCTTCTACAAAATGGCAGATGGACAGAGTACGTTGTTGTCCATCTATAATTTCGTAGTTCTCGTTTCCCGCATCATTCCAATACATAACATTGAGGGGCAGTTTTTTCTGGATCGAACGGATCACTGCTGCCTGTTTCTTGTCATCATAGATAAATTCGCGCTGGTATTCAGGACGGATCGAGAGCTGCCCTCCATATCCAAACACTCCTCTATATTTTTTGTCTTCAAATCCATCTACAAGATCACGGATAGTGACAGGTTTCTTGGTCGTCTTCATTTGAGTACTCCTTATTCAGGGTTGCGGTTGCGTATAAAAAGTCGGACATATATTTTTCGACCATCTATCATAGGCTCCCTAATTTCGCTTTTTTCATCAAACAGACCCCCAGAATAACCTATCTCGGTGGTTTCTGTTATTCCCAGAATTTCAAACTGCTCTGGGCAGTATTTATCCAGAAACGAGATTGGCACACCCATAACCCCGTCATAATCATAGGGTATGGATCTCGTCTTGGATACCTCGATGGCGTCATAGTTATCGTACCTGGGGTAATTCTCTGGCCGATACCTTGCCATTAGGGGAAGGAAATCATTTCTTTTCTTGTGCGAAAGATTGGTGAACCAGCAAGTAATCCCAAGTGATTGTACCGTCCCATCAGGTTTATTAAAACTGCGAGACTTTATACCAGAAATGCCTAACCACACCTTATTGTCACGGATCAGAGGAAAAACATCTCTGTAACCAATGACATTCATGTTACCCAGTATGATGAATTTCTTGTCATACTGGATCAACTGGGCGATGTATTCTTTCCATAAACTGAAAGGAGGATTTGTCACCACAATATCTGCCTGTTCCAGCAGATCAATGGATTCCTGGGATCGGAAATCTCCGTCCCCGCTCATGGTATTCCTTTCAATGTCTTCCGCTCGAGGCATTGTTTCCCCGTCCCGGAATCCGTCATAATCCAGCCAGACTGCACGGTCTTCCGTGTCATGCTTGGAAAACAGGTCTCCGTTATTGCTCTTATAACAAGAAGACACCAACCAATGCAGTCCGTAGTGTTCGAAGTTCATGCTGAAGTGTTGCCAGAAGTTCGAGACCCGTGGATCGTCGCAGTTGCAGTAAATCGTTTTCCCCCGGAAATGATCCTTATAATAGAACATCTCCTTTTCGATATCCGAGAGCTGAGTATAAAATTCATCATACTTGCTCTTCTTAGCTGTTGTGAGAGATCCATTGGGCATGGTTTTACTCCTTTTGTTTCCCCCTGAACGGGGGTAGCGCGGTTCCAGCGTCAGCCGCTTCTTTCAGGTAACGTATTATCCCCAGAAAATCCCGCTACTGATTCATGAAACTTCGCAATTTCCGTGACCTCGAGGGGTGCTTTAGCTTCCGCAATGCCTTGGCTTCGATTTGGCGAATGCGTTCGCGGGTCACGCTGAACTGCTGGCCGACCTCTTCCAGTGTGTGATCATTGTTCATCCCGATGCCAAAGCGCATGCGCAGCACGCGTTCCTCGCGGGGCGTAAGGGAAGCCAGAACGCGGGTGGTCGTTTCTTTCAGGTTCTCCTGAATGGCCGAATCCAGGGGTAGAACGGCATTCTTGTCCTCGATGAAATCGCCGAGCTGGCTGTCCTCTTCATCGCCAATCGGCGTTTCCAGCGAGACCGGCTCCTTGGCGATCTTTGCCACCTTCTGGATCTTGTCCAGCGGCATCTGGAGCTTTTCGGCCAGCTCCTCCGGTGTCGGTTCGCGGCCGATTTCGTGCAGCATCTGGCGGCTGGTGCGGACCATCTTGTTGATCGTCTCAATCATATGCACCGGAATGCGGATGGTGCGGGCTTGGTCGGCGATTGAACGGGTGATCGCCTGACGGATCCACCAGGTTGCATAGGTCGAGAACTTGAAGCCACGTCGGTATTCAAACTTATCGACCGCCTTCATCAAGCCGATATTGCCTTCCTGAATCAGGTCCAGAAATTGCAGGCCCCGGTTGGTATATTTCTTCGAAATCGCGATCACCAGGCGCAGGTTCGCCTCAACCATTTCCTCCTTGGCCTGGCGTGCCTCTTTCTCGCCTTTCTGGACCTGGTTCACGATGCGGCGTAACTCTGGGATGTTGATCCCGACATAGGTTCCAACCTGGGCCATATCGGCGCGCAGTTCCTCCACCTTGTCGCGGGACCGGTCTATCAGTGCCTGCCAGCCACGGCCCGGATTTTTGGCCATGCGGTCCAGCCAGGCCGGATCCAGCTCATACCCGCGATAGGCTTTGATGAACTCACTTCGGTTGATCCGCGCCCGGTCCGCCAGTTTCACCATACCGCTATCAATCGACATGATCCGGCGATTGATGCCGTAAAGCTGGTCCATCAGGGCTTCGATCCGGTTGTTATGCAGGTGCAGCTCATTCATCAGTTCCACGATTTTCGCGCGGCGTTTCTGATAGGTGGCCTCTCTCCTGGTGGAAAACTTCGAATCCTTGTTCAGCGCGGCCGATATGCGCGAATCCTGCATCCTGGAAAGATGTGCGTAATTTTGCGCGATCTGGGCCAGGGTTTCCAGCACCCGCGGTTTCAGCGCGGCTTCCATGGCGTTCAGGCCCATATTGGCCTGTTCGTTTTCACCCTCATCCTGGGCGATGGAATTGCCGAGAGCATTCGGTTTCGGCCTTATCTGTGCCTTTCTGGGCGTCTTGGCCGGTGGGTTGGTGCCATCTGAGATGCCTGCGGTGGTGGTTTCGTCATCCGCCTTATCCTGAGCCGTAGAGCGGCCAAAACTGGTTTCAATGTCGATCACATCGCGCAGCTGGATATCTTCATTGAGGATTTCGTCGCGCCAGATCGTAATGGCCCGGAAGGTCAGCGGACTTTCGCAGAGTCCTGCAATCATGGTACTGTGGCCCGCCTCGATGCGCTTGGCAATCGCGATCTCACCCTCGCGGCTCAGCAGTTCCACCGCGCCCATCTCGCGCAGATACATGCGCACCGGGTCATCGGTGCGGTCAAGTTTCTCGGTCTCGGTCCGCGTGACGGCCACCTCGCGGGAGGTCGAGGTCTCGGCCACTTCCGTTGCCGGTTTGGCCTCTGTGTCCTCCTCGTCCTCCTCGCCTTCGATGATGTTGATGCCCATTTCGGACAGCATCGACATGACGTCTTCGATCTGTTCCGAAACTGCTTGATCAGGCGGCAAAACAGTGTTCAGCTGGTCATAGGTGACGTAGCCCCGGGCACGCGCCTCGGCGATCATTTTCTTGGTAGCAGCCTGGCTCATATCCAGGCTGATCTCGACCTCATCTGCGTCCCGCTTGTGATCGTCGGTGTCTTTGGCCATGCGTGACTTTCCTTTCGAGACTGTCGGGAATGCGCGATTCGCACCCGCACCGTCGAATTCTAACCTAGTGCGAATCGCTGGTTCGCACACCTGGTTAGCGTTTTTTCTTTTCCCATGCGCGGCTTTCGACCAAGTCTTTCAGCCGGGCTGAAAGCGCCTCTCGCCCCTCGCTTGCATGGGTGGTGTCAGGCAGCGCGGGATGGTCGGCATTATGCCGGGTCTGGATGGCCTGTTTCAGGCGCCAAGAGAGACGCGGGTCATCTTCGGTCGTTTCAATGTCTTCCAGTGCTTCCGCCAGTTCGTGGTCTATGCCCCGGTGCGCCGCCAATTTGGCGAATTCCTCGGCCAGGCACAGTTCGGCCAGGGCCTCATCCCCGGGGGCGCATAGAAAGGGCTGGATGCGGACATGGCCAAGCGACCGGATATTTTCAAGGGTTTGGCCCAGATTCGCTGCGATGATATCCTTTTGCAACGCTTCGGCCTTACGCGCCTGGCTGGACAAAAGCCGTGCTGCCAGCCTGGCGTGGTCCGGATTGGCGGGGGCCAGTCGGCCCAGATCGGTTTCAAACTGATCGATCAAAACCGGATAGTTGGCCAGTGTTGCCAGGATCAGCGCGATCCGCAGGTCGGTTTCAGACAGGGTGCCAGCCGCCAGGACAGAGAGTTTGGTGGCCGGTGCCGGTGCCGCTTCGGGTGGGGTGCGCTGACCCCGGGCCTGACGTTGCGCACGAAAGAACTGCCAGCGCAGATCGTTCACCGCCTGGCCATAATGGCGGCGAATTGATGTATCCCTGATCTGTCCAATCGCCCGGCCCAGCGATTTGTCCAGTGCCGCGCACCGTTCGGGGCTGTCAAAGGTTTTGCCGTCGGTTTCCCTCTGCCACAGAAGTGCGACAATGGGGTGTGCCTTTTCCAAAAGGGCCTGCATTGCGCCGGACCCCTTGGCCCGGATCAGATCGTCGGGATCCTGGCCCTGGGGCATCAGGGCAAAGCGCAGGGATTTTCCGGCCTCCAGCAAAGGCAATGCCAGGTCGATCAGTCGCCACGCGGCACCGCGGCCCGCCGAATCGCCGTCAAGCGCAATGATCGGTTCATCGGCCATCCGCCACAGCAGACGCAGCTGATCCCGGGTAATTGCGGTGCCAAGGGGCGCGACCGTTGCCTTGAACCCGGCCCGCACCAGCGCAATGACATCCATATACCCTTCGGCCACGACCAAAGGCTGTCCCTTGCCTGCCGCCTCTCTCGCCGGGCCGTGATTGTAAAGTGCCCGGCCCTTGCTGAACAGGGCGGTTTCCCGGCTGTTGAGATATTTTGCCTGTGCCCCCGCTGCCATCGCCCGGCCACCAAAGCCAGTGCAGCACCCGCGCACATCGCGGATGGGAAAGATGATGCGATCCCGGAATGCGTCATAGGGTGCGCGGCCATCCTCGGGCTGGCGGGCGATATCGGTAGCCACGATGCGCTCGGCGTCAAACCCCTTGTCGCGCAATGCCTGAAACGCCGCGTTCCGGCCTGCAGGCGCATAACCGATTTCAAACCGGTCGAGCGCGGCCCCGTCCAAACCGCGCTGGGCCAAATACTCCCGCGCAGGGGTGCCCGCGCCGGTCTTCAATTGCAGCCGGAACCAGCCAAGTGCTGCCTCTGTCACCTGGGCCAGCGTGGCCCGACGGTCTGCGCGTTCCTGCGCCCCTGGATCCCGTTCGGGGATTTGCAGGCCCGCCTCCCGCGCCAGGATTTCCACCGCCTCTGTGAAGCTGACATTCTCAGTCTCTCGCACAAAAGTGATGGCGTTGCCTTTGGCATGACAGCCGAAGCAGTAGTAAACCCCCTTGCGGTCATCAACGTGGAAACTGGCTGTCTTTTCCTGATGGAACGGGCAAGGGGCCCACATATCGCCCTTGGCCTGGTTGGATTTGCGGGTGTCCCAGATGACTTTACGGCCAGCCACCTGCGACAGGGACAGGCGATTGTTCAATTCGTCCAGGAATCCGGGGGGCAGGCGCATGGTCGTTAACATCGGGGTGGCCAGCCGGAGAGTCCAGCCAGGGCGTGGGAATTCAACGGGCCTGCCGCGCAGCGACCCCGCGCATTGCCTCTTCCAGTTCGCGGCAGGCGGTTTTTGCCATGCTGCGGAACACCATAATTGTGAATCGGCGGGTCCCATCACGGATAAAGACGGCGTTCATATGCCCCAACAGGCTGCGCGCCGCATGGCTGTGCTTGAAGACGGACATGCGCAGATCAAGCGGCGTCAAGCGTGCGAGCACATCCTCAACCCCCGCACCGTCCAGCGTCAGGACTGCCCAGGCATCGCCTTGGTCCACCAAGGCAGCATGCGTGCTGAGCGTGGCATCCGCCGGCACCCCGATCAGAAAGGCCTGGTCCATGCCGGTCCAGACCGCCTGGGCCGGCAGTTTTTGCGTGCTGCGGTTCGGCCCGGGAAAAGCGACACCATGGGCTGCTTTCATGGCGGCGGACAAGGCCCGGCTTTGCCCCCGATAGGGCATCAGCGCGGTGATTGCCTCCGGTATTTCCTCAGAAAGGATTACATCGCCATGGCGAACCGGCAAGAAGCCATGGGCCGGGAATCGGGCGATCAGGCTAGCCACGGGCGCGCCCTCCGTCCCGGTCAAAGAATATCGGGTCGCAGACCTCGCACAGGGTTTCGACACCGCGCAGATGGTCCACGTGCTTCACCGTATCACCGTGGCGGGCACGACCGTTACGCAGAAACCCAAGGCCCAGATAGCTGCCCAACGCCGGGGAAAAGCCGACGGACGTGACATAGCCCAAATCGTTTTCGCGCACTGGTTCGGCACCTGCCTCAAACAAATGTGCGCCCGCCGTTAGCTGTTTGACCGCACCGACGGGTTTCAGGCCAACCAGCAGTTCACGGGCGGGATCATTAAGGCCGGGGCGCGCAGCGGCGGTCTTGCCGATGCAGTCCTTTCCGGGGGAAATCATGCGCCCCATCCCGATATCGAAGGCCGTGACGCGGCCATGAATCTCGGAGTGGGTGACGAAGCCCTTTTCGATCCTGAGCACATTGAGTGCCTCCATCCCATAGGCCCCGCCGCCAAGGGCTTCGGCCCGCGCCACCAGATCGCGGAACAGCGCATCGCCATATCGTGCGGGCACCGCGACCTCGTAAGCGTGTTCGCCCGAGAAGGAGATGCGGAACAGGCGGCCCGCCACCCCATGCACCGCCACCAGCCCGCAGGCCATGAAGGGCCAGGTTTCATCACTGATCGGGGTGTCGATGATCGAGTTCAGAAGCGTGCGTGATTCCGGCCCGGCAACCGCGAATTGCGCCCATTGTTCCGTTACCGAGATGACGCGCACGTCCAGATCAGGCCGTAGTGCCTGCAACACGAACTCCAGATGGGTCATGACATGGCCCGCGGCGGCGGTTGTCGTTGTCATCACATAATGCGTGTTACCCAGCCGGGCGGTCGTGCCGTCATCCATGACATGCCCGTCTTCGCGCAGCATCAGCCCGTAACGCACACGCCCTGGTTTCAGGGTTGAAAACGTGTTGGTGTAGACAAAATCAAGGAACGCCCCGGCATCGCGCCCCTGGATATCGATCTTGCCCAGGGTCGAGACATCGCAAACCCCGACAGTATTGCGGACCATGCCAGCCTCTCGGTCGCAGGATTGCCGCCAGGTGGTTTCCCCATGCGCCGGGAAATAGCCGGGACGATACCATAACCCCGCCTCGATCATCGGTGCACCGCGCCCGACCGTGGCGGCATGAGAGGTGGTGAGGCGCTCGGGCTGGAATCCCTTGCCCTGCGCACCTGCGGCCATCGCGCTGATTGGCACGGGCACATAGGGCGGGCGACAGGTTGTTGTGCCGGTCTCTGGAATGCCGCGACCGGTGGCATCTGCCAAAAACGCCAGTGCCGCGATGTTGGAGCTTTTACCCTGGTCGGGGGCCATGCCCAGGGTTGTGTAGCGTTTCATATGCTCGACCGAACGGAAGTTTTCCTGCGTGGCCTGTTTCACATCCTTGGTTGTGACATCATTGGCAAAGTCGAGCCAGGCACGACCCTTCCCCTCCACATACCATAGTGCCTGCCCGGTTCCGGCATCGCCACTGGCTTCGGGGGGCGCGATATCGGGTGCTGTCATCCCCAGTTCCGTCAGCGCATCCCTTGCCGCCGCAATCCCGGCGGCAAGGCACCCTGCGGTATCGAACACCCCGGTGCACGCCCCGGCAGGGGTCAGGCCCGGCACGGCACCCTTGTGCGGAACAAAGGCTTTGATCGTGTCCTCCCAAACCGGGCGTGCGCCCGTGTGGCAGGTCAGGTGTAGCGTCGGGTTCCATCCCCCCGAGATGGCCAGACAATCGGCCTTGACCAAGGTTTCATTGCTGCCATAACGAACGGCAACACCGTCAAGCGCACGCCGCCCCCGTGTGGTAATGACCTGGCCACCAGCGAACAGGCGATAATCCCCTTGTGCTATGGCATCCGCACGGCTGTCGATCACCGCCGCGACCGTGATCCCGGCCTTCATCATATCCAAGGCGGTCCAGTGCGCGGCGTCATTCGTGGCAAACACCGCAACCCTCTGGCCCGGTGCGACCCCGTAGCGGTTCAGGTAGCTGCGCACGGCACTGGCCAGCATAATCCCCGGCCGGTCATTCATCGGAAAAGCGATGGGCCGCTCCAGTGCACCGGCCGCCAGGATTGCCCGGCGCGCGGTGATTCGCCAGAAGCAGTCTTGCGGCAGATCGGGGGCAGCGGGCAGGTGCTGGCCCACCCGTTCCAGCGCACCGAAGGTGCCGCCGTCATAGGCCCCGGTCACGGTGGTGCGCGGCATCAGCCGAACCTTGCCTGTCCCGGCCAGGGCGGTCAGCGTTTCTCCCACCCAAACCGCGCCAGGCTTGCCCTCAATCGCTTCCGTCTCGGACAGCAGCCGCCCGCCAAACCCCGCGCTTTCATCGGCCAGGATCACATCGGCACCCGCCCGCGCAGCGGTCAGGGCTGCCATAAGGCCAGCCGGTCCGCCGCCAATCACCAGCAGGTCGCAGAACGCGAATGCTTTCTCATAGCGGTCCGGATCAGGCTGCCCCGACAGCGCACCAAGCCCGGCGGCGCGGCGGATGATCGGCTCATAGAGGCCTTCCCAGAACCGACGGGGCCACATGAATGTCTTATAGTAGAACCCGGCCCCCAGGAACGGCCAGAAAATATCGTTCACCGACAGCAGATCGCGGTGCAGGGGACCGATGCGGTTCTGGCTTTGCGCCTGCAACCCCTGGAAAATCTCTTGCACTGTCGCACGCACATTGGGTGTTTTGCGGGCTCCTGTGCCGATCTCCATCAGCGCGTTCGGCTCTTCCGACCCGGCGGTCAACACGCCGCGCGGGCGGTGGTATTTGAAGGATCGCCCCATCAGAACCACGCCATTGGCCAACAGTGCCGAGGCCAGCGTATCCCCCTGAAACCCTTGAAATTCCCGCCCGTCGAACCGGAAAGAGATCGGCATACTCCGGTTAATCATGCCCTTGCCGTCAATCCGCATGGGCAGCCCCCGTCACGTCGCGCACAAGCTCAATCTTCAGCACCTCATGAGTCACAGTGTTACGCACCACCCGCAGCCAGGCCCCGCATCCCGCCCCGTGATACCACAACTCTGCGGTCATGCCGGCCGGGTTCTCGCGCAGGTGCAGGTACGCGTGCCACGCGGCAGTGCCGGCATCCGGGGCAGGGCGGGACAGGGCGATCTCATGCCCTTTGATGCTGAACTCCCGACTGTCGCGACTCCCGCACAGGGGGCAGGTGATGCGCATTCACTTACCTCCCGTGCAGAGGACGGCTGCTATCGTGCCATCGGGCGGATACAAGGTGGATACGGGGCGTCGTATTGCATAAGAGGCCCCGCCTCCGGCCGGCCTTGCGCCCAAGGCCGGACTGTCCAGGCGAAGACCACCGGCCAATACTGCCGCACTAGTGAAGATTGTGCTGTGCACCGGTCGCCTCCTCATCCATCAGGCCCGCCCCGGTTTCGAACCGATCAAGCCGATATCGCGCGGCCGGTTCATGCGGGCGATCCGTGGCCAGAAGATGCGCGAAACTATAACCCGACCCGGGCACCGCCTTGAACCCGCCGTAGCACCAGCCGCAATTGAGGTAGAGCCCGTCGATGTGCGTACGGTCAATAATGGGCGAGCCGTCGGGCGACATATCCATGATCCCGCCCCAGGAGCGCAGCATCCTGGCCTTGCCGATCATTGGCATCAGGGTCAGGCCCGCTTCCATTACGTGTTCTGCCATGGGCAGGTTCCCACGTGCGGCGTAACTGGCGTAGAAATCCAGATCACCGCCAAAAACCAGCCCACCCTTGTCGGACTGGCTGATGTAGAAATGCCCCATCCCGTAGGTCACAACATGGTCGATGCAGGGCTTCAATCCTTCAGTCACGAAGGCTTGCAGCACGTGGCTTTCGATGGGTACACGCATTCCGGCCAAAGCGGCCACCTGGCTGGTGCGCCCGGCCGCAACCATCCCGACCTTCCTGGCCCGGATCGCCCCGCGTGTAGTTTGCACACCCGTCACCCGCCCGTTTTCGACGTCGATGCCTGTAACCTCGCAATTCTGGATCACATCGACACCGCGCAGGTCAGCCCCCCGGGCAAAGCCCCAGGCCACGGCATCATGCCGCGCGGTGCCGCCGCGCGGGTGATAAAGCCCGCCATAGATTGGAAAGCGCGTCTGCGCGTAGTCAAGATAGGGCAGGATACGGCGGCAACCCTCTGTATCAAGCAGGATCGCGTCATCGCCCTGGTTGATCATCGCGTTACCGCGGCGGGCATAAGCATCACGCTGGCCGTCGGAATGGAACAGGTTGATGATCCCCCGCTGGCTGTGCATGACATTATAGTTCAGCTCCCCCTCCAGCCCTTCCCATAGTTTGAGCGAGTGGCTGTAAAACTCCGAATTGCCTGGCAGCCCGTAATTGGCCCGCACAATCGTTGTGTTGCGCCCGACATTCCCGCCGCCAAGATAGCCTTTTTCCAGCACAGCAACATTGGTCAGCCCGTGCTCTTTCGCCAAGTAGAAAGCGGTGGCCAGGCCATGCCCGCCGCCGCCGATGATAAGGATGTCATAGGCCAGTTTCGGTTTCGGGTCGCGCCAGGCGGGTGTCCAGCCGCGATTGCCCATTAGGCCCTGGGCAAGAACCTGTAAGCCCGAATAGCGCATGTGAAACTCCTGCCTGCCAGCATCGGCACTCAATCTGGTTGCCGCAGATTACGCAAGCCCCCGCAGGTGCACACCCCGCACGGGCGAGGGGCGCGATGTGACAGTGCCGGACTGGGCATAGCATCAGGCGAACGTGGCATTTTGCAACAGTTTCTCCCCTCACAAATCGGCACCGCCCGCGCGAATTGCACTTGACTTCATGGCAACGGTTATATATTGTCCCCGCTTCATATCTCGGAAATCCCTCCGCAGGATGCGTAAACAGATCAAGGAGAGAAGTATCACTCGGGCACGACGAATCAAAGTTTATCCAAGTCGAAAGGCACTGCCCGGGGGTTCCACCCGGCACATGTGCGTGTGCGTTCTGCCTTGCGCCAAGCTGGGTGATCACGTTGTTATTAGGAGTAAAACTCAATGACCAAGTCCACAACAAAGGCCCTTAATCGGGAAATTTTACGCCTGATCACAATTTCACAGAAGGGAGGTCACCCCCGCTGGGCGATTGAGCACGGTGGGCAGCGTTTCAGCAAGCCTTTTCCGACGACCCCGCGCGACTCAAACTGGTTGAAGAACGCGATAAAAGATATCGGAAACGCCCTGCGCAGTCATAGCCTTCTGATGGAGGAGCGACCTTCCTGAACCAGACAATTCCGGCTTGGCGCGCGACAGTGCGCATGGCCATTCCCTCAACGCCATACACGACAGGATGTGACACATGACCATCGATACTGAACAGATCATCAGGGCCGTTTTTTCGGACGCGCTAAACAGCCCTTGGCGATGCCGCCCTCAAGGCGGAAATCGCCTCGATAATCAAAAAGGCGCACGCCACAAAGCCCTTGCCGTTGGAGGCCTCTCCGATTGACTGGATTTCCAACTTTCTCAGATACGAGGAGAAGCCATACCAAACACTTGAAATCATTGATAAAATGGTTGCCAATGGGGTTGCCGCTGCGGGTGAACATTCTGTCATGACACTCAGCGCGAAGTTACGGCGGGACAACAGGTTTCAATACGTGCCGGATGAAGGGTGGATTGCCAGGATATCGCCTGATGCTGAATCTGTGGATGAAATCACAGGGGATCAGGCAGAACGCATCGCGACACATATGCTGGAAACCATGACCAGCGGCAACATTGCCACGCTCAATCACCACATATCCATAGGCGGGATCGGGCTCCCGTATTCCGTAGACCTTGAGATGCTGAGGACGTTCAAATCAACCTACAAGAGGTTGGCAACAGAAAATGAGAAGGTACGCCTTCGGGAGGCGATTCTTAAGGAGCATGGCAGCCGGTCCCGGGCAGGATAACCGCCAGGACGCCGGCTGAATTCATGTCTTGCATTTCAAGTCGGCATCGGGCAGCGTTTCTTTTGGGGACTGCAAAGGCCCGTGCTTTTGCCCCTGTCAATGGCGCAGCTCTGAAAGCGTCGAACCACCAAAGGGAGTAAGGACAGATGAAAACATTCGGTCTCACCATAGCCGCCGCCCTGCTTGGCGGTGCCCCGGCTTTTGCCGCTGGTCACGGGGTGGATTGCGGCCCCGAGGGCCAATCGATCCGCATCCTCGCCAGCGACTTCCCGGCAATTCACGCCGTCGTGAACCTTGCGGAAGAGAACTGCGCAGGAGCCGCCGCGGAATTTGAGCGCAACCACACGACGGAAGCGCGCGAGATCATGAACGCCGCCCTCACACCGGACCCGGCGGAATACACCTCGGTGATTGTGGCCAACTCAACCCTTGTTCAGCTTATGAACGATGGTCTTGTGCGTCCGCTTGACGATCTGGTTGCCACATATGGCGCGAATCTGGCCCCCAACCAGCTCATCACCATTGACGGCAATATCATGGCTGTGGCCTTCATGGCCAACTCGCAGCACATGTTCTATCGCACCGATATTCTTGAACAGGCGGGTGTGCCGGGCATCCCGGAAACCTATGATGATGTGGTGGCTGCCGCCAAGGCAATCCGCGACGCGGGCATCATGGAACATCCGCTTGTGATGAACCTTGAAACCGGCTGGAATATCGGTGAGGTTTTCAACACAGTCTATCTTGCCCATGGTGGTGATTTCTTTGAGCCTGGCACGGCACGGCCCGCGATTAACAACGCCGCTGGCCTTGCCACGCTTGAAACCATGGCCGCACTTGTTGAATACGCCCATCCCGATCACCTGACACATGCCTCCAACGAGACCCAGGCACTTTGGGAAGCCGGTCAGGCAGCTCTTGGCTTTATGTGGGGTTCGCGCGGTGGGGCGATTCTTGACGACGAAGGCGCAGCACCTGAGGTCATCAAAAATACACTTCTGTCTTCGGCACCAGTTGTCCAGGCGGGGGGTACACCGGGTGCCACGCTCTGGTGGGATGGCTTCACCATTTCCGCCAATATCCCGGATGGGGATGCCCAGGCAACCTTTGCGGCACTGGCCTCGGCCATGACGCCGGAAATGGTGCAGGCCAACAATGACGCGGCAGTCTGGCTGATTGACGGTTTTGATCCCGGACCAGCTGCCGCAGGCGTGGCTGCAACGGCCCAGGGCGGTGCAAAATCCTATCCGATGTTTCCGCAGATGGGCCTGATGCACAATGCATTGGGTGCCGAGCTCGCGGATTTCCTGCAAGGGCGCGAAAGTGCAGAACAGGCATTGGCGGACGTGGAAGCAGCCTATACCACCGCTGCTACGGAAGCAGGCTTCCTGCAGTAAGGCGAATCGCATCCCGGCCCTCTTTGCGGGGCCGGGGTGTGTCCCGGCGGGTTCCCATACCAATCCCGGCACCCGTTTTGTTCTGATCCGCGGAGGATCCCATGCCAACGCGCACCTTTCTGTGGTTTGTTCTGCCAACGCTGACCGCGATGATCCTTTTCATCGCGCTGCCCATCGTCTCGGTAATCATCCAGTCGCTTCATATTGAACACGAACAGGTGCTGGTCACGACGGAGAGCTGTGGTCCCTTTGGCTGCGAAGAAACAACCAGGGTTGATCTTGAAGCCACAGAGGTGCTGCGTGCCGAACGCCCCCTGGGACAGTTCAATGGCATGAACACCTATCTTGGCCGTTCGCACCTTGCGGTCCAGGAACTGCGGGAGGCCTGGGCTACAACAGAGACCTTTGGGGAGTTTCTTAGCCGGATTTACAACCTGAAATTCTATCGCGCCCTGTCCTTCACCCTTGTTTATACGGCCGTGGTTACACCTTTTGTTCTTGTGCTGGGCTTGGCAATCGCGATCGGGGTCAATCAACTGCCCAGGGTCGTGCGGGGACCATCCATCTTTGTGTCACTCCTTCCTTTTCTGGTCACACCCCTGGTGGGGTCGCTTATCCTGTTCTGGATGGTTGATGGCGACGGCATTATCGGGGCAACGCTGCAATGGCTTTTTGATGATCCGTCTCTGTCGCTTAAAGCCTCGGCGGGGCTGACATGGGGAACGCTCATCTTCTACGGGATATGGCACACCCTGCCCTTCAGCTTCATCGTCTTCTACGCGGGCCTTCAGACCGTGCCGACCGACCCGCTTGAAGCGGCGCGAATCGATGGGGCCAGCGCGTGGCAGCAGCTGCGCCACATCATTGTGCCGCACCTGATGCCGCTTGTGGCTTTTGTCACGCTGATGCTTCTGATGGACAATTTCCGGGTTTTTGAACCCATCGTAAGTTTTTCTGCCGAAGCCCACGCCACATCCCTGAGCTGGATCATTTTCAACGACCTGCGTGAAAGCGGCAATCCGCTCCATGGCTCGGCAGGGGCCACATCGGTGCTAACCATCATCGGCGTCGTCTTCCTGTTGATGCCTGTGCTCATTCGCACCTGGCGCGATTTCAAGGGACGGAGGGTCTGATACCATGGCTGCCGGAAAACAAATAAACCCTGCTGTCCTCATCTCTACCGCCCTTGTGGTGCTCTGGCTTATCGTCGCGGCGTTCCCCTTCATGTGGACGATCTGGGGCAGTTTTAAGGTCCAGGCGGATTTCTTTTCCAAGGCCGATTGGACCAATGCACTTTACGGCGTTTTCACCGCAGAGGACACTGGCGGACCCTTCACATGGCGTGGCTACTTCGGGGCCTGGATTCAGGAAGAGTTCTGGCGCGCGGCACTGAACTCTTTCATCGTCGTCTTCTTCACGGTGATCATCTCACTCACCTTCGGTACGCTGGGTGGCTATGCGCTGGCGCGCTCGGGGCGCAACTATGCGTTCTGGATCCTGATGGCCGCACTTGTTTTTCGGGCCATGCCGCATATCACGCTGGTATCGGGCTATCTTCTGCCTTTTTTTGAGTGGAATATCTGGGGCATTTTGCCCACCACGATCATCGTGCTTGTTGCCATCAACCAGCCCTTTACGCTTTGGATGCTGCATTCCTTTTTTCTCAACATCCCCAAGGATCTTGATGAGAGTGCCATGGTTGACGGCTGCTCGCGATTTGAGGCGTTTCGCCGCGTGATCATTCCGGTGATGTGGCCCGGCGTGGTGACTACGGGGCTCTTCTCGTTCCTTCTGGCCTATAACGACTTCACCGTGACATCACTGCTTTTGAGTGAGCAGAATGAGACGATGATCCCCGCGATTGAAAGTTTCCTGGGCACCACGCAAGTGGAAGGCAATGTGATGTTTGCCGTCGCTGCGGTGGTCTCTGCTACGGTTCCGCTTTTCATCCTGATCCTCTTCTTCCAGCGTCAGATCGTTTCTGGTTTGACAGCGGGAGCCGTCAAGGGTTGACCCAATGCCAATGCATGACGCAAACAGGTGCCATAGAGGCAGGCCGGGTTCGCGGGCAGGCGCGATTGGATTTGCCTGGCCAGGCCAGTGATACACAATAACACCTAACCTGTATGAACGACCCCCACACGGAACACAAAGCCCTTATTGCACCACTGCGCGCAGCAATGGTGGATTTTGACGCGGACATTGTGCGCAATGCACTTACCGCGCTTGTCGCCGGGGACGCACCCGTGCACATGCCCTGCCCGTTTGGTAGCCTGGCGGGGCCGGATGCGCTTTATGAAATCTGCTACGCACCCCTGTTCAAAGCCATGCCGGACCTTGAACGCCGCGACTGGATCGTCCTGGGCGGTGAAACTGAACACGGCGGGCACTGGATCGGCTGCGGCGGGCATTACTTGGGAACATTCGTCGCCCCCTGGCTGGATATCCCGCCCACGGGCCATCTGACGCATATGCGGTTTCACGAATTCTACCGATTCAAGGGGGGCCGCATTGTCGAAATCCAGACGCTTTGGGACATTCCCGAAGTCATGATGCAGGCAGGGGCCTGGCCGATGGCCCCCTCACTGGGGCTGGAATTCTGCATCCCGGGCCCCGCCACGCTTGACGGTATTGTCCCTGGACCCCACGACGCGGGACAGGCGCAGGCCTCCCGCGATCACATTATCGCCATGCTGACCCATATGAGGCGGCACCCCGGCCAGGGCGGGCCGGAAGCCATGGAAATGCCACGGTTCTGGCATCCGCGTATGAACTGGTATGGGCCCGCGGGCATTGGCACGGGCCGCGGCATCGCGGGCTTTCGCAACTGGCACCAGATTCCCTTTCTTGGGGCCATGCCTGATCGGGGGCAGTACGCTGATGAAGTCACCTGTCACTTCTTTGGCGACGGTCCTTATGCGGCTGTCACTGGCTGGCCCAACATGATCCAGACTGTGACTGATGACGGGTGGCTGGGCGTGGCCCCCGCTGGCCAGCGCATTACCATGTGCTCGCTGGATTTCTGGCGCATTGAAGATGGTCTGATCCGTGAAAACTGGGTTATGGTTGATCTTCTGGATGTCTGGCGGCAGCTTGGGGTGGACGTTTTTGCCCGCCTGCGCGAGTTTAACAAGGCACGGGTGCCGGGCCGAATCGCGTTTCCCGTGGGCGCGGGCTGACCCGCCGGAAAAACCGGGGGAATGCCCCAATGCCCCGCCCTTATTGGTGCGTCGGGCTATATTCGTGCGCCAAAAAGCCTGCGCGGATTGTGTGCCTTGCGGCCATCACGCCTTGCGCCAGGACATAAGGATGCGTAAAATACCCGGAAGGGAGGACCATGCCATGACAACTGAACCGGGTTTCCGCCAATCCGTGGATTTGATGTTCAACCGCGCCGTGGTGCTGATGGACCTGCCGCCCGGGCTGGAAGAAAAGATCAGGGTTTGCAACTCAACCTATGTTGTTCGGTTCGGCGTACGCCTGCGGGGCGGGATCCAGACCTTCACTGGCTACAGGTCCGTTCATTCCGAACATATGGAACCGGTCAAGGGCGGGATTCGCTACGCCGCAAATGTGCATCAGGATGAGGTCGAGGCACTCGCCGCGCTCATGACCTTTAAATGCGCCCTGGTAGAGGCCCCCTTCGGCGGCTCCAAAGGGGGCCTGCGCATTGACCCGCGCCAGTATGAAGATCATGAACTGGAACAGATTACGCGCCGCTTCGCCTATGAGCTGATCAAGCGCGACCTGATCCATCCCAGCCAGAACGTGCCTGCCCCCGATATGGGTACCGGTGAAAGGGAAATGGCCCTCATGGCCGACCAGTACGCGCGCATGAACACCACCGATATCAACGCGCGCGCCTGTGTCACGGGCAAACCGCCCCACGCAGGCGGCATCCAGGGCCGGGTTGAGGCGACGGGCCGGGGGGTGCAATACGCCTTGCGGGAATTCTTCCGCCACCCCGAAGACGTGGCACAGGCGGGACTTGAGGGCAAACTTGATGGCAAGCGTATCATCGTCCAGGGTTTGGGCAATGTGGGCTACCACGCGGCCCTGTTCCTTTCGACCGAGGATGGCGCGAAGATTACCCATGTGATCGAACGCGACGGAGCACTGCACAATCCCGCCGGGCTTGACATCGCCCTGGTCCACGACTGGATCGCCAGTCATGGCGGCGTCCGGGACTGTCCCCACGGTACCTATATTAAGGAAGGTCTTCGGGTTCTGGAAGAGGAGTGCGATATCCTGATCCCGGCCGCCGTTGAGGGCGTGATTAACATGCACAACGCGCACGCGATTAAGGCCCCCCTGATCATCGAAGCCGCCAACGGGCCGATCACGGCGGGCGCGGATGAGGTTCTGCGCCAAAAGGGTACGGTCATCATTCCTGACCTTTACGCGAATGCGGGCGGGGTGACTGTTTCCTATTTCGAATGGGTCAAGAACCTTAGCCATATCCGCTTTGGCCGCATGCAGCGCCGCCAAGAAGAGGCCCGGCACGAGTTGATCGTGAATGAGCTCGAGCGCCTCTCTCGCGATACGGGCACGGGCTGGACGCTGAGCCCGCATTTCAAAGAGCGGTATCTGCGCGGGGCCGGGGAACTGGAACTGGTCCGTTCGGGCCTCGATGACACAATGCGTGTGGCCTATCAGGCGATGCGGGAAGTCTGGTACAGCCGCAACGACGTGACCGATCTGCGCACAGCCGGGTTCCTGGTGTCGATTGGCCGCGTTGCCTCTAGCTACAAGGCCAAGGGGCTTTAGGGTGCGCGGTCGCGTTCAACCAGCAAAGCGGTGATGAGGTCGGCAACGGATTTCGCCTCTGCCCGGGAGGTGACTCCGCCGACCATCAGCAGTCGCCTTGTGCGCCACCACAGTCCAGGCACATAGACAAAGCCCCGCGCGGGTTCCTTCAGCTTGACCTGAAACCCGGTCGCCGGCTTGAACGCGAACAGCCCGCGATCAACCAGGGCGATGTTTTCCACCCGGCAGAGTACGCGGCCACCCTGCTCGCGCAGCTCAGCGTGGGTCAATTCCAGGGGAACGCCCGTCACCTGCCAGAGCTGCCAGGCAAGATACAGGCACCCCGCCCCGAAGACGATAAGGAAGAACAGCCAGCCAGGGGACGCGGGCGGTGTGGCTGCCGCGACATAGATCAGGATCAGGCCCAACAGGCCCAGCATTCCTGTTGCGGCGATGCGCCGCGGGGTATTGGGGTTAATGACGCCAAGCACTTTGTCGGGGGTGTTCATGCCTTGCCTTTGCGGTTGCATGTACAGAGCATAGCGGGGGCGGGCTGAATGGGGAACGGTGTATACGGCGTTCATAAAGGCCGCGCACCTCTGCCCCCGACCCGGCCGAGGGCAGGGTCAAATTTGCCTCTGTACCGCTGTTCGCGGGGTATCGGCCCCCTGTGCCGCGGCGATTTTGGGTTTATTTCGGTGTGCTATAACTGCCAGTGCCACATCACGACAGGCGCGCGTGCCTTTAAACTATGTGCCGGAACGCTCCTGGAGCGTGAAACTCTTCATGTCTTCGGCTTTCCGATTGACGGCTTGGATAAGGTGAGCTCGGACTTCACGTCGGTGCTCATCAACCATCTCACGCAGCTCCGCCTCAAACTCGTCACGGTTGAAATACGCATCAATCCTGACCACGGCCATGTCAACACCGAACAAGGCAGTCCAAGCACCAATTAAACCGCCGACCACGGCACCGGGTGGCCCGAGCCATGAGCCCGCCGCCGCCCCAATCCCTGCCCCGCCCAATAGTCCGGCACCCTTGGCCACGCCCTTTATAGATGCTTTTGCTGCAACTGCGAGTGAGACTTTCGTGGCAATACCGGCAGCCGCAGCCTTGATTGCAGCGGGACTACCGACAGCGACCACGACTGTCGCAGCCTTTTCCGCCACCCGCGCACGGGCAAGAGAACGCTCAATGGCCGACCGCGTCGGGCGTGCCAGCCGTAGAACGTTGTCGGACAGGAGAACGTCGGGCGACAGAAGAACGTTGGATAGAACGTCGGACAGGTCGGTGGGGATCCCTTCTGGGAGGTTTGCATCAGGCAAGTCCATTTACGACCCGCTCTGGTTCTTTCTGTGCAACCGTTGTAGAAATTTCTGCCACCAAGCCTGCGTTTCGACGTAATGCCTGTGGAAGCTGGCCACACCGACTGCACTTGTCGAAACGACGATACCAATGTGTGCACTGAGAAAAGCATGAAGCAGTAGGCCCAGCCACTTCCCGCCCAGCGAACCCCACTCCCACAGTTTGGATGCGAACCAGAGATATGTTTGGTCGACACCTTGAAAGATTTTAACAGCATAATACAAAACATCGTTTCGCTGCGACTGACTGAGAAATCCGGGCATTAACGGGTCAAAACCGTTCAGGCCGATTTCACGGAGGCTAGGGCGTTCAACCAACCACCAATCAATAGGTACATATAAAACGACGTACAAAGTGGATACCACGACGACGGCTGTTGCCGCACTGAACCAGGAAAGCGCGAATGGCTGTATCTGGGGTTTGTAAATTTTGATCAAGCCTACGTAAGCCAGCGTGCTGACCGCAACTGTCGCAAGGAACGCTGCGATTTGGATTATATTTGCAAGGAGCGTATGCACAGCAACTGTCGACACAGAGAGAATTGCAATGAGAATGGCGGTGCACGCAGGACTGATTCTGCTTCCGGTTAGCAAGCCGAGCAGGCGTGAATCGGGACGGACAGTTGAAAGGATTAAGGCCCGCCGCTCGTCAAGCGTATTTCGAAATATACCCAGGAAGACAAATACAAAGAGAGGAATCAGGCATAGTACCGACCAAACGGAGTGATTAAACGAAATCTTCCAAAGGACAATGGAGATACAGAAAAAGAACACCACGATACCGACGCTGGCAAACAGATTTCCCTGCTTCTCTTCTGTTCCTTCTGGGGGGGGTGCCCCTGCTTCAAGAGCCATTTTTCGTACCTTCCGTGTTGTCTGGCTGCTGCGTGTACGCGGCAGGGTCTGGCCCTGTCAAGCCTGGAAATCGGCCTGTGTGCAAGGAAATCGCGCTGAAGCGCGTTTCCCGATGTTGCGGTTCTTGGTTTTGTGCCGTTGTTTGCGGGGTATCGGCCCCCTGTGCGGCGGCGATCTGGAGTTTATCGGGTCCGTTCTGGAGATATTTTCGGGCCGCTGTGCCCTTGGCCGGGGCGGGGTGTGGCCGTTATAGTGCGCGGCATGCAGCTTGCCACAACGGAATACGGCACCAACGCGGCGGCCCCGCCCGTTCTGATTGTGCATGGCCTGTTCGGTTCGGCGCGCAACTGGACCGCCATTGCCAGGGGCCTGTCCGCAGCGCGGCGTGTTATCACTGTTGACCTGCGCAACCATGGGAACAGCGGCCATGCGCCCAGCCATACTTATGCGGATATGGCGGGCGATCTGGCCGGGGTGATTGCCGAATGCGGGGGCCAGGCGGATGTGATTGGGCATTCCATGGGGGGCAAGGTGGCCATAGCCCTTGCGCTGGGCCATCCGGGGTGCGTGCGCGGCCTGGTGGTGGCCGATATTGCGCCTGTTGCCTATGGCCACAGCCAGATTCACCTGATTGACGCGCTGCGGGCGGTTGATTTGTCCCGGATCACCACCCGGCGCGCTGCGGATGTGGCACTTGGGGCGCGGGTGCCCGAGGCGGGGGTGCGGGCCTTTCTGCTGCAATCGCTGGATATCGGGGCAAAACGCTGGCGGCTGAACCTGGAGGTGCTGGCGGCGTTCATGCCTGACATCATCGGCTGGCCGGACCCGCCGGGGCAGTTTGCGGGGCCGGCCCTGTTTCTGTCGGGGGGGGAGTCCGACTATGTCCGGGCGGAACATCGCGGCGCGATTCGGGCGCAGTTTCCCCGGGCGCGGTTTGCGAAATTGCCCGGTGCCGGCCACTGGCTGCATGCCGACAGGCCGCGGGAGTTTGCGGCGGCGGTGGAGGCCTTTCTGCGGGCCCTTGGGCCGGGCGGGGCGGGTTGCTGAACCCGCCGCTGGCCGGGGTGCGCCCGGTGCTTACGCGGCGGCGGCAATCAGCCTGTTGTTCACATCCAGGGTCAGCATCTGTTCCATTTGCGGCGTGAAATAGTTCACGCGGTTCCGGGCGAGGGCCACAAGGCGTTCCTCGTGCGGTGTAAGGTCCGGGGGGGGTACGGGCGCAGCCACCGGGGCCTGTGCAAAGAATGCTGCCGCGTGACGTGCGGTTTGGGTGTCCACATAGCGGGGCAGGTCAATACGTTCAAAATCATCGCAACTGACAGTTTCGGGTATGGTCTGGGACGGATCAGGGGACCGGTAGAAGGCCGCGACAAGCAGGCGGTCTTCAAGGCTGGCGGTGCCATCCACCAGCCGTGCGCAGGCCGATGTGTAATGTGCGGGTTTCTTTTTGACGATGTAGTCAGAGAAGCGGCCGGGACGAAATCCCGCCTGCCAGTTCGCTTTCGCGGCAAAGTCCCGCGTATATCCAAGGGGGATGTGCGTGATTGGCAGGGGCAGCGTTTGGGGTCGCCCGACCAGGGGATTGATTTTGGCCAACGCGCCATATTTCATCCTGTGGAAGCCGGGCGTGAAGTTGAACGTCTTGCCAATGGTGCGCGTATTGGCCGCAACCTTGCGTTCCGGGGATGTGTAGCGGTAGCGCAGGGCAGTTGTTGGCGTGATTTGATCTGTTGCCTGGAAAATCCCGTTTTGCCAGTGAAGTTTTACGTAAGGTGCCCTGCGGCACTGGTGCAGCATGGCCCCGAGTTTGTCGCGTTCGGTCAGCAGGAATTCATCCGCGTCAAGGATGAAAATCCAGTCAAATTCCGATTGCAGCTTCAGGGCGCGGATCAGGAAATTGGGATAGACCAGCTGAAGATACGGTTTCAGCGCGATGCGAAAGGTTTCCACGCGCGGGATTGTCAGGCCGCGCAGGTCAATGGCGGATATGTGGTCCAGCAGGAATATCCTGTCAAAAAGATGGATATGGGCACCAAGGAAGATCGGAATCATATCCGGCTGATCGCGCACCATACATATCAGGGCGCATTTCGGCCGGGCCGGAGGGGTGAACGGGACGCGAAGCATGGGCGGAATGTGGCATGGCATGCGTGGCGGTTCAAGGGGGTGGGTGGAATAAGGGTTGACGTCTACTCAATTTTGAGATAGTATGATTCATTGATGTTGCTAACAATGGAGGGAACCGGTGTCGGATTCTACACCTCAAGTCACCAAGGTCAGGCTTAAAGTCGGTTCAATGGAGCTTGAATATGAGGGCGACCCCGCATTCCTTTCTGGTGGCGTCATAGAAGACCTTTTGGAAACCATGGCAGGGCTGGTCGACAAGGTGCCGTTAGAAACATCGACGCCGGTATCCGCCGAGGAGGTGCCTCATGCAAACGCGGATGGTATTCATACCGCGAACGGAGGGTCTACCTTCTCGACGGCCACTATTGCAGCCCGTCTTGATTCAAAGACCGGGCCTGATCTGGCGATTTGTGCAATGGCTCAATTGCAGATCGTACAAAAGAAGAAAGACTGCAGTCGATCAGATATTCTTGCGGAGATGCAGAGTGCCACATCTTACTACAAGGCTAGTATGGGACGAAACCTGACAGCCAGTCTCACCAGTCTAGTAAAGAATAAGCTTATCAACGGAATTTCGAAGGCTACCTATGCTCTTAGTGCCGAGGAGATGAAGAAGATCGAGGGACAACTTGCTGACATCGGATGAGCTGAAGGAGTGGTTGCACAAGGATCTTGGCAAGATTGATAAGGTTCTGCTTGTTTTGGCAACGCAGGAGCATCCTGTTTCAGTATCAAAGATCAGGCAGATAGCCGACGCGGCAGGTTTTCGGGCCATGCGTAAGTGGAATATATCTGCAACCTTAAGCGGATCCAAAGGCAAGGCAATCCTAACGACAGGGTGGGAGTTGACGGAGGCAGGCAGGGATCATCTGCGCAGCGTGGGAGTTGCTGCGATCAGCTCAACCGCAATACAGGTTGCCGTTGATTTGCGCAGCAAACTTGCCAAAATCACTGACGAACAGACGCGCAACTTCATAGAGGAAGCGATCAAGTGCCATGAGGCCGGGCTGTACCGTTCGGCCATTGTTATGTCGTGGCTCGGTGCGGTAGATATTCTGCAAAAACACGTTCATCAAAATCATCTTGACGCATTCAACGCCGAGGCTGGGCGCGTCAATGGAAAGTGGAAGCCTGCAAAGTCGCAGGACGATATCGGCAAGATGGGGGACGTTGAATTTCTGGATCGTATCGAGACACTTTCGATCATCGGTAAGAACGTCAAGGCGGAACTCAAGAAATGTCTTGAGCTGCGCAACGGGTGCGGTCACCCGAATAGTTTGAAGGTTTCCGTGAATAAATCTGCCGCCCAAATTGAGACGCTATTGCAAAACGTGTTTGAGAGGTTTTAGCACCAATCAAAAAACCGATTTTGTTCCTCACCCACCCATTTACCTCTTGTTTTAAGGGTGCTCTAACTACTAGATTAGGACAACAGACCATTTGGAACAGGAGCTACGACGCGGGATTTAGCGGCGTTCTGGTTTGCGGGGGTGGTTCTTTCATTGGTGCGCGGTCAATCAAGTTCTACCCTAGCCTTCCTATAGAGTTTGGCGTTTTTTAATTGCAGCCTCCTCTCTGTCTTTGCCCGTGCAGTAGCCTTGTCAAACACGGCATTTGCTGGTGCCTTTACACGACTGGCCACGATGATGGCGATAGTCGGTAAGTTACCGAACTTTTGATTAAGTTGTAAAATCGAGTTACGTATCTGTTTGAATGCATGCTCAATTCCCTTACCCTTTAACTCGATGTACCAGTTGCATCGATCCGGGTCTGATAGCATGCCGTCGCACCGAAGCCCTGATGTGATGGCGCAGCCATCAACTTTGACCCGCTTAACTTCTCGCCCGTTCGGGTTCAGAAAGGTTGCTTTCTGGCGATTTTCGGCAAAGACGATCCTAGGATCCTTTGTTTTTGAAACACATTTATTCATCGTTATAAAGTTCCGAGAATTCATTGGCAATTTCGAATGATACGTTGTCGATCTGCTCGATATCTATGATTCGAAGTTCTTTGTCAAAGATGGATGTAGCGGTTCCGTCTGCGACGTAATAGGCGGCGACCAGCGGTTTTATGCCGGGAAGCCGATGGATTTCATTGTTCATGCAGGTTAGAATATAGGGGCTGTGTGTGGTGATTAGGAGTTTTGATTCCCGCGCCACGCAGTTTTCGACGATCAGGCGCAGTGCATCACGCTGTGCCGCAGGGTATAGGTGGGCTTCGGGTTCTTCTATGATCAGCAGATCGTTTATCCGGTCTTTGGCGGGGTATAGCACAGCCGCAAGCAGCATTGGCAACGCTTCCTGCTGACCTGAAGATGCACAGGACAGGGGAACCTTGCCCCAGGTTGTTTTGATGTAATCTTTATTCTTTTCACGGTAGAAATCGCCGTGCAAGATACTGGAAATTTTTATTTTTGCATCTTTTAATTCATCTCGATTTGTGGAATAGCGTTTTTTTGCCCACTCGAAGAATGTTCCGAACTCCACATTTACCGGGTCAATTCTATCCTCCTCGGAGAGAAACAAAAAAACATTGTCATGTATATTCGAAAGAAAAGCCCGTCCAGCTGGCACATGCAAAACTGACGGAAGCGTCTTTCGCAAGTTATTTTCCCGGAAGAACAGAGAAGTGCTTGGCAAGGTATATCGCCGCTCATCATGATATTGGGCGTCAACCCACTGGCGGTACTCCCTGTGGGTAGAACGAACCATCTGTTCTTCGTTCTTACCCAGTTTTATCTTGATCGAGTTTGAATTTTTGTTCTTCTCAATGTCGATTTCCGTGCGCTTATATTGATATGAGATTTTGAATCGGGTATTCTTTTCCCATGCTTCCGGGAAGAGATTCTCAAATCTATTACACTGTTCGATGTTAAAATCAGCTCGTCTGTCTTGAGATTCTAGTCCAAAAATGTAAAGATCCTCAATATAATTCCGGAAGAAGAAGACAAGCTTTGCGATGACGCTTTTTCCGGAGGCTTGCGGCCCGATTAAGGATGTGAAGGGACGTATCTGGACGCGCGTTTCCCGGAAGCCCAGGAAGCCATCGATCACCAGGTTTTCCGATTCCATTCTGTCAAACAGTTGCATCACGTATCACCCCTCCATCTTCAGGGCACTTATAAACGCCGATTGCGGGATGTCCACCTTTCCGAAGCGGCGCATTTTCTTTTTGCCTGCTTTCTGCTGTTCCAGCAGTTTGCGTTTGCGCGTGATATCGCCGCCGTAGCATTTTGCGGTCACATCCTTGCGCAGGGCGGGCAGGGTTTCGCGGGCGATGATGCGCCCGCCGATTGCGGCCTGGATCGGGATTTTGAACATGTGGCGGGGGATCAGATCCTTCAGCCTTTCGCACATGGCGCGGCCCCGTTGTTCCGCCCGGTCCCGGTGGACCATGATGGACAGGGCGTCGACCGGTTCATCATTCACCAGGATTTGCATTTTCACGAGCTGGTCCTGGCGGTAACCCTCTATCTGGTAATCGAAACTTGCATAGCCTTTTGTTACCGATTTCAGCCGGTCGTGGAAATCAAAAACGACCTCATTTAGGGGCAGGTCATACACCGCCATCGCCCGGCTGCCCGCATAGGTAAGGTTGAGCTGCATTCCCCGCCGTTCGTGGCAGAGTTTCAGCACATCGCCCAAGTAAGCATCCGGCACCAGGATGGTGGCTTTGATCCGCGGTTCCTCGAGGTGGCTCACATGGGTCAGGTCCGGCATGTCGGCGGGGTTGTGCAGTTCCCGCAATGTGCCGTCGCGCATATGAACGTGGTAGATAACCGAAGGCGCGGTGGTGATCAGGTTAATATCATATTCGCGTTCCAGCCGGTCGCGGATCACCTCGAGGTGGAGTAGCCCCAGAAACCCACAGCGAAAGCCAAAGCCGAGGGCGGCAGAGCTCTCCATCCCATAGGTGAAACTGGCGTCGTTGAGCGCGAGTTTCTCAATCGCGTCGCGCATATCCCCGAAATCATTCGCGTCCACGGGGAACAGGCCGCAGAACACCACCGGCTGCGCGGGTTTGAAGCCGGGCAGGGGGGCGGGGGCAGGGGCCCTTTCGTGCGTGATCGTGTCGCCCACGCGGGTATCACGGACCTGTTTGATCGACGCGGTAAGAAAGCCGATCTCGCCCGGGCCAAGTTCGGCGATGTCGTCCATCTGCGGGCGGAAGACGCCGAGCCGGTCAATGCCATAGGCCCCGCCCGTTTTCATCATCCTGATTCTGTCGCCCTTGCGGATGACCCCGTCGATGACGCGGAACAGGACGACAACGCCAAGATAGGGGTCATAGGTGCTGTCCACCAGCATGGCTGTGAGCGGGGCCTCCCGGGTTCCCCGGGGTGTGGGCAGGCGGTGGACGATGGCCTCGAGCACATCGGGGATGCCAAGGCCCGTTTTGGCGGAAATCTCTATGGCGTCATGGGCCGCGATCCCGATCACGTCCTCGATCTGTGCGCGCACCCGGTCCGGTTCGGCCGCGGGCAGGTCGACCTTGTTCAGGATCGGGATGATTTCATGGCCCGCATCAATCGCCTGATAGACATTGGCCAGGGTTTGCGCCTCAACCCCTTGCGAGGCATCGACAACCAAAAGCGACCCCTCCACCGCCTGCATTGAGCGGCTGACCTCATAGGCGAAATCCACATGGCCGGGCGTGTCGATAAGGTTGAGGATGTACGTCTGCCCGTCCCGCGCGGGGTATTCAATGCGCACAGTGTTGGCCTTGATGGTGATCCCGCGCTCACGCTCAATATCCATGCTGTCGAGCAGCTGGTCCTGCATATCGCGGGCGGCCACCGTGTCGGTCATCTGGATCAGCCGGTCGGCCAGGGTCGATTTCCCGTGGTCGATATGGGCGGTGATAGAGAAATTGCGGATGCGGGAGGGATCGGTCATGCCCGCGATATGGAAGGGTTTCCGGTGGCTGGTCAATAGGTCTGTCTGGCAGTGACCCCGAATCACAGCCAGCCGGCGGTCCTTGCGTCCCTGACGACAGACATCACCGCGCTTTCCGTATCAGTCACAAAATGCTTTCGGCTTTTGAAGCGGCGAACATCGTGCACTTCCCGCATAAGGAGTATGCGTTTTGGCGGCTTCTGCTGGCCTTTGAACGCGGGGTCCGGGTCGCGGATGAATTCTTCAAGCATCATCCAGACCTTGTTGCGCGGCCCCGGCCAATCAAACAAAACGCTCGTGTTCGCAGTCCCGGTTTTGGCGGCGGCTTTGGCAAACCAGTTCACGCTTGCCCTCGCGCCCTTGTTTTCCGGCGGGGGCAGGTCAAGCGTTACCGTGATTTTCATGTCTTTCAGTCCTGCGCGGACTGACAGGGCGATTTTCGCAGCCTTGAACTGATATCGCGCGGTGAGTTCATATTGTTCGGTCAGGCATTTCCGGTCCGCTTTCAGGATGTCATCCAGCGTTGCCTGGGCACCTGCCTCGTGCCGGAGGACGACGGTCTCTTTCAGCTCGTGAAGAATCTTCGATCTCAAATCCCGCCGTTCCTGCTACCATCCGCGCACGATCTCTGTTATCCCCGGCGTTTTGGAAGGGAGGCCGACACCAACGCCAGCGGATTGGACAAACTTAGGCCATTCAGAAGGCATCGAATCATAGGTCAAAATGCCCGATGCGCTGTCCCGGAAATAGTTGAGACAGTCGTCAAGGATTGCCGCTTCCAAAGCGGGCAGATTGCCGTCAAACCGATGCAATTCAAACATCGTGCGGATATCCGCCCATGCGAAATGAAAAACGTCCCGCCCGCGCCTCTTGCCTGCGGAAAGATGATAAGGTGGTTCGGACGGACTTCGGGCAAATTCGTTTGAAATGGAGATGACGGCGTTAACGCCCAGCATGGATGCCAGTTCAGCATAGCCTTCGATTTGATCTGTCCTTATGGAGAACTTGTCGGCTTTTGCCTCTATGAAGGCGGCCCAGGCGCGGGAGGCATACTGGCAAGTCATCAGGCCATCGGGGCGTCCGTCAGGGTATTTCTCTGATGAATAGCTCACCTCCATATGCGCGGCGAAACGGCTGCTCAGACCGGCACCGTACCCGCATTTTTTCAAAAAATCCGCCCTGACCGAAGGTATCAATTCGAGCGCACGCATAAAGACAGACAAAAGCGTTCGCTCAGTCTTCCTGAATTTTGAGATTAGGCGCGGACGATTGGCTTCCGACGACATATGTTCAATGCACTTCATGGATTTCTCCTCCCTCCCTGAAACAGCCGGAAAATGCCATGAAACGGGATGGCCGTAAAGAATCAGCGCACCGGCGAACGGCGCACTGGTTGCGCTGGCTGGTCCGGTATGCTGGCCGTGCATGGCTGGCCGCTGAGCAACCTGTTCGACGATGGAATCATATCTCCATCCTGTTTTGTGCGGTTGTGTCGTCCTCGCGCACGGCTTTCCCAAGCTCGCTGCCATGACGCAGGGGCGTGTCCACGGCGCGTACGCCCCGTTCCATCGCATCTTCAATCGTGACGATTTGAAGGCGCGGGACAGGGGCGAACCCTTCCACCTGGAATGTCCCTGCCTGGGCGGCCCAATCGCGCATCGGCCTTGTTGGGGGATGGAGGGTAAGGAAGATGCCAATCTGTGCCTTGCGCGCCAAAACCACCGCGTCAAGTTCGCGGATCATCGGAACACCAAGTGCCTTGCCCCCCCTTGACCGAGATAATCGCGGTATGTTCGCGGTCGCGCCCGAAGCGAAAGAAGCCGTCCACCCCGCCATCCGCGCCCTTTTTGCCGCTGGCCTGGGCGTACCCCCTGAGCAGGCTGACCGCCCATTTTTCAAATTCCTTCTTGGTGCGGTCATCGCGGTCAAAGAAGTTGCGCGCCCCGTCGATATCGGCGGGTACGCCGTGTACCGTGTATCCGGCTTCGTCCCCGAATGCGTTGAACAGGCGCGTTTCGATCACGCCGATGGCCAGATACGTGATGTCAATGCCGTACCACTTCCGGCCCAGGTTTTCGGCGGCTTCAAGGGTGGTGCCGCAGCCGCAGAACGGGTCCAGCACCAGAT
>JACONJ010000025.1:266-125675 GCA_014323785.1 Paracoccaceae bacterium | reverse complement strand
CTCTGGGGCGGGTCCGGGAATGACACGCTCTATGGTGGCAGTGGGAATGATCGCCTGGTCGGGGGCCGTGGGGATGATCGACTGACCGGCGGCACCGGGGCCGATACCTTTGTCTTTTACGATGGACATGGGAATGACACCATCACCGACTTCACCCGTGGCACGGATGTGATCCACTTTCGGGGTGAGGGTGCCCCTCAAGGCTTTGATGCGCTGACCATCATCACCGGCACCGCTGAAAATGTTGACGTCACCTGGACAACAAGGGACAGCCTGGTGCTGGAGGGCGTCTCTCAAAATGAGCTGACCATCACCGGTAACGATGAGGGCGATTCCATCATCACCTGGACCACAGATGGCACAGAGAACAGCCGCGTGCTGGAGGGCGTGGCCCAGGACGCCCTGACCATCACCGACAACGCTGAAGGTGCTGCCGTCATCACCTGGAACACCAAAGACAGCATCACGCTGGAGGGCGTGGCCTCCGCAACCCTGACGGCAGAGGACTTCATCTTTGCAGGGGATGCGGATGATAAGGCCGGGGCCAGGGGCAAGATCAACGAGCTCGGCGGCACCGATGCCAGCGATACGCTGACCGGCTCCAGTGGCCGGGACTCGGTGGATGGCGGTGCGGGTAACGACAGACTGATTGGCCGTGCCGATAACGACGTCATCAATGGCGGCGTCGGGCGTGATACCCTGGCAGGAAATCGTGGTGATGATACCCTTGACGGGGGCAGGTATTCCGACACGCTGATTGGCGGTCACGGTGATGATGTTCTGACCGGTGGCAAATGGAAGGATACCTTTGCTTTCGACACTGGCCACGGGGATGACGTGATCACCGACTTTGAAGACGGCATGGACCTGATCCAGATCACTGCAAGCGATGTCGGGTTTGATGGCTTGGCCATTGCTGATGAAGGTGGTGATGCAACCATCACCTGGGCTGGTGGCAGCATCACGCTGGAGGGCGTGGACCACACGGCCCTGACGGCAGAGGACTTCCTCTTTGGGTAAAGGTCTTTGGGTAAAGGCCGGTTGCATTTATTACTTGGCAACATGCCAGCCTCGGCCATCGGCAGACGCAAAGCAGGGACGGACACACAGCACAAGGGCCGCCCCCCAGGGTGGTGGCCCTTTTGCCTGTCAGTTGCAGAACGAAATCGTGTATGGTGTCAGAAAGTAAACCATCTACACCACAGGAACGAACTAAACGCCTGCGGCGTGAAAATCTTCAAAAATCGCCGGAACACCCGTAACAACAAGGTTTTGTGACGGACCGGACAAGCAGCACAACTGACATTACCAAGGCGAAACTGGCGCGGGTTACAACAGCGACTCAACCTGAATTTGCAGTGCGTGCAAACAGTCGAAACACTGATTTTAATTCGGGCCGGGGCGAATCCACGGGCGGGCATCACGCGCCAGACGGCGCACCGATACATCACCCGGGCAAGGGCAGCAGGGCTGCCGGTGCAGATCGGCCAGTATACTTCGGGGCAAGCACACCACCGGAAAAGATAGCACCACGCCCCCTCCCAAGATTGATCGGGCGATTCTTTTATTGTAATTGGCTTTGCGTTATGGTTACTCTCTTGTTCCAAGTGCTTATGGCCAGTGCTTCTTCGAGGTTCTCCTCAAGCGATATTTTCTGCAGTGCCACCATTTTGCCGGGTGCAACAGGCTCTTGTGAAGAATGTCAAGTTTACTTGCCACACAGTCGGTAAAGTCTGACAAACAGGTCTGCAATACCGTGGCTTTACGCCAATTCAGAAACGAAACATATCGCCGAGTGCTGGCGCATTTTGCTCTGCGGCACCGAGGGCATTTACGGAACACGACGTGGCGGCATGGAAACGACATTACGGCGATAAAAACGCGCACCAGAAGAGTGCGAGGTATCACCTTCGTTTCCGGACGCCGTGGCACGGGGTGGCCTAGGCGCATCACAGACTTGCGCGGTCACATCATCGATTCGTTCATGGGGTGTCGCTGCCCCCTTAAAGACATTTTTCAGGGCCCCTTGAGCGGCCGGGTTCAGGATCCGCGCATTGCAGGGCACAGGTTACCTTTTCCACAGCAGCTTCGGTGGCAGGTACGGCCTCACTCATCGGTGCACCATCCCCCGCCGCCCCAAGTCAGGAAGTGGCCCGCCAGAATAGCACAGCACTTATCTGGCACAATTGGAACATAACGGGAAAGCAATCACGCATCTTCCCTTGGCGGTGACCAGCCAGGTTCTGCCTTGAAAGGGTGCTGGGATGCGGTTAGACTTCGTTAAACTATGTGGCAGAAGAAGGAAAAATCCGATAGCTCGCAGACCCCACAATGCGCCGCCCACGCGCGATATCGGCCCCCGTGTCAATGACCGTATCCGGGCCCCCGAAATACGCCTCATCGGTGCCGAGGGCGAAAATGTCGGCGTCGTCAGCCCCGTGCGCGGCGTTGAACTGGCCCAGCACGTCGGGCTGGACTTGGTCGAAATCTCCCCCAATGCGGACCCGCCAGTCTGCAAGATTATGGATTTTGGCAAGTTCAAATACGAACAGCAGAAGCGCGAGTCCGAATCCCGGAAGAAGCAAAAGACCATCGAGGTGAAGGAGGTGAAATTCCGCCCCAACACCGATACCCATGACTATGACGTCAAGATGCGCAACGTCACGCGGTTCCTGGAAAGCAGCGACAAGGTGAAGGTGACGCTACGGTTCCGCGGGCGCGAGATGGCGCACCAGAACCTGGGTCGCGATCTGCTGGAACGTGTGGCCGCTGACGTCGAAGGCCTGGGCAAGGTAGAAAACATGCCCAAGATGGAAGGCCGTCAAATGGTCATGGTGATCAGTCCCGCCAAATAGCGGGCAAGGCCGGGCTGCATGATCGGGTGCGGTGCAGCAACACACCCTCGTGCGTCTTTCTCTGATCCGTGTCTTCTCTCTCATCACCCCCGTGGCGCGGATCATCGCCGGTAGGTCAGATCCGCGCTTGTGGCGGTGGTGCGGACGGATCATGCTGGACCAGGCTCGCCCCGCCCGAGACGCAAAGGTGACCAATGCCCGCCTTGTCCGAAAGTTTTCTGACCGCGCTTGGCCTGGTTCTGACGTGTGATCCGGACCTGATCGAAATCGTGGTGCTAAGCCTTCAGGTCTCTCTTAGCGCGGGGGCCATCGCAGCCCTGATTGGTGTGCCCCTGGGTGCGGTATTGGCGGTGCTGCACTTCCCCGGCCGGGGCGCACTGATCGTGCTGGTCAATGCGCTGATGGGATTGCCGCCGGTGGTGGTGGGCCTGATGGTTTATCTGGTCCTTTCCGCCTCTGGTCCGCTCGGCGTGCTTGGCCTGCTTTACACACCCGCGGCCATGATCATCGCCCAAACCATCTTGGTCACGCCCATCATTGTGGTACTGACGCGCGGTGCACTGGCAGAGATGCATCTGGAATACCGCGATACGCTGCGGGTTCTGGGGGCCTCGAGACTAGACGTGATGGGCACACTTCTTTGGGATGCCCGCTTTGTCTTGGTTACCGCCCTTTTGGCAGGGCTGGGCCGCGCCTTGGCCGAGGTGGGTGCGGTCATGCTGGTGGGCGGCAATATCGACCATCTGACCCGTGTAATGACAACGGCCATCGCGCTTGAGACCTCGCGCGGGGCGTTGCCCTTAGCACTTGGCTTGGGGATGATCCTTCTGGTGATGACGCTGATCCTGAACGCCGCTGTCCTGGGGCTGCGCGCACGGCTGGAGGGGCCCACCCATGCCTGAGCCGACGCGGCAGATCATTCCATTCCCCGGCCAGGTGATCGCCGATACGCCAATCAGGGTGATCGGGGCAGAGGTCAATTGGGAACAGACAGGGCTCCTGAATGGCATTACGTTTAACTTGCCACCACGAGGTATTTCGGCACTGATTGGGCCGAATGGCGCAGGCAAATCGCTTATCCTGCGCGCCATTGCCGGGCTGGTGGCACTGGACAAGGGCCATATCAGCTTGCCTGTCCCGATGTTAGGCCGTGTCGGTCTTGTGTTTCAACGTCCGGTGCTTCTCCGCCGTTCGGTGCGCGGCAACCTGACCCACGCACTCCGCCTGGCCCGTGTGCCGCGCGGGGTCCGGGGCGACCGGCTGCAATCACTTCTGTGCCTTGGGAACCTGACCGACCTGACCGACCGTCCCGCCCGCCGCCTCTCGGGCGGAGAGGCGCAACGCCTGGCCATTATCCGTGCGCTGGCGGCCAACCCGCTCTTGCTGATGCTGGACGAGCCGACCGCGCATCTGGACCCCGCTGCCACCCATACAGTTGAGGTGCTGATCACCCGCATTGCCGCCCAAGGTACCAAGGTGATTCTGGTGACCCATGACCAAGGCCAGTTGCAACGGCTGGCCGATACGGTCGCTTTCATCCACCAGGGGCACTGCCTGGAAGTAACCGAGAAATCAGCGTTTATGGCTGCCCCGCACAGTGCAGCCGCACGCGCCTATCTGTCAGGCGGGCTGCTGTGGTAAGGCAAGCAGTGCTGACAGCACTTTCTCTTTGCCTTGCCGCCGGGGCCCAGGCCCAGAGCGATCCGGTTGTGTTGGTGCAATCTACCACATCGCTCCAGAACTCCGGCCTTTATGATTACCTCCTGCCCCTGGCCGAGTTCGCCCTGGGACTGGATATCCGGGTGGTTGCAGTCGGCACGGGGCAGGCATTGAACAATGCGCGGCGTTGTGACGGCGACATGCTAATTGTCCATGCCCAAGTGGCAGAGGAGGCGTTTGTCGCCTCCGGCTTTGGCACCGCGCGGCTTGACCTGATGTTCAATGATTTCGTGCTGGTCGGCCCGGTGGACGACCCGGCTGGCATCCGCGGTGCACCCGAGGCTGTTGCCGCACTCGCCCGGATCGCGCAAGCCAGAGCACCCTTCGCCTCACGCGGGGATGATAGCGGCACCCATCAGAAAGAGCTGAGCCTGTGGGCTGGTGTCGCCGACGTTGCTGTTGCCTCGGGCAGCTGGTACCGTGAAACTGGCTCTGGTATGGGGGCTACGCTGAACCTGTCAGTGGGAATGGGGGCCTACACGATGACCGACCGGGCAACCTGGCTTGCATTCAGGAACCGAAGAACCCACGACATCCTGTTTGAGGGCGACCCCGCACTTTTCAACCAATACGGTGTGATCCCGGTGAACCCCGCACATTGCGCCAACACCAATGCGGCGGGGGCACGGGCCTTTACCGACTGGCTGACTGGTACGGACGGGCAATCGGCGATCTCGGAATTCCGGATACACGGGGTGCGGGCCTTCTTTCCAAATGCCGACTAATCCGCACCAGGGCTTTCGGCTTTCATCTTCCACGCGCCGCCTTCCTCGGACCAGTATTGCGCGGCGCAGCCTGCGGTGGTGAGCGTTTTCCACTGCTCCCGCGCATGCTGCACCACCACGGGATCATGGCCATCAAAAAGCACACACACCCTATCAAGTGCTGTCACCTCGTCAGGATCCACCGCCGCACCCTCGACGCTGAAGATGCAGCGCGGGGCATTCGCGGCCACGGATCCAAGGGTCAGAAGGATTGGCTGCGCGGCCTCTCGCGGGGTACCTGCACGACCATGAGGAAGAAAACCATCTTCGGGCTGAAGCCACAACTGATCGTCAAGCAGTGCGAGCATCCCCTCGGACCTTGCCCGCACTGCAACAGGCCAGCCCGCCGCCAGTGCCCTGTCCGCCAGGTTCGCCAGGGTCACCTCTAGTGGGCGACGGGTTAGGTGGTAGAAATAGACAGCCCCCAAGGCTCAACTTTCGTATTTGTCCCGCACCAGACGGTTGAGTGCCAGCACCCCCCAGCCTGTCGCGCCTTTCGGTGCCAGGGTTGTAGCGGATTTCACACTGGCCACACCGGCGATGTCCAGATGAATCCAAGGGGTGCCCTCGGCCACGAAGCGCTGCAGAAACTGTGCCGCAGTGATCGCCCCTGCAGACCGTCCGCCGACATTCTTCATGTCGGCCACGTTCGATTTTAGCATCTTGTCATAGGCCGCGCCCAGGGGCATCCGCCAGGCACCTTCGCCCTCTGCCCTGGCAGCCTTCAGAAAGGCATTGCAAAACACATCGTCATTCGAGAAGACACCAGCTTTTTCATGGCCCAAACCAATGATGATGGCCCCCGTCAGAGTGGCCAGATCGATCATGCCGGAAGGCTTGAACCGATCCTGCGCATACCACATGACATCGGCCAGAACCAAACGCCCCTCGGCATCGGTGTTGATCACTTCGATCGTGTCCCCCTTGAGCGAGGTGACGACATCGCCGGGACGCTGTGCATTGGGCCCAGGCATATTTTCCACCAAGCCCACAAGACCGACCACATTGGCCTTTGCCTTGCGCAGGGCCAAGGCGCGCATCACGCCCGATACAACGCCAGCCCCCCCCATATCCATGGTCATGTTTTCCATGCCGCTTGCGGGCTTCAGACTGATCCCGCCAGTGTCGAACACCACACCTTTGCCAACTAAGGCCAAGGGGGGGGCATCCATGCCGCCATGCCACTGCATGACCACGACCTTGGAGGGCGCGTCACTGCCCTGGCCCACCCCAAGAAGGGCCCCCATGCCAAGCTCTGCCAACCTGTCCTCTTCCAGGATTTCGACCTCCAGGCCCAATTCCCGCATCGCGGCCAGCCGCGCGGCGAAATCTTCGGTTGTCAGGACATTGGCAGGCTCATTGACCAAATCGCGGGTAAAAAATATTCCTTCGGCCAGTGCCATCATCGGCTCGGCTTCGGTAGCCACTGCCTCGGGATTGCTGCAATAGATGGTCGCCTGCGCCGCTGTTGCGTCCTCCTCGTCCGCATCATTTGCGGTTTTATGGTCGGTGAACCTGTAGGCGCGAAGTGCCAAGCCGAGCGACAGTTCCGCCAAGTCCGCTGTGCCGAGCAGCTTTCTGGCCAGTTTTCCGACCAGCACGGCCAGGGCGGCATCGCCCATGAATCTGGCCAGGGTTGCACCGATCTTGCGCGCCTCCTCCTTTGGCCGTTTCGGCAGTTTGACCACCATCACCGCCGCGGCCGCGAGCCCCGCGGGATAGGCCAAGGTCACACCTTCGCCAGTTTTCAGCTTGTTCCATTCCCTGGCCTCTAACAGCCGGGTGACAGCCCCCCCACTTAGCTGGTCCACCCGCCGCGCACCAAGGTCTGGTTTGCCATCTTCAGTTGCGAAGACGGCGATTTTGCTGGCCAAGCCGGGCACCAAATTGAGATCGGCCTCGACAAAGGAAATCGGAATCGGGCGGGGCATGCGGCGTCCTTTTGATGAAATGTATTTCCCCTATCATAGACACAAAAGAACCGGATGACCAGATGGCATTATCATCGCTTTCAAGATTACATTAGACATGTCCATGAACCCGTACAAAATACAACATGGAGGGCCGTACCCATGGGTCGCTATGACCAGTATATTCTGTCACAACTCCTTGTAATGTTTGGGTTCTTTAGCCTCATCCTGATATCGATCTACTGGATCAACCGCGCGGTGGAGATGTTTGACCTGCTCATTGCCGATGGGCAGAGTCTGGCGGTGTTCCTGGAATTCACCGCACTTGGCCTACCGGCCATCATGATTACCGTTCTGCCAGCCTCGGCTTTTGTTACCACGCTTTATATCTTCAATCGCATGATCTCGGAAAGCGAACTGGTGATTCTGCAAACTGCCGGGATGGGGGCCATTCGGCTTCTGCGGCCTGTGGCCGTCTTCGGGCTGCTTCTGGCAATCCTGATTGCGATCCTTGCGCATATCATTGCCCCCGCCGCGCACACGGAGTTCAATGTTCGCAGCACTGAGGTGGCCCGGAACATAGACGGCAAGTTGCTGCGCGAGGGGCAATTTATCTACCCTGCCGATGGAGTGGTCGTCTACATCCACGAGATTACCGAATCGGGTGAGCTCCGTGACATCTTTTTGCATGATCGCTCCAGCATCAGCAGGGAAACAATCTATTCTGCACGGCGGGCCCTGTTGATGCGTGGAACAGATGGCCCAAAGTTGGTGATGCTTGACGGGATCGCCCAGACCCTGATCTATGCCGATGCTCGGCTGAGCATCGTGGAGTTTGACGATTTCACCTATGACATCAACACGCTGATTGAAGTATCCGACGCTTGGAAATACGATCTGAGGGAACTCTCGACGCCCGTTATTCTGACCGCTAACCAGGATTTCATTGCCGCCCAAGGCTATAGCCGTGCGCAGATGATGTTCGAAGTCCATGAACGTATCGCGCGGACATTTTTTGTGCTGTTGGTACCCATCATCGGTGCAGCCACCCTGATACTCGGCACGTTTTCGCGCTTTGGGATTTGGCCCCAAATTCTGCTGGCGGTCGTTCTAATCATTCCGCTGCAAATGACTTGGAACACGATCAAAATCTTTGCTGTACAGGATGTTCGGCTGGTCACGCTGATCTATGTGCAGCCGATCCTGGCAATGGCAATGGCGGCGGGGCTTGTCTATCTTGGAATGCGTACGCGGCAGCCTAGGCAGATGCCCGCATGATCCTGCACGTCTATATCGCCCGGCGTTTTTTGTGTGCCTTTCTGATCGTCCTTGGGATATTTGTTTCAATCCTGTTGCCCATTGACATGGCTGAACAGATGCGCCGAATCGGCAATTCCAACGCCGATCTTGTTACTGCCTTTGAGCTGGCGATGCTAAACTTGCCCGGCACACTTTATGAAATGCTGCCGCTCTTCGTCATGCTGGCGACGCTGTTCCTGTTTCTGGGTCTTGCGCGGACCGCGGAGCTGGCGGTCATCCGAGCGGCTGGCCGCTCGGTCTTGCGCAGCATATTGTCGCCCGTTGTGGTTGCGATACTGCTTGGCCTCTTGGGGGTCTTCGTCATCAACCCGATCATCGCAGCCACCGAACGGCAATACGCCCGGGTAATCGCCCGCCACCAGACCGGGGAAGATCAGACACTGTCGATCAGTGCCCATGGGTTTTGGCTGCGCCAGGGCAGCGAATCGCGGCAAACAGTGATCCGTGCGGACCAGCTAAACGCCGATGGGACAGTCCTGCGCGGCGCCAGTTTCTTCACGTTCAACGAAAGTGGCGTCATGGAGCGTCGGATCGAGGCTGGAATAGCCCGCCTAACCTCTGGTTCATGGGCCCTGGCCAATGTTAAGATTTGGCCCATCGCAGACGTTTCCAACCCCGAGGCAGAGGCCGAATTCCTGGAAAACTACAGCCTACCCTCGTCCCTGACCCACGAGCGGATTCGCGACACTTTTAGCAGCCCGACCAAGATTCCGATCTATGAGCTGCCGGATTTCATTCAGTACCTGAATCAGGCCGGGATCGCGGCTCTGCCCCACAGGGTCTGGATGCAGATGGAGTTTAGCAGCCCCCTAATGCTGGCCGCGATGGTGCTGATCGGTGCGGGTTTCACCACGCGCCACGCGCGGTTCGGCAAAACCGGCGTGATGGTGCTCTCGGCACTCCTCTTGGGCTTTGGCGTTTTTTTCATTCGGGGTTTTGCCCAGACTCTGGGGGAAAACGGCCAGTTGCCGATCCTGGCTGCGGCCTGGATTCCGCCAGCCGCGGCGATCCTTCTGGCACTATGCCTGCTTTTGCATACGGAGGATGGATGACCCGGCTTATCCGCCATTTTCTGTTTTGCCTGCCTGTGTTCTGGCTTGCGCCTGGGCTGCTGCAGGCCCCGGCCCAAGCGCAGAACCTGTCCGAGAATCTGGCATCGGCAACGCTGATTGCGGACAATATTACCTTTGACGGCGGCACATCTGTGGTCATCGCGACCGGACATGTCGAAATCTTCTATCGTGGCAGCCGCCTGCATGCGCAATCAGTCCGCTATGACGGAGCCAACGATCAATTGGCTGTGGAAGGGCCACTTAGCCTGATCGAATCAGGCGGTCGCGCGTTATTCTTCGCCAGTTTCGCGGAGATGTCGGGGGATATGCAAGACGGCCTGTTACAATCCGCGCGGCTGGTGCTGGACCGGCAACTGCAGATCGCCGCGACCGAGATCAACCGTTCCGATGGGCGCTACACCCGATTTTATCAGAACGTCGTCTCGTCCTGTGAAATCTGCGCCGGGATTTCCACACCACTGTGGGAAATCCGCGCCCGACGGATTGTGCATGATCAACAGGAGCGTCAGCTTTACTTTGAAGATGCGCAGTTTCGCACGCTTGGCATCCCGATTGCCTACATACCGCGCCTGCGCCTTCCCGACCCGACGCTGGAACGTGCCACCGGCTTTCTGGCCCCAACTGTGCGCAGTGATGATGTAATCGGCACCGGGATTCGCCTACCCTATTTCATCGTGATCAGCGATCATGCGGATGTGACGCTTACGCCATTCCTGACGACGGACGACAGCCAGAGCCTGGAGATGCGCTATCGCCAGGTTTTCCGCAACGGGTTTGTCGAGGCCAGTGGCACAATTTCCTGGGATCACCTTACAGACGATGCGCAGCGCGGTTCCCTCTTCACCAATGGGCGGTTCAACCTGGCCAATGATTTCCATCTTGATTTTGGCTTACAATCGGTAACGGATCGGGCCTATCTTCTGACTTACGGCCTTTCCGAAGAAGATCGTCTGGAAAGCCACATTACGCTAAGCCGTACACGGCGCGATTCCTACATCGAAACCGGCTTTACCCGTTTCACATCGCTGCGGGCCGGGAATGATAACCGCATTCTGCCCAATCAGCAACTGAACGCACACTTCACGCGCCGCTTCACGCCCCCGATGATTGGCGGCATCGGCTCGGTCGGTTTTTCCAGCCGCGGCCACTACCGCGTTGATGACACAGACATGATCGGTCGCGATATGGGTCGCCTGTCTGCCCAAGCCGATTGGCAGCGGGATTGGGTGCTGCCGGCGGGTCTGTTACTGGCACTTCAGACGAAATTGACCGCCGACTACTACAGCATACGGCAAGATTCGCGTTTTCCCGACAGCGTCATAAGATTCAGCCCGGCTGCAGCGGTTGGGTTGCGTTGGCCCTGGGCAACAACCTCAACACGCGGGGTCACGCATCTGATTGAGCCAGCCCTGCAACTGGCCTGGAGTGATGATGGTGACGTGACAGTGCCCAATGAAAGCAGCACAGTGGTAGAGTTTGATGAGGGCAGCCTTTTTTCCCTCAACCGCTTTCCCGGCGCGGATACGCGCGAAACCGGGCAATGGTTGAATATTGGGATCAGCTATACGCGGACTGACCCTTTGGGCTGGTCCCTGGGCGTGACCGCGGGCCGGGTTTATCGCACGGATACCTTTGACCGGTTCACGCCCGGCTCCGGTTTGGATGACCGCCAGTCGGACTGGCTTTTGGCCACGCATTTAACACTTGGCCCGAATCTGAGCGTGATGAACCGGGGATTTTTCGATGACGGGTTCAATTATACCTCCAATGAGCTTGCCGCGGTCTGGTCCGGCCGGACTCATGACCTTGGTACCAGCTTCATCTGGCTACGGGCCGACCCGGCCGAGGGTCGCCCTCGCGACATGGCGGAATGGCACTTTGACGCCAACTATGATTTCGATAATTCTTGGGCAGTCAGAGTCGATTGGCGTTATGATTTCGTTGAGGATGAGGCAAAACAAGCCGGGCTGGCACTGATCTATGCTACCGAATGTGTCGATGTAAGGTTTTCCCTCTCGCGCCGCTTTACCTCCTCGGCTAGGCTACTGCCGTCAACAGAGTTCGGCCTGACCGTAACCCTGAATGGATTTGGTACAACACGGGATGGTCGCCAATATCACCGCAGATGTCACAGATAGGCGGATGATGACCGAAACGGACAAAAATGATGCCCACAAACCTGTTTTTTAGATGTCACCGGACGATGGCCCGGGCTTGGCTGACCGCTGGCATTATGGCAACTGCTTTGATCCTGACCCAGGGCCCCCCGGTAACAGCGCAACATAGCCCGTTCACCGCGGCGGTGATGGTTAATAACCGTGCCGTCACCTATTATGAGATCGAACAGCGAGTGTTGTTTCTGCAGCTTCTGAACGCTCCCGGCAATCTGGAGGCGCGGGCGCGTGAAGCACTGATCGACGAACGCCTGCAATTGCAGGCCGGGTTGGATATGGGCGTTGCCGCCACGTCAGAGGAAATCGAACAGGGCTTAATCGAGTTCGCTGCACGCGCCAATCTGGAATCGGATGAGTTCGTGCAAGTGATCGAATCCCGCGGCGTGTCAGCAGAAACCTTTCGCGATTTTGTCACCGCTGGCGTGACCTGGCGCAATGTGCTGCGCACACGCTTCGGCCCTCGCGCACGAGTCACCGAGGAAGAGGTTGACCGCGCCCTGACGCTTGGCGGTTCGGTCGGAGGGGCACGCGTTCTGCTGGCAGAGATCGTTATTCCCGTGATGCCGACGAACCAGCAAGAGGTACGCCAGCGCATTACCGGGCTGTCAGAATCCCTTGACGGCGATATCGATGGATTTTCCGCCGCCGCACGCCGGTTCTCAAACGCAAGCACGGCGCAGGCAGGCGGCGTGATCGGCTGGCATTCTTTATCAAGTCTGCCGCAGCAGCTGCGCGCCATGGTGCTGACCCTTGGGCCCGGCGACGTGACCGACCCCGTGCCCCTTGGCCCCGCCATTGCGATCTTTCAATTGCGCGGTTTTGAGGAGGCAGGTTTCGTCACGCCCGAAGTGACGGCGGTGGAATATGCTACCATCCCGCTTAATGGCGGGGGGGTGGGCAACACGCTGGCCGAGGTGCAGGCTCTGCGCGATGCGGTTGATTCCTGTGATGATCTTTACGGTGCGCGCCCCGATGGGTTCACCCGTGAATCCCTTCTGATCGAGGATGTGCCCAAGGATATCGCCGTGGAACTGGCCAGACTGGATGAAGACGAGATGTCTTTAAGTTCTGTTCATCAGGCTGGCCAGGCGCGGCAGGTTCTGATGCTGTGCGGGCGTTCCACCAGCCTGCCCGAAGGTGGCCGCGAAGAGGCGCGAGAGGCTCTGTTCCAGCAGCGTCTGGCCAGTTACGCCAATGGCTATCTGGCCGAGTTGCGCGCCGAAGCGATCATCACGGAAAACGAATGAACGCAGCCCAGGCCGGACGCCTGCCAATTGCGCTGACATGTGGGGAGCCTGCCGGTATCGGCCCCGAGATTGCGGCAAAGGCGTGGGTGGCCTTGCGGGCGGATTTGCCCTTTGCGGTGATTGGTGACGCCCGGCATTTCACCGGTTTTGGGGTGCCGGTTGCGCGTGTCCCTGCACCCGCCGACGCGCTGCATGTCTTCGCCAACGCACTGCCAGTGTTGGATAATCCCTTTCCTGCCCCTGCTACGCCGGGCCGCCCAACGACGGAAAACGCCCAGTCGGTGATCAATGTAATCGCCCGGGGTGCAGATCTGGTTTCGAAGGGAAAGGCCCGCGCACTAACCACTGCGCCCATCCACAAGAAAGCCTTGCAGGATGGGGCCGGTTTTCGCTTTCCGGGGCATACCGAGTATTTGGCGCATCTGACAGGAACGGACCGGGTGGTGATGATGCTGGCCTCGGACCTGCTGCGCGTTGTGGCCACAACGATCCATATTCCCCTGGCCGAAGTTCCGCGCACGCTCACGCCGGAGCTCCTCGGCGACACGATCCGGATCACGGCCGCTGGCCTTGCGCAGGATTTGGGCATCAAAAGGCCGCGCCTGGCCGTGGCGGGCCTTAACCCTCATGCTGGCGAAGGCGGCGCGATAGGCCGAGAGGATATCGAGGTGATCGCCCCCGTGATCGCGGCACTGGCCGCCGAAGGGCTGGCCGTCACCGGCCCGCATTCCGCCGACACGCTGTTTCATGCCGCCGCCCGCCGCCGCTATGATGCGGTTGTGGCGATGTATCATGATCAGGCACTGATCCCGATCAAGACACTGGCCTTTGAGACCGGCGTGAATGTTACCCTGGGCCTGCCTTTCGTCCGTACCTCTCCCGATCATGGCACGGCCCTGGACATTGCGGGTACCGGTCAGGCCGACCCGCAAAGCCTGATCGAGGCCCTTAAACGTGCGGATGAGATGGCGTGCACCCGTGCAAGATACACAGGATGAGCCGAATCGACGGTCTTCCCCCCTTGCGAGAGGTGATTGCAGCCCATGGGTTAAGCGCGCGGAAATCGCTTGGGCAGAATTTTCTTCTGGACCTGAACCTGACTGCAAAAATCGCGCGTGCTGCCGGGACACTGGATGGCGTCAATGTATTGGAAGTAGGCCCCGGCCCCGGCGGCCTGACCCGGGGGCTTCTGACCGAAGGGGCGCGGCACGTGCTGGCCATTGAAAAGGACCACCGCTGCCTGCCAGCCTTGGCGGAAATCGCGGCTGTCTATCCCAACCGGCTTGAGGTTCTGGAGGGTGACGCGCTGAAGGTGGACTGGGATGCGCATTTGACGCCGCCGATCAGGATCATCGCCAACCTGCCCTATAATGTCGGCACCAGACTGCTGGTCCGCTGGCTGACGCCCAGGGCATGGCCACCCCGATGGCAAAGCCTGACCCTGATGTTCCAGCGCGAAACGGCCGAGCGGATCACGGCCAGGCCAGGAACCAGAGCCTACGGTCGGCTGACAGTGCTGGCACAATGGCGGTGTAAGGCGCGGGTCGTTATGTCCCTGCCGCCAAAGGCTTTCACACCGCCGCCCACAGTGAGTTCTGCCGTCGTGCATATGACCGCCATGCCAGAGCCGGCGTTCCCCGCCGATCCCGAAATGTTGGAGCGTGTTGTTGCCAAAGCCTTTAACCAGCGCCGGAAAATGCTGCGCACCGCGCTGAAGAATCTGGCCCCGGATATCGAAGACCGCATCATCGCTGCTGGCCTGGTGCCAACTGATCGGGCCGAACACGTCACGGTAGGCGGGTTTTGCGCCTTGGCCAGAGTGATCGCAGATGGCCCCGGCAACGCTTTCTAGGCAGGAACCGGGGCGGCTACCCCACCGCCTTGCAAAGTCTTGTCCGGTGTTGCTGCGTCATCCTTGCGCGGACGGTGCGATCATCTGCGCTTTGGCCTGGGGCTGCTTTCCGGCGTTTCCACCAAGCCGCTTTGCCCCCGGGCCAATGGGTCGATCACCTCGCCGAAGCGGCCATCAGGCTGCGGCGCATCAGCCACCGCAGTGTGCGGCTTGCTCTCGCCGTCGCCCCCTTGGCCACCGCCGTCCTGGGGCTGCTGGGCCTCTCGCACCTCGCGGCGGGCCTCCATTTCGCGCTGCGCTTCGGCCAGAAGGCGCGTGTAATGCTCGGCATGCTGCTGGAAATTCTCGGTTGCCACGCGGTCATGCGACAATTGCGCATCGCGGGCCAGCTGATTGTATTTGTCGATGATTTGCTGCGGTGTGCCGCGCACCTTGCCTTCGGGGCCGGAACTGTCAAAAACGCGATTGACAACATTGACGGTGGGCCGGTTCCGGTTACTCTTGAACCGCGGGCGATGTTTGGATGATCTCATGTATTCGGGTTTCCGGTTTGTGTTTGGGATTGTCGGGGACCGAACGCCAACCGGCCGGTTCCTTCGCGGGTAAGGTCGCCCTCCGGGGGCCAATTCGCTGCTTTTGCAAAAGTGCGGGCGGTTGAAGGATCAATCCTGGCTCCGTTGGCGGATGGGTAATCATGTTTATCAGCCCAAGACAAGACCAAAAATCGCACGGCTGGTCGTTTTTTTACCGCTTGCGCACCATCTGGCCCGGCGGATTAGGGCGGGTTGCGGCCTTCCACAATGCGCGGGCGACCTGTGAGATCAGGGTGAACGGTAACATCTGCCAATCCGGCGGAACGGAACATCGTGCTGACTATATCAGCCCGCCCGACCCCGGTTTCAACCAGCACACGCCCCCCAGGGTTCAGAAAGTCGCGCACCGCCCCGCTGATCCGGCGATAGGCGGTCAGGCCATCGGCCCCGTCGGTCAGGGCCAGATGGGGTTCAAACTTTCGCACATCCGGGGCCAGCGCGGCCATCTCATCCCGGGATATATAGGGCGGGTTGGAGAGGATCAGATCAAAACGCCCCTCTACATTCGAAAACCAGTCCCCTTGCAAAAGCGATACCCGGTCGGAACACCCCAGAGCTCCCGCATTTTGCGCCGCGATGGCAAGGGCCAATGGTGAAATGTCAGTGCCCATCCCTTGCGCCTGTGGCGTCTTTGACAGAACGCTCAACAGGATACAGCCGGACCCGGTGCCAAGATCCAGCACCCGCCGGGCGGGTTCAGCCAGGGCGTGTTTAACCAGGGTCTCGGTCTCGGGTCTCGGGTCCAGGACGTCAGGTGTCACCTTAAACCAATGGTCGTAAAACCACCGCCCGCCCAGGATGTGGCTGACGGGTTCACGGGCCAGCCGGCGCACCACAGCCTGGGTAAAGGCATTCGCTGCCCCATCCTCTAACTGATCCTGAAGATGCAAAATCACCCGCTCGGGGCCAACATTCAGCGCGGCGGCCATCAGCCACCTCGCCTCGTGCCCGGCCCGTTCGATTCCGCCTGTGCGCAACCGGTCTCGCCCCCGGTTCAACGCCTCCTGCACGGTCAATTCCCCAGCTCCGCCAGCTTCCGGGCCTGATCATCGGCAATCAGCGCGTCGATCACCTCATCCAGGCTGCCCAGCATGACCTGATCGAGCTTATAGAGCGTCAGGTTGATCCGATGGTCCGTCACCCGCCCCTGGGGAAAGTTGTAGGTGCGGATACGTTCTGACCGATCCCCTGATCCGACCTGCGCCTTGCGGTCGGCAGCGCGGTTCACGGCAGCACGCTGACGCCCAAGGTCATAAAGCCGCGTGCGCAGCACCGACATCGCGATCTCCCGATTGCGGTGCTGGGATTTCTCGGAACTGGTGACGACAATGCCCGAGGGCATATGCGTAATCCGCACGGCACTGTCGGTGGTGTTCACGTGCTGCCCCCCTGCCCCGCTGGCGCGCATCGTATCAATGCGGATGTCGCTTGCGGGGATGTCGATATCGACCTCCTCGGCCTCGGGCAGAACGGCCACGGTGGCGGCCGAGGTGTGAATGCGCCCGCCGGATTCGGTGCTTGGCACCCGTTGCACGCGGTGGACGCCGGATTCATATTTCAATCGGGCGAACACGCCCTTGCCCGTGACGTGGGCGACCACCTCCCTGATGCCGCCAAGCCCGGTCTGGCTGTGTTCAATCACGTCCAGCCGCCACCCCCGGGCTTCGGCATAGCGTTCATACATCCGCAACAGATCGCCCGCGAACAGCGCGGCCTCCTCCCCGCCGGTGCCGGGCCGTATCTCAATCATCGCCGGGCGGGCGTCGGCCTCATCCCCCGGCAACAAAGCGACCCGCAAGGCGTGTTCGACCCCAGGCAGAAGTGCGCGCAGGCGCGGCAGTTCTTCCTGTGCCAGGGTGCGCATGTCCGCGTCTTCCAGCATCGCCTCGGCCTCGGCGATATCGGTCAGGATTTGGCGGTAGGCGGCGATCTGTTCGACCACCGGCTTCAGGTCAGCGTATTCCCGGCTGATCCGCGCGATTTCACCGGCCCTTGGCCCCGCACGCAATTGTGCTTCAAGAAACTCGAAACGATCCGTGATCTGGTGCAAGCGGTCATGGGGCAGCATGGGCAGGGTTTTGGTGCGCGGGCGTCAAAAGGTCAAGGGGGTCCGTACCAAACCCATCCCGACGGCTGTTTGCGCCGTTGATGGCGGGCTTGACACAAGGCGTTTGACGTTAACCCTGTATCCTGGCAATGTCACCATGTTGAAGGCTGTCCAGGTCAGGGAACATGCGGCCAGAGGGGGAGGCAGATGCACCTTAAAGATTACACCGTCGTAGAAATCCTGCGAGATGGTCGCCGTTTCATGGTACCGCTCTATCAGCGGCAATACCAATGGCAGGATGAGCAGCTCATACCGTTCTGGGAGGATGTACAGGCCAAGGCCATCGAGGTTTTGGAAGGGGGAAGCCGGTTTCAGCACTACATGGGGGCACTGATCCTTTCCCCCATCGGTGCAGCAGCCCAGATTGGCGTTACACCCCGGATGCAGATCGTCGACGGACAGCAGCGGCTGACCACCTTTCAGTTGTTCCTCGCCGCCCTGCGTGAGGTCGCACGCAAGCACGAATGCGAAGACATCGCCGAAAATGTGCACGGCTATCTGTTCAACACTCCCGGGCCGAAAGACGACCAGCAGGCCCGGTTCAAACTGGTACCGACGCGTTCGGATCGGGATCTCTTCCACGACATCGTGGAGAAAGAATCGAACACGATCAGAAATCTGCACAAGGATTACTACCGGGGAGGTCGAGTTCCAAAGAACACGCAGGTCCGCGCACTTTATGCGTATGATAAGTTCTATCGGCTGATCGACCATTTCGCCCAGTTCGGCTATGCCGAGTTGCGTGAAGAAGATGAGGGGGGAGGGTGAAACCCCAACCATTGGGGATGAGACCGATACCAGCACAGCGATCCAGAATCGTCTGGAGGCATTGCTTGCCGCCCTGCTGAACCGGATGAAACTGGTTGTCATCATGCTGGGCGAGGGCGACGACGCGCAGGTGATTTTTGAGACGCTGAACTCTCGAGGTGAGCCGCTGCTTGCCATGGATCTTGTGCGCAACAACATCTTCCATCGCGCCGAGAGGGAGGGGGGCGAGGTCGAAGACCTCTACGATAAGTTGTGGGGTGCCTTCGATGATCCCTGGTGGAAAGACCCTGCGCCCTTCGCCAGCCCAAGAAGGCCCCGGATTGACCATTTCCTGGCCCATGTTCTGGTCGCCGAAACTGGTCAAAATATTTCGATGCGTGAACTCTATGCCGAATATCGGGCGTTCGCCGTTCCACAAGGCAGGCTGCGGTTTGGGAGGGTTGAGGAAGAACTCTACCTACTTCGGATATATTCACCGATCTATCAAACGCTCGAAGGGCACCGGGACAAGGACAAGGATCTGCACTGGCTTGGGCGCAAACTGGCAGCATGGCAGGTCACAACGGCCTATCCAGTGGCCATGCAGATCAACGCCGCTCGCATTGAGGCGGAGGCCAAGCGCAAACTCTATCACTTGATGTATTCCTACATCGTGCGTCGGGCCCTGTCGGCACTGACCCCAAAGAATCTCAACCAGGTTTTTCAAGGCTTGGCACAGGCGTTCATCCGGAATGGTCCATCTGTCGCCACTTTCGAAGGGTATTTTGGTCAGCGCACCGGCGACAGCACCCGCTTTCCAACGGATCAGGAGTTCCGTCAGGCAATCTGTTCGCAGCCAGCATACAGATTGGCCCCGCAAATGCGAATCCAAGATGTGCTGTGGGAATTGGAACTGGCCAGCCGCTCCAGGTTTGCAGAACCGACAGTAATGCCAAAGAGACTTTGGACCGAGCACGTCCTGCCCCAGACATGGACAGAGGCATGGCCTTTTGAAGACGGGGAATTTGTTGAACGTTCGTCCAACGATACGAAAGCCGAAACGCGCAACAGGGTTCTTCACACGCTCGGCAACCTCACGCTGTTGACCAGCGGGCTGAATATATCGTCAGGCAACAAGGGTTTTCTTGATAAACGGGAAAAGATGAAAGAGCACAGCGGCCTTTTCCTGAATAAATGGTTCATGGACAAAGCGAGCTGGAGTGAGCGCGACATCAGGGAACGGGGCATGGCCCTGGCGGATATGGCAATTCGCATCTGGCCCGCGCCGAATGTGCCGGAAGCCCAACCGGAAGACGTGGACAAGGAGTAGCCCATTACCGCGCAGTGCTGGCCGCATCCCCGTTTGGCATGTCGGCCGGACAGCAGACCGGGGGTTTTGCTTCGCCTGTCTTAGTGGTTATCGCGGGGCACATCGCGGGCGATGCGCTGGTAGGCCGTGGCCAGTTCCAGGCAGCCGCCATCGGCCAATTGTCCGACATGGCGGCGATAGATTTCTTGCCACGGGGTTTGATGGTGCAGGTTCGGCGGGGTCCAGGCCGCTTGCCGTGCCGCCCACTCTGCCTTGGGCACCAGGGCATCCATGCGCCCGGCAGTGATATCCAGCCGCACCCGATCTCCGGTTTGCAACAGGGCCAGCCCGCCGCCCACCGCCGCCTCGGGGGAGGCGTTGAGGATCGAGGGACTCTCGGACGTGCCCGATTGGCGCCCATCGCCGACCGTCGGCAGATGCGGGATGCCCGCCCGGATCAGGGCATCGGGGGGCTGCATATTCACCACCTCGGCAGACCCCGGATAGCCAACACACCCCACATTGCGAATAAACAAGATCGTTTTCTGATCAATGCCCAGGGCGGCGTTGTTAATCCTGTCGTGATAATCTTCGGGGCCTTCGAACACCATGGCCCTGCCCTCAAAAAAACCGTCGTTCAGGAACCGCGTTCGGAAATCCTTTGATATGACGCAGGTTTTCATCAGGGCTGATGCAAACAGATTGCCGGAGAGCACCAGAAAGCCCGCCTTTTCCCGCAAGGGCTGATCAGCGGGGCGGATCACATCCCGGTCCAGGCTGCGCACATGCCCCAGGGCCCTGGACAAGGGCTGGCCACTGGCTGTCATCACGCCGCCATGCAGATGGCCCGCCGCCAGCAGCTCCCCCATCACCGCAGGCACACCGCCCGCGCGAAAGAAACTCTCGCCCAAATATTCACCCGCGGGCTGCAGGTTCACCAGCAGCGGCATGTGATGGCCCAGGATTTCCCAATCCTTCACATCAAGTGCCACCCCGGCATGGCGCGCCAGGGCCTGCAAATGCGGGGGCGCATTGGTTGATCCGCCAATCGCCGTGTTGACTTTGATCGCGTTTTCAAAGGCTTGCCGGGTAAGGATGTCAGATGGCTTCAAATCCTCTTTCACCATGCCGACAATGCGCCGCCCGGTGGCATAGGCCATACTCATCCGCTCCCGAAAGGGCGCGGGGATCGCGGCAGAACCGGGCAGGGTCATGCCCAGGGCCTCGGCCAGGGCATTCATGGTCAACGCCGTGCCCATCGTGTTGCAATGGCCCAGCGAGGGCGAAGAGGAACAGGCGCGCTGCATGAACTCTTCATAATCGATCCTGCCTTCGGCCAGCAGGCGGCGGCTTTCCCAGATGATCGTGCCCGCGCCCGCACGCTTTCCATTCCACCAGCCATCCAGCATCGGCCCGCCATTCAAGGCAATCGCCGGCAAATCCACCGTCGCCGCCCCCATCAGCATCGCCGGTGTGGTCTTGTCACACCCGGTGGTCAGAACGACCCCGTCAATCGGGTAGCCATGCAGCACCTCAACCAAGCTAATATATTGCAGGTTGCGGTCCAGTGCCGCGGTTGGCCGCTTGCCAGTCTCCTGGATTGGATGCACCGGGAACTCCATCGGGAGGCCACCTGCATCCCGGATGCCCGCCTTGATTCGGTCAATCAGGAAAACATGAATCTTGTTGCACGGCACCAGATCTGATCCGGTCTGCGCAATCCCGATGATGGGCTGTGCCGCCTGCAACTCCTCTCGCGTGAAAGCCTGATTCTGGTAGCGCTCCAGATAAAGCGCGGTCATGCCCGGATTGTTCGGGTTGTCGAACCATTCCCGGCTGCGATAGCGGTGATTGGCGCGGGTGCTGGACATCTGCCTGTTCCCAATGGGGAAACTCAAGCCCCGGATAACCGGATGCAACCAGCCTATCGGATCGCTGCTGGTCAAAACAAGGGCGTGGTGCCCCTTCTTTTATGCGTGACGTGCTTCAGCTCTGAACGGTGCTATCTGCTGACAGGTTAAGTGAAGGTTCGCCCCCCCCAATGCTGCATCAGGTTGGCACGTGTCAAACACGGTCTGAACTTGCCCAATATGGCCCCCCAGCCAAGTGCCCGGCAAAGCGGGCAGTAAGGCGTGTCTGGGCTCTCTTGAAGCACCTTGGCCAATGGCCTAAACCTTGGGGGCATTATCGCGGAAGAAACACCGAAACTGGAGCATCCATGGGGTTGATGAGCGGGAAACGCGGGCTGATCATGGGACTCGCCAATGACAAGTCCATCGCTTGGGGAATTGCCAAGGCACTGGCGGCTGAAGGGGCCGGGCTTGCCTTTTCCTATCAGAGTGACCAGCTGCTCAAGCGTGTAGGGCCCCTGGCCGCGGCACTCGGCAGCAACATTGTCCTGCCATGCGATGTCGCCGATGAAGCGAGCCTGGACGCCCTGTTCAACATGCTGAAAGAGCGATGGGACAGCCTTGATTTTGTAGTCCACGCCATTGGTTTTTCAGACAAAAATGAGCTTCGTGGTCGGTATTTGGATACCAGCCTTGCGAATTTCGGGATGACGATGAACATCTCTGTCTACTCTTTTACCGCAGTCTGCCAGCGGGCCGAGAGGATGATGCCCAAGGGCGGCTCTCTTCTGACGCTGACATATTATGGCTCAGAAAAGGTGATGCCGCATTACAATGTTATGGGGGTTGCCAAGGCGGCACTGGAGGCAAGCGTGATGTATCTGGCTGAGGATTTGGGCCGCAACGGTATTCGTGTGAACGCAATCAGCGCAGGCACGATCAAGACGCTGGCCGCCTCGGGCATCGGGGATTTCCGCTATATCCTGAAATGGAATGAGCATAACAGCCCGCTGCGCCGCACCGTCACCCAGGACGAGGTCGGCCAATCCGCATTTTACCTTTTGTCGGATATGTCAAGCGCAGTCACAGGCGAGGTGCTGCATGTTGACAGCGGCTACCACGTGATCGGGATGAAAAACCCTGAAGCACCAGACATGTCGCTGGAAAGGAAAGACACCTGACCAGATGATCAATCCCCTGCCCCATGAAAAAGGCTTTCACGTCTCGTGGGACCAGTTGCATCGCGATGCGCGTGCACTGGCTTGGCGGCTGGACAAACGCGGACCCGGAGAGGACGGTGCCTGGCGGGCGGTGGTCGCGATCACCCGGGGCGGGATGGCCCCGGCGATGATTGTGGCAAGAGAGTTGGACATCCGCATGGTCGACACGATCAGCGTGCAATCCTACCATTCCGGCGGCGGCAGGGCCGACCAGCGGCGGGAAACAGAGGTACTCAAAAGCCCGGACAGCACCATGATGGGCGATGGAGAGGGTGCGCTGATCGTTGATGACCTGGTGGATACGGGTAAAACGCTGGAACTTGTCCGGCAGCTTTACCCCAAGGCACATTTCGCCACGGTCTACGCCAAGCCAGAGGGTGAACCGATGGTCGATACCTTCATCACCGGGGTTAGCCAGGAGACCTGGATTTTCTTTCCTTGGGACATGGCCCTGCAATACGTGGAACCTTATCGCGAAACAGAGTGAGTCTGTGACCGGACGAGGGCCGCAAATCGGACAAGCCTTTCCCCGCGCCCCTTCCCGATTCGAACAGTGTGTTTTGCCTGTTCTGGTGTAGAAGGCCATCCATCGCAATTGTCAACAAACGTGGCCGTTTGCTGATACCCACCTATTCTGAACAGGGTTCAAGGGCAGAACAGGTCGTTGGTCAGTGCAAACAGCATCAGCAGAAGCAAAAGCGACAGACCCACGCTCATGAAAATCCGCACCGCCTTGTCCGGCGGCGGCTTGCCCGCCACGGCCTCATAGGCGTGGAACACCAGATGCCCGCCATCAAGGACCGGGATGGGGAACAGATTTAACAGACCCACCGCCGTGGACAGAACCGCGATGAACCAGATAAAATCGTTCAGCCCCTGGCTTGCCGCCGCGCCCGAAGTCTCAGCGATTCTGATCGGACCTTGCAGGTTGCAACTGGAAATCGCGCCGGAAATCATGTGCCACAGGCCCGAGAGCGAGGATTGGATGATGAAGCCCGTTTGGCTGATCCCGAATTCCGCCGCCTTGAGTATGTTTACGGGTTCGGTCACGGGGTCAAAGAACAGCCCGCCTGTGATTCCGATAAGCCAGCGGGTCTCAAACCCGCCATCGGGCAGGGGCAAATCCATCCGGCGCGGGCGCAGCGTGAATTCCAGCATTTCGCCCGTGCGCCAGACGGACAGAACCAAGGGTTCCCCTGCAGAGGCATCGACAGCAGAGCGCAACTCGCCAAAGGCATGGATCGGCTGGCCGTCAATGGCGCGGATCACATCGCCCTGTTTCAATCCTGCACTCAGTGCTGCCGATTGCGGCGAGACGGAGTCAATCACGGGGATCAACGGAAATGCGCCCTCAAGCGTGATCGCTTCGCCGTCCCGCACCACATTATAGGTCACGGTGGGTGCGGCGGGTAACGCGCGACCAAGCTGGAACAGGCTGTCTAGCCCGGTCACCTCTTGCCCGTCGATGGCGGTGATGACATCGCCCTCTTGCAGGACGGCAAGATCAGCTGGCAGGGATTTGACAGTGCCCACGTGCGCCTCTTCCACTGCTTGGCCGGAGACCAGAACGATGCCTGCAAAGAGCAGGACAGACAGGGCGAAGTTAAAGATCGGCCCTGCAGCCACTGTGGTGGCCCGCGCCCAGAGGGGGGCACCTTGCATGGACCGGCGGCGTTCGGCCGGGTCCAGCGCGTCTATCGCGGCGGTATCCTTACCCGACACCGCATCGGCATCGCCCAGGAATCTTACATAGCCGCCAAAGGGCAGCGCGGCGACCTGCCAGCGTGTGCCACGGCGGTCCACCCGGCTGGCCAGAATTGGACCAAAACCAATCGAAAACACTTGGGCATGGATGCCGAACAATCGCCCGACAATGTAATGGCCGTATTCATGGATGGCGACGATGACCGACAATGCCACGATGAAGGCGGCAATCGTAAAGGCGACATTGCCAAACTGCGGGATGAGTTCCATTGACTTTACCTGTGTCTCGGTCGGGCGGCAATCTGTTCCCTGGCCCTGATGCGGGACAGATGGTCCGTTTGCAGCGCGGTTTCAAGCGTCTTCACGACATCGTGCAGGCAAATATCCCGCGCAATTGCGTCAAGCGTGTCTTCAGCAACACCCGACACGTCCGTAAACCCGATGCGGCCCGCAAGAAACCCGTCAAGCGCGACCTCTTCCGCGGCGTTGAAAACAACAAGCTGCAAAGGGCTGATGTTTGAGACCTCGACAGGACAGATGCACCGTAGGTTATGCGCACACATCACCTTAAGAAGCCGAGACTGCCGAACACGCCCGCCCGGAAAGGATCATGTGCAATATCTGCTCCGTCTGTGCGAGCCGGAAGTGATCAAACGCACCGCCGGATGATCGAGCGACGGATCAAAGCTTCAGAGCCTCCGATGATAAGGGGCCTTAACAGGCGATCCCGACACACTGAAGAGGATGCCCCATACCTTGCGCAAGACGTCTGGCCTGAATGAATTCAGATCGTCAAAAAAACCAAATTTTTGGAATTGAAACAACGTTGTGATTACCTACAATCTGCCAGACTTTAATTCTTAATAGAACACAGACATGCGGCGAACACGAACCAGACGCAGTGCGCAAACGGTAGCTCCGCAGGTGACGCGTCCTCCGTTTGGGGGGCGGTTTATGCCTTTGGACGGGGCCAAGCTGAAGTACATCACCGATACCGCGTTTGACATTCTGGCGCGGATTGGTCTGTCCGGTGCGCCTGCTGATGTTCGGACCCGGGCCGTGGAAAACGGTGCGCGTGTCCGCGACGATGGGCGGGTCACGTTTTCGCGGGCCCTGGTCGAGGATGTCATCGCAAGGTCATGCACGCGGGTTGAACTGCCTGGGTTTCAGCGAGACCGCGGCATCGAGGTTGGCGGTGGCCGGGTGCATATCGGGACGGGCGGTGCGGCGGTGCAAGTATTGGACGGGGTAACAAACAGCTTTCGTGACAGTACTTTGCAGGATGTCTATGACTTGATGCGCATTGTTGATGCGTGTGATAGCATTCACTATTCCTTGCGGCCCGTTGTGGCGCGCGACATGGACGACCCGTTGACGCTCGACATCAACACGGCTTTCGCTGCAATGAAGGCCACGTCGAAGCCCATTGGCACCAGCTTTTTTGAATCAGCCACCGTCGCACCCGTGGTCGAGATGTTTGACACGGCTTTAGGTGGTGAGGGGTCATTTCACAGGCAACCTTTCTGTTTTGCGTCTGTCTGTCATGTCGTACCACCGCTGACGCTGGCCGAGGAAGCCTGCGGTGTGATGCAGGAATGCGTGCGCTTGGGTATGCCGCTTCAGATTTGCTCGGCTGCACAGGCCGGAGCGACCAGCCCCGCCGCACTGGTCGGTGCTCTGGCGCAAGGTTTGGCGGAATCGCTGGCGGGTCTTGTACTGGTCAACATGATACAGCCCGGCTTTCCCTGTATTCTTGCCTTTCTGCCGTTCATCTCGGACCTGCGGACTGGCGCGATGACGGGTGGCTCGGGTGAGGCCGCCGTGGCCAACGCCGCCGCCGCGCAGCTTTTGCTGGAACTTGGTTTGCCTTCGACTGTGTCGGCGGGGATGACGGACGCAAAGACCGCCGATGCGCAGTCGGGCTATGAAAAGGGCTATACCGTCGCTTTGGCGGCCCAGGGCGGGGCGGACATGATCAACCTTAGCGTCGGAATGCTGGGCTCCATCATGGTAGCCAGCAAGGAAGCACTGGTTATTGACAATGATATGTGCGGTGCGATCTTGCGCTCGGTCCGGGGAGTGGAGATGTTTGAGGGTTGCGTTGACCTCGACATGATTGAGGCGGTTGTGACGGGTGAAGGTCATTTCCTGGGCACCGCGCAGACACTGGATCTGATGACAAAGGAATATATCTATCCCGCCCTTGGCAACCGGCAAAGTGTGAATGACTGGCTGGAAAGCGGTGCTCAGATCATTTGGAACAAGGCGATCACACGCGTTGCCGAGATTGAGGCACAAGCCGCGCCGTCGCATCTGCCCGCAGAGATTGAGACCGCAATCCGGAACAGTTTGCCTATAAAACTGAAAAACTGATCTCAATGAAAACCCAAGCAAAAGTCGTGATCATCGGGGGGGGTGTTGTTGGCGTCTCAACCCTTTATCACCTTGCCAAGGCGGGGGTGACCGATACATTGCTTGTAGAGAAGAACGAACTGACCAGTGGCTCAACATGGCACGCTGCGGGAAACATCCCGACCTATGCCAACTCCTGGGGAGGGATGCGTGCGGGCAACTATGCATGGCGACTCTACAAAGACCTGGCGGAAGATGTCGACTACCCGATCACCTATCGTCATACTGGTGCGTTCTGGCCCGCGCATACCCAGGAAAGGATTGATCTGTTCCACCATATTGTGGGGATTTCCAGAGGGCTCGGCTACAACATGGCCATGCTGACACCGGGTGAGATGGATGCAATGCATCCTTATTTCAGATCCGGCAACGGAATCATCGGCGGTATCTATGACCCCTATGAAGGCGATGTGGACCCGTCGCAATTGACCCAGGCACTGGCCAAGGGTGCGCGTAACTTGGGTGCTGAAATTGCCCGTTTTACCAGCGTCACGGCCATCGCGCGTCGCCCCTCTGGCGAATGGCAGGTGAGCACAGACAAAGGCGATGTGACTTGCGATATCGTCATCAATGCCAGCGGCTATTATGGTCGTGTCGTAGGCGAGATGGTGGGGCAAAAACTGCCTGTGGTAACACTTGAGCACCAATACCTCGTCACCGAGAGTTCGCGTGAATTAGAGGCAGACCCCAGGAACTTCCCGCTCGTGCGGGATCCCGACATTATGTATTACCTTCGTCGCGAGCGGAACGGGCTACTGCTGGGATCCTACGGGCATAAGGGGTGGCCGGCCTGGCTCGACGGGATGCCCGACTGCTTTGCCAACCAACTCTACCCCGATAGAGTTGACGATATAGCTGGGATACTGGAGGCCGCGCTGGAACATGTGCCGCTTTTGGGCGAGGTGGGCGTGAGCCGTTTCGTGAACGGCCCGGTCCCCTACAGCCCCGACGGTGCACCGCTTTGTGGTCCGGCTTTCGGCCTGCCCAACTTCTACCATGCCTGCTGTTTCCCTGTGGGCGTGACGCATTCCGCTGCCGCCGGCAAAACGTTGACCGAATGGATCACGCAAGGCGAAACAGAGTGGGACATGTCCTTCTGGGATTCACGCCGCTTTGGCGAGGAGTGGGCGGGCTATGACTACACCGTCAAACGCGCATCCGAGCTTTATGAACACCAATACGCGATTCCCTATCCGCACCGGCTGTGGAAAGCGGGTCGCCCGGTGCAGACTACGCCACTCTATAACACGCTAAAGGCCAGGGGTGCCCAGTTTGGCCAGATCGCCGGATGGGAGCGTGCCTTTTGGTTTGAGACCGATGCGGTCAGGAATGATGGTGGGCTCAGCTTCCGTCACGAAGCCTGGCATGATGCTGTTCGGGCCGAATGTGAGGGCGTGCGCGACAATGTGGGCGTGATGGACCATGGCGGGTTCACCCGCTACGAGGTTGAAGGTTCAAAGGCCACGGAGTTTCTCAATTACGTTTTCTGCGGGACAATGCCGTCGGTGGGGCGGGTCAAGCTCAGCTATATGCTGACACCCAAGGGCAAGATTTGGTCCGAGGCAACAATTGCGCGTTTAGGCGAAAATAAATACTTGCTCTTCGGTCCTACGCTCGCGGACCAGCGCGATCATGACTGGATGTCGCAATTCCTGCCCAAGACAGGCGTCATGCTGTGCCGCGGCTCTGAGTTTGACGCCGCTTTGATGGTCATGGGGCCTAAATCGCGCGATGTTCTGCAACCGCTGACCGATGACAGCCTGTCGAAAGAGGCGGCACCCTGGATGTCCGTGCGCGAGATTACCATCGCCGGTGCGCCGGTGATTGCCCTACGGCTCTCTTATGTGGGCGAGTTGGGGTGGGAGCTGCATATGCGCAGCACCGATCTGGTCGCGGTTTATCAGGCGATTACAGGGTATGGCACGGATAAGGGGATGGTCGATTTCGGCTCCTATGCACTCAACGCGATGCGGCTGGAAAAGGGCTATCACGGCTGGGGTGCGGATTTTGGGATTGAATACACCGCCTTTGACGCAGGGATCGAGCACTTCGTCAGCATGAAAAAGAACAGCTTTGTCGGACGGGAAGCTTTCCGGGCGCAGGCCGATCGACCCAAGAGCTATCATTTCACCGCTTTTGTGCTGGAGGGTCATGGGCCTGAAGCACTGTCGTCAGACCCGATCTGCCGGGATGGTGTACCGGTGGGCTATGTCAGTTCCGCCGGGACGGGCTTTCGCATAGGCAAGCAGATCGCGCTTGGCTATTTGACCGAAGCGGCCGCACCAGGGGATGTCTACCAGATTGAAGTGCTGGGGCAGCCCGTGAACGGAACCGTGGCGAGCGTGCCGTTCTATGATCCGGAAAACGGCCGGTTGCGGGGGTAGGCAGTATGGCCCCATCCCTTCCAGACAGTGTGCATGTCGCCATTATCGGCGGCGGTATCGCTGGCTGTGCAACCGCCTATCACCTGGCGAAGGCGGGCTGGCCCGTCGCCCTGTTTGAGCGTAGGAAGCTGACATCCGGCACTACATGGCATGCAGCTGGCCTTGTGAGTGAAATCCAAAGCGTTCCGGTCATGTCTGCACTGGCCCAATACGGCCTCGATCTGTTGGAATCTCTTGAGGACGAAACCGGCCAGAATACTGGCTTCAGGCGCAATGGATCCCTGACGGTGGCACTGAGTGCTGAGCGGACAGAGGAGCTGCGCCGCAAAGTCGATTACGCCCATGGCTGCGGCCTGCGCGCGGAAGAGATCAGCCTGGCTGAGGCGCAAGAGCACTGGCCGCTGCTCTCAGTTGAAGGCGTAAAAAGTGCATTCTGGTTCCCCGGTGACGGCTATACTAACCCAATCGACACGACGATGGCACTTGCCAAGGGCGCACGGATGAACGGCGCACAGATATTCGAAGACACCAAGGTAACGCGCGTAATGATCGAGGGGGGCCGCGCCATAGGCGTGGAGACGACTGAGGGCCTTATCCGCGTCGAGCATGTGGTCAACGCCACTGGAATGTGGGCGCGGGAATTCGCCCTGACCCACGGCGTGCAGGTGCCGCTTCATTACACCAACCATTATTATGTCGTGACCGATCCGATTGAGGACGTAACCGGTGACCTTCCGGTACTGCGGGTGCTGGATGAGTACGCCTATTACAAGGAAGATGCGGGCAAGCTTCTGATCGGCTGTTCCGAGCCGAATGCCACGCCTTGGCTACCCAAGGACGGCCTTCCCGAAACGTTTGAATTCGACGAATTGCCCTGTGATAAGGAGCACCTTTATCCCATCCTGGAAGCTGCGATGCAGCGTGTGCCGGTCCTGGCCGAGAGCGGTATTCGCAAGTTCTTCAACGGACCAGAAAGCTTCACCCCGGATGCCAAGCACTACCTTGGCCAGGTTCCCGAGGTTAGCGGCTACTGGCTGGTGGCGGGTTTCAACTCGACGGGCATCCAGAACGGGCCGGGCGCAGGCAAAGCACTGGCGGAATGGATCATGCAAGGCCGCATGACGATGGACCTGACAGATGTGGACAGTCGCCGCATCGTGCCGGGTCTTAACGCGCGCAGCTACACCGCGACGAAAGCCGCCGAGACGCTAAGCCATGCCTATGGGATGCACTGGCCCTATCTGCGCAGAGCGCAAGCGCGGGGCTTGCGCCGAACACCCTATTACCTGCATCTGCGTAAAGCAGGTGCGCAATTCGGCAGTACCAATGGGTGGGAACGCCCGCTCTATTATGGGCGCGAGATGACCGACGGTTTCGGGCGGGAGCCGTGGTTTGACGATTGGCGGGATGAGCACATCGCCCTGCGGCAAGACTTGGGATGTATCGACCTGACTTTCGGGCGCTTCATCGTCGATGGCTCAAGCGCGGAAGCCCAGATGCAGCGCATCTGCGGGGCGCATATGGCTATCGCCCCCGGTGCGCTGGTTTACACACAAATGTTCAACGTCCAAGGCGGGATCGAAGCGGATGTGACTGTCGCACGCTTGGGCGAGACCCGCTATGCTGTTATGGCCTCTGCCGGAGCGGAGCCACAGACGGAACGCTGGCTCAGAGCCCAACTCGCGGGCAGCGACACCAGCGTGGTCAATGTCACCTCGTCCGAGGCGACACTTGCCATCATGGGGCCACGGAGCCGTGATTTCCTAAGCAGGCTGGTCAAAGGCGATCTATCCAACGACGCCTTCCCTTTCAGCACGTGGCAGAATCTGCATATCGGCCACGCGCCGGTGCGGGCGCAGCGGATCACCTATGTGGGGGAGCTGGGCTGGGAGCTGCATATCCCGTCCGAATATGCCCAACAAGTGTTTGAGACAATCATGGCTACCCCAAAGGCCCCGCGCCTTTGTGGCGGCATGGCAGTGGACAGTTGCCGCATCGAAAAGGGTTTTCGACATTGGGGCCATGACATTGGACCCTTTGACAGCCCCGTGGAAGCCGGACTTACCTTTGCATGTGATTTTGACACGGTCTTTACCGGCAAGGAGGCTATTCTGGCACGCAAGGCAACCGGGCCTGGGAGCAGACTTTTGTCCTTTCAGTTGCAGGATCCGGAGGCCCTGACTTTTGGTAAAGAGCCGATCATGCGCAATGGCAAGGTTGTGGGGCGGCTGACTTCCGCGAGCTATGGCTGGAGCGTCGGCGGGGCCATCGGCATGGGCTACGTTACGCGGCAGGACGGGCAGCCGGTGAAAAATCTGGCCGATGCGGCCTATGAGATCCTTGTCGCGGGGCGACGCGTTAAGGCCGATGCAAGCCTGCGTGCGCTTTACGATCCAGGCACGGCAAGGGTGCGCGGTTAACCGCCTGTCACATCACGCGAAATCTGGCATCTGGCAGGCCGCACCATCGATAAAATCATGCCCGGACAGTCTACAGAAGGGCGGTGTGATAAATAGCAAAGAGGCTCGCAAAGATTCGTTTACCGTTCAGACTAACCTGCGTCATGGTTCCCGAGACCATGGCAATATCGATAGGCTGGTTCAGCACACTATTCAGCGGATCGCTTCCAAAGCACTTTAGAAGATGCCTGGAACATCGTGCGCAAAGCATGTGATCAGACTGCGACTTGGCCCCGCCCAGATGGTCGCAAACGCGCCACATCTCTCCCCCTCCTGACAGATAATTCAAGCTGTCGCCATTAGAACAAGGATCGAAGGTTATGATTCAAGACATCCCCGGCCTGCTGGATGCCATCCGCAATCGCTTTGCCCATGTAGACAGTTGCCCGTTTCAAGGAGAGCGGATTTTTTTTGAGAATGCAGGTGGGGCGTTAACGCTGAAATCGGTGGTCAAGACATCCGGGTTTTATGCTGCGATCCCGGACAATCCCGGGCGCGTCAATCCGGCGGGGCAGGGTATGCAAGGCGTGATCAATAAGGCCAAGGCGGACCTGGCCGTTTTCATGAATGCCACTTCAGGACAGTTTTTTGCCGGGGAAAGCGGTACAGAGCTGCTCTTTCGCATGATCCGCACGGCGTGCCTGAATGCGCCGAAAGGGGCGAAGGTCATCGGTTCCTCTATTGAACATCCCGCGACCCGCAGCGCGGCGCGGCGCTGGGCCGGAATCGCGGGGCTGAACTATGTCAACGTGGTCCATGACGATGCAAGCGGGCTTGTCACGGCAGATGATTATCGTGCCTTGATGACGCCGGATATCGCGGTGGCCACGATCCTGCATGCCTCTCCGGTCACGGGGATGGGCATGGATGTGGCGGCGATTTCTGCCGCGATCCGGGAAATCTCGCCCGACTGCCTGATCATCGTCGATGGCATCCAGCATGCCGCACATGGGCACCTTGATCTTGAGGCCTACAATGTCGACGGCTACGCGATTTCGCCCTACAAGGTGTTTTCGCGTCATGGCTACGGAATCGCCTGGATTTCCGACAGACTGAGCACACAGCCCCATGACATGCTGATCGATGCGCCTGCGACCGGATGGGAATTTGGCACGCGTGACACTGGTTCTTATGCCACGGTGTCGGATGTCGTGGCCTATTTCGACTGGCTCGGCGGAGAGGTGTCTGACGAGACGCATCCACGCAAGCGGATTGAGGCGGCCGGGCGTGCCATCCATGCCTATGAAACGCACCTGACAAATACGATGATCAACGGCACCGGCAATCTGCCCGGCTTACGCGATATGGGCCGTGTCACAATCCTGGCGGGTGCCGACAATCCCGCGCGCGAAGGGCTGGTATCTATCACCGTGAAGGGTCGTGCCTCTGAGGATGTGGTTAAGATTTTGAATGCCCAGGGCATCCGCACCCATACCCGCAAGGCGGACCACTATAGTGGCAACGTTCTGACCCCACTGGGGCTACCCGATTGCATTCGCATCTCCATGTGCCACTACAACACCGCAGGCGAAGTGGCCAAACTGCTCGCTGCGGTCAAAGAGCTGGGTGCCTAGGCACTAATGGTCGCCACGCCTGCTGGCAGGTCGCAGATCAGCATCTTGCCGGGGGCATGGGTTATGGCAAAGCCCGGCTTACTGGTGCGGATCGCGTTCTGGGGGGTCACACCACAGGCCCAGAAGACCGGGGATTCGCCCACAGCAACCTCTGTCGGATCGCCGTAATTCACCTGCGCCAGATCGGCGATGCCGATCTCTTCGGCGGGGCCTGTATGGACAGGTGGGCCATGGCAGAGCGGAAACTCTGCGCAAATACGATGCACATCCCCGAGACGTTCCGCCGGAATCGGGCGCATGGAAACGACCATGTTGCCGAAGAACCGCCCGGCGGGTGTGACGGGCAAGCTGGTGTCATACATTGAGACATTGTGACCAGCATCAATATGGCGCAGCGCAATTCCTGCCTCTTGTAGTGCCGCCTCAAACCCATAGGAACAGCCCAAGGCAAAACTGACCAGATCATCACGCCAAAGCGCGGCGATATCAAACTGCTCGCCCGACATCTGGCCATCATACCATATGTGATAGCCGGGCAGATCGTAACGCAGATCGATATCTTCGCCCAGCTGTAGCAGGAATGGGTCACCCGGCCCTGTGCGGGCCAAAAGCGGGCATGGTTTAGGATTAGCCGCGCAAAACGCTTCAAAATCCTGCGCCTCCGCCTCGGGCAGGATCACCAGATTGGCCTGCAACGCCCCCGGCGCAAGACCCGCTGTCGGACGGGCATGCGTACCCGCCCGGATCAGACGACGGGCGGCAAGCGGGGTCATGGCAGATGTGGCGCAACGATGCTGCGCGCGAGTTCGGCAACAGCGATATGCGTAGCCTTGGGGATGCCGTCCACATTCGGGTCAATAATTCCATGGGTCGAGTTGATCAGACCCTCCGCCGTCATAACCTCGAGCAAACGTTCCTCTGCCTCCGGCGTATGCAGCAGGCGAGGATTGCCGGTTTTGGCCGCCATGGCCGCCGAAATCGCAGTGCAGCCCCAGTTCGACAAGGCTGCGACGACCAGATGGCCAGCCCGTGAGACCGCACCGATACCGCCGCCACAGGGGCAATCGCCCTGCGCGCCAAAGGGAATCGCGCACGCGACTGCCTCTGCTACATTGCCCATGCCGATCTCATTGCCACCATCGCCGACCGCCAGCGTGGGAAAACCGCGTGCCGCCGCCACATCAAACACAATATCGATCCGCGCCCGCCCCATCCCGTAATCGCGCCCGCGCATGTTGTAATAAATGCCATTCTTGTTCCGCCCGACGCGCTCGGTCGAGAAGAAGAGATCCGGCTTCAGCACATCCAGCAGTGGCCCCGCCGCTGCCGCACCAGCTTCATCGGTGAGCGGATAGCCCTCTACCACGACGCAGGCCATAGAGCCATCATCCGCCGCCCGCCGCGCCGCTGCCCGGTCCACAACGGACAGACCCGCCGCCTCCAGCACCCGGGCCATGGGGCGGATCAGGGCCTCTTCGATCAGCACCACAACCTTCGCCCGACGTGCCAGAACCAGTGAGCGGATCACAGCAGCAGCACCGGACGGACCATCATTTTCACCGATCCCACCGGAAATCCATGCGCGTGAGACTGAACCCGTCGTTGCAATGACAGTACCCCTTTCCGGGACATCCAGCAGCATTTGTGCAGCTTTCCCGATCAGGGACTCCCCGGTTTGCGCGCGTGCCATGGAGTAAAGCGGCTCAATACCGCGATTGCCCACATCAAGCGCAACGAGCCCGTCAAGCCTGTCGAGGGTAGAAGATATATCCGGCATCAGGGTTCTCCGAACAGGGTGGCGGCGATCCATGCCGGATCATCGAGATGCCGGGCAACTGTTTCTACGGCGGCTTCCAACTCGTCAGCGAGCGCACCCGGCCCGCCAACGCGATCCAGTGCACCAGAGACGGGTTTCAACCGCAGTGACACACGGCCCCCCGGTACCCCATGGGTGTTGACCGTCAGAACGCCATGACATTCCAGCATGCGCATGCCCACCAAGGCAGTGGCCTCGGCAGGCACCAAATCGCATCTGTCACGCCCGGCATGCGCCAGGACTCGGGCCAGCACGTCTTCTTCGCCGATGATCGGGCCGAGGTCGGAGCGCTTGACCACATCTGCGCCCCATGTGGCAGCGAGCACGGCAGAGATCGTCTGGCCATCGCGCGCCTCAAGGCGCAAATCCTCCGGGTTGGATTTCTCGAGGCTGCGCATGGCACCCGCAGCAATCGGTGCGCGCGCCTCTTGGCCGAGCTCGCTGGTTTTGGCGAGGGTTGCGACCACCGGGGCAGTTGCACCACACAAAACGCCTGCACGCGGACCGGACAGTCCGGCTTTATCGGTATTGGTGATCGCAAAATCCGCGCCAAGAGTCAGGCTCTTGGCCCCGCCATGCAGGATGGGCCGCAGACGCGCTCCATAGGCTTCATCCAGAAAGACGGTGGCACCTGTGGCCTTTGCCACGGCGATGCATGCACGGCTGAGATCATCGTCGATTCGCGCCAGCGTGCTGGTGACGGTTGTCACGACGGCCAGTGCGGGCGCGTGGCTGGCCAAAGCCGCCTGCATAGCATCCAGGTTCGAGACCTCTTCCACTGGCACACCGGCCAGCTTCGCGCCGCGCAACAGTGAGGCGTGTGACCGGTCGCCCTCCGGCACCAGCGATACTACTGGCTTGCCATTGGCCAGTGCCAGCACGGCGGCGATGATCCCTGCGCTGGTGCGGTTCACAACCGCTGCTGTCTCACCTCCACCGAAATGCTCCTGCGCAGCCTTGGTCAGGCGCGGCGCGAAATGACCGGGGCCGACCCATTCCTCGCACCAGACCTCAAGGTCTTCCGGTTGCAGCGGGAAATGGCGCGGATTACCCGTGAAAATCGCGATGCTGGCCGGATCGCGTCGCGCGGCCACAGCCTGCGCATGGCGCATCCGGCGCACTTCTGCCGCGCTACCCGTAAGATAGGTTCCCCGGGCAAACCCCACAGAGGGGTCCAGCCGATTACCGAAACGGTCCGTGTTCACAGGGCGACGGTCACGCACTTGCGGAAGGTATAAGCTTCCAGCGCGCCCTCGATAGAATATTCGCTGCCCAAGCCTGACTGCTTGATCCCCCCATAGGACATGCCGGGGATTTGCCCGCCACCTTGATTGACCTGAATCCAGCCCGCTTTGAGCGCACGGGTTATGCGGGTGATTGTGCTGTAATCTCGCGAGAAAATGAAGGCCGCAAGCCCATAATGGGTATCGTTGGCTTGGGCGATCATTGCGTCTTCATCTTCCCATGGCAGGGCAACAAGCACCGGGCCAAACACCTCTTCGCGCGCAATGCGCCAGGAATTGTCAAGCCCGGTCAAAATCGTTGGCACAGGGTGAAACCCGGCCCCGGTTGCTTTGGGCGTCTCGCCGGTTAGGAAGATCGCGCCCTGCGCATGGGCCTGGGCCACATAGGCGCAAATCTCGTCGTAGTGCTCCTGATTGATCACCGCGCCAATTTCAACGGTATCGTCAAGAGCGTCGCCCACACTCATGGCCGCGGCCTTATCAACAACGCGTGGCATCAGGTCGTCCCAAACGGAGACATGCACGAAAAGCCGAGACCCGGCGGTGCAGCTCTGCCCCTGACGGGCAAAGCGCATGGCGTTTACGACGCCTTGGGCGGTTTCTTCAATCCGGTCCGGCGTACAGGCGTCGGGAAAAATGATACAGGGGCTTTTGCCGCCAAGTTCCAGCGTGACATTGGCGATCCGGTCTGCGGCGGCGTGGCCAATCAGTTTGCCCACCTCAGACGAACCTGTAAAGCTGATCTTGTCGATGCCGGAATGGCCCGCCAGCGCGGCACCAGCCTCTTGCCCGGTTCCGGTAACTACGTTAAGGACGCCAGGAGGGAAGATGTCGGCGGCAAGTTCTGCTAGTTTAAGGATTGCCAGAGGCGCGTCTTCCGCCGGTTTTAGAACCAGACAATTGCCAGTAGCCAGTGCCATGGAAATCTTCACACAGCCGAGTTGTAAGGGCGAGTTCCACGGGATAATCGAGCCCACAACTCCATGGGGTTCGCGCGTGGCATACGACATCAGACCGGGGCCGAGCGGCAGGGTCTCGCCTTTCTGCTCCACCGCGACACCGCCGTAGTATTTCAACACGCCCGCTGCACCCGCCGCCTCACCCCGGGATTGGGTCTTGATCGCGTTACCAGATTCGGCGGCCAGCATCCGCGCCACCTCTTCCGCATTGGCCTCCAGGCGATTGCCCAGCTCTGTCAGCATAGCACCCCGTTCGGATGCCGCTCGTGCGCCCCAGGCCTTTTGCGCTGTACGAGCGGCCTGAACACTTGCATGGATCTCGGCAGTGCCGCCGCATCCAACCCGGCAAATCTCTTCACGCCGCGATGGATTTTCTACCCCAATATCATGCCCAGGATGCACCCACGCGCCATTGATAAAGCACCCCGCCAACCCCTCATTGGGTAGTTTATAGTCGAGAAGAGCCATGTTGGTCCTATACTGCTTTGGCACTGTTGCGCAGCGTTGCGTAAATTGCAGAAAAGTCAAGGTGCGCGCCACCTACTTCTGCAAATTCCGTGAACATGCGGGCCGCTTCTGCACCGAACGGTGTGTCTTGGCCCGAGGCTTTGGCAGCGGCTTGAGCAAGGCGCAAATCCTTGGCCATCAAAGCGGCGGCAAAGCCCGGTGCATAGTCGTTAGAGGCAGGCGTGCCCGGGGCCACGCCGGGAACGGGACAGCGATTTTCCATGATCCAGCTTTGGGCGGCGGCCTCGCAGCACAGCTGGTAAAACTGCGCCAGGTCGAGCCCCATACTGTCGGCCAGAGCAAACCCCTCGGTCACGGCCATGGCCGTGATGCCGCAAATCATATTGTGGCAGGCTTTGGCGGCTTGCCCACTACCCGAAGGGCCAAAATGGCTGCACTTTGCGCCCATGGCTTCCAGTAGCGGGGCCGCTCGCCCATAGGCCTCTGTGCTGCCGCCCACCATGAAGGACAGCACACCTTTACCCGCAGCTTCCGGTCCGCCCGAAACTGGCGCATCCACCGCGTAAAACCCATGCGCGGTAGCCTTTTCGGCCAGTGCATTTGTGGTCTCAACATCAATCGTGGAGCAATCCATAAGCAATGACCCGGCGGGCGCACCAGGCAGAACCACGTTGTCGTAGGCGTCTTTGACATGCCTCCCCTCCGGTAGCATGGTTATGACTGCTTCAACCTTTTGCAGAGCGTCAACAGAGGGCACCATGGCCCCTTCAAAGCCCGCGCACGCCTCGGGACTTATGTCCATCGCTGTGACCAGGAAACCCCTTGCCTGCAAGTTCTCCGCCATCGGGCGTCCCATGGCCCCCAATCCGATCAGTGCGATTTTTTGCATGATCACTCCACCTTTAATCAATCAGAAGATTTGGTAGCCATGTCGCCAGTTCCGGGAACATTGCCAGCAATGCAATCATGATGGCCATGGTCGCCACAAAGGGCAACGCGCCCATCATGACATCCTGCATGGGCCCTTTCCCGCGCACACCCTGTACTACGTACAGGTTCAGCCCAATGGGCGGCGTGATTAGCGCGGTCTCGATCAGGATCATCATCAGCACGCCATACCAGATCGGGTCAAAGCCCAGCGAAAACATCAACGGTGCGATAATCGGAATGGTGGTGATCATCATGGAAAGCGTTTCCATGAAGCAGCCCAAGATGATATAAAACACCACCACAGCCAGCAGCATTTCTGTTGCCGTCAAACCCAGCTCAGTGACAAAGGCATTTAGTTTTGCCGTGAGCCCGATGCCGGAGAGGATCGTGTTCAGGAAATAGGCGGCAATGATAATCAACATGATCATTGCGGTAGTCACGACCGTGCCTTCCACCGCCTCGGTCAACATGCGCATGCTGAGCCGCCGTCGGCTGGCCGCGATTAAAAGCGCGCCAACCACGCCCAGAGCGGCAGCCTCCGTTGGGGTGGCAATGCCGCCATAGATCGAGCCGATCACCAGAATGAAGATCAGAATGGGCGGCACGACGCCCAATGTGCCTGATAACCGCTCGGCCCAGCTATATCTGATCTGCGTGCCAGTGACTTCAGGCCGGAGAAGGCTGATCATAATGATAGCGACCATGAACAGTACCGCCAGAATAAGCCCCGGGATGATACCCGCCAGATAAAGCTGCGGAACCGAGGAATTGGTCAGAATGCCGTAAATGATCATATTGACCGAAGGCGGGATAAGGATACCCAGCGTTCCACCTGCCGCCAGCGTGCCAAGAAAGAGGCGCGGGCCATAGCCGTGGCGCTCAATCTGGGGCAGAGCCACTGTACCAATCGTTGCTGCCGTTGCAACAGACGACCCCGAGGTTGCCGCAAAGAGTGCGCAGGCCCCCACGTTAGCGTGCATCACACCGCCTGGCAGCCAGCCCAGCCATTTGGCCAATGCATCATACATCGAATCCGCAATACCGGAGCGCAGCATGATCTCACCCAGCAGCACAAAGAGAGGGATCGCCATCAGAAGGAAGCCAGATGAATTGGTCCAGGCGATCTCTCCGGCCACCTGATAGAGCGGGAGGAAGCCATAGACTCGGTCCAGGATCACCCCTAGCACACCCAAAGCGGCGGCAATTGGCAAGCTGAGCATGATCAGAAGCAGAAGGAGCAGAAGCGCGGTGAGCAGCATGATCTATCGCCTCGCCCTGGCTTCCGCCGTCTCGTCGCTGGATTCTTCCAACGCGCCGCGCATGCCTGCCACATGATGGGCCCGGCCGAAATCCCGCGCCACCATGGCGTGCAGCGTGGATAGTGCAACAATTACGATTATCGCCGCGAAGATCCAAAACCCTGCCACCCAAAGGGATTGCGGGATCCACATCGGCACTTCCATTTGCGTGTTTGACACTGCACCAGTGCGAATGTTGGTGTGCAAGAGGCGCGTGGCATACCAAGCGAAGAGCAGAGTCACCGACAATAAAGACAGCAGTGCCAGAATATCCAGTGCTACCCTGAAAAAGCGCGGCAAATGCGCCTGCACCACGTCAATGCGCACATGCGCCCGCCGAATCAAAGCCAGCGATGCCCCCCATGTCACGGTGATGGCCAGAACATATCCGGAAATCTCATCCGCACCGACCAGTGAAACGTGAAAAAGCTTGCGGGCTGTCACCTCAACCGCAATGACCAAGGCCGTCAAAAGCACCGCGAAGCCTGCAATACGGGCCATAAGCGTTGAGAACCGTTCGGCAAAGTAATACATAGGTCGGGAACATTAAGAAGAAAGACCACACCCCGTGTGACCAGGGTGCGGCGATGGCAAGATCAGAGACTAATCAGTCGATCATGATCCCGGCGACACTCCCGACGGTCTCGTTCCACATCGAGACACAATCTGCACCACAGGCTTCAGCATAGTTGCTGAGAACGACTTCGCGCAAAACTCTGTCGCGCAGAGTGATATCGTCGGATGAAACCGGGACCAGCGTCATGCTGCCGGGCGCGTCCCGTGTGCAGGCGTTTCCGCCAGTATTGCAGGCAAAGCCCTCGGCGGTTTCCGCACCAGCACCGTTCCAGATGTCATCTTCAAGTTTTGCGATCTGCTCGGTCAATACAGTACGCACGCTTTCGTCAAGATCGTTCCATGCGTCCAGGCCGACCATATGCACAACAGGTGACCATGCGATGGGCAGCTCATAGATATGGGTGGAGACCTCATGCCATTTGGCATTGAAACCGGACATGGAGCCTGTGATGGCACAGTCGATCACGCCTTTTTGCAGTCCTTGGACGACTTCCCCAAAACTCATGGACACGGCGGTACCGCCAAGTGCGGACACGAAATCGCCAATGGCAGCCCCCGACGCACGAACTCTTTTGCCATTGAGATCTTGCAGCCCCGAAATCTCCGCGTTGCAATAGACGACCTGAGCCGAATAGGGCCAAATGCCAAGAACTTTCACCCCGTATTCGTTTTCGTAGAGATCCGCAATTACCGGCTTCCACGCGTCAGAAATCGCGCGGGCAGTTGCGATATCAGGTGCCAGACCTGGCAGATCATTGCCGCCATTCATGGCATTGTCGCCTATCATGTACCCCATGGGCGTCGAGGCGAATTGTAACGTGCCTTGCTCAACAAGGCGGACCATTTCCGACCCGTTCAGCCCAAGCTCGTTGAAGGGTTTGATCTCAGCCGTAATCCTGCCGTTTGTTGCGGCGGGCAGATGCTCTTCAAAGAAGGGCTGGGTGAAATCGGTATACATTGACACCATACCCCAACTTCCGACGACATTCAGCCTGGTTTCGGGGAGATCTTCTGACATCGCCGCAGAAGCACCAATTGTGGCTACAGCGGCTGCGGTTAGAATGGTTCGCATAAAATACCTCCTCTTGTTGACAAAATTCAGTATCTCACGCGGCTTTGATCTTGTCAAACAGAATCTTTCGTGAATCGTCGAGCAAGAAATCTAGATTTTGGCGGGCCATCTGCAAAGCTTCTCTCTTGACCTTCTTGGCAACACTATGGGCGATTTCCGCAACATCCTGTGCCAACCCAGTCCTCCGTTGACGGATATAGAACACGGTGAATATCAGGTTGGGCAAGGGACACGGCACAATCAAGCATCACCAGTTCTGCCACCACAAATACCTTCAGACAAATTTCATCGGTTCTACCTGTGTGTAGGTCGGGCCGCAACCTGTTCCCTGGCCCTGATGCGGGCCAGATGGTCCGTTTGCAGCACGGTTTCAAGGGTCTCTATGACATCGTGAAGGCAAATATCCTGCGCGATTGCGTCAAGCGTGTCTTCAACAACACCCGACATGTCCATAAACCCGATGCGGCCCGCAAGAAACCCGTCAAGCGCGACCTCCTTCGCGGCGTTGAAAACGGCACCGGCACCGCCACCCGTCTGCATCACCGCCCGTGCAAGCCGCAAAGCGGGATAGCGCGTGTCGCAGGGCGCACGAAACTCCAGCGTCGCCAGCGCAGCCAGATCAAGCCGCGCCACAGGCAGAACCCGCCGCTCGGGGTAATGTAGCGCATAGCCGATGGCATGGCGCATGTCTGGCGGACCCAGATGCGCCATCAATGCCCCATCCCTGAACCCGACAAGTGCGTGAACGATGGATTGCGGGTGGATGATGGTCTGGATTTGCGCGGGACGCACGCCAAAGAACTCTTTCGTTTCAATAAGTTCCATGGCTTTATTGAACATCGAGGCAGAATCAATCGTGATCCGCTGGCCCATATCCCAGTTCGGATGCGCACCCGCATCCTGCACCGTGGCCCGGGCCAGTGCCTGCAGTGGCCAATCACGCAGGCCACCACCGGACGCGGTGATGATAATCCGCTCCACCGCCGCTATATCTTCACCCACCAAGGCTTGGAACACCGCGGAATGCTCGGAATCTACCGGCAGGATCGTCGCGCCATGGCGCACCGCCTGCGATAGCAGAAGCGGCCCTGCCGCGACAAGGCTTTCCTTGTTCGCCAGGGCCAGTGTGCGGCCTTGAACCAAGGCCCGAAATCCAGGGGCCAGGCCCGCAGCACCCACAATCGCCGACATCACCCAATCCACAGGCCGGTCGGCAGCCTCTAAGAGTGCGGCCTCACCACCCGCGACCTCAACCCCCGTGCCTGCCAGCAGCTCTCGCAGCACGGGCAGGGCGTCATCAAAGGCCGTCACCGCCAGGCTGGCCTGCACCGCGACAGCATCCCGGGCCAACTGCACCACATTACGACCGCCCGTCAGGGCCACAACGTCATAGGAACCAGGCGCACGGGCAATGAGATCAAGCGTATTTTGCCCGATTGACCCCGTGGCACCGAAGATGGACACCTTGCGCATGCCGTCTTTCATCACTGAAGCGGCGGCGGAAAATCCGTCAGGTTCTCGACCAGCAAAAGAAGCAGTGCCGCACCCACCATCCCGTCAAACCGGTCAAAGACACCGCCATGTCCCGGCAACAGACCAGAACTATCCTTGAAACCGAACTGGCGTTTTACCGCACTTTCAGCAATATCGCCGATCTGACTGGCAATGCTAAGCGCGATGGACAAGCATATCAACTCAAAACCGCTGTCCGTCACAGGCATAAACACCGCCCCAACCGCACCCGCACAGCCCCACCCGGCCATCGTGCCCGACCAAGTCTTCTTCGGACTCACGCGGGGCCAAAATTTCGGTCCACCGATGATACGGCCCGCAAAATAACCAAAGACATCGGTCCCGGCAACAATCAGAACAAGCCACAGCATCCAAACAAAACCAAAATTCTCACGGTGGATCAGGAGCCCAAACGCAGCGACCATGATCAACGCGGCGCAGATCAGGAACAGTGCCTGGTTCCTCTGCAAGAACACAAGACCCAGAATACCGGGCAACAGAATCAGCAGCAGGCCACGGTCGAACGGCAGGTTTTTGGCCACGAACAGCAACCCGGCCGCGGCCAGACCAATCAAATATGGCCGCGCCGCACCCAGCATCGCCGCCAGCTCCCAGATCAGGGCAGCGACGATCAGGAGCACAAGCGCGATAAACGCACCGCCGCCAACCCGCACCGCCGACAGGCCGATCACGGCAATCATCGCCCCGGTCGCGAACCGCGTAGCAAGGTCAGAAAAACTGTCGGTGGAAAAGGTCATGGTGGCTTGGGTGGCACCGTGTCAAACTGGTACGGCCCCGAAGCGCCGCTTGCGATTGTCGAAGCGGTTGAGAACAGTCGCAAACTCGGCAGGCGTGAAATCGGGCCAGAGCGTGTCGATGAACTCATATTCCGCATAGGCCGATTGCCAGAGCAAGAAGTTAGAGATGCGCGCCTCACCCGAGGTACGGATCACCAGATCCGGGTCCGGCAGAAAGTAAGTATCAAGATATTTTGGCAGGGTTTCATCACTCACCACGCGCGGATCAAGCTGGCCCCTAGCGACATCCTGGGCCAGCCGCCTGGCCGCGCGGGCCACCTCATCCCGGCCACCATAATCCAGTGCGATGGTCAGATATGTACCGCTATTCCCAGCAGTCAGAAGTTCCAGATTATCCATCAGGTCGACCAAGGCCGGTTCCAGCCGAACCCGATCCCCGATGAAACGGACGCGAACACCTTCGTCATGCAGGGATTGCGTTTCGTACCGGATGTAGCGCTTGAAAAGCGTCATCAGCCCCGCAACCTCGACCTGGGTGCGTTTCCAGTTTTCCGTGGAGAAGGCAAAGATCGTCAGGTAATCAATCCCCAAATTCGGGCAGGTGCGCAAAATCTCCTTCACGCGCTTCGCGCCCGCATGGTGGCCCACCAAGCGCCGATGGCCACGCATTTGTGCCCATCGGCCGTTTCCATCCATAATGATCGCCACATGGCGCGGTGTTTTCCGGCGGCTACATTGAGCCATTCAAAGAACCTCCTGATAAAGAACCTGGTGTTAGACCTGCATGATCTCGTCTTGTTTGGTCGCCAGGGTGCTACCGACCCGGCTGATATGGTCATCGGTCAGTTCCTGCACCTCGACCTCCCACAGCTTCTGGTCGTCCTCGGACATGCCGTCGGCCCCGGCTTTCCTGATCCGGTCCATTCCGTCGCGGCGTATATTGCGGATTGCCACGCGGGCGTTCTCGGCATATTGCGCGGCGACCTTGGTTAACTCGCGCCGCCGTTCCTCATTCAGCTCCGGAACGGGCAGCATAATGATGGTGCCGTTCAACTGCGGATTGATGCCAAGACCCGATTCGCGGATCGCTCTTTCCACGGCACTCACCAGCGATTTGTCCCAGACATTGACCGTGACCATCCGAGGTTCAGGCACGTTCACGGTGCCAACTTGGGTAATCGGCGTCATCTGGCCATAGGCATCAACCCGCACTGGTTCCAGCATCGCGGCAGAGGCGCGACCGGTACGCAAACCGGCAAACTCCCTGCGCAGATTCGCCAAAGCACCTGCCATACGGCGTTCCAGCTCGTCTGTGTCGATCTCGATATCATCGGACATCCCGGCCCCCCTTGCTCTCGTTTTGGTTGCTGATGTTCAGTGGCTTCTAGCGGCTCAATGCACTTTTGTATAGGCTCCCCGCCCAGCCAGGATTCCGCGGAACCCGCCGGGCTCATCCAGACCGAAGACGATAATCGGAACGTCGTTTTCACGCGCAAGCGCAATTGCCGAGGCATCCATAATACCCAGATGCCGGGCTAACACCTCATCGTAAGTGATGGTATCAAAGCGTTTGGCATTGGCGTGTTTGGCTGGATCTTTATCATAGACGCCGTCCACCTTGGTTCCCTTGAATATCGCCTGACAGCGCATCTCATTGGCGCGTAGGGTGGCAGCGGTATCTGTCGTGAAATAGGGGTTGCCTGTCCCCGCCGCGAAGATCACCACGCGCTTTTTCTCCAAATGTCGCACCGCACGGCGGCGGATATAGGGTTCACAGATTTGATCCATAGGGATTGCACTTATCACGCGGGTGAAGACGCCCACGCTTTCCAGGGCCGATTGCATTGCCAGCGCGTTCATCACGGTCGCTAGCATACCCATATAATCGGCAGTTGTCCGCTCCATCCCTTGGGCTGCGCCCTGAAGCCCGCGGAAGATGTTACCGCCACCGATGACCATGCAAATCTCTACCCCCAGATCGTGCACTGATTTCACCTCGGCGGCGATGCGCTGGACCGTGGGTGGATGCAGCCCGCTCTGCCGGGAGTCCATCAGTGCCTCGCCCGAGATTTTCAACATCACGCGGTCATAGGCGGGCGTGGTCGCACTGGCATCATCTGGCATGGAAGTCTTCGTCCTGTTCTCATCCCTGGAGCCTGGTTTTGACGACTCTCATTGCGATAGCGGCACAATGGCTTGAAAAGGTATGGTATTCAACAACCTTATTCATGGTCACAACACTCGGGGCGCAGGATGGATTTTGCCTCAGTTCCGCCTGAACGTCCGGTGCTGATCGCTGGGTCGACCGCCTCAGGCAAAACGGAATTGGCGTTGAGTATCGCCGAGGCAGCTGGCGGGGTCATCATCAATGCCGATGCCTTGCAGGTCTATGATGGCTGGCATGTACTGACATCCCGCCCCGGCCCAGAGGAAGAGGCCCGCGCACCGCACCTGCTTTACGGGCATGTGCCGTTCGATGCCTCCTATTCCGTTGGCAGTTGGCTAAGGGATGTGGCACCGCATCTGCGGCCTGGCGGACCAAGGCCGATCATCGTGGGGGGCACGGGTCTTTACTTTCGGGCCTTGACCGAAGGGCTGGCAGAAATCCCGGCGATCCCCTCCGACGTGCGGGAAGAGGCCGAGGCGACACAATTTGAAACCCTGCTGGCCGAGCTTGACCGCGTCGATCCTGTGCTGGCCAGCCGGATCGACCGCCGGAACCGTGTGCGGGTGCAGCGCGGATGGGAAGTCTGGCGCACGACCGGGACGCCGCTGTCGGTCTGGCAGGATGCAACAGCAGCACCGCTTTTGCCGCTGGCAGGCACGACCCCGCTATTGATGGATGCCGACGCGGACTGGCTGGCCAAGCGGATCAGCAGACGTTTCGACCGGATGCTGGCACACGGTGTCCTGGATGAGGCCCACACGAATCTGCCGCGCTGGTCCCATGCGGGTGGGGCGGCGAAAGCCATCGGTGCGCAGGAGCTGATGGCGCATTTGCGGGGGGAACTAAGCCTGGAGGATGTGCGCAAGGCCACGATCATCGCCACACGTCAATATGCAAAGCGGCAGCGAACCTGGTTTCGCGCCCGGATGACGGGCTGGCGGGGCGTGGCCATACCCTGATGCAAGGGTCGGGCAGGATTGTGCGGCGTTCAACAACGATGTCGCTTTTTATCAAATGTCGTAAAATTTGCATGCCTGCCCCGTGCGCCCTATTGACAACCGGTATATAATGTTGCGTCATGGGTTCAGGGAACCTGTCCGGAACACACATGGTTGGCAGATTCACTCAACAAAACATACCTGTCACAGGGAGATCAAGGATGACACAAGCAGTTGAAACCAGCCAGCGGGTACACCCAGCGGCCAGGATGTATGCCCGAGAGTTCAAGACCGGTCAACTCAGCCGCCGTGAATTCCTGGTGCGTTCAACCGCATTGGGCCTGAGTACGGCAGCGGCCTATGCGCTGATCGGCGGAGCCCCGGCCAGCGCGATGGCCCATCGCCGAACGCCGCCGATGGGGGGCACCCTGCGCATCCAGATGGAAGTGCGTGCGCTGAAAGACCCGCGCAGCTATGACTGGAGCCAGATGGGCAACATTACCCGAGGGTTTGTGGAATATCTGGTGGAATACAACGCCGATGGCTCGTTCACTGGTGTGCTTCTGGAGAGTTGGGGCGCAAATGAGGATGCAACGCAGTACACGCTGCGCTTGCGCCCCGGTGTGACCTGGAACAATGGCGACCCGTTCACCGCCGCCGATGTTGCCGCAAATTTCGAAGGCTGGTGCGAAGCCGAAGTCGAGGGCAACTCGATGGCTACGCGCATGGGCTCGCTTGTCGATCCAGACACCAAACGCGCCGTCGAAGGCGGCATCGTGGTAGTGGATGATCTGACGCTTCAGATCAACTACCCAAAGCCGGACATCACGCTGATCCCGGGCATCGCCGATTACCCTGCGGCCATTCAGCATCGCGATCTGATCGGAACCAATCCGTTGGACCACGGCGTGGGTACTGGTGCCTATCGCGTCGCCTCTTACGAAGTGGGTGTCAAGGCCGTATTGGAAAAGAACCCCGATCACAGCTACTGGCGTGAGGCTTATCTGGACCGGATCGAGTTCGTTGACCTGGGCCAGGATCCGGTCGCCTGGCTGGCGGGGGCCGAAGCGGGCGAGTTCGACATGAATTATGAAACCGTGGGCGAATTCGTTGACCTGTTCGCCGCCATCGGTTGGGAACAGTCCGAGGTGACGACCGCGGCAACCGTGGTGATCCGCCCAAACCAGAACAATGCGCCCTATGACAACGTCGTGGTTCGCAAAGCCATCGCACTGGCAGTTGATCCGCAGGTCTGCCTGGATCTCGGCATCAACGGGCAGGGTATTCTGGCGGAAAACCACCATGTCTGCCCGATCCACCCGGAATATGCCGAATTGCCGCCGATCACGGTGGATAAGGCCGCAGCATTCGCCCTGTTGGAAGAGTCCGGTCATGCTGATCATGAGTTTGAGATTATCTCGATCGATGATGATTTTCGCCGCAAAACCACCGATGCTGTCGCCGCCCAGTTGCGCGATGCGGGCTTCCGCGTGACGCGAACCGTGATCCCTGGTTCAACATTTTGGAACGACTGGACAAACTATCCGTTCAGCTCAACCAACTGGAACCATCGGGAACTTGGCGTCCAGATCCTGAACCTGGCCTATCGCTCGGGCGAGGCCTGGAATGAGTCGGGCTTTGCGAATGCCGAATTTGATGCGCTTCTGGATCAGGCCAACGGCATTCAGGACGCCGATGCAAGGCGTAAGGTGATGGTGCAACTGCAGACCATCATGCAGGATGAAGGCGTGACGCTGCTGCCCTATTGGCGTTCGCTCTATCGTCATCATACGCCAAACGTGATCAACGCAGAGATGCATCCGAAGTTTGAGATCAACGTGCATTACCTGGGCGTCGCAGCCTAAGGGCGTCTGATCGGGGTGGCCAGCCAACGGGCCACCCCGGTCTCGTTTTGCGGGGCACCCGAACCCTGCCCCATCCAAACGGATCTCAATCTGGCGAGATCCGGTGAATGGTGCCCTTGGGAGGGCAACAGACAGGGAATGCAATGGGACAATTTATCCTGAAACGCATCGGCACGATGCTTCTGACGGCACTGTGTTTGACCTTTGTAGTCTTCTTCCTCACCAATCTTTTTCCTAATCTGGAAAAGCTGGCCAAGACGCAAGGCAACGCACGGATGACGGATGCCGAGGTTCTGCGCTGGCTGGACAATAACGGGTTTGGTGATCCAATGCTGCTCAGATATGGCCAATGGCTGGGCGTAGCACCTGGTTGGATCATCAAGGACGAAGAAAGTGGCGAAATCATCGGGCGGTGTATTGATTTCGGCATGGACCCCGCGGATGCGCCTCGCTTCTGTGGCCTTTTGCAGGGCGATTGGGGGTATTCCACCGTGTCAGACGATGAGGTGACGAATATCGTCTGGGGCCGATTGCTTTTGACCGGAAAGTTGATGGGCTGGGTGCTGATCGTCATGGTACCTTCGGCACTGATCATCGGGGTTCTGGCAGGAATGCGAGAAGGCTCCCGCATGGATCGATCCCTCTCGACCGCTTCCATCGCCACGACGGCAACACCGGAATACGTCTCGGGTGTGATTTTCATTGTCCTTCTGGCTTCCTCTACGGCTGGTATATCGCCCTGGCTGGCTGCAAACGGCTGGTTCGAAGGGCGCACCTTGTTCCTTGGTTCGGCCCGTTCCGCGATGGACGACATCACATTCTGGAACTTCACGCTTCCGGTGATGACACTTGCGCTTTACGGGATGGGCTATATCGCGCGGATGACGCGCGCCTCCATGGCCGAGGTGATGACCGCGCAATACATCCGTACCGCGCGGCTGAAGGGCGTCAGTTTCCGCAACATCGTCTTGAAACACGCGCTTCGCAACGCGCTGATTGCTCCCTTCACGGTGATCATGCTGCAAATACCATGGCTTTTGACCGGTGTTGTGATCGTCGAGACACTCTTTAACTATAACGGCTTTGGTTGGACCCTTGTTCAGGCAGCTTCCAATAATGACATTGAACTACTGATGGCGGTCTCGATTGTCGCGGTCGTGGTAGTCCTGACCACGCAGATGATCTCTGATATCGGCTATGTGTATCTGAATCCCCGGATTCGAATTTCCTGAGGGAGGGGCCAAATTATGGACCCGATGAGCTGGACCGGCACACTTGGCCCTATCCTGAACCCGCTGATCGTGGCGTCGATTGCGGTGTTCTTTTTAGCCTTCCTTACCCAGGCGGTGATGATCTTTGCAGGTATGCGCCCGGGGGAGGTCGTGATCACCCCCGACCAAAACCACGGCATCAGCATCCCGCGCAGCCCGGTAGATTACACGCTGATGGCGATGAAATACGCGATCCTAGTCTTTCTGGCTTGTATTGTGCTCTTCTTCATTGCTGGCGTCTTTCAATCGGACCTGACAGATCAAGGCGTGGTCGGTGCCGTCGGTGCGCGGTTCCTGCCAGTATGGATCGCGCTTATCATAACCTTTACTGTCTCGATCAGATTCAAACGCGTACTGGGGCTCTACGGCAAACTCTTCGACAGCCCCATTGGCATGGTCGGCTTTTTCCTGGTGATGTTCTGGGTCTTCACCGCGATCTTTGCTGGCCTGGTTGCCACCCACGGCCCCATCGACGTGATCAGCCAGATGCGGAACGAAGTGCCTGGCGCCTTCATCCCCAACTCAAATGAGGGCGATTTCCCCGCCTATTTGCTGGGCGGCGACAATCTGGGCCGCGACGTTTTCAGCCGCATGGTCCATGGTGCGCGTGAGGTATTACAGATTGCGCCTGCTGCCACGCTGTTCGCCTTTATGATTGGCATCACGCTTGGCCTGCCTGCGGGCTATTTCGGTGGCAAGATGGACACGGTGATCACGTTCATCGCCAATCTTGTCTTGGCATTTCCGGTCATTTTGCTTTTCTACCTGCTGGTGACGCCCGAGATCGTGCTGGCCGGTGTGCCACAATACATGTCGATGGTTCTATTCATTTTCCCGATCATCTTTTTCGTGGTGCTGTTCAACTCTCGCTACCACACGCAGCCAACGAAGCGTGCCATCCTGCTGGCAGTGGTCTTGGTGACCGGAGCGCTCTGCTACTTCTCGCTAATCTCCGACCGGGGCGATTCGGACTCCCCCTTGCGGTTCTGGCCCGAAGTGCTGGATATTTTCGATATTCCCGGCAACCTTCTGATCGTGTTCGTATCGGTTGTGTTCGTGAACTCACCCACCGTGTTCCGGATTGTTCGCGGGATCGTGCTTGACATCAAAACGCGGGATTATGTGGCCGCGGGCCAGACCCGGGGCGAAGGCCCTTGGTATATCATGCTATGGGAGATTCTGCCCAATGCACGCGGTCCGCTGATCGTCGATTTCTGCCTTCGGATCGGCTACACGACGATCCTGCTGGGCACCCTTGGCTTCTTTGGCCTGGGGGTTGATCCCGAAAGTGCGAACTGGGGTTCAACCATAAACGAAGGTCGCCGCCTTCTGACGATCTATCCGCACCCGCCGCTGGCACCCGCCCTGGCACTGATGACACTGGTTCTGGGCCTGAACCTGCTGGCCGATGGTCTGCGCGAAGAAAGCCTGAAGGACTGATGCGCGGGCACGGCGTCTTCTGACCATGCGCGTATCCGCCGATTCACACCCGATCCGCCCTGCCTGGGCCAAGGGCATTCGATCAGAAAATCAACCGGCTCAGAACCAGAACAGGGGACACCCCAATGGCAAACCGTGAACCTCATGACGGACCAATCCTGGAAATCGACAACCTCTCAATTTCTTTCTTTACCCGCATGCGGGAAATTCCGGCGGTTATGGATTTCTCCTGCACCGTACAGCCGGGGGAAGCAATGGGTCTGGTAGGCGAGTCCGGTTGCGGGAAGTCCACCGTGGCACTTGGCGTGATGCGGGATCTGGGCGTCAACGGCCGCATCGTGGGTGGGTCGATCACGTTCAGGGGCCGCAATCTGAACGCGATGACAGATGAGGTGTTGCGGGAACTGCGCGGTTCCGAGATTGCGATGATCTATCAGGAACCCATGGCATCGCTGAACCCGGCTATGAAGGTCGGTAAACAGCTGATGGAAGTGCCAATGATCCACGAAAAAATTTCCGCCAGGGAGGCTTTTGAACGCGCACTGGAAGTGGTGACTGATGTGCGCTTGCCCGACCCAAAGCGGATGCTCGACAGTTTCCCGCATCAGTTGTCCGGCGGTCAGCAGCAACGGATCGTTATCGCCATGGCACTGATGGCCAACCCGTCCCTGCTGATCCTCGATGAACCGACGACCGCACTTGACGTGACAGTAGAGGCCGCGGTGGTCGAATTGGTGAAGGATCTGGGTAAGAAATATGGCACCTCGATGCTGTTTATCTCACACAATCTGGGGCTGGTTCTGGAAACCTGTGATCGGATCTGCGTCATGTATTCCGGGGAGGCGGTGGAGACTGGCTCCATCAAAGATGTCTTCAACAAGATGCGGCACCCCTATACGCAGGCACTGTTCCGATCAATCCCTCTGCCGGGGGCGGATAAGAATGCCCGCCCGCTGATCGCCATTCCTGGCAATTTTCCTCTGCCCCACGAACGCCCGCCGGGCTGCAATTTTGGCCCGCGCTGCGACTATTTCAAAACTGGCCTCTGTGATGCGCAGGATATTCCAATGGCTGCGATCAAGGGACATGACAGGCACAGTTCCCGTTGCCTGCGGTTCACCGAAATCGACTGGCTGGCACCCCGGGCGTTGCCATCCGGGAAGGCCAAGGGCAGCGTCGGCAATCCGGTGCTGAAGGTCGATAATCTCAAGAAATACTATGAGGTCGCGGCCAACTCGATGTTCGGAGGTGGCGATACCAAAGTTGTAAAAGCCAATGAGACGCTGAGTTTCGAGGCGCACGAAGCCGAAACCCTCGCCATCGTGGGCGAATCTGGCTGCGGCAAGTCCACGCTGGCCAAAGTGTTGATGGGGCTGGAGACGGCCACTGACGGCCAGGTTTTCCTTGATAACCGGAACATTGAAGCAACCCGTATCGAAGATCGCGATACATCAACTGTCTCCTCAATCCAGATGGTGTTTCAAAACCCGTTTGATACGCTCAACCCCTCAATGACCGTTGGCCGTCAGATCATCCGGGCTCTGGAGATTTTCAGATACGGTAATAGTGAGGCCGAGCGCCGCAGCCGCATGCTGGAACTACTCGATCTGGTGAAACTGCCCCGCGCCTTCGCCGACCGGATGCCACGGCAACTGTCGGGCGGGCAGAAACAGCGGGTCGGGATCGCCCGGGCCTTTGCTGGTGGCGCACGCATCGTTGTCGCGGATGAGCCAGTCTCGGCACTTGATGTGTCGGTCCAGGCGGCGGTCACAGATTTGCTGATGGAAATCCAGCGCAATGAGAAAACCACACTGCTCTTCATATCTCATGACTTGAGCATCGTGCGCTATCTCTCTGATCGGGTTATGGTTATGTATCTTGGCCATGTGGTGGAGCTGGGCGATACAGACCAGGTCTTCTCGCCGCCCTATCATCCCTATACCGAGGCACTCCTCTCGGCCGTGCCGATTGCGGATACCTCGGTCGAGAAGCAGCATATCGTGCTGGAAGGTGACATTCCTTCGGCGATGAACCCGCCGCCCGGATGCCCCTTCCAAACCCGCTGCCGCTGGAAATCCGAGGTGCCGGAGAATTTGTGCGAAACCCGGATACCGCCCATGCGCCGCCTGGCCGATGGGCACGAGATCAAATGCCATCTGGCCGACGATATCCTTATGCGCATGGCCCCGGTGATCAAAATTTCCGCCGAATTGCACAACTCGCTTTCCGTGCGCAGACAAGTGCGTTCAAGGGCGACATAACCCCCGATTCCGCGCCACCCGCGCACTGCCAGGCACACCCGCGGCAGACGTGGCAGACACGGCACTCCAACTGTGGTGGGGGGCACCGGAGTGCGTTAACCTGACGCTGACAGGCATGACTACCAGAGTCCCCGCCTGCTTACCGCCAAAGCTCTTATTTCCAACACTCTCATCCCGAAAATTCCCTGTCCCCATTTATTTTGATGTGCGACATTCTCACTGTCGTGTTTTTGTCTTTTTGGAGATGGCTGGGATGACACATCTGTTCACATCCGTGGTGACACTGGTCGCGATGTCCGGTGCCGTACTGGCCGATGACCTGATCGGCAATTGGTATACCGCGCCGAATAAAGATGGCGATACAGGAATTGTGCAGATCAGCCAATGCGGCAGTGCACTTTGCGGGGCACTGGTGGGGGCCCTCGACAGTGCTGGCATGTCGGTTGAGTTGGAACCCGAGGATGTGGGCCAACAGATTATATGGGATACTCTCCCGACCGACCAGCCGGGAGAGTATCGCGGCATGATCTATTCGCCAGACCGGGATCGCGACTACCGCTCTTTATTGCAACTGTCCGGCAACACGCTTAGCGTATCTGGCTGCGTTTTTGGTGGGGCGATCTGCCGCGAGGGCGAGCAGTGGCGACGAGCCAATTGAGCCAAGACTCCAAGCCGCACAGGAGCACCTAAGGCCGCTTTCTCAGGCAGGGCAAAGCCTAGGGCGACCACCCCAGAAAGTTCGATATCAGCTGCAGGCCCGCTCGCTGGCTTTTCTCGGGGTGAAACTGTGTGCCGATGACCGTGTCGCGCCCGACAATCGCCGTGATGGCCCCGCCGTAATCAACATGGGCCAGCAGATCGTCGGGCATAACAGTCTGCATATGATAGGAATGCACGAAATAGGCATGATCCCCCGTGCTTAACCCCGTCAGAACCGGGTGGGAACGGTCAAGCACCAGATCATTCCAGCCCATATGCGGCACCTTCAGGCCATGATCACCCGGCACGATCTTCACCACCTCGCCCGGGATCCAGCCAAAACCCGCGACATTTTCGTATTCCTGCCCCCAACTGGCCAGCATCTGCATGCCAACACAGATGCCCAGGAACGGTGCCGCCCGCACCTTCACCGCCTCACGGATCGCCTCCTCTAACCCGTCGATGGCTTGAAGCCCGCGGCGGCAAGCGGGAAAAGCCCCGTCGCCGGGCAGCACGACGCGGGTGGCACGGGCCACATCCTCGGGCCGATTGCTGACGATAACGGGTTCAAACCCGCCTTCCTGGGCCATGCGCTGAAATGCTTTTTCAGCTGAATGCAGGTTACCCGAACCGTAATCGACCAATACCGTTGTCATCGGGTTACAGGCTGCCCTTTGTTGAGGGTACGGCGTCCCCCTTGCGTGGGTCGATCTCTACCGCTTCGCGCAGGGCGTGCGCGACGGCTTTGAACGCCGCCTCGGCGATATGATGGCTGTTGAGGCCATGCAGTGCCTCGACATGCAGCGTAATGCCACCATGGGCGGCGAACGCTTGGAAGAACTCGCGCAGTAGCTCGGTATCGAAGGTGCCAATCCTGGCCGTTGGCATGGGTGCATTCCACACCAAATAGGGACGGCCCGACAGATCCAGTACTGCGCACACCAGCGCATCATCCATCGGTAACAGACACGCACCATAGCGCCGGATGCCGCGCTTGTCGCCCAGGGCCTGCGTCAGGGCTTGGCCAAGGGTAATGCCCACGTCTTCGACCGTGTGATGGTCGTCAATGTGAAGATCGCCCTTGGCGCGGATCGTCATGTCGAACAGTGCATGCCGTGCCAATTGATCAAGCATGTGGTCAAGGAAGCCTACACCGGTCACATTGTCGTAGAGACCAGTTCCATCAAGGTTGATTTCGGCACTAACCTCGGTTTCTGCCGTGGTCCGGCTAAGCTTGGCTTGGCGCATATCGGCTACCCTTCCCCTTGAATTGCTACCCCCTTATAAATAGGCTGCGGCCCCGCGCAGCGAAAGCTCTGGTCCGCCCTGCGAACGCGACCCAAGGCGGGAAGGCATTCCCCTCGGAGAACAGACCTTAGCAAGAGGGGGACGACCCCGCGCGGGTTTACGATACTTTTGAATATGGGGAACCCCAACTGCGCCTCCTACACTTGTCGCCGTCTGCGTTATAAGCGTTTTCCCATAGTGATGGGTGAATCGTCCACGCGCTATCCCGGGCTTACCCAGCCAGCAATATCTGTTTCCACACCGCGGTTTCATCGAAAAGCGTATACTCTCTGCGCAGGCCCCAGGGCCCAAATTCAGCCTGGGTGATGCCCAGGATATAGATCATCGCACCGGTCGGTGTGCCGAAAGTGCCAAACCCCTCATGCTTGCCCCAAAGGCTCCACCGGACAGCTGCCCTTGGCGGCATCATCGGGTCTTCGCGGCCGATCTGATGATCGATGGAAAACACGGCATTGGGAACGGCAGCCCGCAGCCCCATCCAGAATCTGTCCGCCGCGCCGCGGGATTGCACCGTCACCCCGCCGGGATAGTGCAATTGGCAGGCACGGTCATACACTTCGGGGATCGCACGGAAATCCGCCCCCATGATCCGGGTCAGCGTCTCGGCCAGTGTCTGCCCCCACGGGTTGTCATTGCCTCGCCCTGTATAGGGGCCGGGCCTGTCCGTCTCTGGCGTCAGCGGTTTGATACAAGCCTTCGGCCCGCCCTCTCGCGTGATCAGATCGGCTGCATAGTCGCGCGGCGTCCAATCCAACTGCCGCACGATTGCGCCCTGGTCACGGATCAGCCATTCATCATTGATCTGATTGTCGATGGCATGACAATCGGCCAGAATGCGATAGATCAGTCGCCGCCCGGTTGCAGCCCCATAAACCCCATCGCCCGAATGGGTTGCAGTCGAGACAATGCGATGAGAGCTGAGCATCCCTGCCTCGGGTGCCCCGCTCCAGATCACATCCTCGCCCAGAAGCTCGCGGTCGGGGAACTCGGCCAGGGTTGCCATGGTGGCGGCGATCACGCCCTGATTGCCCACAACCACCGAAGCGGGCGAGCGCACGACAATATCGTCGCTATAGTAGCGATGCAGGGTTGAAACCCCCCGATCCTCCCATATCTCCTTGGTGATACTCAGGATATAATCCGGGAAGTCCTTGAATTTCTTATCAAACCCCTTCACGTCGCAAGCCCTCTTACCTGTCGGGCCGATCTGCGGATCATCAAAGGCCCTTCAATTTCCATCACCTGGCCCGGCGCGCGGCCCTTCTTGATCCCGGACATCGGCACATCGTCATAGCCCACAACCGACATGTCACTCGGCGCACCCAACCCGGTTGAAGACACCCTGCCAGCACGCTGGGCCGAGGGCAGGCAGTCCTTCCGCCGCCACCCACACGTTGCCAGCCCTGCGTCTGAGAAAGGGGCCGGGCGTGAAAGGCGACCCGGATGATCGCCGACTGGCTGATTCCGATCGGTTTAAAAGCATTTGGTGCGATCACTGTTCCCCATGGCACCGCCCTAGCCCGCTGTCCATCCGCCATCAACCAGGATTGAGGTTCCCGTAACCATGGCCGAGGCGTCAGAGGCCAGGAACTGTACCGCGCCCATGATGTCCTCAACCTCGGCGATGCGGGGCAGTTTGATCTTCCCTTCGATCCAGGCACGCTTTTCCGGATTCGCAAAGGTGGGTGCTGTCAGGGGGGTGCGAATGAAGGTGGGGCAGATCGTGTTGACCCTGATGCGTTCCGGACCCCATTCAATCGCCATCGCTTTGGTCATCCCCTCCACCGCGTGTTTCGTGGCACAGTAGACTCCGCGGTCAGGGCCACCGACATACCCCATCTGGCTGGAGATTTGGATGATCGTCCCCCCCCGTTCCATCCGCGCCGCCACTTTTTGTGCCAGGAAATAAGCCGCCTTAATGTTGATTTCAGCAACGGCGTCAAAGTCGGCCTCGGTCGTCTCCAAGGCCGGGCCGTGGCGCGCCATCCCGGCAGAGTTGCACAGGATGTCAAATGATCCCTCTGCCAAAAGCAATGCATCAACGGCGGACAGGTTAGTCACGTCAAGCGGGGCGGCGGAGGCCGTGAAACCCGCCCCGGTCAAAGCGGCAACAGCCTCCTCCAATGCCCCGGTGCAGCGTGCAGCTACCACCAGTTCGGCACCTGCCTCGGCCAGGGCGACAGCGCAGCCCAAACCGATCCCGCGGGATCCCCCCACCACCAGCGCACGGCGATCATCCAGTCGGAAAGAGGGCGTTTGAGGCAGGTTCATGTCTTATCTAGCTGCATATTTGAGAGCAGGGCGGTGCCCTCCGTCCCGAAGAAATGCAGTTTACGGTCATCGAATGTCAGACCGACTGTATCGCCGGGGCGCAGAGGGGTTTCCCCATCGGTACGCACAGTCAACTTCCCGGCCTCGCCGCAATCAACTATCAGAAATGCATCCGCGCCCAAGTATTCGGTCACATCAACGATCCCGTCCACATGGCCAGTGCCCGCATCGCCCAAGGCAATCGCCTCGGGCCGTATGCCAAGATGTATGCCGCCCTCCGCCCCCGTGATCAGACCGCCGCCCCCGCCCGGCAGGGTAAAGCGGCCACCAGAGACCGTGCAGGGCAGGATGTTCATTTTTGGGCTGCCGATGAACTGTGCTACGAACAGATTGGCCGGGCAATCATAGAGTACTCTCGGGCTGCCAACCTGCTCAATCTGTCCCGCGCTCAGCACCACGATCCGGTCGGCCAATGTCATGGCTTCGACCTGATCGTGGGTCACGTAGATCATCGTCGCTTGCAGAACTTGGTGCAATTTCGCGATTTCATACCGCATTTCCACCCGCAACGCGGCATCAAGGTTCGATAACGGCTCATCAAACAAAAACGCCGTGGGGTCGCGCACAATGGACCGGCCAATGGCAACTCTCTGACGCTGTCCGCCCGACAAATCCTTGGGGCGACGTTCCAGATACTCTTCCAGCCGCAGGGCCCGGGCAGCTTCGGCCACCTTTGCCTCCTGCTCGGCCTTGGGTGCGCCTGCGGTTTTGAGGGAGAAGCCCATATTCTCCTTCACTGACATATGCGGGTAAAGCGCGTAGGACTGGAACACCATGGCCAGCCCGCGTTTTGACGGCGGCTCGGCCGTGGCATCGCGCCCATCGATCATCACCTCGCCGCGGCTGGTTTCTTCCAGACCTGCGATCATCCGCAGCAGGGTCGATTTCCCGCAGCCGGAGGGACCGACAAAAATGACGAACTCCCCATCCTGGATGCGCAGATTCACACCTTTGATAACCTGACTCTCACCAAACCACTTCTCAACCGCTTTCATCTCAATCTGGCCCATTACGCCACCTCCCGGGCAGAGGGAGAGGCCCAAGCCAGCCACACTGCCGCCGTCCAAGTGAATGTTCCACCCCCTGCCGATGTCCCGTCCCGCGGATCGAAATATTCGGCAAAACCGTGACTTGCGATCATCTGCGCCGTTTTCTTGCGCAGCTGTTCCCCTGTGCCCGGCGGGCCACATTCCTGCAGGCCCAGGCCCACAAGCGCATTGACCGGTGCCCAGGTCGGACCGCGCCAGTAGCGCAGCGAGTCAAACCGGCCATCCCCCGGATCAAGGCTTGGCATCGGGTAGCGCACATCGCGCAATGTGCGCTCCAGCGCGGGTACCATCCGATCATCGGTAAGGCCCGCATACCAGCACAGATAAGAGGTACTGCCGAGCGCATTGGAAAACGCGCCGGTCAGCACATCGCGACTGTCATAGGCACCAAGGTCGGCGTTCCAAAGGCCCGCTGCTCCCTTTTCCAACATCCTGGTCCACCCCGCGATCTCTTCGGTAGGATGGCCGACGATCCCGGCCAGTTGTTCCAGATCACGGTTCGCCCGCAGTAGGACGAAGGTCATGCCTGGGTCTGCTACACGAAACGGCGCATCTTCGGCCAGCCGCACCTCATCCCAGCCCAGGCGGCGGGCGCGCTGCACCAGGTAAAGGAAACGGTCGTAATCCTCGTCCGTCGGCCGCATCGCGGGGTTCACATGGGCGGTATCGCGGCGCGTGTAATTGCCAACATCGCCCGGTGTGATCGCTGCCATGGCACCATCCCAATCCGCGGCGTTGTCGCGCCCTGATTCCCAAGGGTGGTGGACGCAAATTGCCCCCCCGCTTTGCCGCCACTCGATAAACCAGCGATGCCAGCGCAGCAGTTTGGGCATCAAGACCGCGACCTTCGCCTGTCCCAGTTCGGGGTCCATTGCATAAAGCCGGGTGACACAACTTGCGGCTACTGGCGGCTGACTGATCCCCGAGGTGATAACAGGGGCATGGGTGCAGCCCCAGACATCCGGGCCGGGAAAATAATCGGGATCGTACTGGCGGAAAACAATATGCGGCACCATCCCGTTTGGCCATTGCCCGTCAAACAGTTTCTCAATCTCTTCCCAGGCGCGGACCAAATCGATCCTGGCAAAGCCCCAAGCGGCGAAAACGCTGTCCCAGTTGAATTGATAGGGATAGAGCCCGTTTGTCGGCACCGTAAAACCGCCCCGATCATTGCCCCTTAGGATATCCTGGGCGCGTTGATCCATGGTGGCGCAATCAGTCTTCAAATCCAGGCTCATCCCTTGACGCTCCCTGCAGTCAAACCGCGGGTCATGAATTTCTCCAACCCCAGGAACATCACCATCACTGGCACCGTGGCAATCACCGCCCCGGCCATCAGGTGCTGGCGGGGAATCTCAGAGGAATTGAGGCTGGCAATCCCCCGCGTCAGCGTGAATTTTGAAGGATCGTCCAAAAGCATGAAGGCCAGAAGGAACTCATTCCAGGCAATCATAAATACATAGAGCGAGACCGAGGCCAGTGCCGGAAGCGACAGGGGCAGCGTGATCTTCCAGATCACCTGCAACCGGCCGAGCCCATCCATCAGGCCAGCCTCCTCCACCTCTGCCGGAAGCCCGCGGAAATAGCCTTGCAGCATATAAAGCGCGACCGGGATTGTTGTTACCGGATAGATCATCACGATCCCGATGATTGAGTTCCGAAGCCCCGTCATCGAAAACGCAATGTAGATCGGCAGGGCCAGCACAATCATTGGCACCATGTAGATCAGCAAGATTGAGCGCGACAGCCCCTTCTGTCCCTTGAAGCGCAGGCGTGCCACGGCATAGGCCCCGGGGATCGAAAACAGCAGCGTAATCAGGACCGTCAAGACCGAGATATAGAAACTTGTCCACATATACCTGCCGAAATTGAAATCACGGAACAGTTCCTCATAACTGCGCAGCAGCTCCCAGCCCCGGTTAAAATCAATGGAGAAGTCGAGCGGATTGGCGATCAACTCGCCTTGCGTCTTCAGTGAGGTCATGACCATCACGTAGAATGGGATCGCCACGGCGGCGGTGAAGAAGATGTAACCAACCCCGGTCAGAAAGCGAATCACCGCCGCCTCCCATTCATGCCGGCCCAGCACACCCTTCGGGCAGCCATCAAACATCACCCGCACGGGCCAGGCCAAACCGATGCCAAAAGCGATCCCCGCCGCCCAATGCCCGCCATGGCCGACGTTCCCGGCAACATGGACCGGGCTGACAGCAGTGTAGCTGAAAGCCACGGCCAGAATTGCCGCGCACGCCGCCACCAACACGCGGGACACAGGCTGCACCGCCATGATGCCCGCAAATCCGCCCATGAACAGACAGCCGATAAGGCCAGGCCGAAACGCATCGCCGGTTGTGAAGGACAAAAGCACAGCCACCGTCGTAGCGATCACGAAGCTCCAAAGAACTCCGATGATCGGACCTGTAACGGAGCTGTGCCAGAACACGTTCATCACAGCCCTTCCTCTTTTGACATAAAGCGAAAGAAGAACCAGGAGAATGTCAGAAGACACATCAGGATGATAACGGCTACCGCGGCCCCCGCCCCGATATTCGACAATGCAAAAGCCTGCTCATAAACATTTACCGTCAGGGTTCGCGTCCCCGCATTCCCGCCAGTCAACAGGAAGATATCGTCAAACTTGTTGAACGTCCAAATGAAGCGCAGCAGGAACAGCACACTCAGGATACCCATCAGCATTGGCAGGCTGAGATACCGGAACTTCTGGAAGGGGGAGGCCCCATCAACATCCGCAGCTTCGTACATATCCGTATCGATCGACTGCATCCGCGCCAGAATAAACAGAAACGAGAGCGGGAAGTAGCGCCAGATCTCGAAAACTGTCACCATGATCAGTGCCAGGGGGCGTTCTCCGAAGAAATTGATTGCCTGTTCGGTCACGCCCATCTGGATCAGCAGCGCGTTTACAGAACCAGAGAAGGGATCGAACAGGATAACCCACGAAAACGCGACAGCGATCACCGGAGCGACGTAAGGGAACAGATACAGCCCGCGCAGAAGGCCCTGTCCGGGAAAGCTCTTGTTCAGCAGCAGTGCCGCGAACAGTCCAACAATCAGTGCCCCCAAGGTGCCGACGACAGTGTAAAACAGCGTTGTCCCAACCACTGTCCAGAACTCACGCGCGTCAAAAATGGCGATGAAATTGGCAAGCGTGAATTCACCGTTTGTCAGCACATTCTGTGCGCTGCCGGTAATCGCAGGCGCGGTCCCGTCTTTGATCGCGCCCCCCTCCTCTAAGGTGACAGGAACCTCCAGGGTAATCCGCCCGCCAGGTTCCAAATCCCCCAGATCGCAGGTCAGCACCGCACCGTCCAGGTCGCAGCCATCGGGCGTGGAAAGAAGCGTCACTCCCTCCGGGACGACGTCACTGAACACCACGTTGAAGATCGGGTCAGACCGGCTGGAGTTACGAATGCGGTAGCGAATGTAGGGTTTGGCCTCATCGGCATCGCGCAGATCCTCCCGGATGATCGGCTCTGCCGTACGCAAATCGGCGAGAGTTACTGGCTTGAAGCTGATCCAAATGATTGCCAGAAGCGGTAGAATAACCACCAGCATCACGCTGATCAGCGTCGGCAGAAGCAAGCCCCATGCCAGACGCGCCTCGCGCCGTGCCAAGGGACCGATGCCTTTTGGGGGCACGGTGATCGTCATCAGGAAACCCCTCCGGCAGCGTAGTTTAGCAGATGGTTCCCCCGAGCCACACCGCGAATCGGGTGACCCGGGGAAGGTCATTCAGGTCTGGCACGGGGTCACTCAATCCGCGCCAGTTCCTCATTCATCAGCGCAACGGTCGCCGGGGCATCGCGCACGCCATCCATATACTCGCGCACCAGGCGGTTGATGACCTGGGCGTTGACAATGCGCGATGCCAGCGCGAGCTGCCCCTCGGCCACGCCCCAACGCTGCGCCACATCCAGGCCACCAACGATCTCATCGATCATCTCCTGCGGATAAAGTGCGGCCAGAGGCGCACGGCGATCAACACCCACATCCAGCATAGACCAGGCTTCAACAAAAGCAGTCGGGTTGCTGCCATCACCCCGGCGCACCGGGAATTTCCCTTCCGGTGCGATGCCAAGGGTTTGGGTGTAGCCTTCACTCATGGCGAACTCGACAAACTGCATTGCGGCCTCGGTATCGGCATCCGCCGTGATCCCGAAGTAACGGATATCGGCCCAAGCCGCACCATCAGGGTTCGAGGGCCCGGCAAAATTGGTCACGATGCCGGTGCGGCTTGCCAATTCGGCACTGGTCGGGTCATCGGTGATGGTGGGGGGGGCACTGTCACGCAGACCAGCCAACTCGTCCAAAATGAACGGCGACCAGATGATCATCGCCGCCCGGCCCGCAAAGTAGAGTTCCCGGCTCTGCTGCCAAAACAACTCGCCATCGGGGCTTGCCTCGGTGATGGCCGCGTAGAACTCCAGCACTTCGGTCGTGGCACCTTCATCAAGGGGGGTGAATCCGGCTTCGCCCACAGGTGACACGCCATTTGCCAGGAAGACATGCTCTAAAACCTGGCTCATGAACGCCTCATCCACCTTTGTGGCAGCAACAAAACCGAACAGATCAGGCGGGTTATGCAGCACCTCGATCGCGGCCAGCACATTGGCATAGGTCGTGGGTGGTTCCAGGCCAGCCTCTTCAAACAGATCGGCGCGGTAGATGATCATCTGCGTCCAGCCGTCGACGGGCACCGAGGCAAAACCATCTTCCATTGCCGCCATGTTCAACGCACCCGGTGCGAAGGTTTCTTCACCCAAGATTTCAATCACGTCAGAGGCCGCGTCCGGATCCAAAATACCAGCTTCGGCCCAAGGCAGGGCGTATTGCAACGGATGGTTGATCACGTCAGGCAAATCGCCCGCGGCAAAGGCCGCTGTGGCCCGCGTGCCCATATCGCTTTCGCTCACCGGTATGACTTCAACCGAGATACCGGTCATGTCCCGGAACTCCGCGGCCATCGCCTCCTGGCGGGCCAGACGCTCGGGCTGTTCCTCAGTGGTCCAGAACCGGATCTCTTCCTGCGCCTGTGCCACGGTGACCAACGCAAGGCTTGACGCTGCAACCAGCAAGGTGGTTTTCATAAGACGTTTCATCACGTTTCTCCCGTTTTGTGATCATTGGGTCGTCTGCAAACCCTCGCACGTGGTGATGGGCCCACCATCGGAACCCTGGGCCAGCAGCTGCGCCGGAGCCAACTCGCGCAAGCACACGGAATCGGTCCCGCGAATGCGCACGACATGACTGTGTGGCATATTTCCTCCCACTCCGAGTCGATTATCTTCTTTCGAAACTGGTTTTGGCAAGCGAAAAATCAAAAAACTTATACCGCACCGCAGAAACCCGGGAACCCCAATCGGCTACAACGCTCCCCTCAACACTGGCCGCATCGGTTATGGTGTGATCACGGATTTGACGCGATTTGCATTTTTGGTGTCTGTGCCGGGCGGCAGGTTGGTCCGCCCCGCTTCCCTCGGGGCCAGAACGGATTCCTGCCCGTGATACCATCAAAATCCCAGATCGTGTTTGCCTCGCTGTTCAGCACACGCGTACTGTTAAGGAAGAACATCGATTCGGGGCGGGCACCTGGTCCGGCCGCTCTGGCCTTGACCTATGTCCTGCGCTAGATTGGACGCAGTTCAGCAAGCTCTTTAAGAGATATGGCGCGTGTCCTGATCACATCGGCGATCCCCTATATCAACGGGATCAAGCATTTGGGAAACCTGGTGGGCAGTCAATTGCCCGCGGACCTTTACGCCCGCTACTTGCGCGGGCGCGGGCATGAGGTACTGTTTCTGTGTGCCACCGATGAACATGGGACGCCCGCGGAATTGGCGGCGGCCAAGGCGGGCAAACCGGTGGCCGAGTACTGTGCGAGGATGTGGGCGGTGCAGGACGAGTTGGGCCGCGGATTTCGCCTGTCTTTCGATCATTTCGGGCGGTCCTCCAGCCCTCAGAACCACGCACTGACACAGCATTTTGCCGGTCGCCTGGCCGATGCAGGGCTGATTGAGGAGGCATGGGAAAAGCAGATCTATTCCAAAGCCGATGATCGGTTTCTGCCGGATCGCTATATTGAGGGCACCTGCCCCAATTGTGGTTATGACAAGGCGCGCGGGGATCAGTGTGAGAGCTGTACGATACAACTCACCCCGACCGAGCTGATTGAGCCGCGCAGTGCCATCTCTGGCTCCACCGATCTGGAAGTGCGCGAAACCAGGCACCTGCATCTCAAGCAGTCCCAGCTGCGCATGCAGCTCAGCGACTGGATCGATAGCAAAACAGACTGGCCGGTACTCACCACCTCGATCGCCAGAAAATGGTTGAACGATGGCGATGGGCTGCAGGATCGCGGCATCACACGCGATCTTGACTGGGGCATCCCGGTCAAACGCGGCACCGAGGATTGGCCGGGCATGGAAGGCAAGGTTTTCTATGTCTGGTTCGATGCCCCTATCGAATACATCGCCTGTGCGCACGAATGGGTCGCAGCGGGCAAAGGCGACGACTGGAAACGCTGGTGGCGCACAGATCAGGGTGCGGAGGATGTGCGCTATGTGCAGTTCATGGGCAAGGATAATGTGCCCTTTCACACGCTTAGCTTCCCGGCCACGATCCTAGGATCGGGCGAGCCCTGGAAACTGGTGGATTACATCAAGTCATTTAACTATTTGAACTATGACGGTGGCCAGTTCTCAACATCCCAGGGCCGCGGCGTCTTCATGGACCAGGCACTGGAAATCCTGCCGTCAGACTACTGGCGCTGGTGGCTGCTTAGCCATGTGCCGGAAACCTCGGATGCCGAATTCACGTGGGAAGCGTTCCAGCAAGACGTGAACAAGGATCTGGCCGATGTCCTGGGCAATTTCGTCAGCCGTATCACCAAATTCTGCCGCTCAAAATTCGGGGCGGTCGTGCCCGAAGGCGGGTTCCACGGCCCACGGGAACAGGCACTGATCACCGATCTGCAAACCCGGCTTGGGCGGTATCAGGCGCATATGGATGCCATCGAGATTCGCAAGGCAGCCGCGGAACTTCGCGCGATCTGGGTCACAGGCAATGAGTATTTGCAATCCGCCGCGCCATGGGCCGCCTTCAAGCATGATCCGCAGACCGCCGCGGCGATGACCCGTTTTGCACTGAACCTGATCCCCTTCTACGCGGGGCTCTCCGCGCCCTTCATTCCGGATACCGCCCAAGCCATGGCCGACGCAATGGGCGTGCCCCTTGCCTGGCCTGCTTGTGCCGAGACGGCCTTGACGGCACTGCCCGCCGGACATGGTTTCACTGTCCCGGATGTACTCTTCACCAAGATCAGCAATGACCAGCGCAAAGCCTGGCAAGCCCGATTTGCCGGGGTCAGAACCTAAAGACCCTTTTCTGCACCAAATGAATCCAAGACGCGATCACGCCCGCCTGGGTCGGTGCGGGTGTAGTGGTGCGCACCTTCAGCCGCGCAGAACCGCACCAGGGTTCAAAATCCCTTTCGGGTCAAGTGCCGCCTTGATCGCCCGCATCGCCGCCAGTTTGCCTGGGTCACCATAACGTTCCAAATCAGCCATCTTCAACCGCCCGATCCCGTGTTCGGCAGAGAATGCACCGCCCATCTGATGCACCAGATCATGCACCGTCCGCATAATCACCTCTTGTTCGCCCTTATGATCCGCGCGGCTGCGGTTCGGCATCGGGAAGACGTTGTAATGCAGGTTCCCGTCACCCAAATGCCCGAAGCAGTTGATGCGAAACGCGCCGATGTTGGCGATTCTGACTGGGGCTTCGGCGATAAACCGGGGGATCGCCGCCACCGGAATCGAAATATCATGTGCGCTGACCGCGCCGACCCGGCGGTTTGCGGCGGGGATGTTTTCCCGCAAGGTCCAAAACGCGGCCCGTTGCGCCGAAGATTGCGCGATCACGCCGTCGCTGGCCAGATTCGCCTCCATCGCGGTGGTAAACAGTGCCTCCAGGGCCGATGCCGGATTACCACCTAATCCCATCCCCAGGTCGATCAGACACATCCAGTCGGGCCTGTCGTCAAAAGGCTGCCGCGTCTTCGGCCCCACCTCGTCCAGGAACAGCAATCCCTGCCGCCCGATCAGCTCAAAGGCAGATATTGCATCGCCAATCCGGGCCTGCGCCAGGCGTAACAGACCAAGTGCCGCCTCGGGTGTCGGCACAACAAACAGCGCGGCCCCTGTCCTTGCGGGTTCCGGGAACAGGCGGAGAGAGGTCGCCGTGATCACCCCCAAAGTTCCCTCGGACCCGATCAGCAGATGCCTTAGATCGTAACCGGTGTTGTTCTTTCGCAGGGGCGAGAGCGTGTCAATCACCGTGCCATCAGCCAGAACCGCCTCAATCCCCAGGGTCAGATCACGCGCATTGCCGTAACGGATCACATTCACCCCTCCGGCATTCGTGGCCAGCAGCCCGCCTAACTGGGCCGAACCCTGGCTGGCAAGCGTCAGGGGAAATATCCAGCCCTCGGCCTCTGACACCGCATGGAGGGTCGACAGCCGTACCCCCGCCTCCACCACCATGGTTCCTGCAGCCGAATCAAAGTTGCGCACCCGCTGCATCCGTTCCAGCGTCAGAATGATCGGCGGTGGCCCGGCCCTGGTCAGCTGACCGCCAACCAGGCCCGTCCCCCCGCCAAATGGGATCACCGGGATCCGGCTGTCATTGGCCAGCCGCAGCACGGCCGCAACCTCATCCGTAGAACCGGGTGCCGCCACCACGGCAGCCTGCCCCTGCCAGCGGCCCCGTGGTTCCTCAAGATACCGCGGTGCCGGCTTCTTCAAGGCACCAAGGGGCAGGATTTCGGAAAGACGGTGGGCAATGTCGGTCATACACCTGAACCCGGCGTAGCCACCCCGGGGGTGGCGAAATCGCTTCGGGGTGATCCCGGTCTTGCCCGGGGGCCGCGCCCGAAACGTGCCTTACCCCGCATGGGTTTTGCCGCGGCGATCATGGCGAAGATTGGCGTAAAGCACGTGGTTCCGCCATCGCCCATTGATCTGCAGGTAGCTTTGCGCCACGCCCTCGTATTTGAAGCCAGCGCGTTCCAGCACCCCGCGAGATGCCACGTTTTCCGGCAAACAGGCGGCCTCGATCCGGCTGAGATCCAAGGTTCGGAAGGCGTGATGCACCATTGCCAGGATCGCCTCTTGCATATAGCCTTGGCGGGCATGATCGTGGCCGATCCAGTATCCCAAAGTGCCAGCCTGGGCCGGGCCGCGGCGGATATTGTCAAGCGTGATTGCCCCAAGAAGGATCCTGTCGCTTCGCCGCTGCATGAAAAGCGGTATGGCCGATCCCTGATTGATCGCCCGTTGCGCCCAATAGACCCGGCTGGTGAAACCCTTTCGGGTCAGGTGGTCGCTGGCCCAGGACGGCTCCCACGGTTGCAAAAACCGGGCTGAGTTCTGCCGCAGTGCTGTCCAGTATCTAAAATCGGAATGCTGCGGCTGCCGCAGGGTCATCCGCTCGGTTTCAATCCTCGGTCTGCGTTTCCAGGCAAGCATCAAGCGGCCAGGTGCTCGGTCAATTGGGTCAGGCCGGGCGCACGTTCTACAGGGCCGTAAAGGGCCATCGCCGCCTTATCCGACCCCACCATGGCCGCTCCATGGCCGCGCAGGTGGTCCAGGGTGACGGCATCGATCCGGGCAATGGTCTCCTTCAGGGGCGGCACCCGGTTCCAGATCGCCACCAATTGGGCCAGGCGCTCGGCCCGTGCTGAGGGGCTTTCAAGACCCATCAGCATCCCGGCCTTCATCTGCGCACGGGCGCGGTCCAGCTCCGCCTGGCTCAGCTCATCCGCGGCCCGCATCAATTCATCAACTGTCAAACGGACCAATTCAGGCAAATCCCCGGCCCCGGTTCCGGCATAGATCGTCATCATCCCGGTATCATCATAACTGCCGACATGGGCATTGATCGTGTAGCACAGGCCCCGTTTTTCGCGGATTTCCTGAAACAATCGCGATGACATGCCACCGCCAAGCGCAGTGGCAAAAATCCTGGCTGCGTAGATATCGTCCGAGCGATAGGCGGGGGCTTCCAATGCCAGGGTGAAATGCGCCTGCTCCAGTGCCTTGACCTCACGCCGTTCCCCCCCAGTGAAACAGGCAGGGTCCGGCCGGGGGTGACCGCAGGGCGGCAGATGCCCCAGGGCGGCTTCGGCCAGGCGAACAATATCATCGTGACTGACTGCGCCCGCCGCCGACAGGATCATCCGTCCGGGCCCATAATGCTCGGCCACAAACCCGATAAAATCGTCGCGCTGAAAGCCGCATACGTAATCCGCGGGACCAAGGATCGTCCGGCCAAGTGCCTGATCTGGATAGGCGACCCCTTGCAGCCAGTCAAAGATGACATCGTCGGGCGTATCGGCGACCTGGCCGATCTCTTGCAGGATCACGCCGCGTTCGATATCAATTTCGCTTGGGTCAAAGGCCGGATTCAGGACGATATCGGCAATCAGGTCCAGGGCCAGGGGTACATCCTCTTTCAAAACACGCGCGTAATAGGCCGTGGCCTCGCGGCTGGTATAGGCGTTGATATAGCCGCCCACATCCTCAATCTCTTCGGCGATCTGCAAGGGCGTGCGGCGATGGGTACCTTTGAACGCCATATGTTCCAGAAAATGGGCGATGCCGTTCTGCTCCACCCGTTCATGGCGGCCACCGGCATTCACCCACAGCCCCAGACAGGCGGATTGCAGCCCGGGCATATGCTCTGTCACAATCCGCAGGCCGTTCGAAAGGGTGTGCAGTGCCACACTCATACAGACACCTTGCCTCGGATGATGCCTTGCAGCGCGGCCAGGTCATTCTCCACGCGGGTCACGCGCTCTGGCTGCTGGAACAGGTTCGCCATGCGGGCGGGGAGCGGCGGGCGCACCCCGATGGCCGCTTCCACTGCATCGGGGAACTTTGCCGGATGCGCGGTAGCAAGCGTGATCATTGGGGTTGTGCCCAGATGTGCCTGCGCAACCTCTACCCCGATGGCGGAATGCGGGCACAAAATTTCACTAAACTCGGCGCGCGCGCGGACGATCATTGCCAAGGTCTCCGCCTCTGACACGCGGCCCGAGGTAAATATCTCCCGCAGGCGTCCATGTGCCCCTTGCGATATGCGGACCTCCCCCCCCTCTTTCAACGCATCCATCAACTGTGCCACGGCGGGCCCTTCGCGGTCATAGACGTCAAACAGCGCACGTTCAAAGTTGGAACTCACCTGGATATCCATGGACGGACTGATCGAGGGAATGACGCCCTGCGTGACGTAATCCCCGGTGGACAGCACCCGGTGCAGGATGTCGTTCTGGTTCGTTGCCACCACCAGTTTCTCAATCGGCAGGCCCATCCGTTTTGCAATGGAACCCGCGAAGATATCGCCGAAATTGCCCGTTGGCACCGTGAAGCTGACAGCGCGATGCGGTGCGCCCAGGCTGACCGCGGCGGTGAAGTAATAGACGACCTGGGCCAGGATTCGCGCCCAGTTGATCGAGTTTACGCCAGCCAGCCGCACATCATCGCGGAATGCAAAATCGTTGAACATGTCTTTCAGCCGCGCCTGGCAATCGTCAAAGGTGCCGGTCAGGGCCAGGGCATGGGTGTTCGGTTCGCTCACCGTGGTCATCTGACGCCGCTGCACCCCGGACACCCGGCCATGGGGATACAGGATAAAGACGTCCACCGCATCAAGGCCGCGAAATGCCTCCATCGCCGCTGCGCCAGTGTCGCCGCTGGTCGCGCCCGTGATCGTCACCCGCTCTCCCCGCCGATGCAGAACGGTTTGGAACAACTGGCCGATCAGCTGCATGGCAACGTCTTTGAAGGCCAGGGTCGGTCCGTGAAACAGCTCCATCAGGAAATGGTTCGGCTGCAATTGCACAAGCGGCGCACGAGCGGCATGGTCGAAACCAGCATAGGCGCGCACGATGATACCAGCGAGATCCTCATCACTAAAACTCTCGCCGATGAAGGGCCGCATCACACGGAATGCAGTCTCTTCATAGCTCAGACCCGCCAGAGCGGCGATATCGCCATGGCTTATCCGCGGCACCTCGGCTGGCACATAAAGGCCACCATCCCGGGCCAGGCCGGTCAGAATCGCGTCCTCGAATGTCAGTTTCGGGGCCGTCCCCCGGGTTGAGACATAATGCATGGTGCCGTGATATTTCAAACTGTTCGCTTTCCTGTACGCCACAACAGGCAGAGTGTCATCCCCATCCACACCAGGGCCAGCGAAAACCAGGTGATCGCGTAGTTCAAGTGATCATTCGGAATGCCGCTGGTGTCCACGGGCAAGGGTGTCAGTGCGCCCCCTGATTGCGACATCTGCCGCGCGATCAGCAAGACTGGTTCAGTTTCCAGCACCGCGGCGAGTGCCGGGACATCGCGGGCAAACCAGATATTCGCCATCAAGTCTGGCTCGGGTGTGAAGCCATCAACTTCATCGGGCCAATGCAGATTGCCGGTGACGGTGATCGGCCCCTCGGGCAGGGGCGGCAGCGCGGCATCGGTGCGGATGAAGCCGCGGTCCACCAAAATGCGCCGCCCGTTGGCCTCCATGGGTGAGATAATGCGATAGCCCGCGCCAACCCCGCGCTGCCCAACCAGAACCCGTATATGCGGCTCTGCCAAGGTGCCTGTCACCTCAACCGGCAGGTAATGGTGGGTTTCGGGTTCCGGGGTTTCGGGGAGGGGCACGGGGGGGGCGGCGACCCGCACCTCAATTTCGGCTAGGATCCCTTCTTTCCAGGCTAGGCGCTGCATCTGCCACACCCCCAGCGATACCAGAATCGCCGCCCCGCCGATCCCGAAAGCCAAAGGTAAAACGATGCGTTCGATCACGCCGGCACTCCAATTGGAAAGGCCCAAGCGAAGTCAAGCCCATCTCGTGTCAAATCCCCCCGCTTCGAGAGCTGGAAAACCTGTTCAACCTATGCCCCAGATATAGACGGCGGCAAACAGGAACAGCCAGACCACATCGACAAAATGCCAATACCAGGCGGCGGCTTCAAATCCGATATGCCTTTCAGCGGTGAAATGCCCGGCCCGCACCCTGAGATAGCAGACGAATAGGAAGATCGTACCGATGATCACATGGATCCCGTGAAACCCGGTGGCCAGGAAGAAGGTGGAAAAGAATTTGTCCCCGCCGAAGGTCCAGTCCCGGGGCCCAAGCAGATACCAGTATTCATAGGCCTGCAACCCGGTAAAGGCGATCCCCAGAAGAATCCCGATCAGAAGGCCCGCCTCCACATCCTTGCGGCTTTCGTTATGCACCAGCGCATGATGCGCCCAGGTGACCGCACAACCAGACAGAAGCAAGATCAGCGTATTGATCAACGGCAGGTGAAAGGCATCAACCTGGTAAAACTCCGGCGGTACATAAAGCGAGCCCTCATATTCGTTCATCGGATAAAGCGCGTGTTTGAAGAAGCCCCAGAACCACGCCACAAAGAACATGATCTCGGACATCACGAACATGATGAAGCCGTAACGCAGCCCAAGGCACACGACCGGCGTGTGGTCGCCCGCACTGCTTTCGGCCACGACATCCGACCACCAGCCGAACATAACGTAGATAACGGCGACGAACCCGATCAGGAATACCCAAGGCCCCGAACCGTGCATCCACAGCACTGAACCGGTCAGCATCACAAAGGCACCGATGGCCGCGATCAGCGGATAAATTGAGGGCGGCAGGATATGATAATCGTGGTTTTTCACATGGTCCATGGAGTCTGTCCTTCGGCTTGGCTTAGTTTGTGGCGGGGCTCAGCACCGCGTATTCTTCGGGCATGTCGGTCACGTGGAACGTGTAGGATAAGGTGATCGCGGGGGTTCTGTTCGCTTCTTTATCCTCGATCAAGAGCGGATCGACGTAGAAGGTCACGGGCATCTCGACGCGCTGGCCGGGCTCCAGAACCTGCTGCCGGAAACAGAAGCATTCAATCTTGGAAAAATAGCGCCCGGCATTGAAGGGCGCGACATTGTAGCTTGCGGTTCCGGCGACAGGGTGATCGGTGGGGTTATACGCCTCGTAAAAGGCCAGCCCGGTTTCGCCCAGGCGGATATTCATCGACCGGGTTGTGGGCCGGAACTCCCACGGCATGTCGCGGGCAAGGCTTGCGTCAAAGCGCACGGTGATCATCTGATCCAGAATCACATCGCTTTCGTTGCTGGCAACGCTGGTTGTACCGCCATAGCCTGTCACACGGCAGAACCAGTCGTAAAGCGGCACCGCTGCCCAAGCAAGCGCACCCATGACAAGGACAACACCAGCCAATTGTACCACGGTCCTGTGATTACGGTCCAGCGTCATTACCCTTCCTCCGGCGGGGTGATCGACACCCGCGGTTGATGATCAAAGGCTTCCATGCTGGCACCTTGCCGGATTTTGGCGATGGTCAAGCCAAAGACGATGGCCATGAACCCGACAAGGCACAGTGCCACGCCGATATTCCGGCCAAGCCGGTGCTTGTGGATATCATGAACCTTGGTGATCGGCATATATCACCAGCCTCCCATCCCAGCGGCGCGCAGGCCAGCCTCCAGCGCAAGTGCCCCAAAATGCAGGAACAAATAAAAGAGCGAAAAGCGAAAGACGCGCTTTTCAACCGCATAACCGTCCGCCTCCGCTGTCACCTCATCCCGGTGCCAAATCTGCCACGCACCTTTCAAGAACAGCGCGTTCAGGATCCCCGCGGCAGCAAGATATACCGGACCGCCGATCAAGGTGAACCCAGCCCCAATTGCCACTGGCACCAGAAGCACGGTGTAGATCAGGATCTGCTTGCGCGTTTCAGCCCGGCCGTGGGTCACGGTCAGCATCGGCACCCTAGCCTTGTGGTAGTCAGACTTCATAAACAGCGCGAGGGCCCAGAAATGCGGCGGCGTCCACATGAAGATCAGACCAAACATCAAGACGGCCTCGATTGATATCCCCCCCGTCGCCACGGTCCATCCGATCATCGGTGGAAACGCCCCGGCGGCACCACCGATTACGATGTTCTGCGGCGTCAGGCGTTTCAGCCAGATCGTGTAGATGGCAATATAAAAGAAAATTGTAAAGGCTAGGAAGCCCGCCGCCACAAGGTTTGTTGCCAGGCCCAGCATCACAACCGATATTGCCGAAAGTGCCACCCCCAATCCAAGCGCTTCCCCCGGTTCAATCTTGCCCGCAGGTACCGGGCGGCGGGCGGTACGCTTCATCACGCGATCAATATCAGCATCATACCACATGTTCAGCGCACCGGAGGCACCAGCCCCGATGGCAATAAACAGAATCGCGGCAAAGCCAATCATCGGCGGGACGGATACCGGGGCCGCCAGCAATCCCACAAGTGCTGTGAAGACTACAAGCGACATTACCCGAGGCTTCATAAGCGCAACGTAATCGCCGAACTGCGCCTCTCCCCCCCGCGAGGCAAGCGTATGTGCAGTGGCGTCGGTCATCCGCGAATCACTCAACTGCTGCCAGTTCCAGATACTCCGGCGCACGGGTACCGGTGGAGGCGAACTCCTGCGCTTCCCCGTCCAGCCACGCCCTATATTCCTGGGGCGTCACGGCAAAAACGGTGATGGGCATATAGGCATGGTTGACACCGCACAACTCGGAGCACTGGCCGAAATAAATGCCTTCCATTCCGGGATCGACCTCAAACCACAATTCCGCCAGACGCCCCGGTACCCCATCCTGCTTCACGCCAAAGGCCGGAATGGTCCAGGAATGGATTACATCCGCTGCCGTCACCTGCATCACGATGGTCTGGCCTGTGGGGATCACAATGGCGGTGTCGGTCGCCAGCAGATACTCATCCGGGCCGTAGCCGTATTCCACCAGCTGATCCTCTTCCAGCATGAAGGACAGAAACTCGATCCCCTCCTCGGGGTATTCATATCCCCAATACCATTGGTAGCCAGTCGCCTTGATCAGCACATCCGCGTCGGGGATCGTCTGCTGCCTGAACAAAACCGGCAGTGAGAATCCGCCGATCACAAACAGGATCACCAAGGGTACGAAGGTCCAGGTAAGTTCGATCCTGGTGTTATGGGTAAAGGTCGCGGGCACGGGGTTGGCCCTGGCATTGTGGCGCACGATACTCCAGGCCAGCAGTGAAGTTACGAACAGGACAATCACCGTGATGATCGCCAGAAGGAACCAATCCAGAGATTGCAGGTCGCGGGCCAATTCGGTTGCCGGTGGCTGAAAGTTCACGCCGCCCGGCACTGGTGCGCCGCGAATCTCTAACCCGTCACCCGCGCCTTGCGCACTGGCTGCGGGTGCCATCAGAAGTGCGCCAAACCCGGCGCACAGGCCCAGAATCTTCATGAGACGTGCCATTCTGTTATCGTCCTGTCTGCGAGAAGGCGAAGCAGTAATCCCCAACCTCCTGTTGCGTTCCGGTTCTAACAAACCATATAGACAGAACAGACACAAGACAGCGGTCAAAAATGTCTTGCCCGGATTTGGTGCAGGTTGCCGTTTTTGGCCAAGCAAGGAGCACCCCCCTATGTCCAATGCCGCACCCTTCCGCCCGTTCGAGACTGCCCTGGATGAGGTCATTGCCCTGAACGTTCTGCGGCAGGCGACGAAGGGCGCGGATGATGGCGAGTTGTTCATGGAACGCCGCCGGTCCGAGATGATCCTGTTTGATGATGGCCGAGTGAAAACCGCCAGTTATGATGCCTCTGAAGGATTCGGATTGCGTGCCGTGAAGGGTGAGGTGGCGGGCTACGCCCATTCCACCGAAATCTCCGAAGCCGCGCTGAAGCGGGCGGCGGAAACCGCGCGCCTGGCGGTGGGCGATGGCGGCGGGGTTCTGGCCGACGCGCCCCAGGGTACCAACCGCGCACTTTACACCGACGCTGATCCGATGGCTGGCGCGCCTTTTGAGGTCAAGCTGCAGACACTCCGGGATATCGACGCCTTTGCCCGGGCACTTGACCCCAGGGTGGTCCAGGTCTCGGCCTCGCTTGCCGCCGCGCATCAAGAGGTTGAAATCCTGCGCCCCGAAGGCCACCGCGTGGCAGATGTGCGGCCCATGGTGCGTCTGAACGTCTCGATCATCGTGGAAGAGAACGGCCACCGCGAAAGCGGCAGCACTGGCGGTGGCGGACGCATCGGCCTGACCGGATTGCTGGAGCAAGACCATTGGCAAGCTCTGGCGCGGGAAGCACTGCGCATCGCGGTGGTCAACCTCTCTGCAATTCCTGCGCCCGCTGGTGTGATGGATGTGGCCCTTGGCCCCGGGTGGCCCGGCATCCTGCTGCACGAGGCCGTGGGCCACGGGCTGGAGGGGGATTACAACCGCAAGAAAACCTCGGCCTTTGCCGGCCTGATGGGAAAGCGTGTGGCCGCCCCCGGGGTGACCGTTCTGGATGACGGCACCATCCCTGATCGCCGGGGCTCGCTAAGTGTCGATGACGAGGGGACACCCTCGGGCAAGAACGTGCTCATCGAAGACGGCATTCTGGTGGGCTATATGCAAGACAGGCAGAACGCCCGGCTGATGGGGGGTGCGGCAACTGGCAATGGTCGCCGGGAAAGCTACGCCCATATCCCCATGCCACGCATGACCAACACCTATATGCCCGGCGGACATGTGACGCCCGGGGATATCATCGCCGAGGTGAAGGACGGCATCTACGCCGTAGGCTTCGGCGGCGGGCAGGTTGATATTACGAATGGCAAGTTCGTCTTTTCCTGCACCGAAGCCTATCGCGTTGAAAACGGCAGGGTCGGTGCCCCTGTGAAAGGGGCCACGCTAATCGGTGATGGGGCCACGGCCCTTCAGCACATTCGTGCAATCGGCAATGACATGGCACTGGATCCGGGCATGGGCAATTGCGGCAAGAATGGCCAATGGGTGCCCGTTGGCGTGGGCCAGCCGACGCTGTTGATCGGCGGGCTGACGGTGGGGGGTGCTGCCGCCTGATCCGGCACATGGAGCGCACCATGTGCCTTGGCCAGGGTGCTGTTCCCGCGGCTGGTTGCCCGGCCCGGGAACGGGCCTGATCCTGCCGTCTGGACTCCGGCCCTGATCATACCTGATTCGCTGCTTCCCCCTTTGGTGTGGCGGGCAAGATCACCGAACGTGATGGCCATGGCAGGGTTCAGGCGATTTGGGGCGGGTTGTTCCAGGCCGGAACTCCGCGTCATGATTTTGCGCACGGCGGCAGAGAGTTGCGCAACAGCCGCTGGCCCGAGCCGGCTGATCAGCAGGGCCTGACGCGTGGTGCCGTCACCCCTTGGCACCTGGTTCCGGCTTTAGGATATGGGTGCGCAGTTCCTCGGCTTCACGACGTGCCTCTCGCAAGCCGTCCATCACCGCGCACAGCTCGGCTTTGGTCTGGCGCAACTGACTGGTCAGGTCCGCTTCGCGCTGCTGTAGACAGGCAATCGCCTGATCCCGTGTTTCTTCCGCGTCCTGCAATGCCTTGGCCATATCGTCCATTTCACCTGGGTCCGCGCCCGAAGCACCACAAAACCGATGCACCAGCCAATGGGCAGCCCAGCCAAGGACAAAGGCCGCAAACAGGATGATCGCAATCGTCAGGCTCAACTCAATTCTGTTCATCCGGATACTCTTCGGTGGCCTCTGCCCCGGCAGCGTCCTGCCGCCCTTGGCCAGATGCCGTTTCACTGGCCAGTAGCCGGAATTCGATCCGCCGGTTGCGGGCGCGGCCTTCCTCGGTGTCGTTGGTGTCGAGCGGTTGCGTCTCACCATAGCCCTGCGCTGTCAGGTTTGAGACCAGAACGCCGCGCGCCAATAGCCCGTCCAGGACCGCGTCGGCGCGCGCCTGGCTCAGGTTCAGGTTCATCGTCTCGCGCCCCTGGCTGTCGGTATGGCCGCTGATCTCCATCCGCGCATGCCGACAATCGGGCAGAATTCCGGCAATCTGGTCCAGAATGTCCGCTGCCTCTTCCGTGAACTCAACGGATCCGGGTTCAAATGTGATCTTGCGCGCGTTTAGCACGGTCGTGATTCGCTCCACACATTGCGCGGGTGTCGGGATATTCGCCGTCGGGTCAAGGTGCTCCTGATAGGTGACATCGATCTCGTAATGTGCAGCCTCCCCCAGATTTTCCAGGAGAAGCCGGGACACGTCCGCCGCCGCCGTCCGGCTGCCGGTGGCTCCGCGCACTATCAGCAGGCCAGGCTCCACCGTCAGACGGCCATCGTTCAACAGTGCCAGTGCCTGCAGCCCCGCCAGAACGCGCACGGACCAGGCATCGGGCAAATCATCATCGGTGCGGATGGCGGGATAGGTGTTCCCGCGCCCCAGCACGGCGCGGGCATAGGCGTGGACGGTGCGCCTGGCATGATCGTCGGGCAGGTGGCCGCGCAGGTGCACATCCCCTTCGGGGCTGCGCGTGGCGACGAAGCGCGGCAACGCTTCATCCTCCCTGCTCTCTTGGGGGGCAGGCGTGCTCTCTTGGGGGGCAGGCGGCACACCGTGCAGCGAAAACCCCGCTGGCAGGGCAGCGTCCAACGCGCCCGTCACCCGGTCAAACAGCTCCTGTGGTGTGCCCTCGGCGGCGGCCAGGGTCATATCGGCATCCGAGAGGGTCAGCGTTCCGGCCCCAAGCGTGGTCAACGCCCCCATCCCGATTTCCACTGCCTAGGCCCATTGCGGGCCGGGTGCCCCGATCCCGATCTTGCACTCTGCCGGTTCGGTTAAGCCCGCGTCTTGTGCGGCGCGCAGAATCAGGCGGCGGCTTGCCTCGGTATCGGCGGAACAGGTTTCAAGCCACGCCCCCTCCGGAGTCCGCACGAAGAGCAGGGTGAACGGCGTGATGACCGGGCGTGGTGCCGAGATGTCCATGATAATCCTGACATTGTCGGGGCGTTCCCGGTTCAAGGTGGCCTCGAGCGCGGCGTGTTCCTGGATGCTTTCGCTGACTGCCTTCACCTCAACCCGGTCATCATAAACCAGGATACGGGCGTGCGGCAGCATGCTCAGGGCCAGCACTCCAAACGTCATGGCGGCGTCCCAGCCGTCCGGTGCCGGATAGCTGGCTGTGTCCCAGCATATCGGCCACGGTGATCCCTTCGTGACTCCCGGCGACTCTATCGACCACGGCTGCTTTGCCCACCGCTTCCGGGATCAGCCCGGTCAGCGAAATGTCATCGTCGTCGCGCCACATATTGAGCACGAAGCGCGGCGGCGTGATGGCGGCGGGTGCTGCCACGCCCAGGCCGTCAATCACGCGGTTCGCATCAACAACGGCACCTGTGCGCACCAGGGCGCGGAACCTTGCGGCCTCATCAGGTGCGGTTCCCGACAGCAGCACCCGCAGACCGTCGACACGCACATCAACCCAATCAAGCCCCTCTTCCCGCATGGCCAGGATGACCGCTTTGAGCGTGCGATCCTCAATCCGCAAGGTGACCACAATCGCCACGCCCAGGCACAGCGCGGCGGCAATAAGAACGGCCAGCCAGGCGATAAGGGGTGACAATTTGTTGTTCATGGGCATGTGTCCAACCCGGGGCGCGCAAAGGTCAGGGGCTAACGCGCCCGGAACCTGCGTTCCATCAAACCAGTGCGGCCATGGCAAAAAACAGCGCGACAATCAGGCCAGCATCACGGTTCGATTTAAAAAGCCGCAGGCAGCTCTCTGGAGAATTGATATCAAGACAGACCAACTGCCAGACCATATGCCCGCCAAAGCCCCAGGCCCCTGCCAGGGCCAGGGCCATTGCCAAGATATTGCCCCCCGGTGCAAGTGCCAGGATGATCGCACCCGACATCATCAGGACCGAAGCCGCCATGCCCCCCCACAGCCATGGCTTTGTATCTTTACCGAACAGCCGTGCGGTGGATTTGACGCCGATCAGCGCATCATCCCTGGCATCCTGATGGGCATAGATCGTGTCATAGAACAGCGTCCAAGCGATCCCAGAGATATAGAGCCCAATCGATGGCCAGGCCAAACCGCCGGTCGCCGCCGTCCAGGCCAGAAGCACACCCCAGTTAAAGGCAAGCCCCAGAAACGCCTGCGGCCACCAGGTGAAACGCTTGGCAAACGGGTAGATGGCGACCGGCACCAGGGACAGGATGCCAAGAAGAACGGCGTTAAAGTTGAAGGTCAGCAGAATCCCGAAGCCTGTCAGCGACTGGATTACCGCCCAAATCAGTGCCTGTTGCACGGTCACCTGGCCAGAGGGGATCGGCCGGCTTTTGGTACGCTCGACAGCGGCATCAACCCCCTGATCAACAAGGTCATTCCAGGTGCAGCCCGCACCGCGCATCAGGACCGCACCGATGCCGCAGCCCAGGATAATCCATAGGTCCAGAAGGCCCGGTCCCTCTGCGCTTGCCGCGGTGGCCAGCAGCACGCCCCACCAGCAGGGCAGCAGCAGCAGCCACGTGCCAATCGGGCGGTCCGCCCGGCTAAGCCGCAGGTAAGGACGACAGAACGGGGGGGCATATGTATCAACCCAGTTGCCGCGCACGGCATCGGCCACTTGTACCTCTGGCGATCCTGGCACCCGGTCCATGGTCTTTATCCCCTGTCGGCAGAGGCAAACATCAGGCACTATGTAGAACATTCCCCCGGTCCAGGGCAAACGGCCCCCCGGTCCCGGGGCCAGGCGCAGACCTGTCTGCCGTCACGCGGGCCTGGTGCTGGCGGTGACATAATTTACGCGCAGGTCGCGATCAGACACGCCCCAGGACCAGGTGACGGGACGAAAGACAAACCCCTTTCGGTCAACCGGGGTCAGGCCCGCCTGCCGCAGAAGCGCGTAAAGTTCATCGGGTGTGATGAATTTCGACCAGTCATGGGTGCCCCTGGGCAGCCAGCGCATCACATATTCCGCCCCGATGATGGCCAGGGCAAAACTTCGGGGGGTGCGGTTAATGGTTGAACAGGTCATGATCCCGCCGGGTTTCAGCAGGGTCTGGCAGGCGGTCAGAAAGCCGGGCGGATCGGCCACGTGCTCTATCACCTCCATGTTCAGGATCGCGTCAAACTGCTCACCGGCTTCGGCAAGAGCTTCGGCGGTGGTGTGGCGATAGTCGATCATCAGCCCCGATTGCGCGGCGTGAACGCGGGCAACCGGGATGTTGCGTTCGGCCGCATCGGCCCCCACAACCTGGGCCCCAAGCCGTGCCATCGGTTCCGACAGCAGCCCGCCGCCACAGCCGATATCCAGGATACGCAACCCCTTAAACGGCGCGTCCCCGGTCAGGTCACGGGCGAACTCTGCCGCGATCTGGGCGGTGATGTAATCCAGCCGCGTCGGATTCAGCATATGCAGCGGCTTGAACGTGCCATGCGGGTTCCACCATTCAGCGGCCATTGCCTCAAACTTCGCAATCTCATTGGCCTCGACAGTTCGGGTTGCGGTATTCATAAGGCGTCCCCTTTGTGGTTCTGTCACTGTGGCGGGCGTGTGTGGATCCGTCCCCCCAAGTCTGTACAGGAAAGGTCATGGACAAGACACCGGGCCAAAAGCGCACATTCGCCCATCTGTTCCCGCCGCTCACGCCGTTTGATCGGCGTATGCTGGATGTGGGCGATGGGCATCATATCTATGCAGAGCAGTGCGGCAACCCCAGGGGCGCGCCGATGGTTGTTTTGCATGGGGGGCCGGGCGGCGGGTGCAGCCCGGCGATGCGGCGCTACTTTGATCCAGATGACTGGCGGGTCATCCTGTTTGATCAGCGGGGCTGTGGCCGGTCGCAGCCCCATGCGTCCACCCATGCCAATACAACCTGGCACCTGGTTGGTGATATTGAGCGGATTCGCAACATCCTTGGCATTGACCGGTGGGCCGTCTTTGGCGGTTCCTGGGGGGCGACACTCGGGCTGGTCTATGCGCAGACACACCCGGATAAAGTGGCCTATCTGGCACTGCGGGGTGTTTTCCTGGCGACTAAGCGCGAGTTGAACTGGTTCTATGGTGGCGGGGCCGGGCAGTTCTGGCCGGAACAATGGGCGAAATTCACCGCACTGATCCCTGGGGATGAGCGGGATGACCTTATCGCGGCCTATCACCGGCGGCTGTTTTCCGGCGATGTGATGGTTGAGAACCGTTTTGCCCGCGCCTGGACTGCGTGGGAGGCCGCGCTGACCTCAATGAACAGCGATGGCGGCGGCGGGGACAGCCCGGCGGATTATGCCCGCACCTTTGCCCGGCTGGAAACCCACTACTTCATGAACCGCGGGTTTCTAAAGCAGGACGGGCAGATTCTGCGTGATCTTTACCGCATCGCCCACATCCCCGGCACGATCATCCAGGGCCGGTATGATATGATTTGCCCGCCGCTTTCGGCGTATCTTCTGGCGCAGGGCTGGCCGAACGGGCGATTGCAGATCATCAAGGCCGCGGGGCATGCCCTGTCGGAACCGGGGATTGGCCATGCGCTGATGCGGGTGATCAGGGACGTGGGGCAGCACCGGGAACGCTACGGGCTTTAGGGGGGGGAAGCCCCGTGAACCAGCAACTGACCTTCCCGTTCACGGCGGCCCATCGCCCGGGCGGCTTTCTGGATGTGATCGCCGGGTATGCGGCTTTGGGCAAGGTCACACAAACGCAGACGGTCGGGCATAAAACATGTTTCATCAACGAATTCTGGACCGCGCGCCAAAGACAGGCCCACCGCCTTCACGAGGTCAGCTATCGCGCCTGCTTCAAGCCGCAGCTTCCGGCGTTTTTTATTGACCGCCTCAGCCGCCCCGGAGAGGTCGTTTACGACCCGTTCATGGGACGGGGAACAACCCCGGTAGAGGCCGCCCTGCGCGGGCGTGTACCCTATGGCAATGATACAAACCCGCTAAGCCGGGCGTTTACCGAACCGCGGATTAACCCCCCAACGCTTGATCAGATTCGGGACCGACTGGCCCATATTCCCTGGGACCGGTTCACAAGCATCCGGAACGAAAATCTTCTGGCCTTTTATCACCCCGTCGTTCTGGCCCGGATTGAGGGGCTTCGTTTTTGGCTCTTGGAAAAGGACCGAACCGGGTGCCTGGACCAGACGGACCGCTGGATCAGGATGGTGGCCCTCAACCGTCTGACCGGCCACTCCAGGGGGTTCTTTTCGGTCTATACCCTTCCACCCAATCAGGCCGTTACCGCAGCGCGGCAAAGGCAGATCAACGCACAGCGCGGCCAGACGCCGCCGTTGCGGGATGTGCCGGGGATCATTGCAAAAAAATCGCAAAACCTGTTGTCCCAGGGCCCGGCGCACGCCCCCCACAGCCTGTTTCTGACCGCGCCATCGCACCGGACAGGCGCGATTGCAGACGGGGCTGTTGCCTTGGTTGTCACCTCTCCGCCATTTCTTGATGTTGTGAATTACGCAGCGGATAATTGGTTGCGCTGCTGGTTTCTGGGCATTGATCCGGCCAAGGTGCAGATTGCCAGGCACCGGACCGTGGACGCCTGGCAGGCGTTCATTGCATCCACGCTTGCGGAACTGGCGCGGATCACCCGCCCCGGCGGGCATATCGCCTTTGAGGTCGGGGAGATCCGAAAGGGCACGATTCAGCTTGAGGACCACGTTATCGCCGGGGCATCGGGCCTGCCGCTGATTACGCTGGGGGTGATGATCAACCGGCAAGAGTTCACAAAAACATCAAACTGCTGGGGTATTTCCAACAACCGAAGCGGGACAAACAGCAACCGCATCGTCGTGTTCCAGAGGGAGCCATGACAAAAGATCGCGAAAAGCGCATTAAGGCCACATCGGTGCCCCCGTTTATACGAACCGCATCGTGTGCTTCATTCTACGGCGCGTCCATGATTGCGCAGAATGCGCGTGTGATGCATAAACACGGGCCAAGGCGCGGATCAGGGACGCACCACAGGTAAAGCAGGGGTGCCTAAGTTGAACATTCAGGGATTTCTTTCCGAGGTTGCCCGAATTCACAAGACAGGGTCCGCAACCGAGCACTCCTATCGGTCCGCCCTGGAAACGCTTTTGCAATCCATTGCGGCGGGCATCACGGTTCTGAACGAACCCAGGCGCGCGGCATTTGGCGCACCGGATTTCTTTATATCACAAGATGATATGGTGATCGGCCATGTTGAGGCCAAGGATATCCACGTCAGCATTCGTGACCTGAAGGGCCCCAACGGGGACCAGCACAAGCGGTATCTGGCCGCCCTGCCCAACCTGATCTACACCAACTGCCTGGATTGGGATTTTTATCGTGACGGGGCGCGGGTGGCCCGGATCAGCATTGCCGCGCTGCGCGATGGCATTCAGCCGTCCCCGCAAGAGTTCCCCACGCTTGAACAGTGGTTGCAGGATTTCATCCGTTACGGGCCGCAATCCATCACCAGCCCGCAGGATTTGGCCGAACGCATGGCAGGCAAGGCCACACTGATCAAGCACGTGCTGTTCCGTACCCTGGAAGATACGCAGGTGCAGGCCGGGCTGACCGCCCAATACTCCGCCTTTCGGGAAAACCTGATTCACGACATCACGGCGGAACATTTCGCGGATATCTACGCTGAAACCATCGCCTATGGGATGTTTGCCGCGCGCCTGCATGACAGCACGCCGCACAGGTTCAAACGGCAGCGGGCTCTGGAACTTTTACCGAAATCCAATCCGTTTTTGCGGGCTCTGTTCACCTATGTGGCGGGGGCGCATCTTGAAGACCAGATCGCCTGGATTGTTGACGATCTGGCCCGGGTTTTCCGCGCCTGCGACATGGCGCAAATCCTGGGCGGGTTTGGCAGGCGCACCAGACAGGAAGACCCGTTCCTGCATTTCTACCAGACGTTCCTGGCCACCTATAACCCGGCAAAGCGCAAGGCGCGCGGGGTGTGGTATACGCCCGAACCGGTGGTGCAGTTCATCGTCCGCGCCGTCGATGAATTGCTGCAAACCGAATTCGGCCTGCGCGACGGGCTGGCCGACACGTCGAAAGTCACCATTGACCGGGCAACGGGGGAACACGATGGGACGGGCACCCCCATCACCACCAGGGAAGATGTTCACCGCGTTCAAATTCTGGACCCCGCCACGGGCACGGGCACGTTTTTGGCCGAAGTGATCAAACAGATCGCGCCCAAGGTTCAGGGCGTCGCGCCTGCCATGTGGTCCGATTACATCGGGGACCACCTGATCCCCCGCCTGCACGGGTTTGAGATCCTCATGGCGTCCTATGCCATGTGCCACATGAAACTGGATATGATCCTGACCGAACTGGGTTACACGCCCGCCGGGGACACGCCGCCGCGCCTGTCCGTGTATCTGACCAACAGCCTGGAGGAAGGCGCACAGGACAGACCAGCCCTTCCCTTTGCCCAATGGCTGAACCAGGAGGCCGAGGGCGCGGACCGCATCAAGCGCGACATGCCCATTATGTGCGTCATCGGCAACCCGCCGTATCTGGGCGAGGGCGGCGTGTCCGAAGGGTGGATTGGCACCCTGATGAACGATTACAAGAAGGAACCGGGCGGCAAAGTACAATTGAAAGAGCGGACTTCAAAATGGCTGAATGATCTTTATGTGAAGTTCATCCGCATGTCTTCGCACCTGATTGAAAAGAATGGCACGGGCATCATGGGGTTCGTTACCAACCACGGCTATCTGGATAACCCGACCTTTCGCGGCATGCGCTGGCACATGATGCAAACCTTTGACAGCATCCACGTGCTGGATCTGCACGGGAATGCCAGAAAGCACGAAATCGCCCCGGACGGCCAAAAAGATAAAAACGTGTTCGATATTCAAACGGGCGTGGCCATCCTTATCGCCGTGAAAAAGAAGGGGGGGGCGGTCCGGAATTGGCCAGGGTGTATCGCGGCGACCTGTGGGGCAGCCGGGCGGCGAAATACAAACACCTTGCAACGGGCGGGATGAAGGAATTGGTCCCCGAACAGCTGGACGTCCGCGGCCCCCAATACGCGTTCAAATGGCGTGATCACACCTTGGCAGAGGCGTATGAACAGGGCTTTTCAATAAAGGAATTCATGCCGGTCAATTCCGTCGGGATTGTAACCGCCAAGGATACCCTTGTGACAGATTTCACACAGGCAGCACTGACACAAAAGATCAGCAGGTTTGTAGATTCGTCAAAAACAGACGATCAGGTCAGGTCCGAATTTTTCCCCTACAGAACAGCGAGAAAATACCCGCCGGGGGATTCTCGCGGATGGAAACTGCCCGCAGCCCGCGCCATCCTTCAGGCGACAGACTGGCACCAAGATATTACACCCGTTACCTATCGCCCGTTTGATACACGCACAATCCTGTATCGACCAGATATGGTTGATTGGGGGCGGGAACAGGTGATGCGGCATATGCTGGCGGGGGAGAATCTGGGCCTTGTTTTTTGCCGGGGAGATGCCGAGGACAACAGCGCGAGCGGGCATGTCACAAACACAATTTGTGACAGCCGTTCATGGACCCGGCCGGGGATGCAAAGCATCGATTATCTGGCCCCCTTGTACCTTTACCTTTGCCCCGAAAACGGGAACGTTAGCAAAGCCCGCACGGTTAATTTTGACCCGGCCCTGTGGGACCGGCTAAAAACCCTGGCACCGCACCCTGACCATGGTACCCCGGACGAATTACAAACTTTGATTACATCTACGGCACCTTGCACTGCCCGGCCTATCGTGCAGCCTATGCCGAATTCCTGAAAACCGATTTTCCGCGCATCCCATGGCCCGCCACGCCGGATATGTTTTGGGACGTATCCACCAAGGGTGAACAATTACGCAAACTGCACCTGATGGACCCGGCCGCGATTGGGGATGCCCCCTACCCGTTCACGGGGGCGGGCGATAACCGGGTAAACACCCCCCGGTTCAGCGACGGCCACATCTGGATCAACAAAACCCAGCACTTTGCCAGCGTACCCGACGTCGCATGGGAATTCTACATCGGCGGCTATCAACCCGCGCAAAAATGGCTGAAAGACCGCAAGGGCCGCACCCTGGGATTTGAGGATGTGAAACACTATCAACGGATCCTCAAAATCCTGTCAGAAACGAACAGGATCATGCACACCATCACGATGGACCTGACTGCCGCCCAATAGGGGTGTGCGGGAAATGGATAAGCATTCACGAATGCTCGCCCTTGATTCCGCCGCCGCCCGCGGATATGATTCACCCGAATCTAATCTAAGAGGGGGGAGCATGCCCTATCCACCGATTGGCGGGGGCAGAAGCGGGAACAGTGGAAATCGGGAAATCTGTGAAAGACTGGCCCGTATAGAAGAGAGACAACAGCACATGGCCACAAAAGCCTGGGTGTTGGGTGGCGTTGTTGGTGGCCTGATTATCGGAATGACACTTGCTTCAACAGTCACTCTGATACTCATGCGGGTTTTCGCATCCCCGTAACCAGTCATTGGGCGTCGATACCCCGCGCGGCGGCGGGGCAGATCAGCCCAGGCCGAATTCCCGGAACACCTGGGCATACACGGCGCGTTTGAAGGGGACGATGGCCCGCAGCAGGGCCGCCGCCGTCATCCACCGCCAGGCCGCGAACTCCCTGTCCCTGTGGTGCAGGTTGATCACGGTATCGGGCGCGTCCATGCGCATCAGGAACCATTTTTGCCGTTGCCCGCGATATGTGCCGCCCCAGATGCGCGGGATCATCGCAACTGGCAGATCATAGCACAGCCAATCCGCGGTTTCCGCCAGGTGCGTCACGTGGCCCCGGGCAATGCCGGTTTCCTCCCACAACTCACGATAGGCCGCATCCTGTGGCCCCTCCCCCTTGTCCACGCCGCCCTGGGGCATCTGCCAGGCGGGCGCGTCCGTATCGGCCCTTTGGCCCGCAAACACCCGGCCGCTGGCATTGATCAGAACAACGCCAACGCAGGGGCGATAGGGCAGTGCCGCAAGATCCCCGGGCGTCATGCCCTAATCCCCGCCGGGGGTAAGGGCGTTCAGGCCAGTCAGGATATCAATGGCATAGGCCAGTTGGTAATCCTGGTTCCGCAGTTCGGCCGCGGCTTCGGCGAGGGCCTGTTCCCGTTCCAGCTGCTGCCGCTCCTCCTCGGACAGGGTGGCATTCCGCAAGGATCCGCGCAGCGAGGCCTCGGTCCGGTCCGGGGCCGCATCCTCGGCCACCTTGATCGGGTCACGCTGGTCCACCAGGATGTCGGGGGCCACACCAAGGGCCTGGATTGAACGGCCCGACGGCGTGTAATACAGTGATGTGGTCAGGCGCATCGCACCGTTATCCCGCAAAGGTATCACGGTTTGCACAGACCCTTTGCCGAAGCTGTTCGTCCCCACGACAACCGCGCGGCGATGATCCTGCAATGCGCCCGCGACAATCTCGGACGCCGAGGCCGAACCGCCATTGATCAACACCACAATAGGGCGCCCATCGATCAGATCGCCCGGTGTGGCATTGTAGCGTTCACCGTCCGCCGGGTTACGGCCACGGGTTGAAACGATCTCTCCCCGGTCCAGAAACGCATCCGCGACGCGGACCGCCTGGTTCAGCAGGCCACCGGGATTGTTCCGCAGGTCAAGAACCACACCATCAAGATGCTCCATGCCGCCCAGTTCGGCAATCACCTGATCCAGGCCATCGCGCAGATTGGGAAAGGTCTGATCGTTGAAGGTCGAGATGCGCAGAACCGCCCTGTTCCCCTCCAGCCGCGCACGCACGGCCGTCAGGCGGATACGATCCCGGGTGATGGTAATGTCAAAGGGTTCGTCGACCTCTTCGCGGACCACGGTGATCACAATCCCGGATCCCACGGGGCCGCGCATCAGATCCACCGCCTCTTCCAGCGTCAGACCAAGCAGTGTTTCGCCATCCACATGGGTGATAAAATCACCCGCCTCCACGCCAGCGGCCATGGCGGGCGTGTCATCCATTGGCGTGATCACGCGGACAAAGCCATCCTCCTCTTGCGTAACCTCGATGCCCAGGCCGCCGAATTCGCCCCTTGTCTGCACCTGCATCGAATCGAAATCGCGCGGCGGTAGGTAGTTGGAATGCGGATCAAGCGAGGTGAGCATCCCGTTGATCGCGGACTTGATCAGGTCGGCCTCGTCTACCTCTTCGACATAATTTTCACGAATCCGTTCAAAGATATCGCCAAACAGGTCCAGTTGCGCATAAACGGATGCGGTGCGGCCAGGTTCCTGGGCCACAAGCGGGGCGGCGATCTGCATTGTCAGCATGACCCCCGCCGCTGCGCCGCCCAGTGCGGCCATGAAGATTCGTTTCATCTGCGATCAAACCTCGTTTTCATTGGGCAATGAACCACGCGGATGGGTTCACGGGCACGCTTGCTTCACTGGTTCCCCATATAAGGCATTTGTGAAACGCTTTTAATGGGGTTCCGCCACCGCGCTGGTATTAAGTCATGCGATCAGGCTTCCCCCCGTCATCTCGGGCGGCTGTGGCAGGCCCATCAATTGCAGCACCGTGGGGGCCAAATCCGACAGCCGGCCGTTCTTTATCCGTGCGCCCTGGGGCCCGCCAACCAGGATCACCGGAACCGGGTTCAGCGTATGCGCGGTGTGGGGGCCGCCCGTTGCGGGGTTCACCATCACCTCGCAATTGCCGTGATCCGCGGTAACGATCATCGCCCCCCCTTCGGTGCCAAGTGCCACAACCGCCTGGCCCAGGCCGCGGTCCACCGCTGCACAGGCGCGTTTCGCGGCCTCCAGATCGCCCGTGTGGCCAACCATATCGGGATTGGCATAGTTGACCACGATCAGATCGTACCGATCCCGGATCGCCTGCACCAACCGCGCACTGACTTCGGGGGCCGCCATGTCCGGCTGCAGGTCATAGGTGGCAACCTTGGGGGAATTCGGCATGGCGCGATCCTCGCCCGCTTCCGGCGGTTCCCTGCCACCGTTCAGAAAAAAGGTGACATGCGGGTATTTCTCGGTCTCGGCCAGGCGGAACTGGCGCAGGCCGTGGTGTGCCACCCAGGCACCAAGCGTGTTGGTGATGGTCTGCTTTGGGTAGGCCGCTGTCATGTATGTATCATGCGCCGCGGAATAATCAACCATGCCAAGCTGTGCGGCCAGGGCGGGGCGCGGACCTGTCCTGAACGCATTGAAACCGGGTTCGCCGATGGCGCACAGGATTTCGCGCACACGGTCCGCGCGGAAGTTCAGGCAGAACAGGCCATCGCCCTGCTTCATCCCCTGGTAGCCACCAAGGACGGTGGGCGCAATAAACTCATCCGTTTCGCCGCGCGCATAGGCTTTGGCCACGGCGTCCCCCGGGGTCTGACTGATGAACACGCTGTTGCCGTGGACCATGGCGTCATAGGCTTTCTTAACCCGGTCCCACCGGTTATCGCGATCCATGGCGAAATAGCGCCCGATCACGGTGGCACAGGCGGCGTCTTTCGGCAGCAGATGGGCCAGTTGCGCAACATAGCCATCGGCGGATGTCGGCGGCACATCGCGGCCATCGGTAATCACGTGAAGCGCGACCGGAACCCCCGCATCGGTCAACGCCCTGGCCGCCGCCAGGATGTGGTTGAGGTGCCCATGCACCCCGCCATCTGAGGCAACCCCCATCACATGCGCGGTGCCGCCCGAGGATTTGAGTACCTTGATAAAGCTGGTCAGGGCCGGGTTGCTGAAGAAACTGCCGTCCTGGATGGCCAGGTCGATCATCCCCAAATCCATCGCCACCACCCGACCTGCACCGATATTGGTGTGGCCAACTTCGGAATTGCCCATCTGCCCCGGGGGCAGGCCCACATCGCGCCCATGCGTTACCAGCGTTGCATGCGGGCAGGTCGCCATCAGCTGGTCAAACACCGGCGTGTCGGCCAGATGGGGGGCATTCGCCGCGGTGGCCGGGCCAATGCCCCACCCGTCCAGGATGCACAGCACAACGGGTTTGGGGTGGGACATGCCAACGGGCCTTTTGCGGGTCGGGTTGGTGCGGTTTTATCCGCATGAACAGGGGCGGGCAAGGTCAGGCACGGTGATAGGGTGCCCCCGTCAGGATCGCGGCCGCGCGATACAGCTGTTCGGCCAGCATCACGCGGGCCAGCATATGCGGCCAGACCATCGGCCCGAAAGACACAAGCCTGTCGGCCTTTTGGCGCAATGCAGGGTCAATCCCGTCCGCCCCACCAATCAGAATGCCAAGGTCGCCCGTACCCGCATCGCGCACACGCGCCAGCTGGCGGGCAAACTCCGGTGAGGTTGCGGCCCTCCCCCGTTCATCCAGCACCCAGATCGTTGCACCATCCGGGATGGCCCTGGCCAGCAATGCGGCCTCGGCCACCGGGCCCCGGGCCGTGCGATCCTCTACCTCAATTTCGTTCAACGGACCGAGCCCGATGCCGCGCCCGATCCGGGTGAACCGGTCGGAATACGCATCAACCAGATCACGCTCTGGCCCGGCCCGAAGCCGGCCCACGGCGCAAAGATGCACGCGCATGGCGGGGGCTTACCGCACGCCTGTGGCGGCGTCGGTCGGCATCCATAGCTTTTCAAGCTGGTAAAACTCTCGCACCTCGGGGCGGAACACATGGATGATCACATCGCCCGCGTCGATCAGCACCCAGTCGCCGGCCGCCATGCCTTCCATCTTATGGCGGTGCCCGGTCAGCGTTTTCAGCCGGTCCGCCAGGTGTTCCGATACAGCAGTGACCTGTCGGGCCGAGCGGCCAGAGGCAATGACCATATAATCGGCCATTGATGATTTTCCACGCAGGTCAATCTGCACAACATCTTCGGCCTTGTCTTCGGAAAGGGACGCAATGATGTGTCCAAGGAGATCCTCGCTTGAAAGCGGCCGCGGGGCGGGGGTGCGGGGTACCCCGCACCCGCCCGCATCAGAAACCGCAAAAGTTGGTCCGGCCAGAACGCTGCCCTCCATATAAAACGCACCAGCCTTGGGGCACCGGTGCCAGCCGTTCCAGTTCTACCATCGGCCCGTTCTGTGCGCAATGGGGCTTGACGGCGGGCGGTGCGCCCCTGTAGCCGGGGGCGGCGCAGTGCAGGCCGGGTTGCGGACCATCCGGCGGGGGCGCAGGGCGGGAGAACGCGAATGACAAACCAGCAGCAGCGCGACGCATTGCACCGGCGGATATGGCACATCGCCAACGAGGTGCGCGGGGCCGTCGATGGCTGGGATTTTAAGCAGTTTGTCCTGGGTGCCTTATTCTATCGCTTCATCAGCGAGCACTTCACGGGCTACATGGAGGGTGGCGATGCTGGCACCGATTACGCGGGCATGTCCGACGCCAACATCCCGCCAGAGGTGCAGGAGGAGGCGGTCAAGACAAAGGGCTATTTCATTTGCCCAAGCCAGTTGTTCGCAAATGTGGTGGCCGGGGTCCATACCAACGGCAACCTCAATACCGACCTGGCGCGGATTTTCGCCGCCATCGAGGACTCGGCCACCGGATACCCGTCCGAGAATGCGATCAGGGGCCTGTTTGCTGATTTCGACACGACCAGCACCCGCCTTGGCAACACGGTGGCGGAAAAGAATGCCCGCCTGGCCAAGGTGTTGAAAGGTATCGCGGAATTTGAGTTCGGCGATTTCCAGGGCAGCCGGATTGACCTGTTCGGTGATGCCTATGAGTTCCTTATCTCTAACTACGCGGCCAATGCGGGAAAATCAGGCGGAGAGTTCTTTACGCCGCAGCAGGTGTCCGCGCTGCTTGCCCGGCTGGTTGCACACGGGCGGGAGCGCGTGAACAAAATCTACGACCCCGCCGCCGGGTCAGGCGCGCTGCTGCTGCAGGCCAAAACGCAGTTCGGGGACCATTTTGTGCAGGACGGGTTCTTTGGGCAGGAACTCAACCGCACCACCTATAACCTGGCGCGGATGAACATGTTCCTGCACGGCACGAATTATGACCAGTTTGACATCCGCCTGGGCGATACGCTGACCGAACCGCAGTTCATGGATGCCGCGCGCTTTGATGCCATCGTGTCCAACCCGCCCTACTCGGTGAAATGGCCGGGCGCGGATAACCCGCTGCTGATCAATGATGAACGCTTTGCCCCCGCCGGGGTGCTGGCCCCGAAATCCAAGGCGGATTTTGCCTTTGTGCTGCACGCGCTGCACTACCTGTCGGCCCGGGGCCGGGCGGCGATTGTCTGCTTTCCCGGCATCTTCTACCGCGGCGGGGCCGAGCGGAAAATCCGCAAATACCTGGTGGACGAAAATTACGTTGCGGCGGTGATTGCACTGCCGCCCAACCTGTTCTTTGGCACATCGATTGCAACGGGTATCCTGGTGCTGGCCAAAAACAAGGCGGACACGCACATCCGCTTTATCGACGCCAGCCCCCTGTTCAGGAAAGAGGTGAACAACAACATCCTGACCGATGCGCATATTGAACAGATTCTGGACGCCTTTGCCAGCACCGGGGACATTGCGCATTTTGCCCGGTCCGCACCAGCCGCCGAGGTTGCGGCAAAGGATTACACCCTGTCAGTCAGCACCTATGTGGAGCCGAAAGATACGCGGGAGGTGATCGACATTGACGCCGTGAATGCCGAACTGAAAACCACTGTTGTCCGGATTGATCACCTGCGGGCCGAAATCGACACCATCGTGGCGGAGCTCGGGGGCCAAGCGGTATGACCGGGCGCGGGGGTTCTGCCCCGCCGTTCAAGCGCAATCGGAAATTTGGGGCCTACCTTCGGGTACCCTGAACCGGGACCGGCCCACGCCGCCGCAGAGCCTGCGCCAACGGTGGCAGGGTTGACATTTTGGAACATCCCGCCTATACATAATGCGCGACAACCCAGAAGGACAAGATCATGTCGGAAACCTTCACACAGGGCTACAATAACAAGGCCGACTGCAACAAGGCCGACTGCATCGAAAATGCAGAGCAGCACGGCATGGACGGGGAAGAACAAGAAGAAGATCCCCCAAAAGTTAAAGATACGGAAGTTGTTGATGATCCTGAGGAAGTCGACGGTCCTGAAGAAAACAGCACTCCTCCAAATAGGTATAATGTCAGCAGCTATGGGTGGGACTCCGACGTTGAGGGCCTCGTAAAACGCCTGGATCGAGAGGACATATGTCTGCCTAAGTTCCAAAGGGGCTTCGTTTGGGACAGAGCAGATCAGTCGCGTTTCATCGAGTCACTTATTCTCGGCTTGCCGGTACCTAACGTGTTTCTTGCACAAGATTCGAAAAGTAATAAATTGAACATTGTTGATGGCCAGCAGCGCCTGAAATCACTTCAGGCTTACCTTAACGGGGAATTTTACCTCTCAGGGAAATATGTTCAGGAAGAACTGAAGGGCCGTTACTTTTCGCGTGACGTCGCCAGGGCGAAATCCTCCAAAGTTCTGGAAGATCGTGACGCGCGAGCACTCTCTGATGCCGTATTGCACGCAATTGTGATAAAGCCAGATCCGGTTCACGACGACCCTGCCCGTGGACACGAATACAATCAGGCGATCATACAAATTTTTCAGCGTCTCAACACAAGCGGAACACCGCTTAAAGCCCAGGAAATCCGGGCCAGTATCTTTTACGGTTCCTTTTATGATCTTCTGGTTGAGCTCAACAAAGACGATGCCTGGAGAGAGCTGTTTGGTTCCTCGCACTCGCATTCGCGCTTAAAGGATGTTGAGCTGATCCTGCGCTTTATTGCACTGCGCGAAAAATCCCATAGCTACCGTCCTCCCATGCCGAAATTTCTTGATGATTTTATGGAAGAGCACCGCAACATCGATTCAGGGAAAGCTGCGCGAATCGAAGCAAACTTTAAGTCCATTGTAGACAAAGTCAGAAGCACCATCGGAAAAGAAGGCTTGCGTAAAGGAAACCTGCTCTCTGTTCTCCGTTTTGATGCTGTTATGGCTGGCTTTGACGCATACCTGCAGACGCATCCCGAACCTTCGGCACAGGAACTTGAAGAGCGCCTGAAAATGCTTGAAGATGATCCCGATTACAAGTCTTCAGCTGAACAGTGGGTAAACGAAGCTGGACGGTTCAGAAAACGCCTTGAACGCGCCCGCGAAATATTCGGAGCTGCGTAAAACCTTGGCACAAAGGCCCCCTGACCGTGTGCGCTACAGAGCTCGCATCAAGTCCCTGATCGATAATCCGCCAACTATCGCCAAAAGGAAAGGCTCAGAAACTGAAATTCACGCCCGCTGGGCAAAATACGCATGCGTTTTGATTTCAGGCTTCATTGAACAAGCCCTGAAAGAAGTTGTGCTTGAATATGCGGAGAGCAAGGCTGCACCACAGATCCGCAACCATATTGAACACACTTGGCCAAAGTCTAGAAATATGAGAAGCGATGTAATTCAACGCACCCTAGAGGGATTGGACAAAGGGTGGTCTAAAAAACACGAAGAATGGTCTAATGAAAACCAAAGGAAGAAAGAAATCAATGAAATCATCACATGGCGTAACGACATAGTGCACGGCAAAGAATCCAATCTCAACAGCATTACTTTGGTTTCGGTTAAGGACAAGTTTAAAGTTGCATGCGACCTAGTGGATTTTATTGAGGATTTGCTAGGGGTCAGAACCAAATGACATGCGCATCTTGAAGCGGCATTAACCCCGCCAGCACTTATGCATCATGACGCATCACATTCCTGCCCCAGCCGGGCCAGTTCGTCAAGTGCCGTGCTGCGGCTGGCATCCCGCCGCGTCTTGTAGGCCATCAGGTCGGCGTGCTTTACACGGCGGTGTTCGCCAAGCCGGACGTATGGAATTTCATCATCCTTGAGCAGCGTGTTCAGATACGGGCGAGAAACATTGAGGATGTCGGCAGCCTGTTGGGTCGTCAGCAGCGCACCGGTTGGAACCAGTGTGACCATATCGCCACGGGACAGATGGCCAAGCAGATCGAGCATAAGATGCGCAATAGCCGGGGCCAGCCGGATCTGTGCGCCATCCTCACCCTGAATTTTAAGCGGGGTACCCGCGGCCTGCGCGGCGGCCAATGCGGTTGCGGCACCCGCGGCACTCGCGCTTTCCTCACGTGTCGGAAGACGACCAGTGAGATCGAGCACTTCAGCAGCGTTCGTCATGTCGGTTTCTGCTTCTTGATGCTCTCCCGAGCACTGTGTTTAGCACCGCAACGCTCCCGCTTGCAAGTGAAAAATTCAAAGTTGACAGACCCGCCCGAATGGCCCATGTTTTCGCCCGAAGCCCCCCAAGGAGGAACGCAATGCCGGAAACAAACACAGATACGCACACAAGCCCGGATGCCACGGCCGAGGTTCAGAAAAACTTCGCGGCGTTTCAAAAACTTCTGCCGGAAAAAATGAAACTGCACGCGGGCAAGTTTGCGTTGATGAGCGATGGCGCACTCATTGACATCTACGACACCTGGCAGGATGCTTATCGCACCGGCCACAGGTTTTTTGGTGCAGACAGGTTTTCCATCCAGCAATTCGAGACGCGCCCGGCCGACTTGGGGTTCTGGTCCCATGCCATCATTTAGCGGAGTTTTTCACCCAAACGTAGGGCCGCTGATCGATGTGGCGATTCTGCCGTTCGTGGAACCGGATCGCCCCCCGGAAGCCAGCGGAGGGCTAAGCGTGTTCAAGGCACTGGTCGACACCGGGGCAACCACGACGTGTTTGTCGGGGAAGGTTGTTGATGCCGTGGGCCTAAAGCCAACGGGGCAAACACCCATGATCGGGGCGACGGGTGAAAGAATCGTCAATCAATTCGCCTGTTCAATCGGGTTCTTGCAGGTGCAGAGGCGATACCCCGATGGCAATGTAGACGGCAATATGGAAGGGTTTTCGATTCAGGTGCTGCAGTTTGAACAGGAGCACACCGCGGCTTATCAAGTCCTGCTCGGTCGGGATATTTTGTGTCAAGGTGCATTCTCGATGTCTTTTGACGGGCATTGGATATTCAGTTTGTGATGGTTGTGACAGCGGAACCCTTGGCGCGGCGTGAGGCATGACCGGGCGCGGGTTTCTGGACCGGCTGCTGGACGGCGCAGCGGTGGATTGGGTACCGCTGGGGGAGGTGGCGGAGATCAAGCGCGGAAGATCGATCACGAAAAAGAATGTCGTGCCAGGTGACATTCCCGTGATTGCTGGCGGTCGGGGTCCGGCCTATTTCCACAACGAAAGCAATCGCACGGGGCAAACGATTGTGATTGCGGGGTCGGGTTATGCGGGTTTCGTGAGCTGGTGGGACGAACCGATATTCGTTTCGGATGCGTTTTCGGTAAAGCCGAGGGACGGCATTTCCCCAAGGTATTGTTTTCACTGGCTCAAAAACATACAAAATGAATTGTACGCGTTGAAAAGCGGTGGCTGTGTTCCGCACGTGTATCCGCGCGATGTGGCTCGGTTGCGAATCCCCCTGCCCTGCCCTGATGATCCGGCGCGGGCGCGGGCGATTCAGGGGGAAATTGTGCGCATTCTGGATGCGTTCACCGAACTGACAACCGAACTGACAAACCGCAAGAAACAGTACGAATACTATCGCGGGAAACTGTTTGCAGACCTAAGGGGGGGGGTAAACACCCCGCCGGCGGCGCGGCGATAGACTGGGTGCCGCTGGGGGAGGTGTTTCACATAAAGAACGGCTACACCCCCAGCAAGTCAAAGGCCGAATTTTGGCAGAACGGCAGCGTTCCATGGTTCAGAATGGATGACATCCGCGCCAATGGCCGGGTTCTGGACCATTCACTGCAAAAGATTTCTGAAAGTTCCGTGAAGGGCGGCAGGCTTTTCCCTGCAAATTCCCTGATTTTTGCGACGTCGGCGACGATTGGAGAGCATGCATTGGTCACCGTGCCGCATCTGGCAAACCAAAGGTTTACAAATCTTTCGTTGAAGGATGCGTATGCTGACCGTTATGTTGACAAGTTCCTTTTCTATTACGGCTTTCTTCTGGCGGAGTGGTGCAAAAGCAACACGACGAAGTCCAGTTTTGCTTCTGTCGATATGAAGGGGTTCAGGAAATTTCAAATCCCCATCCCCACACACACCGAACAGGCCCGCATTGTGGCCATCCTTGACAGGTTTGACACCCTGACCGCCTCCATCACCCAGGGCCTGCCCCGGGAAATCGCCCTGCGCCAGGCGCAATATGAACATTACCGGAACCGGCTTCTGGCCTTTCCAAAACCGGACGGACCCTAAGGCGGGGGCCCACACAAACAGGCGCAGGTGCGCCTGTAGGTTATCAATACATATCCCAAAACTGCGTTGAAGGGCATAGATAGATACACTTCTTGCATTTTTCGTATGATCGATATATGCCCTGATCAACGCAAAAGGAATATGGAACGATACCCATGAACAGCATCAGGGAAACCGCCAGCAGGCAATATGCCGGCATCCTGAACAGGGCTGCGCGCCAGGCTGCCGACCTCAAGGCACCGCCCGGGGGCTGGATCAGCACCATGCGCAAGGCGCTGGGCATGTCCGCGCCCGCGCTTGCCAGGCGTCTGGGCGTCACCAAGGCCGCAATCTATCAGGCCGAACGGAAAGAGCGTGACGGCGGCGTCACCCTGCGCCATATGGAGCACCTGGCCCAGGCGATGGGCGGCAGGTTCGTTTATGCCATCGTGCCCGAAGGCCAGATTGAAGATACCCGGCGCGACCAGGCCCGCACCAGGGCCAGGGCCGTCGTGCGACGGGCAAATGCGCATATGGCACTGGAACAGCAGGCACTTCCCCCTGACAGGATGCAGGCGGAAATTGAGCGGCTTACGGACCAAATCCTTCGGGAACGTCCCGCGGACCTTTGGAAGGCACCATGAGATTTGCAGCCCCCGCAGGCGCGACCCCGCTTGATCCCGATGAAATGGGTGGCCTGAAATTCGGCCACATCACAACGCGGGCCGAGCTGGACGCACTGGAACACGCCAACATCACCGAAGGCTTGCGCTGGCTTGCGCGTCGGCGCAGGGGCGACATCCTGAACGATGCCTTTATACGCACATTGCACAAACGCCTTTTCGGCGGGGTTTGGGATTGGGCCGGAACCTATCGCCGGCGCGAAAAGAACATCGGCGTCGCGCCGTATCAGATCAGCATGCAACTGCACATGCTGCTGGGGGACGCGCACCTTTGGGCGAAGGACCGCACCTTTGAACCATTGGAAGCGGGCGCACGGTTTCATCACCGCCTGGTGCAAATCCACCCCTTCCCGAATGGCAACGGACGGCACGCGCGGATCGCCGCCGACATCTATCTGTCGGATCACTTTGATCACGCCCCGATTGAATGGGCAAGCGGCTTTGACCTTCAGGCTGATAATGCCAGACGCGAAGCCTATCTCGCGGCCCTGCGCGCTGCAGATGCGGGCGATATTGATCCGCTTCTGGAATTTGTCGCGGGGAACGGCGGTGCGGCAAGGCAGACTTTTTCTGTCACGTCTGCAATCGAAATGTCCCCCTCCCCTGCCCGCCGCACAGGCCCGAATTACGAGACCGCAAAACAAAAGGCACACCATGGCTGAACGGACAAAACCGATTGCCCAAACGAACAATTTCATCGTTCTGGACAAATACACGCCGCACCCCGGCGGCGCGAAAGGGTACCAGAGTGAGGCTGCCCTGGAACAGGAACTTGTCCGGGATTTGCAGCACCAAGGCTACGAGTACCTGCCCGACCTGACAACTCCAAAGGCCATGCTGGCCAATCTGCGGGTGCAGGTGCAGGTACTGAACAATGTGCAATTTACGGACAGTGAATGGCAGCGTTTCATCGAGACCTGGCTGGACAGGCCCGGCGAAAATGCCCCCGAGAAGACCCGGAAGATTCACAAGGATCCGGTTCACGATTTCACCTTTGATAACGGGTACCGCCAGAACATCCGCCTGCTGGATAAGGGCAACATTGCCCGTAACAGGGTGCAGGTGATCCGGCAGTTTAAACAGGCAGGAACCCACGCCAACCGCTATGATGTAACAATTCTGGTCAACGGGCTGCCCCTGGTGCAGATTGAGCTGAAACGGCGGGGCATGGCCATTCGCGAGGCGTTCAACCAAATCCGCCGCTACGGCAGGGAAAGTTTCAACAGTGCGACCTCACTTTACGCATATCTGCAGTTATTCGTGATCTCAAACGGCACCGATACCCGCTATTTCGCGAACACGACGACGCGCGACAAAAACAGTTTTGACTTTACCATGAATTGGGCACAGGCCAATAACAGCCCGATCAGGGATATGAAGGATTTCACCGCCACGTTCCTTCAAAAGAACACGCTTCTGAACATCCTTCTGACCTATTCGGTGCTGGATGCCAGCGATACCCTGCTGATCATGCGCCCCTATCAGATTGCCGCGACGGAACGGATACTCTGGAAAATCAAAAGCGCGTTCGAGGCAAAGACCCTGAATAAACCGGAAAGCGGGGGATATATCTGGCACACCACCGGGTCCGGTAAAACCCTGACCAGTTTTAAGGCCGCGCGGCTGGCAACAGACCTTCAGTTCATCGACAGGGTATTCTTTGTCGTGGATCGCAAGGATCTGGATTACCAGACCATGAAGGAATATCAGCGATTTCCCCCGACAGCGTGAACGGGTCAGTCAGCACAGCGGCATTGAAACGCAACCTGGCACAAGACGACAACAGGATCATCGTTACCACGATCCAGAAACTGAACAACCTTATGAAAAGCGAAAGCAGCCTGGGGGTTTACAGCCAGCGGGTCGTGTTTATTTTTGACGAATGCCATCGCAGCCAGTTCGGTGAGGCACAGAAGAACCTGAAGAAAAAATTCAAACAGTTCTGCCAATTCGGGTTCACCGGAACGCCAATTTTCCCGCGGAACGCATCAGGCGCAGAAACAACCGCCAGCGTGTTCGGGCGTGAATTGCACTCCTATGTCATCACCGATGCCATCCGGGATGAAAAGGTGCTCAAATTCAAGGTGGACTATAATGATGTGCGCCCGCGGTTCCGAAACATCGAAAGCGAGCAGGACGAAGACAAGATCAGCGCGGCTGACCACAGGCAGGCACTGCGGCACCTGGAACGCATTCGTGAAGTGTCGCGCTATATCCTGAACAATTTCCGCCGGAAAACGCCCCGGATGCAGGGCGGAACTAAGGGTTTTAACGCCATGTTCGCGGTGGATGGCGTGGAAACGGCCAAATTGTATTATGAAACCCTGAATGCATTACAGGCGGACAGCGACACCCCCCTGACAATCGCGACGATCTTTTCCTTTGCCGCGAATGAGGAACCGCGTGTTGCGGGCGACATTCCGGATGAAGGTTTTGAAATATCAGCGATGAACAGCAGTGCCAAGGAGTTTCTGGGCAAGGCCATTGATGATTACAATCGATTCTTCAAGGCAGGTTTCAGCCTGGACAGCGATGGTTTTCAAAACTATTATCGCGATCTGGCTAAGCGCGTGAAAGCCGGGGATGTCGACCTGCTGATCGTGGTGGGGATGTTCCTGACTGGTTTTGACGCGCCGAAACTCAACACCTTGTTCGTAGATAAAAACCTGCGCTATCATGGGCTGATCCAGGCATTTTCCCGCACCAATCGCATTTTTGACGCAACAAAGACTTTCGGCAACATCATCACCTTCCGCGACCTGGAACAGGCAACGATTGAGGCGATCACGCTCTTCGGTGATACAAACACCGCGAACGTGCTGCTGGAAAAAAGCTACAAGGACTATATGGAAGGTTATGCCGATGCAGCAACTGGCGCGGCACGACGCGGTTTTATCGAAATCCTGGGCGATCTGGAACAGCGTTTCCCCGATCCGGTGCATATCACCGGAGAGACAGACAAGAAAGATTTCGTGAATCTGTTCGGTGAGTATCTGCGCACCGAAAACATCCTGCGGAATTATGATGAGTTCACGGCCCTCGAAGCATTGCAGGACATTGATTTGAACGATCCCGAAGCTGTTGAAGCGTTCCGGACAGCACACCACCTGTCACAGAAGGATACATCTTATGCCTTATGCGAAGCTGTTGAGGCGTTCCGGACAGAACACCACCTTGATGCGGCGGATTTCGCTGCGCTTAAGGCCGTCAATATGCCAACGGACCGCATGATGCAGGACTACCGATCAACCTATAACGACATCCTGGAAGGGCTGCGCAGGGAACGGACGGCGGTCGATGCCCAAGCCACCGCCATGAACTGGGATGGTGTGACCTTTGAGGTTGACCTCCTCGCCTCCTGTGACATCGACCTAGACTACATCCTTGAACTTATCCTGAAGAACAACCGAAAGGGGACGGACAAGGGCAATCTGGTGCAAGAGGCACGGCGCATGATCCGGGCCAGCCTTGGGAACCGCGCAAAGGAAAGCCTTCTGGTCGATTTCATCAACGGAACCGATCTGGACCGGATTGACGACACGCCCGGCGTGATTGAGGCGTTTTTCACCTTTGCCAGTGCCGCGCAGCAGCGCGAGGCCGACGACCTGATCAAACGCGAGAACCTGAACCCCGAGGCTGCAAGGTGCTATATGGACGCATCGCTTCAACGCGGCTTCGCAAGTGATCATGGCACTGGTTTGAATGCGGCCCTGCCCGCGATGAGTCCGCTCAACCCCGAACACCGAACCCGTAAACAAAGGGTGTTCAGGGCGATGGTGGCCTTTGTCGAGAAATTCACGGGCGTCGGGGGGAGGCTGCATTGAAACTGCGCCATGCCTGACATTGCGCCGCACGGCATCATCCGCCAAAGGATCGGCCGGATGCGCCCCATATTTTGCGGATACCCTGCCAAATTGAACAAGATACGGGGGGCCATTGACTTGCGCCTGATGCGCGGCCAGACACTGCCCCAATGCCGGTATCACCCCGGGAGAGGCGCATGCGCTTTAGCAAAATCAGGCTTAGTGGGTTCAAGAGTTTTGTAGACCCCACCGATCTGATAATCGCCGATGGCCTGACCGGCGTGGTCGGCCCGAACGGCTGTGGCAAATCCAACCTGCTGGAAGCACTTCGATGGGTAATGGGGGAAAACCGCCCAACCGCGATGCGCGGCGGCGGGATGGAGGATGTGATCTTTGCAGGGACAGACACCCGGCCCGCGCGCAATGTCGCCGAAGTGTCGATCCATATCGACAATTCAGACCGCCTGGCCCCGGTGCCGTTCAACGGCCATGATCAACTGGACATCGTGCGCCGAATCACCCGGGACGCAGGCAGTACCTATAAGGCCAATGGCAGGGATACGCGGGCGCGCGATGTGCAGATGCTGTTTGCTGATGCCTCCACCGGGGCGCATTCCCCTGCGCTGGTGCGGCAGGGGCACATCGCCGAACTGATCAACGCCGGGGCCAGGGCCCGCCGCCGGGTGCTCGAGGATGCCGCGGGAATCTCTGGCCTTTACCAACGCCGACGCGAGGCCGAGTTGAAATTGAACGGGGCCGAGGCGAATCTGCTGCGCGTCGATGACGTGCTGGAGCAATTGGCCGCGCAGCTTGCGGCCCTTGCACGGCAGGCGCGGCAGGTGGCCCGCTATCGTGAAATCGGGGCTGAATTGCGCCAGGCCGAGGGGGTACTGCTCTACCTGCGTTGGCAAGAGGCCAATACGCTGCGGCTGAACGCTGATACCGCCCTGCAACAGGCCGTGCGGGCCGCGGCCGCGGCCGAGACCCTGGCCCGGCAAACTGCCGCCACGCGCAAGGCCGTTGAGGCCGACGTGCCCCCGAAACGCGAGGAAGAAGCCATCGCTTCGGCCCTTCTGCAACGGATCACGATAGAGCATGCAGCACTGGAAGATGAAGAGGCGCGCACCCGTACAACCATCGAGACATTGACGGCACGTATTGACCAGCTTGGCCGCGATATCGCGCGTGAGCACAGCCTGAACGCGGATGCGGGCGGCACAATTGACCGCTTGACCGATGAACAATCAGCCCTGACGGCCCAGGGCATGGGGCATGATAAAGCGTTGCGCGAGGCGCACGAAGCGGCGCACGAAGCGGCGGATGCGCTGGCCAGGCGCGAGGCCGGTTTGGCGCAACGCACTGAACAGGCTGCACTTCTGGCGGCGCAGTATCAATCCGCGCAGCGCATGGTTGATGATGCCACCCAGGCCGAAGCCCGCCACAGTGCCGAGATCGAAACGGCACGCAAGGCTGCCAAATCGGCGGAAGCCCGATTGGAGGAACTGGCACGGGATTACACGAACGCCCGAACGGCCATGGCCGAGGCCACCGCGTACGCCGCGCACACTGAAAAGACCATGATCGATACCGAGGCCGCACGCACCCAGGCACAAAGCCGCGAAGGGGAAGCCCGCGCCGCCCAGACCGAAGCAGAAGGGCAGTTTGGCACACTTGATGCCGAGGTTCGGATGCTGTCGAGATTGTTACAGCAGGAACGCGGTGACGGGGAGCACATCCTGGATCAGATACAGGTTGTCCCAGGCTTTGAGGCCACCATCGGCGCGGCATTGGCCGATGACCTAAAGGCCCCCATGGCCAACCGCCCGGGGGCCAGTGGCTGGACCGCACTGCCGCCCTATCCCCGGACCGCCCCCCTGCCGCCCGGTGCCACGGCACTCACGGCCCATGCCCATGCGCCGGCGGCCCTGATGCGTCGGCTGGCGCAGGTGGGGGTTGTGGATGCTGCCGATGGTGCGCGGCTGCAGGCCAGCCTGCTGCCGGGCCAGTGCCTGGTAACGCGCGAGGGCGACCTCTGGCGGTGGGACGGGTTCGCGCAACCGGCTTCGGAAGGCTCCTCTACCACCGCGCGGCGGTTGAGCCAGGCAAACCGGTTGCAAAACCTGTCAGCGGAATTGAAACGTGCAACAACGGCGGTTGACCTGGCGCGCGCGGCGCATGAAACCGCCGCCAGACATCTGGCCGAGATGACCGACGCGGATAAGGTCGCCCGCGCCGCCCGCCGCGATGCGGATGCGCAGGTGGCCAAAACCAGCCGCGCCTTCAGCCGGGCAGAGGCGGATCGGAATATCCTGGCAGGCCGGTTTGAAACCCTGTGCCAGACGGCAGAGCACCATGAGGCCGAGGCTGCCACCGCCCGTCGCGCCCTGGGCGAGGCCAGGGCCACCCTGGCCAGTTTGGACAACCTGGAAGAGGCACGCAACAGCACGGCACAGGCGCACAAGGCGGTTGAGGTCGCCCGGAGTGCCATGCTGTCGAAGCGCACCGCCCATGATGCGCTGAAACGCGAGGGGGAGGCGCGCGAACACCGCCTGGCGCAGATCGGGGATGAGATCGCCACCTGGACCAGGCGCCTGTCAAACGCGGAAACCCGAATGGCGGAGCTGACCCATCGCAAGGCAGCCTCGGAAGCGGAACTGGTCCAGGCGCAGGCCGTGCCAGGCCAAATCGCCACACGCCGCGCCCGGCTGTCCGCCGCGATTGACACGGCAAAAATGCGCCGTGCCGGGGCCTCTGACGCATTGGCAGACGCCGAGAACAAGCTGCGAGAGGCCGTTGCAGCCGAGCGGGACGCCGAGCGCGCGGCCTCAATCGCAAGAGAGGCACGGGCCAGTGCCGAAGCCCGCCGGGACGCCGCCACCGAGGTCGCTGACCGCGCGGTGGAACAGATTGACGAGGCGATGTGTTGCACGCCCGAAGCACTCCTGGACCGCCTGGACGCGGATCCGGCCAGCCTGCCTGGCGCGGAACGCGTTGAAACCGATGTGGTTCGTCTGCGCCGCCAGCGCGATGCCCTGGGTGCGGTGAACCTGCGGGCTGAAGAGGACGCCCGCGCAGTGACCGAAGAGCGTGATACGCTGCACGCGGAAAAAGAGGATCTGGAGGGGGCGATCAAGACGCTGCGCACGGGTATTGCCGCGCTGAACCGCAAGGGGCGGGCGCAGATTCTGGCCGCGTTCAAGGATGTGAATCGCAATTTCTCGATGCTGTTCGCGCACCTCTTCGGTGGTGGTGAGGCCAAACTGGTTCTGGTCGAAAGCGATGATCCGCTGGAGGCGGGGCTGGACATCCTGTGCCAGCCACCGGGAAAGAAACTGTCAACCCTGTCGCTTCTCTCTGGCGGTGAGCAAACCCTGACCGCACTTGCCCTGATCTTCGCGGTGTTCCTGGCAAACCCGGCCCCGATTTGCGTGCTGGATGAGGTTGACGCACCGCTTGACGATGCGAACGTTGTGCGATTCTGCGATCTGCTGGATGAGATGTGCCGCCGGACCGACACGCGCTTTCTGATCATCACACATCACGCGGTGACGATGGCCCGAATGGACCGGCTGTTCGGTGTCACCATGGCTGAACAGGGCGTCAGCCAGCTGGTCAGCGTGGATTTGAAGAAAGCCGAGCAGATGGTGGCCCAGGGCTGAAACGCGCTTGCAACCGCGCGGTCTGCTGCGTAACTATCAAAATGCGGAACAACCGGGGGGATCATGACCTACGTCGTCACCGACAAATGCATTGCCTGCAAATACACTGATTGCGTAGAGGTCTGTCCCGTGGACTGCTTCTACGAGGGTAAAAATATGTTGGTGATTCACCCCGATGAATGCATCGATTGCGGGGTCTGCGAACCGGAATGCCCCGTCGATGCCATCCGCCCCGACACGGAACCGGACACGGAGAAATGGGTAGAGTTCAATCGCAAGTATTCCGAAGCCTGGCCTGTGATCATCACCAGGAAGGATCCGCTGCCCGATGCGGATGCGATGGATGGCAAACCCGGCAAGATGGAACTGTTTTCAGAAGAAGCGGGCGAAGGCGGTTGACCGATTCGGGTATACCCTGTCAAAGGCCCGGCCCGCACGGTATTTTGAATCCGCGCCTGACCACGCTATGTTTAACAGGGTTACGAACCGGGTTATGATACGCGCGGCGGGCGCGGTAAGGGTATCAGCACATGCCCCCCCAGGTGTGGAAAGCCTGCCGTGCCGCCGGGGGTTTTTGTTGCCTGATAAGCGCACTTTCAAGGGGAAGACACAGATGAGAAAAGCACGCAAATCCAGGGGATTCCGCCCCAATGACTATGTGGTCTATCCGGCCCATGGAGTCGGTCGGGTTATGGCGGTCGAAGAACAGGAGATCGCGGGAATGACCCTGGAACTATTTGTGATCTCGTTTGAAAAGGACAAGATGACCCTGCGTGTGCCGACCGCGAAAGCCAGCGAAGTGGGCATGCGCCCCCTTTCCAGCCCCGAGGAGATGTCCAAGGCACTTGCCACGCTAAAGGGTAAAGCCCGCATCAAGCGCGCGACGTGGTCGCGCCGGGCGCAGGAATATGGGCAAAAGATCAACTCGGGCGATCTGATCGCCATTACCGAGGTGGTGCGCGACTTACACCGCACCGACGACCGGCGCGAACAGAGCTATTCCGAGCGTCAGCTTTACGAAGCCGCACATGAGCGGCTGACCCGTGAATTGGCCGCAGTGAACGGGACGGACGCAGCCGCCGCACAACAGCAGGTCAATGATGCCCTGAAGGCACGGAAATCGGGCCGATGATGTTCCCTTGGCCGCACGGGCGGTCGCCTGCCTACCCCCTAAACCAGCAGCGCGGCCAAAGCGGCCAGCGCGGCGATTTCGGCCATCTGCTGGCTTGCACCAAGGATATCGCCGGTCTGTCCGCCAATCTTTGCGTTCGCCAGGGCCGCAACAGCACCGGCCGCACCGCATGCAACCAGCGTTGCCGTCAGCCCCGCTGACAAGCCGCTTAGCACAACCGCCCCCGCACAGGCCGCACCCAGGGCCAGCAGCACAGTGAACCGCGGGGGGCGTCCCGTCCTGTGGGACAGCCCCTGATCCCGGGCGGGTGGCAAAAGTGCCATAACCCCGGCCATTGCGGCGCGGCTTGGCATTGCGGCGGCGATCAGCGCAAGCGGCGCACTGTCTGCCAGGCTTGTGATCAAGGACCATCGCGCCAGCAGACTGAGCCCCAGGGCCAGCACCCCGTAGCTGCCGACCCGGCTGTCGCGCATGATCTCAAGCCGCCGTGCGACCGTCCCCCCGCCCCAGAGCCCGTCGGCACTGTCGGCCAGCCCGTCCTCGTGCAATGCACCAGTTGCCATGATCATCCCCGTCAACGCAAGCGCAGCGGCACACCCTGTGGGCACTCCCAGCCACAGGGCCAGCGATAACAACAGCACCCCGCACCCACCAACCACAAGCCCGGCCAGGGGCCATGCCCAAGCCGCACGGCCACCCCGCCCGGGGGTGCCCCCACCCGGCATGGGCAGCCGTGTCAGCAGCCTTAGGGCATGGCCAATATCGCCCCATTGGCACAAAACTTTATCGCGGCACTCACTGTCCGTCATTCCCCGGGCCGTTCTGTTGTGTTATCCTGCGCGGATCACCTTGCGATAAACATCAAAGCTGGCCCCCTGCAACAAAAGGGTTTTGCCGATCATGACCGCCCCACCCCCAACACGCCAGGCTTTTCTGGATGCTCTTCGGGCCGCCCCTGGGCCCGCCCCCGCGGCCCGGTCTGCCGCCGCGGCGCGGAATGCGCAGCTGACCAAGCCGCCGAATGCCTTGGGACAATTAGAGGAACTGGCCATCTGGTATGCCAGCTGGCGCAACGCGCCGCGGTTGGTAATCCGTGCGCCGCAGATCGCCATCTTTGCGGGGAGCCATGGGGTTGCCGCCCAGGGGGTCAGTGCCTTTCCGCCCGAAGTCACGGCGCAAATGGTTGCGAATTTCAGGGCAGGCGGGGCGGCGATCAACCAGCTTTGCGCGGTGGCGGGTGCGTCCCTGACGGTGGAGGCATTGGATATTGATACGCCGACCGCCGATTTCACCCGGGGGCCGGCGATGTGTGAAGCGGATGTGATGGCCGCCATTGGCACGGGCTGGCGCAGCATTGAACCGGATGCCGATGTGCTGGTGACGGGGGAGATGGGCATCGGCAACACAACCGCCGCCGCCGCCGTTGCCTGTGCTCTGTTCGGAGGTACGGCAGAGGATTGGGCCGGGCGGGGTACTGGCCTAGACGATGCGGGTGTGCGGCTAAAGGCACAGGTGGTGGCCAGGGGGCTAAAGGCGAACACCGCCCGTGATCCGCTGGAGGTGCTGCGTTGCTTGGGCGGGCGGGAACTGGCGGCGATGGCCGGCGCGATTGCGCGGGCGCGGACGCTTTCGATCCCGGTGATCCTAGATGGCTTTGTCTGTACCGCCGCCGCCGCTGTTCTGCACTGCGCCGTGCCTGGGGCACTTGACCATACGGTTGCGGGCCACCGTTCTGCCGAACAGGCCCATGGCCGATTATTGCAGGAACTGGGAAAAAAGCCGCTTCTGGCACTTGATATGCGCCTGGGCGAGGGGAGCGGTGCGGCCCTGGCCATCCAGATTCTGCGCGGTGCGCTGGCCTGTCACGCGGGCATGGCAACCTTTGCCGAGGCGGGGGTCAGCGACGGTTAGGGCAGGGTGCGGGCCTGGTCCTGGCCCGTTGTGCTCCGGCGCGGTATGATGCCCTTTAGCGCGACCGCGTCGCTTCGGGTACGGCGGGGCTGTTTGTCCGCGGTGGCCGCGGATTCGGTTTCATCCATCTGGCTGACAAGTGCCGCTTCAAGATTGCTGCTGAGCTCACGCGCCCGCGCCATATAGGCGGCGTTTTGCGCCACCGGCAGCCCTGGTACCCAAAGCCCGGCCAGGGTGCGCAGGTTCTGCCGATCATGGCGGTAAAAGGCGATTTCGCGCGCGTGGGCTTCATAATCCGTCAGGCCCATATCCTCCAGAACATACCGCCCGGCGCGCAGCGAGCTGTCGAACATCTCCCGCACAATATGGTCGGCCCCCGCATCGTAAAGCTCATAGACGTGCAACCGATCATGGGCACGGGCAGTGATCGCGATATCCGGGCGGTGCCTGCGGGCATATTTGACCAGCTGTACCGCCTTGTTCCTGTCATTCAGGGCCACAACCAGCACCTTTGCGGTTTCGAACCCCGCAGCGTGCAGAAGCGCGGGCCGGGTTGGATCACCAAAGAACCCGCGAAACCCGAACTGTCGCATCAGCTGGATCCTGGACAGGTCGCTGTCAAGTACCACCGTCCTGAAGCCAGAGGCTTGCAGCATCCGGTTCACGACCTGTCCGAAACGTCCGATGCCGGCAATGATAATCGGGGCCTGCTGGTCGATTTTATCCGGTGCCGGCCCGTCCGGGTGCGCGTCGCCTGCGGCGAACCGGCGGCTGAGCACCTCGTACAGGATGAAGAACAGCGGCGTCAGCAGCATCGACAGGGCCACAATCAGCAGAAGCATATCGGCGGCATGGCCCGGCAGGACCGCCTGTTGCAGGGAAAAGGAGATCAGGACAAAGCCGAATTCGCCAGCTTGCGCCAGGCCAAGGGTAAAAAGCCACAGGCTGCGCCCCCGGATGCCAAAGACCAGGCCAATTCCGAACAGAACCAGCCCCTTGATGACCATCAGTGCCAGGGTCAGGCCTGCCACGTCACCCAGGTTGGTCCACAAAAACCGAAAGTTGATCCCGGCTCCCACCGTGATGAAGAAAAGCCCCAGAAGCAAACCCTTGAAGGGGGCGATATCGGCCTCTAACTCGTGGCGGAATTCAGAGTTTGCGAGCACGACACCAGCAACAAAAGCCCCAAGGGCCGGGGACAGCCCCACCAGGATCATCAGAAATGCAATGCCCACCACGATGACCAGGGCGACGGCGGTGTACATTTCCCGCAGACGCGCCATGTGGATGAAACGGAAAAGGGGGCGCGACAGGTAATACCCCCCAAGGATCACGGCGGCGACCGCGCCCAATGTCACCAGGGTCACGCCCCAGCCTGGCAGCCCCTCGACCAGGGACAGGGTATGGGTGGCCTCCTCCCCGTGTCCGGTGCGTTGCATGGAGCCGTCTTCGGCAAAGCGTACACTGCCTTGCACCGCCAGCAGGGGCAGCAGGGCCAGCATCGGGATAACCGCGATATCCTGGGTCAACAGAACCGAAAAGGCGGCCCGCCCGCCGCCGGTTTGCATCAGGTTCTTCTCAGTCAGGGTTTGCAGCACGATCGCGGTGGAAGAAAGCGTCAGGATCATCCCGACCGCGAAGGCCTGCTGCCAGGGATATCCAAGTACCATCGCGCCACAGGCCAGGGCCGCGGTCGTCAGGATCACCTGCACGCCGCCCAGGCCTAACAGCGTCCGGCGCATATCCCACAGGCCGCGCGGGTCCAGTTCCAGCCCGATCAGAAACAGCATCAGCACCACGCCGAACTCTGCGAACTGCTGTAAATCCTCGGTCTCGGCACCCACCAGGCCCAGAACCGGGCCGATTATGATCCCCGCCAGCAGATAGCCCAGGACCGAGCCCATCCCGAACCGCACCGACAGCGGTACGGCAATCACCATCGCCCCCAGATAGATGGTGGCCTGTAGCAGAACGTCATCCATTATGGCGACCCCCTACAGCGGCACACTGCCTTTGGCTGAATCCGTGACGATTTGCGATTACACCCGTGCGACGGCGGGATGCAGCAAGACTATCCAATGGATCAGGGGCGGTGCAAGAGCTCCGGCGTATCTGAAGGTACGGTGCGTGCATTGCGCCCTGCCTTGCCGGGATGCTGATGGTGTGCGCAGGGCGCGGATTTGCGCATTGCCCTTGCGGTCCGCGCGGGGGATCGGCAATCTGGGCGTGTCCCGCACCGCAAAGGGCCGCACCCATGGACAAGATCACCGCCCGCCACAATGCAAAAATGCGCCGCATCAAGACCGCACGCGACACGCTGATGGCGACGAAGACCGGGAAAAAGGGGCTGATCATCGTCCATACGGGCAAGGGCAAGGGCAAGTCCTCTGCGGGGTTCGGCATGATCATGCGCTGCATCGGCCACGGCATCCCCTGTGCCGTGGTCCAATTCATCAAGGGCACCTGGACCACCGGTGAGCGCACGTTTTTGCGCACCCGTTGCGCCGGGGAGTGTCGCTTTGTCGTCTCGGGCGAGGGCTTTACCTGGGAAACCCAGGATCGTGAGGCGGACGTGAAGGCCACCGCGGCTGGCTGGGAACAGGCCAAGGCCCTGATCCTTGATCCCGAGATACGCTTTGTTCTGCTTGACGAGATCAATATCGCCCTGCGCTACGATTATCTGGATATTGATCAGGTTGTCAGCTTTCTGCTGACCCGGAAGCCCGAAATGACCCATGTTGCTCTGACCGGACGCAACGCAAAGCCCGAACTGATCCAGGCCGCAGATCTGGTCACGGAGATGACCTTAGTGAAGCATCCGTTCAAGGACGGGATCGCGGCACAGAAGGGCGTTGAGTTCTGACGTTCTGACCGGCCGGGGGAGACATGAAACGATCCAGGATCAACGCCATCATGGCCGAAGCAGAGGCGTTTATTCGCGCATTCGGCCTTGTCCTGCCGCCCTTTGCCTACTGGACCCCGGCCGAGATGCAGGCCCGCCGGGACCGGATCGGCGGCATCATCAGGGGCCGGATGGGCTGGGACATTACCGATTACGGCCAGGGGGTGTTTGATGCGCTGGGCCTGGTTCTGTTCACGCTGCGCAACGGGCGACCAGAGGATCTGCGGGCGGGCCGGGGCAGGTGCTATGCCGAGAAACTGCTGATCTCGAGGCGCGATCAGATCAGCCCGATGCATCGCCACTACATCAAGGCCGAGGATATCATCAACCGCGGCGGCGCGACTCTGGCGGTTGAGGTGTTCGGTGCGGCCCCCGATGGCAGTTTTGACAAGGGCGCGGGCGGTACCGTCCATTGCGATGGCCAGCGGCGGGACCATGCCCCGGGAGAGGTGCTGCTGCTTGCCCCCGGCGAAAGCGTGACCCTGATGCCGACGAATTGGCATGCCTTTTGGGGGGAAGGCGGCGATGTGCTGGTTGGGGAGGTCTCTACCGTCAATGACGATGCGACCGACAATTGGTTCCGGGATCCGATTGGCCGTTTTGCCAAGGTTGAAGAGGATGAGGCACCAGCCCGTCTTTTGGTTACGGACTACGCCGCATGGCTTGAATAACACCGCCCCCGTGCGGACGCTGCGGAAGCTTTTTCCGACGCCGCGCGACGGCCACAGCCCGCCGCCTCGGGCGTTCCGATCCTGGCAGTGCCGGGGGCCACGGTCCGCCTGTCACGTTTCGGATTTTGCAGCACCGCCCATGCGGATATCAGGCTTTGCAAAGGCCAGCCGCTTCGCCATGACCTGAACCGCTTCGGGGTTGTTATCGATCAGAACCGCGTTGCGTCCGTTGCGGATGGCGGCTTCCCCTGTCGTTCCACTTCCCGCGAAGAAATCCAGAACCCGATCACCCGGGTTGCTATGCACTTTGACAATACGGTTCAGAATCGCGATGGGTTTCTGTGTGGGATAGCCCGTCTTCTCTTTGCCGTTCGGGCTCACGATGGTTTGCCACCACACATCGGTCGGGGTTTTGCCGCGTCTGGCTTTCTCGGGCCCCACCAGGCCGGGGGCCATGTAAGGGATCCGGTCAATGTCGTCATACCGATAGGTGTAGTTATCGGGGTCCGCCGCATACCAGAAGATCGTGTCATGTTTTGCGGACCATCGGCTTTTTGATCTGGCCCCATAATCATAGGCCCAGATGATTTCATTGATGAATGACGCGCGCCCAAAGATGCGATCCAGAAGCACCTTGCAATAATGCGCTTCCCGATAATCGATGTGCAGAAAGAATGACCCTCGGCCGGATAAAAGCCGCCGCGCTTCCCGGAGCCCTGGTTCCAGAACGGCAAGGTAATCATCGAACGCGTCTTCATAAGCCATTTCCCCCACCACTTCGGTTCTGTAGCGGTGCCCCTGAAACCCTGTCCGGTCCCCGCCATCAGCGCGGGTTGTTTTCAGCCGTTTCCGTGACTGCGTCCGCCCGGTGTTAAAGGGCGGATCAATGTAGATCAGGTCAAATGAACCGGACGCGAATTTCGGGGTAACGGCCAGACAATCGCCCAAATTGATATTCAAAGAGGGTATCCTGATTCTCCCTTTGGGTTGCGCAGAATCGGCTTAATATTGCTAACGGGGTCTGTCATGGCCCCGGCACAGCCGGAACAAGCTGTCCACGCGGGCGCGTTCCGGAATAAGAACCAATTGCCCGGCCAGTGCACACTGGCCAGATGGGCAGGTGGCGTTATACGGCGTCAGGTTTTCCGCGGGGTGAGATCCATGCCGTTGCGCCGTGCATTCGCGATGCAGTCGGCCTTATTTCTGTAGCCCTGTGACGCGGCCCCGACGATGTTTCCGTTTTGGGCGGTCCGTCGCCAGCGCCATTCCCCGGGACTGTCCTTGTAGAGTTCCCACTTGTCGCGTTTGCTGTCTGTGCAGATTTCCGACATAATTCGTCCTTTCGTGTTTGAATCTGCCCTGTTCAGGGCAGGGGCGAGGGGGTAGGTTTCAGTACGGGACCGGTGACAAACCGTGAATGTCTCCCGGCCAGGGTTCTGGCGGGGGCTTGCCCATCTCGGCGCATGTTTCGATATAATCCTCGACCGCCTCGTGGAATGCCGCCTCCAGCTCATTCAGATTTTCCGCATGAAAGCCGACTATATCGCGGATTCCGGCAATCTGTCCGGCATAGATCCTGTCTTCGTCGTCATACCAGAAGCGGGCATTGTAGCCCTTGTGAGTCATGGTTCTGGTCATTAAGGTTCCACTCCGATCTGTCTCAGGAACGCACGGGCAGGGCATATTTTATGTCATACGATGGTTTTCATCGTATATCAAACCCCGGATTCAATCGTTGCAGCAGTGCCTCTAACCCCGGGCACTTGATCTGGAAAATTGCCTGAGGGGGCTGTCCCTGTATCACGCCGAATTCTTTTAGATCCGGCAATGTGACCGGTTCATCGAAATACCCGGCGAGCAGAAAATTGATGACTTTTACTGGCCGGTCTTTCGTCGCTTCCCATTCCCCAAGTTGCTTTTCGCTATAAACAGAACGCCCCTGCGTAAGGTGCATCAATTCCATGGTCGAATGTGCCAAATTCATATTCTCGAAGATACCCACTGCCGTAACCGATTGAGATGGAGGGTGCTCTGATTGCCCTTTATAGAAGAACAACAGATATCCCGGTTGATCAAGATTGGCAGGAGAGCGGCTAAGATACACCTTGCGGATCGTGTTTCCAAGGCGCTTTGGGCCACCGTGAGGGGCAAGATTCTCGAGTAAATCCGGCTGTTTTTTATCAGGAAACAATTCGTCGTGGTAGTTTTCTATGATTGGAACTCCGTATCCTTTTACAATCGTGTCTGCTGAAAATCTCGGGTAGTTTGAGCGTTGCACATCAAAGATATTAGCACCCTCCGGGATCAGCAACTTGCCTGATGACATGGGTTTCTCATAGATCATCTCACCATTTTCGCGATCCCCTGTCTTCTGAAAACCATAAAATTCCAAAAGTTCAATAAGTGCACCCTGTTTCGGGTAAGTGGTCAGATAAGTAAGGTCATATGCGTTCTTTTGCGCGAACCACAAAACCTGCTTCAGCAACAGCTCCCCAAGTTTAATGCCACGGTCTTCCGGGCTGATCTTGAAGGTGCATATTTTCAGGATTTTGTCACCGGGGCGCGTGGCATCGGTGTCCGCGGCGGTTTCACACTTGCGCACCAGAATACCCGCGATGTCATGGCTTCCGGTGCGGGTAACGATCCAGCACTTGCGCCGCTGTGCCACGCATTTCTGCCACCAGGAATCAAATTGATCGCTGTAATCTTCCCTCAGGCTCTCAAATATCGGATCATCATGTGGAATCGTGTGTGCTTCGACCTCTTCAATATACCGGATCGGAACACGGGCCGGCTCATATAAAGACGTCAGCAGTGCTGTTGCACCTGTAACATAAAGCAATCGATCAGAAAGTTCCGGGGCATGCTTGCGTGCCCTTTCATGCAGTTCCCGATCTTCTGTCACTAAAAAACCAACGATGCCGAGATTAAGGGCGTGCAGCAGCGTAGCATCAACCACATCACTGGGTTTGTTCAGTTTTCCGAACTTTTCGGCAAGGGCAGATTCGGTTAATCCGTGCGTTTTTGGAAGCGGAACAAACTTATCCAACTTGCTGAGCGAAATGTGTCTGCGTTCCGCATCCTTATCTTTGGCAATATCATCTTTGGAAGCGTCATGCACATTGATTTCAGCCTTGTGTTTTGATGCCAGTCGCAGGAATTCCGAGAAATTCCGATTTACCGGCCGATTATCCTCGAGGTCGATAAATACGTTCGTGTCAATAAGGAAGCGTGGTTTACTCATGTTTCAAAATTTCTTTCAGAAATGAACTTGCGTAAAAAAATGATTGGGGCGGTGCAAATTCAATTTTATCACGCAACTCTTCCAGTCCGATTTCGCGCTGTAATGGCTGGACGTCTTCAAGACGTATAACCATACCTGTATCCAGGCCAGAAAAATAAGCGTCAAAATCATCGCGTTCGATGCACGCCTGCGCGGAGTATTTTTCCCACATTTCGCTTAGCGTAATTTTCTCGACACCAAGTATGCGCACAATCCCGGTCAGTGCGCGTGTCGGGCTGGTCGAATAGATATAAGCACGCGTTCTTTTTGGAACCTTAACCGGAAACCGCCGCCGCAATTCGACCGTTTTCAAACCTTCCAAAATCGGTTTGGAATACCGGGGCTTGATGCTCAAAACGACATCGCGATGCTTGGGCGGCGTCATTTCCCTTCTGGCGGAACGTGGCGTTGGTTCAGCAATTTGTTCCGAAAATTCTGTCACAGGGTACCTCTTTCCGTCATGGATTGCATCTGCAAGGGTTTCGGGCTCACCAAAGGTAAGTGGCAGTTACGCAACAAATCAGCATGGTAGCACCATAAGCGCACATGCGAAAGGGGCAATAACAGATTGACCGCCGCCCAGGTCAGGATGGCCGTTTGCGCCGTTTCTTCTTTGCGGGTTTGGCCAGCAGCGGGTCTGTCGTGGCCTCGTACATCTGGAGCAGGTGGTCCACGCGGGCGCGCTCCGACGGGAACGGGGCGGGGCGATACAGGCGGTCCACGGCGCGGTCATTGGCCCGGTGGGCGTGGCGCAGGTTCAGGGGCATGGTGTCAGGGTCATACAGGTCGGCCAGGGTGGCGCCGGCGTGGCGGGCGCGTTCCGCAAGGATGGCCTGCCCGTGCCGTGCCAGCCCGACCAGGGCACGCGGGCCACCGGGCGGCAGGGGGAAGGTGTTGTAGACCATGCCGATGGAATAGCGATAGCCGTTTCCCAGACGCCCGCCGAAACTGCGCAGCCAGGCCATGTGCATCGCGGATTGCAGCAGCGCGAATTGGGCAGGGTTTGCCTCAGGTGCGATGAGGACGGCATCACTGGGAATGATGGGCGGTTTCAGAAACCCGATTGCCGCATACTCCCGACGTTGTGATGTTACGCGTGGAAACACCAGAAACGGGGCATCCGGAATCACAGTGATGTGAAACGCGGTGGGGGTTTCGGCCAGGGCCAGGGAAGATATGCCAGGCGGCTTGATCGTATCGGGCGTTTTGCCTTTGGCGGGGATGGTGCCCAGGCGATAGTCCCGCACCCGGGCCACAATGGCCCTGGTCAACGGCATGGTGCGAAACGCCTGCGGCGGGATCAGGGAGGCGCACAGAATGTGCCGGTCGCCCCCGTGCAGAAATTCCTGTGCGCCGATATAGGGCCGCAGCCAGGGCGCGGCCTGCGGTTCCCGTTCCAGGAAGGCTGTGCGTTCCTCCCCCGAAAAGATGAAATGCCCGCCATCAATGGGTTTTGTTCCCATGATGCATTTCGGCAGCCCGTTGAGTGGCCGGGCGGTTTCCTTTACCACCAGATACGGGTTGGACAGGGTGCCGGCGTCATGCAGATAGGGGGAAAGGGCCGCGTGCCGGGTTTCCACGGGATCGCCCCTGGTGTCGGGGTAGCTGAACAGGCGGCGGGGCTGGCGGGCGCGGGCGCGGGGTTCCAGGCCCAGAATCACCACATATACCGTCGCTGTGCCGCGGGCCTCGGACTCCCACAAAAACGTGCGGTGGGCAAAGACAATCTCAACCCCGTGGCGGTCAAACAGGATGGGCCAGAGCTGGCCCGCCTGTTCCCCCTGGGTGATGGAATTGGTGGCCACAAACCCGGTGGGAACGCCGAATTCGGCGGCCTTGATGAACCAGGCGCAGACATAATCCAGCGTTCCGCCGGATTTGCCCGGGGCGGCGATGCGGTGAATTTGCGCCCATTGCGCTTTTGATTGTAATTTTGCACCCGCAAAGGGCGGGTTGCCGATGATGTAGCCCAGGGTTGCGGGGGCAAAATCGCGCCAGTCGGTTTCCAGCGCGTCGGCATGCAGGATGTTGGGTGCTTTGCGCAGGGGAATCCGCAGGAAGGGGCGGCCGAACTCAAGGCTGGCCTGGGTGTTCATGATGTGGTCCATCATCCAAAGTGCGGTTTCGGCGATGCGGGCCGGAAACTCGGACAGTTCGATCCCGTAAAACTGGTCCACATCCAGTTTCAGCAGGGTGTGCAGGGGCAGTTCGGCCCCGCCCTTCAGGCGGTTCAGGTCATCCCGGTGGATTTCCCGCAGCAATTCGATTTCCAGACGCCGCAATTCCCGATAGGTGATGATCAGGAAATTGCCGCAGCCACAGGCCGGATCAAGGAAGGACAGGCTGGCCAGTTTATCGTGGAAGGCGCGCAGACGTTTGACGCGGTGCTGCTTCCGTGCCTTCAGCGTTTCGAATTCCGCCCGCAGGTCATCCATGAACAGGGGGCCGATCAGTTTCAGGATGTTTCTTTCGGTGGTGTAATGCGCCCCGGCGCAGCGGCGTTCCCCCCTGTCCATGACGGATTGAAACAGTGACCCGAAGATTGCGGGGGAAATGCCGGACCAGTTGAAGCGGCCCGCCGTGATCAGCCGGTCCCGCATTGCCGAGGTAAAGGCGGGAATCCGCACCGGGCCCTTGAACAAATCCCCGTTCACATAGGGAAACCGCGCCAGATCTTCATCCAGGCTGGACTGGCGTGCATCCTCCGGGGTGTTCAGCACCTCAAACACCTGGGCCATCATCGGCCCGGTATCGGACCCGTCGGGGCGGGTGCGGGTTTCCAGAAACTCCAGGAACACGCCCCGAGGTTCAAAAATGCCCGTGTCATCGGCAAAGATGCAGAACACCAGCCGGGTCAGGAAGACCTCGAGGTCATGGCCCGTGAAGCCGCTGTCGGCCAGGGCATCGTGCAAGGCACCGACCAGTTCCGACGCCCTGATGTTCACCGGATCCTGATCCTTGAAACTGCGCCGTTCCATCCCCATGATAAAGCCGAATGCCTCGATGTGATCCGGCAGGTCGGCCAGGGCAAAGGTTGTCGTTTCGCGCGTGTCCCGGTCCAGCAATTCAAAGGTCTGGAAGTCGCACAGCAGCTGAAAGCGGGGGCGTTGCCCCTCTGGCAGGGCGTCGAAGTACTCCCCCGCCTGTTCAGCGGCCTGTGTCATGTCGCGCCCGGCGGATTTCTGTTCCACCAGCAGAACGCGGGGCCAGAACAGATCAATGAAACCGGAGGTGTTGTTCAGCTTGCGAACGTGTTCCTCGTAGCGGGCGACGGACCGGCGTTCAACCCCGAAGATTGCAAAGAAAGCATTGTAAAAGGTTTGCGTTTCACCCTTTTCATAGGTCGCATCGGCGTATGTGCGGGCAAAGGCGGCGGCACGGGCGCGGATTTCATTGAAGCTCAGGCGCATGGGCATCCCGGTAACGACGCATCGGCGGGGCAGCGATACCCAGGGGCCAGGCGCAATCTTGGTCACGCCCGCCCTGGATTTCTGTGTGGGGTGTTTTATATGTTCGCCACGGCGGGCACAATCGGCACAACGGGGGGCAAAGGGGCGGGGGGATGGCCAGCCTGACTGATACGGAAACCGGCCCGGGCAATGCCCCGGAATTCACCGTCTCGGACCTGGCCGGGGCGATCAGGCGCACCTTGGAGGGGGCCTTTGGCCGGGTGCGCGTGCGCGGGGAGGTCGGGCGCGTAACGCGCCCCAGATCCGGCCATCTTTACTATGACCTTAAGGATGACCGGAACGTCATCAACTGCACCACCTGGAAGGGACAGGTCGCCGGGCTCGGGATGGAACCGGAAGAGGGGCTGGAGGTGATCGTCACCGGGCGGGTTGGCACCTATGGCCCGCACTCCCGCTACACCCTTAATGTTGAGACGATGGAGGCCGCGGGCCAGGGCGCATTGATGGCACTGCTGGACAAGCGGCGCAGGGCCCTGGCCGCCGAAGGGCTGTTCAGTGCCGAACGCAAGTGCCCGCTTCCGCTTCTGCCCGAGGTGATTGGCGTTGTCACCTCGCCTTCCGGGGCGGTGATTCGCGACATTCTGCATCGCCTGCGCGACAGGTTTCCGCGCAGGGTTCTGATCTGGCCCGTGGCCGTACAGGGGGAACGCTGCGCCCCCGAGGTGGCGCTGGCGATCAAGGGGTTCAACGCCCTGCCCCCCGGTGGCCCGCTGCCGCGTCCGGATGTGCTGATCGTGGCGCGGGGCGGCGGCGCGCTGGAAGATCTCTGGGGCTTTAATGATGAGCGCATCGTGCGCGCCACCGCAAACAGCGCGATCCCGCTGATCTCGGCCATCGGGCACGAGACGGACACCACGCTGATCGACCATGCCGCGGACGTGCGTGCGCCAACGCCAACGGCGGCGGCGGAACTGGCGGTCCCCGTCAGGCTGGACTTGCTGGGCCGGGTCCAGACCCATGGCGCGCATCTGGCGCACAGGGTGGTGCAGGCTATCGGGTGGCGCAGGCAGCGGCTGGCCGATCTGGGCCGGAGCCTGCCCCGGATTGAGGCCCTGCTGGACACGCCCCGGCAACGTCTGGACCGCGCGGTGGTGCAGCTTGGGCCGGCCGTGCGGCATTCCATGCAATTGCGGCGGGCGGACGCCGTGCGCGGTGCCTTTCGCCTTGGACCGGCCTGGGCCGCGGGGCGTGCGGCCCGGCACAGCCGGCTGGCGCGGCTGGGCGCGGGGTTGACCCCGGGCCGTCTTCTGTCCGGCCTGCGTGACCAGCGCAGGCAGCTGATGGCAGAGACGCGCGGTTTGACGCCCGGGCATCTGGCACACCGGGTGCGCCTAGCACGGCAGCGGCTTGCAGAGGTTAAGGGACGTTTCGCCCGCGCCTCGGCCACGCTTTTTGAGCGTCAGCGCGCCCGGCTGGACGCACTGGAACGGCTGCGCCAGACCCTGGGCTATACCCGGACCCTGCGCCGGGGCTACGCCGTTCTGCGCGGGGAACAGGGGGGGCTTGTCACCCTGGCCGAAACCGCCAGGGGTGCCGGGCGGCTGGAGATCGAATTCGCTGATGGCCGGGTTGATGTGGTGCCGGCCGGGGCAGCACCGGGGGGTCCGCGCCCGCGCAAATCCGGCACATCCGGGGGTGCCGGTCCGCCCCTGGCCCAGGGGCGGCTGTTCAGGGATGATTAGGCGGCCCCTGGCCTTGGCAGGTGGTCCGCGCACCCCGCCCAGGGACACGCCCCCTACCCCGCCGCCCGGATTATCGCCGCCCGAACCACCTCGATTCAGCGTTTATTGCGCCCCGCTACACTAGGACCGGACCAGGTAGCGAAACATGGCAGAGGCGATCCCGCCTGCGGCAATGGCGATGGCCAGCGACAGCAGCCCGTAGATCAGGGGACGCTCATGGGCAAGCGTGTAAAGCAGCCGCTCCAGCCCCACCTTGCGCACCGGGATTTGCGTATTGAATTCGGCCACGACCTCGCGTTCACGGGTCAGGAAGATACGGATGATGTAATCGCCCTCAACCAGGTTGGCGGGCAGCCGCACGGCAGTGTCGAAAAGCGTGGCGTCCTGCAGCCGCACCTGACCTTCGTTCAATTGATACAGCCCCATACCCTTCCGTATGCGCACCAAGGCGCGGGTGAAATTTGCCTGATCCGCCACGCCTGCATCGACGGCCCGCAAGGCGCGAGGGATCGAGACCCGATGGCGCAAATCGTTGGTGGCACTGATGACCCTGGTGAACGGGCCGGTGGTGGAGACGGCATAGAAGGTTGGCGCGGCATCAACCTGGATTGCATCGGTATTGACCCATATGCCCAAACGCCGGGCCTTGCGCCGGACGATAACCGGGCGCTGCGGCCCCTGGACGGTGATGATAACCTCCAGGGGGGCGGCGGCATCGGGGATTGGGGCCTCGCGCTGGACCGCGCCAAAGATCAGGAGCTCCGAGCCGTCAAAATTCGTGGTGATGGCAATCTGATTCTGGCTAAGGCTGGCCACCACCTGTTCCGCCGGGCCCGCCCCCGGTTCCGGCCCAGGCCAAAGCACCAGAATGGCCAGCAGAATTGCCCCGGCCCGCCGCATCAATGCCCCCCCGCCGCGCCAAGCGTGTAGAGCTCTGCCGGTTCCAAAAGCAAATCCAGTGCCAGCCGCCCGCAGACCGCCAGAACCATGACGGCCAGCAGGATGCGCAGCTGCGCGGCCTTCATCCGCACGCCGATTCGGGTGCCGATTTGCGCCCCGATTACGCCGCCCACCAGCAGCAGCACGGCCAGAACCATATCCACCGTGACATTGGTTACGGCGTGCATCAGCGTGGCAAAGCCAGTGACAAAGATGATCTGGAACAGCGAGGTGCCGATGACAACCCTGGTTGGCATGCCCAGCAGGTAGATCATCGCGGGCACCATGATGAACCCGCCGCCCACGCCCATGATCGCGGCCAGAATGCCCACCAGGCCCCCCGTCAGAAGCGGCGGGATGACCGAGATGTAAAGCCCCGAGGTGCGGAATCGCATTTTGAAGGGAAGCGCATCAATCCAGCCGCGCCGACGCCGCCCGGGCGGGGGGGCATTGCCGCCCGCCCGCGTCCGCGTGATGGTGCGCAGGCTCTCAAGGAACATCAGCCCGCCGATGATGCCCAAGAACACTACATAGCACAGCCGCACCAGCAGATCAACCTGCCCCAGTCCGGTCAACAGCGCAAAGACATGCACCCCAACTGCCGCGCCCGCCAGGCCACCGAGCAGGAGCACGGCACCCATCTTCAGATCGACGTTTCTGCGCCGAAGATGCGCAAGCACGCCAGAAACGGAAGAGGCGACGATCTGATTTGCCTCGGTCGCCACCGCAACGGCGGGCGGGATGCCGATAAAAAACAGAAGCGGGGTCATCAGGAACCCGCCGCCCACGCCGAACATGCCCGACAGCACCCCGACGATTCCACCCAGGCCCAAAAGAAGGGCCGCGTTGACGCTGACTTCGGCGATGGGAAGGTAGATGTGCATCGTGGAACGGGGGCCCCTTTCCCCTGGCACCCCCCAGCGTAGTGTACACGCATGGCCAGGGCCAGGGTGTCGCCCCCCACCCCTCCCCCGCCGCACGGCCATTGACACGGACTGTTCTGATGCCCCCGCGCACCCGCGTTCCCGTCAGGGAACTGGGCCACCCGTGGGGGCCTTCTGTTGGCTGTGGCGGGGGGCCGCGCCCGCACCCTGCTGCGTGCCGGGCCTGTGGGGTGCGTCGCGCCGGCACCGGACCAGGCCGATGGGTCAGATGATAAAAATTCCCGTGCCGTCTCCGCCGATCTGTGCATTGTCCATAAGAACGTCGTAATCCACGCCCTGCAGCAGCAGGGTGTGGCCAGTACCCTCCAGGGTGACGGTAACACTGTCATTCGTGCCATCCCCATCTTCGTCGTGATTGGCGAAGGTCACATCATTCGTATCCAGCCCCTTGTATTTGATAAGGTCGTCAAGCACATCAAAATCGGTGATGATCGTGCCATCGGCCCAGTCCTCAACGAAGATGAAGATGTCGGTATCCGCATCCCCGCCACCGCCGGTCAGCGTGTCGGCCCCGCCCTCACCCCGGATGCGATTGTTGCCAACATCCCCGATCAGGACATCGGCATGCTTGGAGCCGCGCACGCGCTCAATACTATACAGCACATCGCCTTCCGCCGTGCCGCCGGAGTTGACCACGCCATCGACCAGGCTGACGGTGACGCCCGCGTCCGAGTCGCGGTAATCCACCATGTCCCGGCCCCCGCGGCCATAGATCTTATCGGCCCCGTCGCCGCCGCGAAAGACGTTCCTGGCCTCATCACCCTTTCCGCGGTGGCCCTTGAGCACATCATCAAAGGCCGAGCCGATGATGCCATTGATATTCTTCAGTTTGTCACCCCCGCCGGGGCCCCTGACAGTGATGAAGCCGTTTTCGTCGACGCGGTCCGTATTTGTTACATAGGTTCCGTCCTCAAGTTTGCGTGTCGTCGCAAGGTCCACCCACACGGCGGCGTCCGAGAGCCTGTAGTTGACCACATTCTTGCCGCTGCCACCGCCATCGATGGTATCGTCACCGGCCCCGCCGACGAAGACGTTCCTTTCACTGTTGCCGGTCAGGACATCACCGTGGGCTGAGCCGCGGATGTTTTCAAAGTTGCTGATCACATCACCCTGGGCATGGCCACCGCTGCCCGTACCCGTGGCCAGGTTCACGGTGACACCGGCGTCCGAATCGCGGTAATCCAGCCGGTCTTTGCCAGCACTGCCATTCAGCGTGTCCGCCCCGGCCCCGCCGATAAGCCGGTCATTCCCCGTGCCGCCGTCCAGGCGGTCATTCCCCGTGCCGCCGTCCAGCGTGTCATTCCCGTCGTCGCCGTCCAGCGTGTCATTCCCGTCGTCGCCGAACAGCGAATCATTTTGCCCCATGCCGCGCAGCATGTCGTTATCATCACCGCCCTCCAGCCGGTCATTGCTACCGAACCCCTCGAGCGTGTCATTGCCGCTGCCGCCCAGCAGCGTATCATCGTCAAAGCCGCCAATCAGCGTGTCATCGCCCGCACCGCCGTCCAGCGTGTCATTGCCCGCGCCGAAAAAGCCCGACGTAATCCGATCATTGCCGCCGCGCCCCTCCAGCCGGTTGTCTTCGCCATTCCCATGCAGAGAGTCGTTATGGGATGACCCGATGATGTTCTGGATATTGCGGAAGATCTCAGTCCGGGGGGAAAATACGCTCCCGGCTTCGCCCCCCGATACCCCGCCGCTTAGAAACATCCCCACGCCCGCATTCGAATTTTCATAGGAGACCGTGTTAATGCCCGCGCCGCCGTCCAGCGTATCAATGCCCGCGCCGCCTTCCAGCGTGTCATTGCCCGCGCCGCCCTGCAGCATGTCATCGCCCGTACCACCGCGCAGGACGTCATTGCCCCCACCGCCATCGAGCACATTGGCCGCGGCATCGCCGGTCAGCGTGTCGGCCCCGCCTTCGCCCCTGATCCGGTTGTTGCCAACATCACCGATCAAGACATCGGCATGTTTGGAGCCGCGGATGCGCTCAATACTGTTCAGCACATCGCCCTGGGCATGGCCACCGGAGTTGAACGCGCC
>JACONJ010000025.1:0-69 GCA_014323785.1 Paracoccaceae bacterium | reverse complement strand
GGCTTCGCCTGTCAGCGTGTCGTTGCCAAAAGCCCCGTACAGACGGTTCGCCCCGCCATCCCCGGTGAG
>JACONJ010000024.1 GCA_014323785.1 Paracoccaceae bacterium | reverse complement strand
GACACCCTTATAGGTGGCCATGGGGATGACGTTCTGACTGGCGGTATGAATGCGGACACATTTGTGTTCAGCAGTGGCCACGGGAATGACACCATCACCGACTTTGATGATGGTGTTGACCTGATCCAGATCACCGCAAGCGGGGTTGGGTTTGATGACCTGGCCATTGCCGATGATGGCAGCGATGCAATCGTTACCTGGGATGGTGGCAGCATCCTGTTGACTGGCGTTGCCCATACGGCCCTGACGGCAGTGGATTTCATCCTTCCCGAAGCCGAAGTTGCGCCGAAACCTGAACCTGGCCCTGCCCCTGATCAGGAACCTGCTGCACCCAAGCCCCCGTATAAGGTGATCAAAGGGAATGGTAACAACAATTCGTTGACGGGCACCAATGGCCGGGACTCGATAAATGGGTATGCCGGAAACGATAAAATCATCGGACGCAAGGAAGATGATATTATATCCGGTGGCAGTGGTGATGATTCCCTTATCGGAAACACCGGCAACGATACCCTTAGAGGGAACCTTGGTGACGACACCCTTATAGGTGGTCATGGGGATGATGTTCTGACTGGCGGCACGAATGCTGACACATTTGTGTTCAGCAGTGGCCACGGGAATGACACCATCACCGACTTTGAAGATGGCGTTGACCTGATCCAGATCACCGCAAGCGGGGTTGGGTTTGATGACCTGGCCATTGCCGATGATGGCAGCGATGCAATCGTTACCTGGGATGGTGGCAGCATCCTGTTGACTGGCGTTGCCCACACGGCCCTGACGGCAGACGACTTTGTCTTCTAAGGGACACACCCCATAACGCCCCTAACCCCGCCCGTGCCAGAAGAGGCCCCAAACGCGGCTTGGCACCGGGCGGAAAGGGCGTGACCACCAAGGTTCCGCAGGATAAGGTTCAGCATGAAGGGCAGAACGGAAGGTGCGAAATAATCCGCGCCAGCCGGGAACAGCATAAGGATATTTCACCCGCCTTTGTCTGGCGGTGCCTGCGTTGTTTTTGTGCGGAAGATCAAGCCAGCCCATTGGGGGGCCGGCTTGAAGGTATTGCGCTGCTGTGCCGCCACACGTCGGGCCAGCACAGACCGGACGTATACCGCCAGTGCCAAGCCCCCACCTTCGCACCTTAGCTGTAGTGCCAATACCGGGGGCTGGCCGTCACGGCCATCATGGCGGGCCGACCTACCGCTCTAGCCATCGGGTGACGTGGTTAATGAAGTCCCGGCCGCGTTCCTCAAAATTGTCGTATTGGTCAAAACTGGCCGCCGCGGGGGCCAGAAGCACCGTATCGCCTGGCGCGGCCTCCTCGGCGGCGCGGGCTACGGCCCGGGCCATGGTCGTGCAAATCTCGGTCTCCACCACCTCCAGTTTCCGGGCGAAGGCACCGGCATCCCGCCCGATGACATAGGCTTTGGCCACTGTGCCCAAGGCCGGGGCCAGTTGATCCAGCCCGCCCTCCTTTTCTAATCCGCCACAAATCCAGCGGATCCGCGTGAAGGATGCCAATGCCCTGGCCGCCGCATCGACATTGGTGGCCTTGCTGTCATTGACAAAGCGTATGCCGTCCCGCTGCCCCACGGTCTGGCTGCGGTGGGGAAGTCCGGCAAAACTCAGAAATCCGGCCCCAATCACCTTGGGGGCCACCCCCAGGGCTCGCAGCGCACCATAGGCACAGGCCGAATTCTGGTGGTTATGCACCCCCGGCAGGCCCTGAACCCCGCGCAGGTCGATGGCCCCGACCTGCCGGCCCTGGCGAACCTCTCTTAACCAGCCTTTGTGCACGGTGACGGACCAGCCTGGGCCAAAGAGTTTTCCGGCAACCGAAACCCGGATGACCCGCATATCGCCCGGCCCTTCGGCCAACTGGCCAGCGAGTGCTCTGCCTTCATCCTCATCCACGCCGATCACGGCACGGTCTGGTCCACCTTCCGAAAACAGGCGGCACTTGGCGGCGAAATAACCGCCCACGCCGCCATGGCGGTCCAGATGATCGGGTGTCAGGTTGGTGAAAACGGCCACATCCGGGGTCAGGGCGCGGGCCAGATCGATCTGATAGCTTGACAATTCGAGCACGATCACCGCGCCATCTTCGGGCGGGTCAAGGTCCAACACCCCCAAGCCGATATTCCCTGCCAGCTGGGTGCGAATCCCGGCCGAGGTCAACACGTGATGGATCAGGGCCGAGGTTGTGGATTTACCGTTTGATCCGGTTACCGCAATCACGCGCGGCTGGCGATCATAGGTCTGCCATGCCCCCTGGCCAAGGCTGCGAAAGAACAGCCCGACGTCGTTATCAACGGGTACGCCCGCCGCCCAGGCCACACGAACCGCCGGGTGCGGCGTGGGGTAAAGATGCGGAATACCGGGAGAAACGATAAGGGCAGAGACCCCCTCATAAGCCCCATCCGTTCGCAGATTTGCCAATGTCAGCCCCTCGGCCCCGGCGCGGACACGGACCTCTGGCCCATCATCCCAAACCACCGGCTCTGCCCCTCCGGCCCGCAGCGCACGCACCGCTGCCATGCCCGAGCGGCCCAGACCCAGAACCGCAAACCGCGCACCCGATACACCCTTGACCGGGATCATGCGGGGGCTCCTTCCTTGTGCATCTTTGCCCTCCCCGGAGAATTCCCGCCGCAGGCTGCCCCCTGTCAGCCATGGGCGCAAGCCCTTATTCAGGGAGCCCCACAGACTGCAATCCGGTTACGGACGCATCACCAGGCGACAGGTTTGCGGTTACGGAACATCCCGCCGGTCGGCCCATTTCGGGGCAACTGCGCAAGCCACAATGCGGTTTCCGCCCCTTCCTGGGCACTGCGTGGTGCCGCCGGACCCCCCATGCGTGTGCGCACCCAGCCTGGGCACATCGCGTTGATCTTCACACCCGGCGGCAGATCGCGCACCAAAGCTTTGGTCAGCGCATTCAGCCCTGCCTTGGCCACGCCATACGCCCCGGGCCCTGCCAGCCCCTCGGCAAAACTGCCCCAGCCCGAGGAGACATTCACGATCCGCCCCCAGCCTTGCGCCCGCATGTGCGGCACAACCCCGCGAATCAACTGGAACGGCCCCAGCATCATTACCTGCACAGAGGTGTGAAAGCCGCCCGGATCCTCAATCATAGAGGTTTCAATCAGCACCCCGGCATTGTTGACCAGCACATCAACTCCGCCGATATCCGCCAGCACGGCAGAGAAGCCCGCCGGGGCTTGCAAATCAAGTGCCACGGCCCTGGCCGCGCCGATCTGCCGTGCCGCCACTTCACCCGCCGAGATGTCGCGCACCCCGATCACGACCCGATGGCCGGACGCCACAAGGCCCGCTGTGATCGCACGTCCGATCCCGCGATTGCCGCCAGTCACCAGGGCGGTGGGGTGTTCCGGCTGGCCCATCAGCGCAGCTTCAGCGTGGCCAGGCCGATCAGTGCCAGGATCAGCGAGATGATCCAGAACCGGATCACCACCTGCGGCTCGGCCCAGCCCGTTTTCTCAAAATGATGATGGATCGGTGCCATCAGAAAAACGCGCTCGCCCGTGGCTTTGAAATAGACGACCTGGACGATGACGCTGACGGCCTCGGCCACAAAAAGCCCGCCAACGATCAGCAGAACCAGTTCGTGTTTGGTTGCAACCGCGATGGCACCCAAGGCACCGCCAAGGGCAAGCGCACCCGTGTCGCCCATAAACACCGCCGCCGGGGGGGCATTGTACCACAGAAACCCCAGGCCCCCGCCAATCAAGCCCGCCGTGAAGATCAGAATCTCTCCCGTGCCGGGGACGTAATGCACATCCAGATAGTCGGTAAAATCGACCCGCCCCACAGCATAGGCGATCACCCCCAAAGTTCCCGCCGCGATCATCACCGGCATGATCGCAAGCCCGTCCAGCCCGTCGGTCAGGTTCACCGAATTGGCACTGCCAACGATCACGATCATGGCAAAGGGGATGAAAAGCCAGCCCATAGGGAACAGAACGTCCTTGAAGACCGGCACCGCCAATTGCATCGACAGATCATCGGGGTGCAGCTGCGCGGCCACATAGCTCGCAGTCGCCGCGATCAGAAGACCGATGCCAAAGCGAATGCGCCCGGGAACCCCCCTGCTGTTACCGCGGCTGACTTTGGCCCAATCATCAGCGAAGCCCACCACCCCAAAGGCCACCGTGACGCCCAGAACCAACCAGACATAAGGGTTGTCGAGCCGCGCCCAGAGTACGGTTGAAAGCGTCAGTGCCGCCAGGATCAACAGCCCCCCCATGGTCGGTGTGTCGGCCTTTGTCTTGATATGGTGCGCCGGGCCGTCTTCGCGGATCGGCTGGCCATGGGCGTATTTCCGGCGCAAGGCGGTGATCAGGGGACGCCCAAAGACAAACCCAAAGGTCAGTGCCGTAAAGAATGCACCGCCTGCACGAAAGGTGATGTACCGGAAGAGGTTGAAGATATCCCCTCCATCGGAAAGTGCGCTGAGCCAAAACAGCATGGAGCGGTATCCTTAGCCTTTAGATGTAATATCCTGCCCGAGTTTCCGAAGCGTATCAACCACCAGAGAGAGTTTTGACCCCTTTGACCCCTTGATCAGAACGATATCGCCCGCCCGCAAGTACCCGGGAAGAAGTTTCGCCATGTCCTCGGGTGTGTTCGTATGGGGGCCGCGCCTGTTCGCGGGCAGCGCGGCATCAAGATGCGCCATCAGCGGCCCTGATGTCAGGACAAGATCGATGGCCTCCATCGCGGGCAGTGCGGCCAGCGCGGCATGCATGGCGGGCCCGTCGGGGCCCAATTCCAGCATATCTCCCAAAACTGCGATCCGGCGACCCTGCCCCTGGGGGGGGGCCGCGGCCAGAACCTCCAGGCTTGCGGCGACCGAGGCCGGGCTGGCGTTGAAGGCATCATCGAACATCTCGACGGCGCGATCCCCTACAGAATCCAGAACCACCCGCTCGCGCAGGCCCCGGCCGGCGACCGCCCGCCAAGTGCCCAGAGCCCGCGCTGCCCGCGCTGGATCGGCCCCCGCGGCATGCGCCGCCGCCAGGGCCGCAACTGCGTTCAGTGCCAGATGTCGCCCGGGGGCCGCCAGTTTGAAACGGATTGGCGCACCGTCGAATTCCGCTTGGATCACTGTGGCCGTATCGCCAGGTGCAACCGAGGCCAGGCGGGCGTTCGCCCCATCAGCTTCCCCGAAGCGCATCAAGGTTGCGCCCGCTGCCGCGGCTTCTAAAATCGGCGTCGTCGGCAAATCGGCAGGAAACAGCGCAACGCCACCGGGTTCCAAACCTTTATAAATGCTGGCTTTTTCATAGGCGATGGCTTCGATTGTGCCAAAAGCCTCTAGATGTACCGCCGCCACATTCGTCACCATCGCCACATGAGGCCGGGCCATCCGGCTGAGGGGTGCGACCTCTTCCGGCGCGTTCATGCCGATCTCGATCACGGCAAACTCTGTCGCCGCCGGCATTCGTGCCAAAGTCAGGGGGACGCCCCAGTGATTATTGTAGCTTGCCTCGGCCGCATGGGTGCGGCCCTGCGGGGTCAGTGCAACACGCAGCATGTCTTTTGTGGTTGTCTTGCCGACCGATCCGGTGACCGCGATCACCTTACCGCCCATCCGCGCCCGCGCCGCCCGGCCAAGTGCGCCCAGGGCCGCAAGCACATCGGTCACAATCAAAAGCGGTGCGTCCCTGGCCACGCCCTGGGGCCGGTGCAGGACAAGTGCCGCCGCCGCCCCCCGCGCCAGGGCCTGTGCCACAAAATCATGCCCATCGCGCTGACTGGTCAGGGCCACGAACAAATCGCCCGGCCGCAATGTGCGTGTGTCAATAGAGACGCCCCCGGCCTGCCAGGGTGCCGTGTTTTGTCCGCCCGTGGCCAACCCTGCCTCATCAGATGTCCAAAGCACGCTCATACCCGCCCCTCCAGGGCCGCGACGGCCACGCTTGCCTGTTCCACATCGTCAAAGGGAAAGACAACATCGCCGATGATCTGCCCGGATTCATGCCCCTTTCCGGCCACAAGCAAGGCATCGCCGGGCTCCAGCGCATCAACGCCGCGCAGAATCGCCTCGGCCCGGTCGGGAATCTCGGTCGCGTCCGGGCATGCCTGCAGAATTGCGCGGCGAATAACAGCCGGATTCTCTGATCTTGGGTTATCATCCGTTACAAACAGAACATCGGCGTTCCCGGCCGCTACAGCACCCATCAGGGGCCGCTTGCCCTGGTCCCGGTCACCGCCTGCGCCAAACACCAGGACCAACCGGCCCAGCACATGGGGCCGTAGCGTTTTGAGCGCGGTTTCCAGTGAATCCGGCGTATGGGCGTAATCAACAAAGACCGGTGCACCCAAGGCACGACGCGCCGCCAACTGCATGCGCCCGCGCACCCCCCGCAAACGGGGCAGCACGTCAAAAACCGCCTCGGCCCCGGCCCCTGCCGCAATGGCAAGGCCCGCCGCCGTCAGCACATTCATCGCCTGAAATCCGCCGATCAGCTTCAGCCGCGTCTGGTATTGCCGCCCCTGCCAGCGGAACAGCACGTCTTGCCCCGCCTGATCCAGCCGCCGCCCGGTGATCTTCAGCCGGGCCTTTGCAGCACATTGGCCAAGGGTGATGACCTCAATGCCGCGTACCTCACAGGCCGCGGCCACCCTGGTTCCGTGGGGGTCGTCCAGGTTGACGATGGCGGCCGCATCCCCCGGCAGAAGCTCGGTGAACAACCGCAGCTTGGCCTTGAAATAGGCGTCCATCGTGCCATGATAATCCAGGTGATCCCGCGTGAGGTTCGTGAAAGCCGCCGCCGCCAGACGCACCGCTTCCATCCGGCGCTGATCGATCCCGTGGGAAGAGGCCTCCATCGCCGCATGGGTTACACCATCGGCTGCCATACCGGCCAAAAGTTTTTGCAGCGTCACGGCATCCGGCGTGGTGTGTCCCCCCTTGTGTATCGCCGGGGCGGCATAGGCCCCCTCGACACCGGTGGTGCCGATATTCACCGCCGCCAGGCCCAGTGCGGTCCAGATTTGTCGGGTAAAACTGGCGACACTGGTTTTTCCGTTGGTACCTGTGACTGCCACGATGGTCTCCGGCTGCGGGCCGAACCACAGTGCCGCGGCATGGGCAAGTGCCACGCGCGGGTCTTCAACCACCACCAGGGTGGCCTCGGCCCCTGCCAGCACCTCTGCCGCCTGCGCAGCCCCCTGCCGGTCGGTCAGCACCGCACCCGCCTTCATCCGCAGGGCATACGGGATGAAATCCGCGCCATGCACCCGTGTGCCGGGCAAGGCTGCGAACAGTCCGCCGGGCGTCACCGCCCGGCTGTCAAGGGTGATCCCGCTGATATCGACATTGCCGCCGCGTGTGGCGGTCAGCCCAAGTGCCGAGAGCGGTTTTTGCTTTGGCACCATACTCGATTCCCTGTGTGCCTGTGGGTTATACTTGGCGAAGAGAGGTCTGCCGGGGGTATCTTCCGGGGTATCTTCCGGGGGCATATGTAGCAGCAGTGCGTAATTCTTTCAATTTTGTGAACTAAACAGTAACAGCACTCGTGCTGGGCATTCGAAGGGTCAGGTAACGGGGCATGTTTGACACCTTGATCTCTCAATTCGGTGTGGAAGCAAAACGCCGTCTGGGATCCGTTGTCGCGGGCCGTCCGGAAGAACAGCTGCGCGCACCTCTGGACGTGCTGTTGCCGGGCCTTGCCGAAGCCTGTGGTCTTCCCCCTGGGTCAGTGTTTCTTGTCCCAGAGACCCCGATGCCGGATTTGGCGATCCGCCCCGATTTTGCGGTCATGCGCAAACGCGGGCGGGGGGACGAACTTCTTGGTTTTGTCGAAATCAAACGCCCCGGCAAAGGGGCCGATCCGCGCCGCTTCACTGATCCGCATGACAGGAAGCAATGGAAAAAACTCCAGGTGCTGCCGAACCTGATCTACACCGACGGAAACGGGTTCTTTGTCTGGCATGACGGCGCACTCCAGGCGGGCGATACCGCCTCGGGTATCGTCAGGCTCGGCGGTGATATCCGGACCGCCGGGGCCGCGCTGACTGCCCCCGGTGAGCTGCTGACGATCTTCAATGCTTTCCTTACGTGGCAACCGGTCGCACCGCGCAATGCCCGCGAACTTGCGCGCATTTCCGCCCGGCTGTGTCGCCTGCTACGGGATGAAACGCTGGACCGGCTGACCGCCAACGACACTGATGTGGCAAATCTGCGTGCCGACTGGCGTCAAATCCTGTTCCCTGAAGCCGATGACACGCAGTTCGCTGACGGCTACGCACAGGCGGTTGTCTTTGGTCTGCTGATGGCGCGTGCGCGCGGTGTGGCACTGGCAGACGGGATAGACCGCGCCGCCCGCGACCTGCGCAGCACGGACAGTCTGATCGGCACCGCGCTGGGCTTTCTGACTGCGAATCCGGACACGCTGTCCACCTCGCTCAAGTCGCTCACCCGCGTTCTTGATGTGGTTGACTGGGCCACAATTTCGCGCGGCGATGAGGATGCCTGGCTCTACTTTTACGAATATTTTCTGGAGACGTATGACAATGCACTCCGCAAGATGACGGGCTCCTACTACACCCCGCCCGAGGTGGTAAGTGCCATGGTGCGTCTTACGGACGACGCATTGCGCGACCCGGACCGCTTTGCCCTGGGCAGGGGGCTGTGCGACCCCGATGTGACAATTCTGGATCCGGCCGTCGGCACCGGCACCTTTCCCCTTGGCATTTTTCGCCACGTTGCAAAGCAGGTTGAACAGGATATGGGTGCAGGGGCCGTGCCCGGGGTGATCCACGATCTGGCCCGGCGCGTTATGGGGTTTGAGCTGCAATTCGGCCCCTATGTCGTGGGACAGCTGCGCCTGCTGGGCGAACTCTTTGACCTCACCGGGCAAGCGGAGGCGCAACCGCGCCTTTTCCTGACCAATACGCTAAGCGACCCCGAGGAAACCCGGGCGCGGCTGCCGTCGCTTTTCGCGCCCCTGACGGACAGTTATGAACAGGCCAACCGCATCAAAGGGGAAGACCCCATCACGGTGGTCATCGGCAATCCGCCCTATAAGGATAGGGCCCGGGGGCGCGGGGCCTGGGTTGAGGCCGGGCGGCACAAAAACGAAGCGTCCCTGATGGATGCCTGGGGCAAGGACAGCCCGACGGCCTGGCACGCCGGGCCGCATCTGAGGCACCTTAAGAACCTTTACGTCTATTTCTGGTGCTGGGCGGTGTGGAAAGTGTTTGGTGACCCGCCGCCGGCAGGGCAGGCCCCCCGTGCGGACCGGCGCGGGATTGTCTGTTTCATCACCACCACCGGCTTTCTAAAAGGGCCGGGCTTTCAAAAGATGCGCGCGGATTTGCGCCGGGATGCCGATGAAATCTGGGTTATTGACTGCACGCCCGAAGGGCATCAGCCGCCGGTCAACAGCCGGATTTTCCAGGGCGTGCAACAGCCCATTTGCATCGTGATGGCCACGCGCAATTCCAGTGCCGGAAGCACCGCCCCCGCCATCGTGCGCCACAGGCGGTTGCCCAAAGCGCGGCGCGAGGCGAAGTTTGACGCCCTGGCGAAGATCAACCTGGACGATGCGGACTGGGCATTGTGCCCTGATCTGCCCCGGTCCCCGTTTCTTCCGGCGGCACAAGGTATCTGGGCCACCTGTGCGCCGCTTGACGATTTGTTCTTCTGGAATGGGTCCGGCGTTATGCCCGGTCGAACCTGGGTTGTCGCCCCTGACCGGGACTCCCTAAGGAAAAGGTGGGACGCGCTCAAAGCGATCAGTGACAAGGATCAACAGGCTGTCGTGTTTCGCCCTCACCTGCGAAACGGAAAACCCGGCGACAGGCACATTGACGCCGAGCTCAGCGACGGGTTGGCTGGTCATGAGTATCGCTCGCAGAGTGTGAGGGTGGATACCGGCCCGGTCGTCACACCGGTGCGCCTTGCTTACAGGACACTGGATCGGCAGTGGATCATCCCTGATAAACGATTGATAAACAGACCCAACCCAAAACTGTGGAACAGTTACGGACCCCGCCAGATTTTCCTGACAGCACTTAGGACGCATACGCCATCAAATGGTCCGGGGCTTTCGTTTTGCGGACTCATCCCTGACCTGAGCCACTACGGGCGCGTCTTCCCGCTGTGGAAAGACGCCGCCGCGACCGAATCCAATATCCGCCCGGCCGTCCTGGCACGGCTGTGCGCTGCCCTTGGCATCGCTGTAACGCCCGAGGATATGCTGGCCTATATCGCCGCCATTGCCGCCCATCCCGCCTATACCGCGCGGTTTCAGCCTGCGCTGGTGCAGCCTGGTCTGCGCCTCCCCATCACTGGCACCGCCGCCCTGTTCCAGGAGGCGGCGGCGATCGGGGCCGAGATCATCTGGCTTCACACCTATGGCGAACGCTTCACTGACGCAGCGCACAACCGCCCTGCCGGCCCACCCCGCGCCCCCGGGGGGCCGACCATCCCGCGCGGCGGGGCCATCCCGTCCGATCCCGCGAAATTCCCGAACGCGCTGCGCTATGACGCGGCCACCCGGCGGCTTTACGTTGGGGAAGGCTTTATCGACAACGTTACGCCCGAAGTGCGCACCTATCAGGTGTCGGGCAAGACCACGCTGGACCAGTGGTTCAGCTATCGCTGTCTGGACCGTACCCGCCCCATAATCGGCGACCGCCGCCCGCCATCCCCGCTGGACAAGGTGCAGCCCGACAGCTGGCCCGCAATCTATACCGAAGATTTGCTGAACCTTCTTCACGTCCTGACCCGCCTGACAGGGTTAGAGGCCCGCCAGGCCGACCTGCTGGAGCGCATCTGTGCCAGCCCCCTGATCGACGCCGAAACCCTGCGCGCCAACGGGATTTTTGACGACGACAGCACCGCCGTAAGCCGCCCGACGGATGATCGGCAGAACGGGTTTTCATTCCGTCCTTCGCGTCATTGAACGCCCGGGTGTCCTGTGTGGACGCTGCGGCCTGAAGCCGGTGTCAGGAACCCTGCCTATTCCAGGGCAGCGGACACCTGATAGGCGGCAATTTCGGGCCGCAGTCCCAGAAGCGGCGCAGCCCGGCGGATAACTTCGGCGGCGACGGGCACTGCCGTCCAGCCCGCGGTGCGGCGTACCTCTCCCAACGCCACGATCTCGGGCTCATCCAGGGTAACGACCAGGACATAGCGCGGGGCATGCACCGGAAAGACGCTGGCAAAGGTTGAAAGTACCCGATCCTCATAGTAGCCGCCGGTGCTGCGCGGCTTGTCGGCTGAGCCCGTCTTGCCACCAACGGCATAGCCCGGAACATCCCCCAGACGGGCCGTACCTTCGGTAACAGCCGCACGCAGCATGCCGCGAATCTGCCGGGACACGGTTGCGGATACGATCCGCTCTCCGTTTTGCGGACCATCCTGGCGCAGCAGCGTCGGGCGAATCAATGTGCCGCCATTCACAACCGAGGCATAGCCCGCCGCCAGATGCAGGGGCGAGGTTGACAGGCCGTGACCATAAGAAATGGTCATCGTCGCCAAATCCCCCCACCGCCGGGGCAGCAACGGGCGGGCCAGGGGGCCCTCTGCCATTTCCACAAGCGTCGGCCGGAAGAAGCCGAGCCGCTCCAGGAAGTGCTGCTGGCGTTCCGCCCCGATCATGCGGGCGATGCGGGCCGTGCCGATATTTGATGAATGGACCATCACCTCTGTCACCGATTGACGCGGCCCGTGGCTGCGAAAATCGCTGATCGAGAAGCCGTTGATCTGCAAGGGCTCCATCGTGTCGATCCAGGTTGCGGGGTTAACCAGCCCCTCCTGCAGGGCCTGGGCCACAGTGAACACCTTAAAGACTGATCCAAATTCATACACGCCCTGCACGGCGCGGTTGAAAAGGGGGCTGTCAGCCTGGTCCCCTTCGGCAATGGGGAGCGGGCGGGCGTTCGGGTCAAAATCCGGCAGGGACGCCATCGCGCGGATTTCCCCCGTATGCACATCCATCAGTACGGCAGAGGCACCGCGAACGTTCATGATGACCATGACGCTGGCCAGAACCTGTTCGACTGCCGCCTGTACGCTCAGATCAATCGAAAGGGCCAAAGGCGCACCATCCCGGACCGGATCGCGCAGGGTATCGTCAAACCACGCCTCCACCCCTGCCACGCCGATTATCTCGGCGGCGTTCACCGCCTCTTGCCCAAACCCGGCACCGCCAAGAATGTGGGATGCAAGAGCACCATTGGGATAAAGCCGCATCTCACGCGGGCCGAACAGCAGGCCCGGTTCGCCCAGGTCATGCACCAGCTGCTCCTGTTCGGGTGAGATATAGCGGCGCAGCCAGATAAACCGTGCGCCCGAGGTCAAGCGGCGCAGCAGGGCCTCTTCTTCCAAATCGGGGAATATCCGGGCCAGGCCGCGGGCGGCGGCGGCGGGATCGACGATCCCATGCGGGTGGGCGTAAAGCGAATTGGTCACCAGGTTCGTGGCCAGCACACGGCCATCCCGGTCCACGATATCGGCGCGGGTGCTCAAAATTGCCGGACCAGAGGTTGCCACGCGCGGCTCCTCTGGTTTGCTGGCGGCCAGGATCGACATGCGAAATCCCACAATGCAGAACGCCGCCAGAAAGCAGACCGCCAGAACAAGCAGCCGGGCGTTCGCGCCCTGGTGCATCCGGTCGCGCATTGCCTCGTGCTGCCGGTGCAGGTGGTCCCGCCTGTTCGCGTCGGGATTCTCGCCGCTTTCGCGGGCCTTCAATATCCGGGTCAGGGGGCGCAAGGGGGCACGAGGCGTCATGGCAGCCCCTGCGGGGTAAAGGCGTTTTCGATCCCCGCCTGTCGGATTTGCCGGTCCGGTAATACGGGATAGGGTACCTGATGCAGGTTACCGAAATGCGCAGGCGACATTGGTATCAGGCCCAGTCGTTCAAAATTGAGGTCCGCCAGTTCGCGCAGCCGGTCGGGCCGGTTAAGGTAAGCCCATTCCGCATGCAGGACCGACAGCCGCTCGCGCCTGATGCCGATCTCGTTCTGCAGGCGCGTGACCTCTCGCACGGAATGCTGTGTCATGATGTTCTGGTGATAGGCCCAGTAGCCCAGCCCGATCACCGCCAGAACCGCCAGAACCGTCGCAACCCCGCGCATCAGCCCATCCCTTCGATCATCGGCATACCAAAGACAGAGCGGGCAACCCGGGATGCCGGTACCCCGGTACGGCGGGCAAGGCGCAGTCTGGCTGATCGCGCACGCGGGTTGGCGGCAACCTCATCCGCATCCGCCGTTATAGCGCGACGCGGTGTTCTTATGAACGCGGGGCGGTGCGCGGCCTCCTGTGGCTGATAGCGAGAGCTGCCGCCGCCCCGGCCCGCGCGATCCTGCAGGAACCGTTTGACCATCCGGTCCTCGACGGAATGGAAGGTAACAACCGCCAGGGTACCGCCGGGCTTCAGAGCCCGCTCGGTGGCCTGCAACGCGGCGGCCAACTGCCCCAGCTCATCATTCACGGCCATGCGGATAGCCTGAAATGATCGCGTGGCCGGATGGATTTGACCGGGTTTCGCACGCGGCAGGCAAGCTTCAACGATCCGGGCAAACTCTGCGGTGCGCGTGATGCGCGCCTTGGCACGGGCCGTGACGATGGCCCTGGCGATGCGCCGGGCCGCGCGCTCTTCCCCGTAGTGAAACAGGATATCGGCCAGCACCGCCCCGGGCGTGTCATTGACCAGCCCCTCGGCCGCGATACCCGCCTGGCCCATGCGCATATCAAGCGGCCCGTCCCGCCGAAAGGAAAACCCCCGCTCGGCACGATCCAACTGCATGGACGAAACGCCAAGGTCCAGCACCACGCCATCCAGCCACGCATGCCCCGCCGATGCTGCCAACGCATCCAAGCGGGAAAACGTGCCGGGCACCATGATCAGCTGCTCTGCCAGTTCTGCCGCCCAGGGCTGCGCCAATTCAAAGGCCAACGGATCCCGGTCTACGGCGATCACCTTGTCTGCCCCTGCATCAAGCAAGCCACGGGCGTAGCCACCGGCACCGAAAGTGCCGTCGAGCCAAATCCCCGATACTGGTGCCGCCCCGCGCAGAAATGCGCCCAGAAGCACCGGAATATGCGGCACCCTGGATGATGTCATACTCAATCCTCATGGGCCGTTGCGCCGGACTGCCCCGCCAGGGAAAGCGGATCGAGAAACGCATCGCCCTGCCCCAGGGCCGCGATCATCGCCTCCATCCCCTGATCCGATGCGGCCCCATCGCCAGAGTTCAGGATGTGAAATTTATCACCTTTGCCCTGGAACAGTGCCTCGGCCCCAAGGCCAACCTTTTCGCGCGCCTGCACGGACAGAACCAGGCGCCCGGTGTCATCAACGCTGGTCTCATCGCATTTCGAATAATAAAGATATTCCAGAATCCTGCGCACCTTTGAGCCCCGCTTCTCGGCCCGGATGATGGCGTCAATCTCATCAAACGCATCGCCCGACAGGCATTCAAGGAAACGTGCGTGCGGGTTGCCATAGGCAATATAAAGGCGCGGTGCACCACCCGGCGTGTAAAGTGTATCCGAATTCTGCAGGACGCGACGAAACCTGACCGGGATCGAAACCCGGCCTTTTCCATCCACTTTATTCAGGCTTTCGCCCTGAAACCTGCATTCCACTGTACCCGCACCCCGTGCTGCCCCCCGGTTGTATGTCCCGGCGCGGAACGGGTACCGGCGGATCAGGCAGGCTGCCCTGTCCGATCCGCCGCCCTGGTCCCGTTGCCGGGTGTCCGGCTGCACAGGCCATCCGGGGGATGTTTGCTTGCCTGTGCGCCAGCTCTCTTTTTTCAGCGTCAGAGAGTGCCTGTATGAACCTGCCGTTTCTTGTTTTTGCCCCATCCGCTTGTGGGAAGGGATACTCTCATCTGCTGACAGGGATGGTATTTCATGGAATCTTTTCCCAGGCAATCCCTTTTTATGGGAAAAATTTCCAAAACTGGTTTTTGCACTTGCCCCGACACAGCAAGTTGCGCCCCAAACCCGCCGAATTGGGGCTTCTGTAGCGTTCAGCGAATTCACAGACGCAATATATTGTGTCCGCAGATGTCGCGCGGCGGATGGGAAAAAATCCGAAGTTTTTTGGATCATGGCGTTGTTTCGGGCTGCACAGCCGCGGTTTCCGATCCGAATCACCCCTGGGATGGCCCCACGAAGGGCCGGATCAGGCCATCCCGCCTGCCACCAGGCGTGCTGCCAGTGTCATATATGATTCGGCCATGGGGCCATCGCCCGTGGCAATTGGCACACCGCTATCACCCGCCACGCGGGTTTCCAGCGACAGGGGCAGTGCGCCCAGGAACGGCACACCAAGCTGGTGCGCCTCGGCCTCAACGCCGCCGTGGCCGAAGATATGCGCCTCATGCCCGCAATTGGGACAGATATAGGTTGACATATTCTCGATCAGACCCAGAACCGGTGTTGTCAGCGTGTTGAACATATTAAGTGCCTTGCGCGCATCCAGAAGTGCCACGTCCTGGGGGGTAGAAACCACAATCGCGCCAGTCAGTTTGGATCGTTGGCACAGCGTCATCGCCACATCGCCGGTGCCGGGGGGCAGATCGACCAGCAGAATATCCAGTTCACCCCAGACGACCTGTCCCAGCATCTGCTGCAGCGCACCCATCAGCATCGGGCCGCGCCAAACCACGGCCTTCTCCTCGGGCAGCATAAAGCCGATGGACATGCAGGTAACACCGTGGCTGTGAAGGGGCAGGATCGTCTTGCCATCGGGAGAGGCCGGACGCCTGTTCACCCCCATCATCCGGGGCTGGGAGGGGCCATAGATATCGGCATCCAGCAGGCCCGTTTTGCGCCCCTGGCGCGCCAGCGCAACGGCAAGGTTTGAGGTGACGGTGGATTTCCCCACGCCACCCTTCCCCGAACCGATGGCGATGATTCGCGCCACCCCGTTCGGATTCATCGGCCCTGCCTGCGGTTTGGGGTGTCCGCCGATCTTCAGGCGGGGCGGGGCATCACCGGGCGCAGCGGCCGGGTGCGGCGGGGCTTTCGCGGCGGGGCCGTGGGCTGTCAGTGCGACTGTGGCCGTTGTGACGCCTGGCAGCGTCCTGACCAGTTGCTCAGCCGCGCGGCGCACGGGCTCCATCCGCCGTGCCAGCTCAGGGGTTTCGGTCTCAATGATAAAACTGACGCGGCCACCCTGAATCTGGACCGCGCGAACCATATCCCGGCCCACCAAATCGCCACCATCGGGCAGGGTCAGCCCAGAAAGCACCTTAAGAACGGCGGTTCTGGTCACGGTCATCTGCTGGTCCTCTCCGCCCATCGGCATCGCCGGAGCCGTGCGTTGTGCGCTGTGGAACCGGGGCCTGCTGGTCTTGTTCTGTTGCAAGGGCAAACGGCGTCGCGCCTAATTCATCCGGCACTTCAATCTTCGCGCCTGCGTCAATCAAAGCCCGCATAGTCTTAGTATAACTGCTGCCAGGGCGGCTGCGAATACGCGTTTCATAAATTGTCCTCCCTCTCGCTTTCACGCACCCCAAGCGTCCGGCACCAGCCACACCGCTTGCCGCCATGCCAGGCATCCGGGCCAGCAGGAATCCGGCGTTATGCATTCGCCGCATAGCAGCATTGATACATCGGGGGATTGTGCATCTGCAGCATGTGCTTATCTATCCATCTCATAGAAGCACAAGAACCAACGATTCAAACCCTTCGGACATCACACTAGGGACGGATCAGCGGACACAAACCAAGGTTGGCCCCATGGCATATGTATCAGGCGCGCGCATATCAACCCTCTCGTTCAGGACGCGGCTGGCCGAGATTAAGGCCCAGTTTGCCGAGGCCCGCCGGGCCCGCAAAATCTACCGGCAGACCCTGGCGGAACTGCAGGGCTACTCGGATCGCGAACTGGCCGATCTGGGCATGACCCGCAGCATGATTAAGGCGGTGGCATTTGACGCCGCCTATGGCAAGGCCCCGCGCTAAGCGGAACATGGAACGCGCCCTCTTTCCTGGGGTCATGGCACATTGTGGCGGGATTCGCCCCCTCTCTCAGGCGGTCGCCATTTCTATCCGGGCCATTTCTGGCCCAAACTGATCAGCCTGTCTCTTTTCCTCCCTTCGGGATGGGCTGAACGCTGGCGGTGGCACCTTTCTCCTCCCTTTTGGTGTCACCGCCGCATTTTTGTTCAGCAGGTCAGGCACGGTTATCCTTGGGGAATCCCGTTAGATACCACGCAGATTGTGTTCACCGCTCCAACCTGGGCGGGCCTGCTGCCCCGCAGTTCGCCTGGTTCGGGCCAGTCATGAAACTGTTCGGAATGTCATCGGGCATCGCCCGGAACCTTCGCCAGGTGCAAAGGCAAGCGCGACCGTTGCGGGCGGGGCGGTGGCCGGGGCCTTTTGCTTAAGCACATCAGATTCCCGGGATTTTCCGCTTGACGGCAGTGCAAGAACGGCGTAGGCTACATATCACGCTTCGGAGGCACTGACCCCGCTGCGGATGGTGAGCGGTTGTAGCTCAGTTGGTTAGAGTACCGGCCTGTCACGCCGGGGGTCGCGGGTTCGAGCCCCGTCAACCGCGCCACCACCATCCTTGGGTTCTCCGGACATGCGATGCGCGGTTGTAGCTCAGTTGGTTAGAGTACCGGCCTGTCACGCCGGGGGTCGCGGGTTCGAGCCCCGTCAACCGCTCCATGTGTTCCGATGCCGGTCTGTGCTGTCCTGACAGGCGGCATGTCCGCCAACCGCGCCCCTTGGCAGTGCCCAATCCAGCCACCACCCAGGATGCGGCTACCATTCCGGGCGTAGAACACACACGCCTGGCCGGGGCTGACGCCCTCTTCGGCGGTTATCAGCTCCACCTCTGCCCTGGTTGCGGATTCGGGGCGGATGCGCGCCGGGCGCGGGGGCCGGGCAGAGCGGATCCTGATATCTACCTCCCGACTCTCCCGGCTGTCGAAGGGGGTATCGCCCAGCCAGTTGATCTCTCGCACGGGGATGGTTCGGGTTAAGAGTGCCTCTTTCGGGCCAACGATGACGCGGCGGTTCTCTGGCTCCAGCTTCACCACATAAAGCGGGTCCGACAGGCCCCCGATGCCAAGGCCGCGCCGCTGGCCGATGGTATAATGGATCACGCCGCGATGGGTGCCCAGAACCTTGCCATACATATCCGTGATCTCACCGGGGTCGGTGACCCCAGGGCGCAGTTTTTCGATCACCGTGGCGTAATCGCCATTCGGCACAAAGCAGATATCCTGGCTGTCGGGCTTATCCGCTACGCCCAGCCCGTATTTTGAAGCCAATGCCCGCGTGTCGGCCTTGGAAGCCAGATGCCCAAGGGGAAAGCGCAGATAATCCAACTGCTCCCGCGTGGTGGAGAACAGGAAATAGGATTGATCCCGTGCGGCATCGGCGGCACGGTGCATTTCTGCCCCATGGGGGCCCACCCTGCGCTGGATGTAATGCCCGGTGGCCAGGCAGTCGGCCTCGAGATCCTGTGCGGTTTCAAGCAGGTCTTTGAACTTGACCCGCTCGTTGCAACGTATGCAGGGCACAGGCGTGGTACCCGCCAGATAGCTGTCGGCGAAATCGTCTATCACGGCCTTACGAAAGGTGTTTTCGTAGTCAAGCACATAATGCGGAACGCCCAGTTGTTCTGCCACGCGCCTGGCATCGTGGATATCCCGCCCGGCGCAGCACGCGCCTTTTTTCGCAAGTGCCGCGCCATGGTCGTAAAGCTGCAGCGTCACACCAACGACATCGTACCCCGCTTCCGCGAGATGTGCCGCCACAACGGCACTGTCAACGCCGCCGGACATGGCCACAACCACCCGCGTCTGGGCGGGCGGCTTGGCAAAGCCCAGAGAATTCAGGGCATAAGGCGGGTGATCCAGGGCCATCAGGCATTCCGTTTCGGCGGAACATGCAGGGCAGTTTGCGCATGATACAAGGACATATGCGATACCCTCAAGGGGTACACATAACGACCTTTGGGCTGTTTTGCCACACCCGGCCCTCATGGGCAGCCCGACATGGAGATACCGGATTGCGCCCCCGGCATTGCACCGATATCGTCCCGATGATACAAAGCGGATTGATTTCCCGTCGGGTACCCGCAAGACTGATGGCTGATTGACCATTGCGCCTCTGGCGTGTTTCACGATAAGGTCGAACAGCGGGGAAACCCGATGCGCGTTTTGCCGGTTGAAGATGATCCTGCCACATCGAACGGCATTAAGGTGATGCCGGGCCACGCCAGCCTTAACGTCTATGCGACGGATCCTGGCACAGACCGCCTGGTTCTTGCGCCCCCTGGTCCGCTTCCTGGCAGGGCCTTTCTTCTGCGGATTATGATTTAAGGGGCCGGACGCGATGAACACTTCCTTGACAGGGCCCGTCCCGGGCCACCCGGCTGCAAATGCGCAGGACCGCAGCATCGATTCCGTGTCCAGGGCCAACGCCCGGCTGGCCGAATTGGCGCAACAGTTAGGCAAAGCGAACCGCGCCTATTACCTGGACGATGACCCCATCCTGACAGACGCGGAATATGACGCGCTGAAACAGGAAAACGCCGCGATTGAGGCCGCGTTCCCTGCGCTGAAACACGCCGCCAGCCCCGGCGACCAGGTCGGCGCGGCCCCGGCAGAGGGGTTTTCCAGGGTCACCCATGCTGAACCCATGCTCTCTCTGGGCAATGCGTTCAACGGCGGGGATGTAGAGGAATTCATCGGCTCCATCCGCCGCTATCTGGGGCTGGAGGCCACCGCATCCCTGACCTTCACCGCCGAACCCAAGATCGACGGGCTGTCCCTGTCGCTGCGGTATGAAGGCGGGATGCTGGTGCAAGCAGCCACGCGCGGCGACGGGGCTGTGGGCGAAAACGTCACCGCCAACGCGCGAAAAATCACCGATATCCCGCACCGCCTGACTGGTGCGCCCGACCTGCTGGAGGTTCGCGGCGAAGTCTATATGCGCCATGCGGATTTTGTGGCCCTGAACGCCCGCCAGCAGGCCGCGGGCGAAAAGGTCTTTGCCAATCCCCGCAATGCCGCTGCCGGATCCCTGCGGCAACTTGATCCGGCCATCACCGCCGCCCGCCCGCTGCGCTTTTTTGCCTATGCTTGGGGTGCGCTGTCTGAACCTCTGGCAGGGACGCAGTTCGACGCCATCACACGCCTGAAGGTGCTCGGCTTTCAAATCAATAACCTGACGCGGCGCTGCGAAAATATCAAGGAATTGCTTCAGCACTACGCCCGGATTGAGCAGTCCCGCGCCACGCTTGGCTATGACATTGACGGGGTTGTTTACAAGCTTGACGCGCTGGACCTGCAGCAGCGGCTGGGTCTGCGCTCTACAACGCCCCGATGGGCGATTGCCCATAAATTTCCGGCGGAACGGGCATGGACCCGGCTGGAAAAGATCGAGATACAGGTGGGACGCACGGGTGCGCTGAGCCCGGTGGCACGGCTGACCCCGGTTACTGTTGGCGGAGTCGTTGTTTCAAACGCGACCTTGCATAATGAGGATTACATCGCCGGGCGCGACGCCAAAGGCCAGCCGATTCGCGATGGCAAGGACATTCGCGAAGGCGACTGGGTACAGGTTTACCGGGCGGGCGATGTGATCCCCAAGGTAGCTGATGTTGATCTTTCCAGGCGTCCGCCCGGTGCAAAACCTTATGCTTTCCCGAACACGTGTCCGGAATGCGGATCGGATGCCGTGCGGGAAGATGGCGATTCCACCCGCTGCTGCACCGGCGGGATGGTCTGCCCGGCACAGGCGGTGGGGAAATTGAAGCATGTCGTCAGCCGTGCCGCCTTTGACATCGAAGGGTTGGGTACCAGGCAGGTGGAGCAGTTCTATAAGGATGGCTGGATTGCGGAACCGGCCGACATATTCACGCTGGAGGCGCGTTTTGGCAAAGAATTGAAAAACCGCGAAGGCTGGGGTGCGGTATCGGCGGGCAATCTGTTCGCGGCGATCAGGAAAAAACGCACGATACAGCTCAACCGCGTAATCTTCGCGCTTGGCCTGCGCCACGTGGGCGATGTGGCCGCGGCGGATTTGGCCCGGCATTACGGCTCCTGGGCTGCCTTTGTTGCGGGCATTGACGCCGCCGTGCCAGCGGCAGACTGTTACCGCGCGGCGGAAGAGGCGGCACTCGCGGAACGCACACAGGCAGAGGAGGAAGGGCGGCGCGCCGATCTGGCCGGCAAGCGTGCCCTGGCATGGGGTGGCGTTGCGCCCGAGACGAGAGAGGCTTGGGATGACCTGACCGGCATTGACGGGATCGGCGCAACCGTGGCCTTGTCCCTGACCGCCTCGTTTCGGCAGCCGCGCGAGCGGGCCTCCATCGACAAACTGGCCGCAGAGTTGCACATAGAAGATGCTGCACCACCCGCTGGCACGGACAGCCCGGTTGCGGGCAAGACCATCGTTTTTACCGGTAAACTGGAAAAGATGACCCGTGCCGAGGCCAAGGCGCGGGCGGAAGCCCTTGGGGCAAAAGTCGCCGGGTCGGTCAGCGCGAAAACCGATCTTCTGGTCGCGGGCCCTGGGGCCGGATCCAAGGCCCGGAAAGCGGCGGGGCTGGGGGTGAACACCATCGACGAAGACGCCTGGATCGCCCTGATCGACGCGACCGCGCCGGGCCGGGCCGATGGCTGAGGCGCACGGCCGCCCCGAGATACTGTTCCCGCTGTTCGCAAGCCTGGAAACGCTGGACGGAATTGGCCCGAAGACCGCCTGGCATTACGCGGGCCTGGGCGTCAGAACACCCAAGGATCTGCTGCTGACCTTGCCTGTCGGTGGCATTGACCGGACCCGCAGGTGCTCAATCCGCGGGCTTGATCTGCCGGGTATGGCCACATTAGAGGTGACAGTCGGGCGGCACCGCAAATCGTCTGGTCGTGGACCCTATCGGGTAGAGATTCAGGACGCCGAAACCAGCTTTCAGCTCGTGTTTTTCCACGCCAGTGGCGGTTACCTGGAACGAATCCTGCCAACCGGCAGCCGCAGGGTTATCTCGGGCAAGGTGGAGCTGTTCGACGGTGTCGCGCAGATGCCGCATCCCGATCACATCCTGCCCCCGTCGCAGGCGGATGAAATCCCGCGTTTTGAACCGGTCTACCCCCTGACCTCCGGGGTCACCCAGAAGGCCATGGCCAAAGCCATCGCCTCGGCCCTGGCGCGGGCACCGGATTTGGGCGAATGGATCGATCCCGGACTGGCGCAGCGCAAAGGCTGGCCCGGCTGGACCGCCGCCCTGGACCGGGCCCATCATCCGGGTGACCTGACCGATCTGTGCCGATGTGCCGGAGCACGGGAACGGCTTGCCTATGATGAGCTGTTCGCCCATCAGGTCGCGCTGGCCCTGGCGCGGCAAGCGGCACGGGGGGCAAAAGGGGTCGTCAGCACAGGTGACGGGCATTTGCGGCAGAAGGTGCTGGATGTGCTCCCCTTCAGCCCCACGGGTGCACAGTTGCGGACGGTTGATGAGATTGCGGCCGATATGGCAAAGCCTGTCCGCATGAACCGCCTGCTGCAGGGCGATGTGGGCGCGGGCAAGACACTGGTCGCGTTTATGGCACTTCTGATCGCGGTCGAGGCAGGGGGACAGGGGGTGATGATGGCACCGACCTCGATCCTGGCGGCGCAACATTACGCCAGCCTGGTTCCCATGGCCGAAAGTGCGGGCGTGATGCTCGAAAGGCTGACGGGGGCCGATAAAGGAGCGGCGCGGCGGGCAAAACTTGCGGCACTGGCGCACGGTGACATCCAGGTTCTGGTGGGCACACATGCGGTGTTTCAAAAGGATATCGCATTTGCTGATCTTCGCCTGGCCATTGTTGATGAACAGCACCGCTTTGGCGTACGCCAGCGCATTCAATTGGGCCAAAAAGGCCGCGCCGTTGACATGCTGGTGATGACAGCCACCCCGATTCCCCGCACGCTAAGCTTGGTGCAATACGGCGATATGGATGTGAGTGTGCTGGACGAAAAGCCGCCGGGGCGGACACCGGTGAAGACCGCGCTGATCTCTGCCGCGCGGATTGATGAGGTGATGCAACATCTGCGCGATGCCATCGCCGGGGGGCAGCAGGCCTATTGGGTTTGCCCCCTGGTGGAGGAAAGCGGGGTGGTAAAGGCCACGGCGGCCGAGGAACGGTTCAGGCGGCTGCGCACGGATTTTGGTGACGGGATGGTGGGCCTTGTCCATGGCCAGTTGCCGCAGGCCGACAAAGACCGCGCCATGGCCGATTTCCAGCAGGGGCGCACACGGATTCTTGTTGCCACCACCGTCATCGAAGTGGGCGTTGATGTGCCCAATGCCTCAATCATGGTGATTGAACAGGCCGAGTTCTTCGGCCTGTCGCAACTGCATCAACTGCGCGGGCGGGTCGGTCGCGGGTCGGCGCGATCAACCTGTCTGCTGATGTATCGCCCCCCCCTGGGAGAGACGGCAAAGCGGCGGTTGAGCCTGCTGCGGGAAACCGAAGACGGGTTCCGCTTGGCCGAAGAGGATCTCGCGATTCGCGGCGCGGGGGATGTGATTGGCACCGCCCAGTCCGGGCTGCCACGGTTCCGCGTGGCCGATCTGGAACACCAGACCGACCTGATGGCGACAGCACAGGCGGACGCGCGCGCCCTGATGGCCAAGGATCCCGTCCTGGAAAGCCCCAGGGGGCACGCCGTGCGGCGGCTGCTGTGGCTGCTGGAACATGACCAGGCGATCCGGCTGATCTCGGCAGGATAGGGGCCGAACAGCACCCTGGACCGCTTGCCCCTTTGGCCCCCCTCCGCTACACACCGCACGATCCAAAGGATTTAGCCATGGCCAGGCAGACAAAACAGCCCCGCCCCAGGGCCGAACGGCCGAAAGGCTTCCGCGATTATTTCGGCACCGAGGTGACTGCCCGGGCAAAGATGCTGCGCGTGATCGCGGAAATCTATCACCGCCATGGCTTTGACCCCCTGGACACATCGGCCGTGGAGACGCTGGACGCCTTGGGCACGTATCTGCCTGATGTAGACCGGCCCAACGCGGGTGTCTTTGCCTGGCAAGAGGAAGAGGGGACCTGGCTGGCACTGCGCTATGACATGACCGCGCCGCTTGCCCGCGTCGCGGCGCAGTTTCGCAACGATCTGCCCAATCCCTACCGCCGCTTCACCATGGGGCCGGTCTGGCGCAATGAGAAACCAGGGCCAGGGCGGTTTCGGCAATTTTATCAATGCGATGCGGACACGGTCGGCGCGGCCTCCATGGCTGCGGATGCGGAAATGTGCGCGATGCTGGCCGACACGCTGGAGGCCGTGGGTATCCCCCGGGGGGATTACATTGTGCGGGTCAACAATCGGAAGGTGCTGAATGGCGTGATGGAGGCGGCTGGCATCGGAGGTGGCGACACGTACGATGCTGTTCTTCGCCAGATCGACAAATTCGACAAGGTGGGTGAAGCTGGTGTTCGCGATCTGCTGGGCAAGGGGCGGCTGGACGCTTCCGGTGCCTTCATCGACGGGGCTGGCCTTGGTGAGGAACAGATCGCGTTTGTAATCGGCTTTCTTCAGGCGTCTGACTGTGACACTGAAGGCATTGATGCTACCCGGGGCACAACCAGAACGGACGGGGTCTTATCATCGCTGCGCACGCTGATCGGCAATTCGAAGGTTGGTGCCGAAGGTATCGCTGAACTCGAAACCATCGCCGAGCTCCTTGCCGCCCAAGGCTATGGCGAGGATCAAATCGTCATTGACACCTCGGTCGTGCGCGGTCTTGGCTATTACACTGGCCCGGTTTATGAGGCCACGCTGACCTTCAATATCACCGATGAGCAGGGCCACCGGCGCCAGTTCGGCTCGATTGCGGGCGGGGGGCGTTATGATGATTTGGTCAGGCGTTTCACAGGGCAAGAGGTTCCGGCCACGGGCATGTCCATCGGCGTTGATCGGCTGCTTGCCGCATTGCAGTCCAGGGGGAAACACAACGACCCGGCGCACGGTCCCGTCATCGTGACCGTGATGGACCGCAACCGAATGGCCGATTACCAGGCCATGGCTGCCACTTTGCGCCGGGCGGGTATTCGGGCCGAGGTTTATCTGGGCAACCCGAAGAGCTTCGGCAATCAGTTGAAATACGCTGATAAACGCCAAAGTCCCGTAGCGATCATCCAAGGCTCGGATGAGGCTACCCGGGGTGTCGTCCAGATCAAGGATCTGATCCTGGGTGCACAAATCGCACAAAATGCCACGTTGAAGGAATGGAGGGCGCAGCCCGCGCAGCGTGAAGTCCCCCTGAGCGATCTGGCGGGCGCAGTCCGGGCCCTTCTGGACCGCCACGGGTGAGCAGCAAGGCCGCAATCCGGGCCGAGGCCGAACGACTTCAGGCGGTCTTTCTTGCCTCTGGCGCATCAGTGGCAGAGGTCGACCTGCTGCAGCCCGCCGCAACGCTTCTGGAACTCTACGGCGAAGATATTCGCGCCCGCGCCTATACCACCTGCGATCCGGACCAGGGAGAGATGATGCTGCGCCCGGATTTCACCGTCCCGGTGGTGCAGCAGCATCTGGCCGGCGGGTCCGCGCCCGCACGCTACACATATCTGGGAGAGGTGTTTCGCAAACAGCCTGCCGGGTCGGGCCGGGCGCGGGAATATCTGCAGGTGGGCTATGAGCTGTTCAACAGCACGGTACCTGCGGCGGCGGATGCCGAGGTTTTCGCGCTCTTCTCTGAAATACTCTTGCCCCTGGGCTTGACGCCGGTGACGGGCGATATCGGCATTCTGCTGGCAGCGGTTGACAGTTTGTCCACCAGTGAGGCGCGCAAATCCGCCCTGCGGCGGCACATCTGGCGGCCCCGGCGGTTTCATGCCCTGTTGGACCGGTTCACGGGCACGTTAGCCCCATCGCCACACCGCGCCGCGCTGCCGGGGGCAGCGGGCGACCGGTTTGCCCCCCTGATTGCCGCCGCCGGTCCAGCTATCGGGGTGCGCACCCCAGGCGAGATCGAGGCCCGCCTTGCCCGGCTGCAGGAAGAGGCAAAGACCCCCCCCATCGCCGCCGCCGAGTCAGATGTGCTTGATGAAATCCTGTCCCTGCGTAAGACGCTGCCCAATGCATTTGATCACCTGCGCGTCATCACCGGCGATCTGCCGGGGCTGGACGGGGCCGTCTGTTGCATGGCGCGGCGGATAGAGGCCCTGGATGCGGCGGGTGTCAATGTCACGGATTTGCCCTTTGAGGCGAGCTATGGCCGCACGATGATGGAGTATTACGACGGGTTCGTGTTTGGCTTCATAGACGAAAATTGGCCTGACCTGCCGCCCGTCGCCGCCGGCGGGCGCTATGATGCGCTGTGCCGTGTGCTCGGCAGCGGGCAGGACGCGCGTGCGGTGGGCGGCGCGATCCGACCGGAACGGGTGCATCAGATGCAGTCCCGCCTGGCAGGGAGCGGGTGATGGATCTCCGGCTGGCTGTCCCCTCTAAGGGGCGATTGATGGACAAGACCTTTGACTGGTTCGCCGCACGGGGGGTCAGGATGCGGCGCAACAGCCTGGACCGGGAATATGCCGCCCGGATCGACGGTGCGGATGCGCAACTTCTGCTGCTAAGCGCGGCGGAAATCCCGCGCGAACTGGCGGCAGGGCGGGTGCATCTGGGTGTGACTGGCAGCGACCTGGTGAGGGAAGGCATTCCGCTGTGGGATCAGGTTGTAACCGCACTTGCACCGCTTGGCTTTGGCGGGGCAGATCTGGTCATCGCGGTGCCGAAATTCTGGGTTGATGTGGACACGCTTGATGACCTGGATGCTGTCGCCGCCGATTTCCGCGCCACGCATGGCCACCGGCTGCGGATTGCCACGAAATACCATCGGTTGGTGCGGGGGTTCCTGCGCGATGCGGGGGTTGCGGATTATCAGCTGGTCGATAGCCGGGGGGCAACCGAAGGCACAGTCAAGCACCTGACGGCCGAGGCGATTGCCGACATTACCTCGACGGGTGAGACGCTGCGCGCCAATCACCTGAAAGTTCTGTCCGATGGGTGCATCCATCGCAGTGAGGCAACGCTGTTCAAATCCCGCACTGCCGTGTGGAATGATGCGGCGCGCACGGCGTTGAACGCGCTTCAGGCCCGGCTGCAAATCGGCTGAAGCTGCCCTTAGGCCGAAAGCAGGAGGACACAGATGATTCTGTGCGCGGGCGAGGCCCTGATCGATATGCTGCCCCGGACCACAACCGGGGGAGAGTGCGGTTTTTTCCCCTGTCCCGGCGGTTCGGTCTTTAACACCGCCATCGCGCTGGCGCGACTTGGGGTCAGGACCGGCTTTTTCAGCGGGCTCAGCACCGACATGTTCGGGCAGCAGTTGAGTGCTGCCTTACGCGCCAATCGGGTTGACGACAGCCGTGTGATCCGGTCCGACCGGCCCACAACCCTGGCCTTTGTTACCCTGGCCGACGGCCAGGCAGACTATACGTTCTATGACGAAAACACCGCCGGGCGGATGCTTTACCCGGCGGATGTGCCGGACACCCTGGACGGTGTCGGGGTGCTGTTCTTCGGTGGTATCAGCCTGGTCGTGGAACCGTGCGCAGACGCCTATGAAACACTGTGCCTGGCCCAGGCGCGTGATCGGGTCATCATGCTTGATCCGAACATCCGCCGCGACTTTATCATTGACGAATCCCGTTATCGCGCCCGGCTGGGGCGGATGATGGCGGTGGCCGACATCGTGAAACTGTCGGCTGAGGATCTGGAATGGCTGGCCGGGGAGGGCCCGGCTGTTCAGACCGCACAGGCATTGCTGGCCAGGGGGCCGAAGCTGATCCTGATAACCGAAGGGGCAAGGGGCGTGCGGGCCATCGGGCCCGGCTGCCGCCTGCATGCCCCCGCGCGGGACGTCGGTGTGATTGATACGGTCGGGGCGGGGGACACATTCAATGGCGGGTTTCTGGCCGGTCTGTCCGAGGCGGGCGTTTTATCCAAACCGGCCCTGGCCAGGGGGCTGCGGCACGACGCCCTTGGAGCAGCACTGGAGTTGGGCACTGCCGCCGCGGGCGTGACTGTCAGCCGCGCCGGTGCCAACCCGCCCAGGCGGGAAGAACTGGGGTGCGGGCCATGATCGAGGCGGCTTATCCGGCCTCCTTGTAGGTGAATTCCGGCATGTCGCTGCCGCCGCGTTCGCGCCGCACACTCAGCCGGTTCAGCGCGTTTACATAAGCCTTCACGCTGGCGACAACGGTATCGGTATCCGCCGCCTGGCCCGTGGCGATTTGGCCGCCTTCCTGGATGCGGACAGTCACGGTGGCCTGGGCGTCCATGCCTTCGGTAACGGCGTTGACGTGATACAGCTGCAGCCGTGCGTCGTGCGGGTAAAGGGCACGCACCGCGTTAAAGGCGGCATTGACCGGGCCGTCGCCCTGCGCTGTTGCCTGATGATCATGCGTTCCCACGCGCAGGGTGATATCGGCTGACTGCGGGGCCTCGGTCCCGCAGATGACGCGCAGGAATTTCACCTCCAGATGCCCTGCACCATCGGCACTGGCATCGGTGACAAGCGCGATCAGGTCGTCGTCAAACACCTCTTTCTTTCGGTCTGCCAGGGCCTTGTATCGCACGAACAGGTCATTGAGCTGGTTATCACCCGGTTCAAACCCCAGATCTTTCAGCTTTGAACGCAGGGCGGCACGGCCCGAATGCTTGCCCATAACGATGCTGGTTTCGGACAGGCCCACGTCCCTGGGGTGCATGATCTCAAACGTGTCGGCCGATTTCAGCATGCCGTCCTGGTGGATGCCGGATGCGTGCGCAAAGGCGTTCTTGCCGACAATCGCCTTGTTGGGCTGCACGTTAAAGCCCGATACCGTCGCCACCCGGCGCGAGATGTGCATGATCTTCGTTGCATCGATCCCGGTCCTGTAGGGCATGATGTCATTGCGCACCTGCATGGCCATCACGACCTCTTCCAGTGCGGTGTTGCCGGCCCGTTCGCCCAGACCGTTGATTGTGCATTCGATCTGCCGTGCGCCACCGGCCACGGCGGCCAGGGCGTTCGCCGTCGCCATGCCCAGATCGTTATGGCAATGGGTAGAAAAGGTCACCGCATCCGCGCCCGGCACCTGGGCAATCAGGCGGCGGATCAGGTCAGCGGATTCCACGGGTGCGGTGTAGCCCACAGTGTCGGGGATGTTGATCGTGGTCGCCCCTGCCCTGATGGCAATCTTTACCACGCGGCACAGATACTCCCACTCGGTCCGGGTGGCGTCCATGGGCGACCACTGCACATCTTCACACAGGTTGCGGGCATGGCTGACCGTCTCATGGATTCTGTCGGCCATCTGATCCATGGTCAGGTTCGGGATCGCCCGGTGCTGCGGTGATGTCCCGATAAAGGTGTGAATGCGCGGGCGGCGGGCGTGTTTCACGGCCTCCCAACAGCGGCTGATATCCTTAAAATTTGCCCGGCCCAGCCCGCAGATCACCGCGTTCTGCGCGGTCTTTGCGATCTCGGACACTGCGGTGAAATCCCCCTCGGAGGCGACGGGAAACCCGGCCTCAATAATATCGACGCCCATGGCATCCAGCAGGCCCGCGATCTCCAGCTTCTCATCATGGCTCATGGTTGCGCCGGGGCTCTGTTCGCCGTCGCGCAGGGTGGTGTCAAAAATCAACACGCGGTTCGGATCAATTGGCATTGGTCTGTCTTCCCTGGCATGATTCGTGGGGCAATCGGCGTATCCTTCCCCCACCCCTGAGCGGTCGCGCCGAAGGGCACGCTCAGGGGCGGCGAAGGAGGAGCACACACGGCACGGGCCCGCCCATGCGGCGGGGTGCGGGTGCGCTATGCCGTTGCGGTGGCATGGGGAGGCAGTATACGGATGGAACCGGCACTGGCAACCCCCTTTTTGCCCCGCCCGACAGCACCGTGCGTGCGGGGGCCATGGCCAGCCGATGCCCTCGGGGTCGGTCGGTGCCGCACGTGCGGCGGGGAGCCGAGGGGCGCACGGGTCACGCGCCTGACGGCACCGCAATCCGCCGCGCACACGGCGGGTCAGTCAAACCGCCCGTCGTTCAATTCCCAGAACACCGGATGGTTGCGCACGGCCTCGTTCTCCTCGGCAAGGTCGGCCGGTGCCTGGCCGTCCTCAGTTCGCGCCGCCATATCCGCGCCTGCGTCGATCAAGGCCCGCACAGCCTCGGGCGTGCCATGCCCCGCCGCGTAGTGAAGCGGCGTCGTGCCGATTAAGAGCCGCGCGTTGACATTCGCGCCTGCCGCGATGCAGTCTGCCACCCGCGCGGTGGTTGCGTTGCGCCAAAAGACACCCGACTGCCAGTTGCAGCTCGCCTGGGCCTGGGCCGTTCCGGTGCCTGCGGTCAGGGTAATGGCCGCCAGCGCGGCGGTGATGGTGCGTTTCATCCGAAAATCTCCCTGTTCATGTTTCGTGCGCCTTAGGCAGGCAGCCATGGCAATCCTTTTCAAGGCTGGATTTACCATTACGGTGTGCGGTGGGCCGGCACAAGTGCTTCTTCATCGGGCCAAGGGGACGGACCGGTTGGCCCCCGCGGCCATAATGGACAAAGCCGTCCGGTTGTGGCAGGAGGGGGGCAGGCCAATCCCCCCGGAGGTTTCCATGACCGTTACCCGTTTCGCCCCATCCCCCACGGGGTATCTGCACATCGGCAATCTGCGGACGGTGCTGTTCAACTTTCTGATCGCAAGGAAGGCGGGGGGCCAAGGGCCGGGGGCGCACGGGTCACGCGCCTGACGGCACCGCAATCCACCGCGCACACGGCGGGTCAGTCAAACCGCCCGGCGTTCAATTCCCAGAACACCGGATGGTTGCACCCTAAGGCCACCATGATGAAGTGGACATTTCTGTTACTCCCTCGCGCCTGCATTTCGCAGGGCTTGCACCGTCTGGGTATTGCCCCAGAACACTGCCCATTGAAGTGGCGTCCGGCCGTCTTGGCCCCGCGCGTTGATGTCCGCGCCCGCGTCAAGCAGAACCCGCACCACCTCGGCCGTGCTATATCCCGCCGCAAAGTGAAGCGGTGTTCGCCTCTCGCGGGACCGCGCCTCGATATCCGCGCCTGCGTCAAGCAGAGCCCGCACCGACTCGACCATGCCATACTCCGCTGCCAAGTGAATCGGCATCCAGCCGTATTCGTGCCGCGCATTGACATTTGCACCAGCGGCGATGCAATCCGCCACGTCCTCGGTGGTTGCGTCGTTCCAGAAGTCGCCCGACTGCCAGTTACAGCCCGCCTGGGCCTGGGCCGTTCCGGTGCCTGCGGTCAGGAACATTGCCGCCAGGGCGGCGGTGATGGTGCGGTTCATGCGAAACCCTCCCAGTTCATGTTTCGTGCGCCCTGGTACCCTGCATCAGGCGGGCAGCCATGGCCGCGGGTTGTTTACCGTTACCGCATGCGGTGGGCCGGCACAAGTGCTTCTTCATCGGGCCAAGGGGACGGACCGGTTGGCCCCCGCGGCCATAATGGACAAAGCCGTCCGTTTGTGAAAAGGGGGGCAGGCCAATCCCCCCGGAGGTTTCCATGACCGTTACCCGTTTCGCCCCATCCCCCACGGGGTATCTGCACATCGGCAATCTGCGGACGGCGTTGTTCAACTTTCTGATCGCAAGGAAGGCGGGCGGTACGTTCATCCTGCGCCTGGATGATACCGATCCGGCGCGGTCCACGCCCGCATTCGCCGATGCAATTCAGGAAGATTTGGCGTGGCTGGGCCTGACCTGGGACCGGGTAGAGCGACAATCCGACCGGCTGGACCGATTCGCGGCGGCTGCAGATACCCTGCGCGGTATGGGGCGGCTGTATGAAGCGTTTGAGACCCCGGCGGAACTGGACCTCAAGCGCAAGAAACAGCTGAATATGGGCCAGCCGCCGGTTTATGACCGCGCCGCGCTGGCACTGGGCGACGCGGAACGGGCCAGGCTGCGGGCCGCGCGGGGTGCCGGCGTCTGGCGTTTTCTGCTGGATCACGGGCGGATCACCTGGGCCGATGGCATCATGGGCGATCTGTCGATCACTGCCGCCAGCGTGTCAGACCCGGTGCTGATCCGCCGGGATGGCCAGGTGCTCTATACGCTGGCGTCGGTTGTTGATGATATCGACATGGGCATCACGGATGTTGTGCGCGGGGCGGACCATGTGACCAATACGGCCACGCAAATTCAGCTGATCAAGGCTTTGGGTGGCACGGTGCCACGATTCGCGCATCATTCCCTGCTGACTGGCGCGGGGGGGGAGGCCCTGTCGAAACGGCTGGGCACCCTGGCCCTGCGGGAGTTGCGCGCAAAAGGGGTGGAACCGATGGCCGTGCTGAGCTATCTGGCGCGGCTGGGGTCTTCCCAGCCTGTCAGGCTGGCCGGGTCGCTGGATGAGCTGGCGGATGGCTTTGACCTGACCCATTTTGGGGCGGCACCGACGAAATGTGATGTTGACGCGCTTTACCCCCTTACCGCGCGGTATCTGGCCGGGCTGCCGGTTGATGCGGTTGAACGTGATCTGGAGGATTTGGGGGTTCCCAGGGCGATGCAGGCCCGATTCTGGGGTGCAGTGCGGGAAAACATCACCAAACGGGCCGATCTGGCGTTCTGGTGGGATATGGTTAACAACGGCACGCCCCCCCTGATTGATGATGCGGATCGGGGCTTTGTGGACGAGGCGTTTGCCCTTCTGCCGGAGCCGCCTTATTGTGAAACCTCCTGGGCAGACTGGACCGGGGCCGTCAAGGATGCGACCGGGCGCAGGGGGCGTGATCTGTTCATGCCCCTGCGCGAGGCGATCACAGGGCGGGCGCAGGGGCCAGACATGGCCGCGCTGTTGCCCCTGTTCCGCCGCAAGCCTGGGATTTGATCCTGCCACCGCGCCAAAACACCCTACGCAATTTCACTGGGTGCGTCCGGGGTGTTTCCTGACAAATGCAAGGATGCGTTTATAAACTTTTCCCTCGGTTCGCGCTGTGTCGGGTGGTGCTTCATTCGGGGGCCAGTAGCGATAAAGATCGCCGGGGCCGCCGCGGCCGCGCTGTATCAAATCGCCACGGCTGACCGCATACCTGATGTCTTGGTTCACCCACTGCTGGCGGGCTTTGGGATCATCAAAAACACCCCGCGCAATTTCAAGCTGGGTGCGTCCGGGGTGTTCCCTGACAAACGCAAGGATGCGTTCATAAATGTTTCCCTCGGTCTGCGCTGTGTCGGGCGGTGCTGCATTCGGGGGCCAGTAGCGATAAAGATCGCCGGGGCCGCCGCGGCCACGCTGTATCAAGTCACCACGGCTGACCGCATACCTGATGTCCTGGTTTACCCATTGCTGGCGGGCGTTGGGATCATCAAAAACACCCCACGCAATTTCAAGCTGGGTGCGTCCGGGGGATTCCCTGACAAATGCAAGGATGCGTTCATAAATGTCTCCCCCTGTCGGGGCCGGGTGCCCGCGCCCTGATGCGGGGCCGTGCGGGGCCGGGGCCGATTGCGGGCGGGCCTGGTGATCCTTTGGCGGGGGTGGTGCGCCGTACTTCTCGCGCAGGATTTGATCACGCATTTTGCGAATTTGTTCGGCCTGCGGGTTTGCGCCCGCAGCCCCAAGCAGGCGGTGCATGGAATCCAGCGCACGTTCGGCATCATCACAGGAAAACGCCGCATAATGCGATATTTTATTGCGCACATCCAGCAATTCGGAAACAATGGGTAGCAGTTCCCGCCCTTTTCCCAGAACCGGGGCAAACGCGTCCTTCCAGAACTCCTTCATCGCCTTCAGCAGGGCTTGCTGATCCCAGGCAATCTTGCCGTCCTGCACCGTTGCATTAATGCGCCCAGCCACCTGCGGCTGCCAATGGCCGCGAATCGTGCTGTCCAGGCGTTTTTCAACGAAGGGGATCAATGCGTCGGGCAGCAATTCCATGCCCTCAAACACGATTTCGCGCGGGCTTTTTTCCATTATCACCCTCCTTTCTGGTTCACCCCCTCCATTCTGGCGTGTGCGGTCCAAATCTTCAAGGCGGGGGTATGGCCGGGCGGGGGTGGGTGCAGTGTTCCGGCGATGGCCTGTGCCGCCGCAACACACGAACCCCTTGCATCGCATGCGCCGAAAGGTGTAGCGTTCCCGCACAAGGGAACGACGGGGCACAAGCCCGCGCCGGTGGAAATCTGGGCGATCTGGAGATTATCGGTCCGCACCAAGCGCACCCGGACAACAGGGAAGGGACATGGCCGAACCAGCACCCCTGTATCTGGCGGACCTGCACACCGCGCTTGGGGCCAAATTCGTACCCTTCGCGGGGTATGCCATGCCGGTGCACTACCGCACAGGCGTGATGGCCGAGCATCTGTGGTGTCGGGAACAGGCGGGGCTGTTCGATGTCAGCCACATGGGGCAGGTGCTGCTGCCCGCGGACCAGGCAGCGGGGCTGGAACGGCTCGTCCCTGTCGATGTGATTGACCTGCCGGTTGGGCGGCAACGCTATGGCGTGTTCACCAACGACCGGGGCGGGGTGCTGGATGACCTGATGATTGCCCGCCGCGCCGGGGATTTGCTTCTTGTCGTCAATGCCGCCTGCACGGCCGGGGATATTGCCCATTTGGCGCGGCATTTGACGGGGGTTGCACCGGTATCCCACCGCGCATTGCTGGCCCTTCAGGGGCCGCTGGCCGAACGGGCTCTGGCGCGGCTGCTGCCTGATGTGGCGGGGATGCGGTTTATGGATGCGGCGGTGATGCCGTGGACGGGGGATGAGCTCTGGATCGCGCGTTCGGGCTATACCGGGGAAGACGGGTTTGAGATATCAGTGCACACCACCGGGGCACGGGGCCTGGCCCAGGTGCTTCTGGATATGGATGAGGTCGCCCCCATTGGCCTGGGCGCACGCGACAGCCTGCGGTTAGAGGCCGGCCTGCCGCTGTATGGTCATGATCTGGGCCCCGATATTACGCCCATCGAGGCCGGGCTCGGCTGGGCCATATCCCGGGCGCGGCGCACGGGCGGCGCACGGGCGGGCGGGTATCCCGGGGCCGGGGTTCTTCAGGCACAGGCGGTGCGGGGCGCACCACGCCGTCGCGTTGGCCTGCGGCCCCAGGGCCGGGTGCCGATGCGTGCCGGGGTGCCGCTTTTCGATGCCGTCGCGGGCGGGGCGCGAATTGGGCATGTGACCTCGGGCGGATTTGGCCCCTCGGTCGGCGGGCCGATCAGCATGGGCCTGATCCGGGCGGATATCCCCACAGATGCCCCGCTTTACGGAGAGGTGCGCGGCAAACGCCTGCCAGCCGCGCAAACACCCCTTCCGTTTCAACCCCAAAACTGCAAACGCTGAACCCGGAACGGCCAGAGGATAACCCGATGAGATTTACCGAAGACCATGAATGGCTCCACGTTGAGAATGGCGTGGTGGTCGTGGGCATCACCGGCTATGCGGCCGAGCAGTTGGGCGATGTGGTGTTCGTTGACCTACCCGAGACAGGTACCGCCGTCAGCAAAGATGAAGAGATCGTGGTGATTGAAAGCGTCAAGGCCGCGTCGGACATCCTGGCCCCCCTGGACGGCGAGATTATTGAGGTAAACACCGCGCTGGCGGATAACCCGGGCTTGGTCAATGAGGATCCGATGGGGGCTGCCTGGTTCTTCAAGATGAGAATCGACAATCTGGCCGTGGTCGATGAGTACATGACCGAAGCTGCCTATCAGGCGCATATCGGGGCGTAAGCCAAAGGGGGGGGGGGCCTGCGTGACCGTGCCCCCTGCCCTGCCCTGTTTCGATGGGTATTGAGAACAGCTGTAGGAGACAGCCATGACCTGGACCCCGACCGATTACGACCCAACCGACTTTGGCAATCGGCGGCATATCGGCCCGTCACCCTGTGAAATGGCTGGCATGCTGGCCACCACAGGGGTGGACAGTCTGGACGATCTGGTTGACCGCACGGTGCCCCGGGCCATCCGCCAGGCCACCCCCCTGGACTGGCCCGCGCTGTCCGAGGCCGCGCTGCTGCACCGGATGCGTCGCATCGGGGCAAAGAACAAGCCCATGGTCTCAATGATCGGGCAGGGGTATTACGATACGCATACCCCGCCCGCGATCCAGCGCAATGTGCTGGAAAACCCCGCCTGGTACACCGCCTACACCCCCTATCAACCCGAAATCGCCCAGGGCCGGCTGGAGGCGTTGTTGAACTTTCAGACCATGGTGGCCGACCTGACGGGGCTTGAGGTCGCCAATGCCTCACTTCTGGATGAGGCGACGGCCTGTGCCGAGGCGATGGTGATGGCCGAACGGGCCGCAAAGACCACGGCCAGGGCGTTCTTTGTCGACGAACACTGCCACCCCCAGAACATTGCCGTGATGCGCACCCGTGCAAGGCCACTTGGCATCAGGATCATCACCGGCCCCCCTGGTGCGCTGGATGCAGCCGCCGTCTTTGGCGCAATTTTCCAGTATCCGGGCACGTATGGCGGATTATCCGATCCCTCCGGGATGATCGCCGCGCTGCACGAGGCAAAGGCCATCGCGATCATCGCGACCGATCTTCTGGCCCTGACCCTGATCAGGGAACCGGGCGCGATGGGTGCCGATATCGCCGTCGGCTCGGCGCAGCGGTTTGGGGTACCGCTGGGGTTCGGCGGCCCGCATGCGGCCTTTATCGCTTGCCGTGCTGCCTGCAAACGGGTGCTTCCCGGGCGACTGGTGGGCGTAAGCGTCGACAGCCACGGGCACAAGGCCTATCGCCTGTCCCTGCAAACGCGAGAGCAGCATATCCGCCGCGAAAAGGCAACCTCGAACGTCTGCACGGCGCAGGCCCTTCTGGCGGTCATGGCGTCTTTTTATGCGGTGTTCCATGGCCCCCTAGGGCTCAGGGCCATTGCACAACGGGTGCATCTGAACGCTGTGCGCCTGGCCGCTTCCCTGGCCGCGGGCGGCTATTATCCCGAAACAGAGAGCTATTTTGACACGATCACGGTGCATGTCGGAACCAGGCAAAGCCGGATCATGGCTGCCGCCGTTGCACGCGGGATCAACCTGCGCGATGTTGGCAGCGACCGGATCGGCATTTCCGTTGATGAGGTAACGACAGACGCGCATCTGGAGGCCGTTTGCCGCGCCTTTGGGGTGCTGTTCGCGGGGCCGCAAAGCCTGCCCGCAATCCCCGATTCGCTGTTGCGGCAGTCGGCGTATCTGACCCATCCGATCTTTCACATGAACCGCGCCGAATCCCAGATGATGCGGTATATGCGGCGGCTCTCGGACCGTGACCTGGCACTTGATCGGGCGATGATCCCCCTTGGTTCCTGCACAATGAAGCTGAACGCCGCGGCCGAGATGATGCCGATCACCTGGCCCGAATTCGGGGGTCTGCATCCCTTTGCGCCCGCCGACCAGGCCGAGGGTTACGCCGGGATGCTGGAGGATCTCTCGGCGAAACTTTGTGAGATTACCGGATATGACGCCATGTCGATGCAGCCCAATTCGGGCGCACAGGGGGAATATGCGGGGCTTCTGACCATCGCCGCCTATCATCGCGCGAACGGGGAAGCGCAGCGCGACATATGCCTGATCCCGGTCTCGGCCCATGGTACCAACCCTGCCTCGGCCCGGATGGCGGGTATGAAGGTAAAGGTCGTGAACGTTGCCGAAAATGGCGATATCGACCTGACGGATTTTCGGGAACAGGCGGAAGCAGCGGGCGACAATCTGGCCGCCTGCATGATCACCTATCCCTCGACCCATGGCGTGTTTGAGGAAACTGTGAACGACGTTTGTGCGATCACGCACGCGTGCGGCGGGCAGGTCTATCTTGATGGGGCCAACCTGAACGCCATGGTGGGCCTGTCGAAACCCGGCGACATCGGTGCCGATGTCAGCCATTTGAACCTGCACAAGACCTTTTGCATCCCCCATGGCGGCGGCGGGCCCGGCATGGGGCCCATTGGCGTAAAGGCGCATCTGGCCCCGTATCTGCCGGGCCATCCGGAAACCGGCGGCGTTGAGGGGCCGGTCTCGGGCGCACCCTATGGTTCGGCCTCAATTCTGCTGATCGCCTATGCCTACATTCATCTGATGGGGGGAAAGGGGCTCACCCAGGCCACCAAGGTTGCGATCCTGAACGCCAACTATATCGCGGCACGGCTTGGGGCCGCCTATCCGGTTCTTTTCAAGGGCAAGACCGGGCATGTGGCCCACGAATGCATTCTGGACACCCGCGCCTTTGCCGGGCTGGGTGTGACGGTGGACGACATCGCCAAGCGCCTGATGGATCACGGGTTTCATGCCCCAACCATGTCCTGGCCAGTCGCCGGTACCCTGATGGTAGAGCCGACCGAAAGCGAAACCAGGGCCGAGCTCGACCGGTTTTGCGACGCGCTGCTGTCGATCCGGGAAGAAATCGCCCTGATTGAAGGTGGCATGATGGCGGTAGAGCAAAGCCCGCTGCGGCTTGCGCCGCACACGATGGAGGATCTGGTGCGTGAGTGGGATCGCGCCTATTCGAGAGAGCATGGCTGTTTCCCGCCGGGGGCCTTTCGCGTTGACAAATACTGGCCGCCGGTCAACCGCGTGGACAATGCCTGGGGCGACCGGCACCTCGTCTGCACCTGCCCGCCCCTGGAAGCGTATCAGGACGCCGCAGGGTAAGGATGCCCCACCCGGATCACATTACCGGGGAATCGCGGCACGGGGCGATTCCGGGAGGGGGGCTGAAGATTTTTTCAAGAGCCCCCTTGCGTTTGTGTGGGGGATTGGTGCAGGTTGAGTCGATGATGGCGATTTGTGCTGATATAATCGCCGTGCGGTTCCCCCTCTGTTCGGGGGGCTGGCATTCGGGCGCAGGTTGGGGCTTCGCGGCTTCGCGGCTTCGCGGCTTCGCGGCTTCGCGGCTTCGCGTAATTGCACCCGCACAGGTGGGGCCGTCAAGCCCCCGCAATTCCCGCAGTGCCGCCTGCCCCCATCATGCGCGTCGGCG
>JACONJ010000023.1 GCA_014323785.1 Paracoccaceae bacterium | reverse complement strand
CTTGACCCCTCAAGGTTCTCGATTTGGACCAGCTTATCGTTTGTGCCTTCGTTTCGATTATTTTGCCAGTCACGGTTGAAGCCCGCGCCCTCGCCCAGATCAATATGAACCGCCCGGCCAGAGTCCCTGTAACTGGCCCAGTCCCTGCCTGCCCCGCCGTCCAGGGTATCCTCACCCCTGCCGCCGTTCAGGGTGTCGTTGTCATCGCCGCCCTTCAGCATATCATCGCCGTCGCCGCCGTTCAGGGTGTCATCACCCCGATTGCCCCGAAGGTCATCATTGCCATCGCCACCTTTTATGGTATCGCTGTCTGCACCACCCCTCAGCGTATCATTGCCATTGCCGCCGTCCAAGGTATCCTGACCCCCTCAAGCTGTAGGCATTGTTGTTTCCTTCGGTGCCTTTGAACGTGTCAGAGCCCCTGGTGGCCTTGTTTTCGGGTGACCACATCGTTCCTTTCTCCTTCTGTCGAGGCGGCTAACTGATACCGCAGCTTCAAAAGCAAGAACCGCCATGGGCTTCTTCTTGGACCAGTATCCTGCTTCCCTGTGACCACATATAGCCCCCCGCGCATAATTGCAACCCCAAAAATGGCCGCAGGGCCACTTTTTGCGAGTTATCCACAACTTTTTTGCCCGCACCCACCGGATTCCTGCACCCGACTGCCTGTTTTTCTGGCATTTCCGGGCGTGGCGAGGGGGTGCGCATCGATTCGTGCCTCTGCCCGTTGAAGGGCGAATCGAAACGCCCGCGTATCACCTTCGATTCGGAAGCTGACCGCCGGTTAACCCGGCAGCACAAGCTGACCCGGTGGAGGCACTACCTCCTGTCGGTGCAGAATCCGGAAAAATCCGGAAACACCCGTTTTGACACAGGTGCGGTCGCCGCCTAATACCTATCAATAGAGTTGATTCGAAGGAGAGAGTGGTGAGTATCATCAGTGAACCGTATTTTCCTGCTGTCCTGCGTGGGGCAAAAGCAGCCGAATGCCGCACGGGCGGCAGACCTTTATACGTCTGCCTGGTTCGTAAAGGCGCGACGACGGGTGGAAGAAACCGGGGATCCTTGGTTCATCCTGTCAGCGGAACACGGGCTGCTGCCCCCCGAACAGGTCATTGAGCCGTACGACAGCACCCTGAACACCATGCCAGCCGCAGAAAGGCGGGACTGGGCCCGGCGGGTGCAGGATCAGATGGATGTAACACTTCCCGCCGGTGCCGACGAAATCATCGTGCTGGCCGGTGGCCGCTATCGCGAAAACCTTATGCCATACCTGCGCAGGCGTTTTCTGAAGGTGACAGTGCCGATGAAAGGTCTGCGTATCGGCGAACAATTGAAATGGCTGGACAATGCCGCTCCGCTCTGATCTCGACGCATTCTATGCCGTGCTTGATGACCTTGAAGCCAGGGTCGGTGGTCGGCGACGATTGGGTGATTGCCACGGGCGGATGCGCTGGCCCCGGCACGGAGTTTATTTCTTCTTTGAACCTGGCGAACACCGCACTACCCCTTCGGCCCCGCAACGGGTGGTGCGGGTCGGCACGCACGCCATGGCCGCAAAATCCCGCACGACGCTTTGGAATCGGCTCAGCCAGCACCGCGGCACCAAGAATCCGTCAGGCGGAAACCATCGCGGCTCGATCTTCCGGTTGCTGGTCGGGGAGGCACTTCTTAACGCTGACCCATCGCTGAACGTCGAGAGCTGGGGACAGGGCTCCACCGCTCCCCGGGATGTGCGCGAACAGGAGCGGCCGCACGAGGTTCGGGTGAACCGATACCTCGGTGAAATGACGCTGCTGGTTCTGGACGTCCTGGACGCACCCGGCCCTGACAGCGCACGCGGGATCATCGAACGCAACAGCATTGCCCTGCTTAGCAGCTATCGCTCCCCCGCGCTGGATTTGCCCGGCCCCCGCTGGCTGGGCAACCACAGCGGGCGGGAAAAAGTCCGCAAATCCGGCCTCTGGAACAACACCCACGTAAATGAGACGTATGACCCGGAATTCCTGAACCTCTTTGACAATCTGACCCAGCGTATGCCATAACCCTGAGTGCAGACATAAAACGTAATTCTTGCCCTCTGCCGCACCATAACGGCAAAGGCAGGCTTCGGGAGTGACCTTTCGTGGACTTCGAGAAAATCGAGCGGATATTTCGTGATCTGGCACTGGAGGCAGGTGCCAGGATCATGGAGATTTATGGGGCGGATGATTTCGACGTGAAGGTCAAATCGGATGAAAGCCCCGTGACCGCTGCGGATGAAGCCGCTGACGCCCTCATATCTTCCGGTCTGTGCGCGGCCTTCCCCGGGATTGCCGTTGTCACCGAAGAGCAAGCCGACAGCCACAGCCGGACAGCGGACGAATTCATCATCGTCGACCCGCTTGACGGCACCAAGGAATTCATTCAGCGGCGTGGTGATTTCACCGTGAATATCGCGCTGGTTCAGGGTGGTGTGCCTGTGCGCGGCGTGGTCTACGCACCTGCAAAGGGCCGTTTGTTCTACACTCGCGCCGATGGCGTGGCAGTAGAGGAAACCGGGCCGCACACACCTGGTGCGCCCGGTCCGCGTCTCGATATTGCCGTCTCTGCGCCCGATCAGGCCGCGCTGAGGGTTGTGGCCTCGAAATCCCACCGTGATGCAGCGACCGATGCCTATATTGCAAAATACAGCGTGGCCGACATAAAAAGCGCGGGATCTTCCCTGAAATTCTGTCTGGTTGCCACCGGTGAGGCAGATTTTTATCCCCGGCTTGGCCGCACGATGGAATGGGACACAGCCGCGGGTGACGCGGTACTGCGCGGGGCGGGCGGCCAGATGGTGCAGTTTCAGGATCACGCACCCTTCACCTATGGCAAGCCCGGGTTTGAAAACCCGTTCTTCATTGCCTTTGCGCCCGGTGTGGCCCTGCAAACTGCATGAGTGTCGTCTGTGTTATCCCGGCGCGGTTCGCCTCTCAACGGTATCCGGGGAAGCCTTTGGTGCAGCTTCGTGGGGCAACCGGCCAGCTAAAAAGCTTGATCGAACGAAGCTGGCGTGCGGCGTGTGCGGTTTCAATCTTCGACGCGGTCTATGTTGCCACGGATGATGGTCGGATTGCCGATGCGGCCGCAGCCTTCGGGGCAGAGGTTTTTATGACGTCGGCGGAATGTGGGAACGGCACCGAACGCTGCGCCGAAGCCCTGGGGCAGTTGGGCGACGGGGTAGAGATTTTAGTGAACCTCCAGGGGGATGCACCGCTGACCCCAGCGTGGTTTATGGAATATCTGGTTCTCGGCTTACGCAAGGCACCAGCGGCAGATGTGGCAACGCCGGTCCTGCGCTGCGATGGTGCGACGCTGGCAGCGTTCAAGGCGGACCGCGCGGCAGGGCGGGCGGGCGGTACCACGGCGGTGTTCGACCGGGACGCCAAGGCACTATTCTTTTCCAAAGAGGTGATCCCCTTCACCGCCAAGGTCTATTCGGACGCTGCACCGACTCCGGTGTGTCATCACGTGGGCGTCTATGCCTATCGTCCCAGGGCACTTCGGGCCTATCCAGATCTTTCGGCAGGGAGGCTGGAACAGGTGGAGGGGCTGGAACAGTTGCGCTTTCTGGAACACGGTCACACGATCCTTTGTGTGGAAGTCGAAGCCCGTGGCCGTCAGTTTTGGGAACTGAACAACCCCGAGGATGTGCCACGGATCGAGGCCATGATGGCAGACATGAACATGGCCTGATATACGTGACCCCGGTCAGTGTCCTTATCATCGGTCCTTGCTGTCGGCCCTATTCCTTCAGTTTTCGCCTTTCAGGATCGGCTTTGAGATGATAACCGGACGCGTTTTCACCCACACCAATCAACGGAGCTCGACAATGAAACGTTCACTCATCTGCGCAGCCGCAGCACTTGTATCGGCAGTAATCACTGTCATACTCCTCCGAACATGGGATCAACTTTCGAATATGGGATCAACTTTTCCCCCTCAAAGCAAAGTCTTGCTACTCCTATACTGGATGTGCGCAATACCCTACGCGGACTGGTGCCTCAAAGAACACGACAAAGAAGTCAGCAGACACTAACAACGAAAGAGGGTTATTACAGCCCTCTTTCAACTACTGATGCATATTTGTCGGGCGGGAGAGCTGCCTGGCACACGGATGAAGCGCACACAAGATCCTTCGAAACAGGCAAGCAGACATGACAATTAGGGTGACAAAGGCCATTTTCCCGGTTGCCGGTCTGGGAACAAGGTTTCTACCGGCCACAAAGTCGATCCCGAAAGAGATCCTGACCCTGATAGATCGCCCGCTGATCCAATACGCGATTGATGAGGCGCGGGCTGCAGGAATTGAGGAGTTTATCTTTGTCACGTCACGCGGGAAAAGTGCGCTGGAGGATTATTTTGATTATTCGCCCGAGCTTGAGAATTCACTGCGCAAGAAGGGCAGGGCGGGGCTTCTACAGATGCTGAAATCCACCAATATGGAAAGTGGTACCATTGCCTATCTGCGCCAGCACAGTGCTTTGGGCTTGGGTCACGCTGTCTGGTGCGCACGGCGGCTGATAGCAAATGAGCCCTTCGCGGTAATCCTGCCCGATGATGTGATCGAAGCCCGGCCACCGTGTTTGCAGCAGATGGTCGAAGCCTATGCCAAAACCGGCGGTAATATGGTCGCCACGATGGAAGTTCCGACCGAAAAGACGTCAAACTACGGCATTCTGGATGTGGGCAAAGATATGGGTTCACTTTTATCGGTGAAGGGCATGGTGGAAAAGCCCCCGATTGATGAGGCACCTTCAAACCACGCCGTGATCGGGCGATATATCCTTGGCCCGAATATCATGAAAAATCTCGACAGCACCGATCCTGGCGCGGACGAAGAAATGCAATTGACCGATGCAATCGTGAAAGAGATTGAGGTGTCGAATAACGTCTATGGCTTCAGGTTTCGTGGTCAACGGTTTGATTGCGGTTCCAAGGCAGGGTTCCTGCAAGCAACCGTCGCCTTCGGACTGTCCCGGGACGACCTGCGTGATGAGTTCGAAGATTATCTGGACAAGGCAATGGCCATGCAGAAAGTGGCACGGCGGGCTTCTGGCTGGGGTTGACCCTGACAGGGACGGGCCAAAGTGGGCACCCTAGGCTGCCTGAGTGGCTTCACCGCAAGTCAGCAGCGTGTGCAGCACCGTCGGATCGGCGTTTGCCCGCAACTTCGCGCAGAGGGCTTCATCCCGCAATGTGCGGGATACGAGTGCCAGTGCTTTCAGGTGATCAGCACCGGTTTCCGCCGGTGCGAACAGCGCAAATACCAGATCGACTGGCTGACGGTCCACGGATTCGAAATCGACAGGTTTATCCAGCTTCAGAAAAATCCCGTTGACCTGCGTCAGTTCCGGTAGCCGGGCATGGGGCAGGGCCACGCCATGGCCCACACCCGTTGGTCCCAGGCTTTCACGTTCCTGAAGTGCGTGAAAAATCTGGCCCGCCGGAAGGCGGACAATCTCTTCAGCAACATCCGCAACGCGCTGCATCAGCCGCTTCTTGCTGGTGACATCGGAAAAGAGCCTGATACCCTCTGGTCGCAGAAGCATTGGCAAATCCATGTCTGAATCCTGTCCTTGCGGGCGTCCCGCCGCCACGCAGGTTTCGTCAGTCATCCTGGTGCGGGTCAATCCAGCCTACGTTGCCATCATCCCGGCGATAGACCACGTTTAATCGGCCGTGCCGCTCATTGCGGAAAACCAGGAACGGTGCGCCCGCAATCTCCATTTGCATCACAGCCTCCCCCACAGAAAGGGAGGGAATCTTCGCCTCCATCTCAGCGACGATGATCGGCTGCAGAGATTCGGGTTCTTCCGAGCCCACCTTATCGGAACTATCAAGGATATACGAGGACGCACCGAAGAGTTCAACGGGCTGCACCCGTTCCCTGTGATGATCTTTCAGACGTCGTTTGTAGCGCCGAAGCTGCTTTTCCATCTTGTCGCGGCAAGAATCGAAAGCACTGTAAATCTCGTGGTCCGAAGACTTGGCCGAAGCGGTCAGGCCAGTGGACAGATGGATCGTCGATTCACAGACAAATTCATACCCACTGCGGGAAAAAACCACGGTTGCACCGGTTGGATGCTCTGCATATTTTGATACGACACTACCAAATGTGTCCTTGACATGGGTCTGCAAGGCACTGCCAATATCTATTTGTTTTCCGCTGATTTGATACCGCATGTATCCTCCAAAATCGCCGGTGAGTCCGCACCACATTCGGCGGTGATGCCTTGGTATGCATATCATTATGCTGGAAGTCATGTTCTGGTTACCCTTTGCCTGGCTGCGGGCTTTCCGCATCTCCGGGGTACCTGCACATAAGACGTATCAGCAATGTTCATCCACGCTATCTGCCGACAGTTTCGTAGCCGGGTCAACGCAACGACATGCGGCACCAGGACAACAGGGCGAAAAACATCCCGCCAGCGCAGGATCAGCCGATCCGGAAGCCCTGGCCAAGATAGATGCGCCGGACATTCTCATCCTCGATTATTTGATCTGCTGTCCCGCCCATCAGGATTGTGCCATCATGCATGATATAGGCGCGGTCCGCGATCTGCAGCGTTTCGCGCACATTGTGATCCGTGATCAGCACACCCAGGCCACGGGTCTTGAGGTCAGAGACAAGCGCATGAATAGCACTCACCGTGATTGGGTCAACCCCGGCAAGGGGTTCATCCAGAAGGACGTATCGCGGTTTAGAGGCAAGGCATCGGGCGATCTCGACCCGTCGGCGTTCGCCCCCCGAAAGCGACATGGCCGACACCCGGCGCAGGTGGCTGATGGAAAACTCTGACAACAGCTTTTCCAGACGATATCGCCGGCGGCGGCGGTCTGGTTCGGCAATCTCCAAGATTGCCATGATATTGTTCTCCACCGAGAGTCCGCGGAAGATCGATGCCTCTTGCGGCAGATAGCCGATCCCGGCCCTGGCCCGGCGATACATCGGAAGCTTTGACACATCGAGCCCATCCAGCATGACCGTGCCCCCATCAGCCGTGACCAGCCCGGCGATGGAATAGAAGCATGTGGTTTTGCCCGAGCCATTCGGCCCCAAAAGCGCGACGACCTCGCCCTGGTTCAGGGACAGGGAGACATCACGGAGCACCGGACACCGTCGATAGCTTTTGCGCAGATTGCGGATGTGCAGCCCCTGCTGGCCATCGGTAACGGTCAGATTCGGGTGCCTGGTCATTCGGTGTTGCCACCGGGCTGCAGGACCGTGCGCACCCGGCCCTCGACAGTACCCGCGCCCGTGGCTAAGTTCACGACCAGCTGGTCGCCTGAAATAGCTGTAGATCCCTGAGTGACAAGGACATTCCCGCCGAGAGTCAGCATCGCGGCCCGAACAAGATATACGGCGGTTTGACCCTTGGCCGCATCATTTCCCCGGGTGATCAGAACGCCGCCCCCGGCATTGACTTGGCGCACCATGGAACCATCGCCTTCCTCTTGCGTGTCGTAGAGGACTGTTACTTCGCCTGCGGTCATGCGCAGATCGCCTTGAACGATCAGTACATTGCCGGAGAAGACCGCGTTTCCCGCCTCTTGGTTCATCACAAGGTTGTCGGCGTTCACTTCGATTGCCTGGCTTGCATCATGGGCCACGCCGCCAAAGCCGACATTGATCTGCGCCAAAGCCGGGATGGCCGACATCAGCAACGCCAGGATGAAAACTCTGCAGATGCGCATCAATACACCTCAATCCTCGGGGGTGTATAGCATCTGGACTGCCCCGTTGAAAACCAAACCCTGACCTGATGGCTCCTCGAACGCCTCCATTCTGTCCGCCATTAGGGTAAGCGAGGGACCAGTGACCGACACCGGACCAGGTGAGCGCAGGCTTCGGTCGCTCATGGATACTATTATCTGGTCGCTGTCCACCCGATACCCGGTGGGGCTGGTGACACGCACATTTTCGTCCAACCGCATAGTTCGCCCGGTCAGGTTAACAAGGGCACTGTCGCTTGAGAGGACCAGATAGCCGGGCTCGGCTAATCCAACCTGGATCTGCACGGATTCCGCGCTGATCCGGGTCATATCCCCCTGAAGTGGCGCGGCGCGGGCGGCGAAGAGCAAGATCTCTCGCCCGTCCTCCAGCATGCCTGCAAAGCGCAGTTGGCCAATGCGCTGCTCCCGGGCAAATTTTTCTATATCGACTTCGGTAAAGGGAATGGCACGGTCCGGATCCGGCGTGTTTGAGAACGAAAACAGCACTGAAAATAGCCCAAGCGCAGAGAGGAGGAACAACACCTTCATCCGTGCCACGATTTGTGAATATCTGTTCCCGATAGCCATAAAACCCGATCAGTGGGCGAAGATGTCGATATCCGGCCACCCAGCCAGATCCAGCTTTGCGCGGGTTGGCAGGAAATCGAAACACGCTTGCGCCAGGTCTGTTCGCGCCTCTCGCGCCAGCCGCGCATCCAGTTCATCGCGCAGGCGGTGCAGATACAGGACGTCAGAGGCCGCATATTCAATTTGCGCGGGGTCAAGCGGTTCCGCACCCCAATCAGAGCTCTGCTTGTGCTTGGAGATATCAATGCCCAAAAGTTCCTGGCACAAGTATTTCAACCCGTGGCGATCAGTATAGGTCCGAACAAGTTTTGAGGCGATCTTGGTGCAGTAAACGGGCGCGGCCAAAGCACCAAAAGCGTGCGCCAGTGCGGCAATGTCAAACCGGCCAAAATGGAACAGCTTCAGCACCTTTGGGTCGGTCAGAAGCGCGGCCAGATTAGGTGCCTCGGTTCGGCCCGGCGCGATCCGGACCAGATGAGCCGCTCCATCGCCGCCCGAAAGCTGAACCAGGCACAGCCTGTCACGATGCGGATTCAGGCCCATCGCCTCGCAATCAATGGCGACAACAGAGCCAAGGGCCAGCCCGTCGGGCAGGTCGGAGTGATGAAGATGATGCGCCACTGGCCACCCCCATTCTACAGGTCTTTGACGAAAATACGGGCTTTGGTGCGCAAACTCAACTCTCACCAAGGGGGGGTGACTTACCGAATGGTCATGCCCGTCCGGGCGGATCACAACGTACTGCGAACCGCAGAACCGGTTGGTGCAGGGTGTTGTAACAGCTGGAACCGAGACACAGGACACCGGATGAATCACACACCAAACCCGGGCGGCAACTGGCCAGAGTCGTGCTTCCGGAAGACGGCGACAGCCCCGAGTGCGCGGCAGATGCTGCATCGCCACCAGCACGGGGACGTAAGGCAGGGGACTTCCGATGGGCGGGTGGCCTTTTCTTTTGCGGGGATCGAAACACGCGAAAAGGGTCACGACTGGCCAGGCACGACAGACCGATTTGACGGGCAATGGGCGGGGCGGGGCAGCACCCGGGGTGGCCCGCTCAATCCCGGGCCGAGTCTGCCGGGTAGGTGCCAAGTACCTTCAGAAAACTGGTAAAATAGGTCAGTTCCTCCAGTGCCAGTTGCACATTGCGATCCTCGGGGTGGCCCTCGATATCAGCGTAGAACTGGGTTGCGGTGAAAGAGCCGTCAACCATATAGCTTTCCAGCTTGGTCATGTTCACGCCATTGGTAGCGAAACCACCCATCGCCTTATAGAGTGCCGCGGGAATGTTGCGGACGTGGAAGACGAAGGTTGTCATCATGTGTTCGGCCCGGCGGGTCATGTCCGCCTCTTGCGCCATGATCAGAAAACGCGTGGTGTTGGTGCCGAGATCCTCGATATGTCTGGCCAGCACGTCCAGGCCATAGATTTCGCCTGCCAGGTCCGAGGCCAGAGCGGCTTGGGTTGGATCAGCGCGTTCGGCCACATCGCGGGCGGCGCGTGCATTGTCGGGGCTGACCCGGCCCCTGATGCCATGCATGCGCAGGAACCGCGCGCATTGTGGCAGAAGGACAAAATGGCCCCAGGCCTGGGTAATCTCGCCCAAGCTGGCACCAGGTACACCAAGCAGGTTGATATGCACCCGTAAGAAAGCCTCATCAATGATGCGTAGCCCGGATTCCGGCAGCAGGCGGTGAATATCAGCCACCCGGCCATAGGTGGTGTTTTCCACGGGCAGAATCGCCTGTGCGGCTTTGCCGGTGACCACCGCGTTGATGGCATCCTCAAAACCGGGACATGGCAGTGCCTCCAGATGCGGGCGCGCGACACGGCATGCCTGATGCGAGTAGGCACCGGGTTCCCCCTGAAAAGCGATACGGGATGTCACGGGCGTTTATTCCTGGCAGGTATCTCGCACCTCTACATAGACCTTGAAAGCCGGGTGGGGAAGGTGATACATACCCTCGAACTCTGTCTGAGAGCGGGACGCACATGTTTGACACGATGACCCTGACCAAGACTGGCGGTGCTGTCTTTGGCGCACTTTTGATCTTCCTGCTTGGCGGATGGGCTGCCGAAAGCCTCTATCACGCCCATGAGCATTATGATAAGAACCACGTGGCTGGTTATATCATCGACACTGGTGAAAGTGGCATAATGGCCACGGAAGAGGTTGCCGAGATCGCCTTTGCTGATGTCTATGCGATGGCGGATGCCTCAGCTGGTGAGCGGCTGTGGCGGCAATGCTCGGCCTGTCATTCCGATCAGGCCGGTGTGAACGGGGTTGGCCCCTCTCTGCATGGTGTTGTCGGGCGTGCGAAACATATGGCCGAAGGATTCAACTACTCCGATGGTTTGTTGGCCACGACCGGGGACTGGACGCCGGAAAACCTGTCGGCATTCATTGAAAGCCCGCGGGACTATGCCCCCGGCACGGCGATGGCCTATAACGGGATGCGCGACATTGAGGATCGGGCCAATCTGATCGCCTATCTGGACACGCTGGACGAGTGATACATTTTTGCGTCTTGAACGAAAGGCCGTCTTTTTCGGACAGCTTTTTCGCGCTTGCCCCGGTGTGCGGGGGCCAATAACTTATAACATAAGCCCGCCCATAACACAGCAGGGGCATTTCATGTGTAATCGCAATTCCCGTGCCGTGGTGGCACCCGCTGGCAACAGTGCAGGCCCGTTGGTGGCCTGGTGGGTTTTGGTACCGGTTCTGCTTTTGCTGGTGTCAACAGGTATAGCCCGGGCGCAAGACAACACCCTGATCGTCGCCCATGGCATATCGACCTTTGGGAATCTGCGATATGGTCCGGATTTCAGGCATCTGGATTATGTGAACCCGGATGCGCCGCAGGGTGGTGAGATGTCGTTCGCCTGGTCCTCCGGTTCTTTCGACTCGGTGCATCCCTACACGCCGCAGGGCCGCGCGGCGGTTTTGTCAAATATGTTCTTCGAATCCATGCTGACGGGTACGTCGGATGAGATTGGATCGTCCTACTGCCTGATCTGCGAAAGCCTCGCCTATCCCGAAGACCGCTCGTATGTTATTTTCACAATACGGAAGGGGGCCGCGTTTTCCGATGGCACGGCGGTTACGGCTGATGACGCGCTGTTCTCCTATGAAATTCTGCGCGACGAAGGCTTGCCGAGTTTCCGCGCCACGATCCCGCTGACCATCAAGTCGGCCAGGGTGATCGATGACCGCAGGATCCGTTATGATTTCAACTCTGAGGCCCCCCTGCGCGGCCGGATCGAGACGGCAGGGGGCTTGCCGATCTTCTCGCGCACCAGCCATGATGCTTCGGGCCTCGGGTTTGATGAGATGCGGCTGCGGCCGCTGATCGGGTCCGGCCCCTATGTGTTGGGCGAGGTCGAGCCGGGGCAGCGCATTGTGTATGAGAGGAACCGGGACTATTGGGGCGATGGCCTGCCGATCACTCTTGGACGCAACAATTTTGACCGTATCCGAATCGAGTATTTCGGTGATGCTGTCGCAGCGTTTGAGGGGTTCACCGCCGGGAATTATCTGTTCCGGCAAGAGTCCAGCTCAGCCGCATGGGCGACATCCTATGATTTTCCGGCATTGGACCGCGGCCATGTGGTCCGCAGGGAGCTGCCCGATGGCACCATTGCCCCGGGACAAAGCTTTGTCATCAACCTTCGACGCGAGAAATTCCAGGATCCGCGTGTGCGGGAAGCAATTGGTCTGATGTTTAATTTTGAATGGACCAACCAGACCCTGTTCTACGGCCTGTATTCACCCGTCAACTCGTTCTGGGAAAACACGGATATGGAGGCGGCGGGCCCGCCGACCGGGGCGGAATTAGCACTTTTGGAACCTCTGCGCGATCAGTTGCAGCCCGAGGTCTTCACCGAAGACCCCTTTAGCTTGCCTGCCTCCAGCCCCGCCCGCGCCTTGGACCGTCGCCAGGCACGCCGCGCCGTGGCACTTCTGGAAGAGGCAGGCTGGCTCAGCGGTTCTGGCGGGCTGCTTCGTAATGCGGACGGCGAGACGCTGGAGGTTGAGTTCCTGAACACCAACGTGCTTTTTGACCGGATCATCACCCCTTATGTCGAAAACTTGCGTGCCATTGGCGTTGATGCCAGGTTAAGCCGCGTGGACAGTGCCCAGCTCACGCAGCGTGAGCGAGAGTATGATTTTGATATTATCACCGATCATTTCCCGATGAGCTATGAACCGGGGTCGGGCCTGCGGCAGTATTTTGGCTCGGCCACCGCTGATACGTCGGTTTTTAACCTCGCCGGCGTGGCAAGCCCGGCCATTGATGCGCTTATCGAACATGTGGTGGCGGCCGAAACGCAAGAGGACTTGAACGTCGCCGTGGCCGCACTGGACCGGGTGTTGCGATGGGAACGCTTCCGGGTGCCGCAATGGTTCAACGCGGCCCATTGGGTCGCCTATTACGATATGTATCGCTATCCCGAAAACCTGCCGCCCTACGCGCTTGGGTTTCTGGACATCTGGTGGGTGGATCCCGTGGCCGAAGCCGCCCTGCGCGAGGCTGGCGCATTCTAGATCGGCATGGGCCCCTATATCCTTAGACGCCTGATGCTGATGATTCCGACGTTGTTAGGAATCATGGTCATCAATTTTGCGCTGACGCAATTTGTGCCCGGTGGCCCGGTTGATCAAGTGCTGGCACAGCTGGAGGGGGAGGGCAATGTTTTCGCCAATATCTCTGGCACTGGCAGCGAAGCGGGCGTGACCGAGGTTGAAGGATCTTATCAGGGCGCGCGCGGGCTGCCGCCGCGGTTCCTGGACGAGCTGGAGGTATCGTTTAATTTCGCCCACATCATATGTGAACCGGGGTTCACTGGCGTGCCCGACCTCGATTTTGACGAATGCACGGCCAGGCGTATTCCCGCCGTTGAACGCTTCTTTCTTATGATGTGGGATTATGTGCGCTTTGATTTTGGTGACAGTTTTTTTCACTCAGAACGCGTGATGGACCTGGTGATTGACAAACTGCCCGTGTCAATCACGCTTGGCCTGTGGTCCACGCTCATCGCCTATTTCGTCTCGATCCCGCTTGGTATCCGTAAGGCCGTCCGCGACGGGTCACGCTTTGATACCTGGACCTCGGGTGTCATAATTGTAGCCTATGCGATCCCCGGATTCCTGTTCGCGATCCTGCTTCTGGTGCTGTTCGCCGGAGGATCATTCTACCAGATTTTCCCGTTGCGCGGCCTGACCTCTCCCTCGGATGTGTGGACCACACTGACATGGTGGGAAAAGGTTTTGGATTACCTTTGGCACATCACCCTGCCGGTGCTGGCTTCCACCATTTCCGCCTTTGCCACGTTGACGCTCCTGACCAAAAACAGTTTCCTGGACGAGATCAGGAAACAGTATGTCATGACTGCCAGGGCAAAGGGATTGGCCCATGGCCGTGTTCTTTATGGCCATGTCTTCCGCAACGCCATGCTGATCATCATTGCCGGTTTTCCGGCGGTATTCGTCGGCGTTTTCTTCGGCAGCAGCCTGATTATTGAGACGATCTTTTCGCTTGACGGGCTGGGTCGCCTGGGCTTTGAGGCTGCAATCAGCCGCAATTATCCGGTGATATTCGGTACGCTCTTTGTCTTTGGGCTGATCGGCCTGATTGTCGGCCTGATCTCGGACCTGATGTATGTCTGGATCGATCCCCGGATCGACTTCGAGACGCGGGAGGTCTGAAGCACTGTGCCCCCGCCCCCGCCAACCGCCACACTTGGCATCGCCCCTCTGCCCGGTGCGCCGCCCGGCTGGTTCTCACCCCTGAACCGGCGACGCTGGCGCAATTTCAAGGCAAACCGCCGCGCGTTCTGGTCGCTGGTCATCTTTTCGGGTCTCTTTGGCATGTCGCTCTTCGCGGAGCTTCTGGCCAATGACAAGCCGATTCTCATCGGCTATCGGGGACAGATTTACACCCCTGTTTTCACCTTCTACCCCGAGACGCAGTTTGGTGGCGATTTCCGGAGCGAGGCGGTTTATCGCGACCCCGAGGTGCAATGCCTGATCATCTCCGGCGGGTTGGAGGAATGCTGGAATGACCCAGAGGGCGTGATCATCGCGGTGCAGGACACGGGCGCATTCAACGGCCAGAACGTACAGGACGGCTGGCTGCTTTGGCCCCCGGTACCCTTTGCCTATAACACAATCAGCAATGCTATTGCCACGCCCGCGCCCTCGGCCCCCGATGCCAGCCACTGGCTTGGTACCGATGATACTGCACGCGATGTGCTGGCCCGCGTTATCTATGCCTTCCGCCTTAGCGTGATGTTTGCGCTGGTCGTGACCGCACTCACCTCGGTCATCGGCATTGCCGCGGGGGCGGTGCAGGGTTATTTCGGTGGCTGGATCGATTTGATATTTCAACGCATCATCGAAATCTGGGGCTATACCCCCAGCCTGTTTGTCATCATCATTATCGCCGCGATTTTCCAGATGAATTTCTGGCTGCTTGCGGTTCTTATGGTACTCTTCGGATGGACAGCCCTTGTTGGCTTGGTCCGGGCCGAGTTTCTGCGGGCGCGGAACTTTGAATATATCCGCGCGGCACGGGCACTTGGCGTTCCGAACCGGGTGATCATGGTTCGCCACATGCTGCCCAATGCCATGGTTGCCACGCTGACCATGCTGCCCTTTATCGTCACTGGTACGATTGGCGGGCTTGCTTCGCTCGATTTCCTGGGTTTCGGCCTGCCATCCTCGGCCCCCTCCCTGGGGGAGTTGACCCTGCAGGCCAAGAATAATCTGCAGGCCCCATGGCTGGCCTTTACCGCGTTCTTCAGCTTTGCGATCATGCTGTCACTTCTGGTCTTTATCTTTGAAGGGGTGCGCGATGCGTTTGACCCCAGGAAGACGTTCAGGTGACCATGCTCAGCGTCATGGATTTATCGATCAGCTTCACCCGGGACGGCAGCACCATCCGGGCTGTCAAGGGCATAAATTTCACCATTGAAGACGGAGAGACGGTCGCGCTTGTGGGTGAATCCGGCTCGGGCAAATCCGTCACCGCCCTGTCCACCGTCGCGCTCTTGCCTGAAAGTGCGCGCATCGAGGGGTCCATCACCTATCGCGGGGCCGAGATGGTGGGCGCGTCTGAGTCTGCTTTGCGTCGAGTGCGGGGTAATAAAATCAGCTTTGTTTTTCAGGAACCAATGACCTCGCTAAACCCGTTGCACACACTGGAACGGCAAATCGGCGAAAGCATGGCACTGCACCAGGGCCTGCGGGCCAGCGCGGCGCGTGCGCGGACCATTGACCTTCTGGCCAGGGTCGGCATCCATGATCCCGAGTCGCGGCTTGGGGCCTACCCGCATCAACTGTCAGGGGGGCAGCGTCAGCGCGTAATGATTGCCATGGCACTGGCCAACGGCCCCGATCTTCTGATTGCGGATGAGCCGACAACCGCGCTTGATGTGACGATTCAGGCGCAGATTCTGGCACTTCTGGCTGATCTGAAACACACTGGGGGGATGAGCCTTTTGTTTATCACCCATGACCTTGGCCTTGTGCGCCGCATTGCTGACAGGGTCTGTGTGATGAAGGATGGCAAGATTGTGGAGGCAGGCACGACCGCCGCACTTTTCGCCGGCCCGCGTCACCCCTACACCCGGAATTTGCTGGAAACCGGGACGGTTGGCACCCCGGATCCGGTACCCGAAAATGCGCCTGAGGTTGTCAGAACCCATAACCTTAGGGTCTGGTTTCCCATCCGACGCGGGCTTTTGCGCCGGACTGTAAGCCACGTGAAGGCCGTGCAATCAGCCAGCCTTTTGATCCGGGCGGGGGAGACCCTGGGTGTGGTGGGGGAATCCGGTTCGGGCAAGACCACGCTGGCACTGGCCGTTATGCGGCTGATTGCGTCCAGGGGGCCGATTCTTTTTATGGGGCAGGATGTGCAGGGCTGGACCTCTGCCGCGCTGCGCCCCTTGCGGCGCAACATGCAGATCGTGTTTCAGGATCCCTATGGCGCGCTTTCGCCGCGTATGACGGTGGAACAGATCGTGGCCGAGGGGCTCACGGTGCATGGCACTGCCCCCGGCCGGAATCCGCGGCAGCTGGTGGCCGATAGTTTGGCCGAGGTCGGGCTAAACCCTGCGGTGATGCATCGTTACCCGCACGAGTTTTCTGGTGGTCAGCGTCAGCGTATTGCGATTGCCAGGGCCATGATTCTGCGCCCTGGGCTTCTGGTACTGGATGAGCCGACCTCGGCCCTTGATATAACGGTGCAGGTGCAGATTGTGGAGCTTCTGCGCGCACTCCAGCGGCGGCATGGTCTGGCCTATCTGTTCATCAGCCATGATCTAAAGGTTGTGCGTGCGCTGGCCCACTCGCTTATCGTGATGAAGGCGGGCAAGGTCGTTGAGGCTGGCCCGTGTGATGAGGTGTTCGGGGCCCCGAAAGCGGCGTATACGCGCACGCTTATGTCTGCGGCTTATGTGTAAGGGTTGGGGCGGTTGTGCGCAGCTTGCAATGCAAGCCCTTGTGCCGTAGATAAGAGGTGTTTTAGCATCAAACGGCCGAGAGCGTCACACACCAGCCACCCCGCGCCGCAGTTTTGCAGGCTGCGCCGCGCAAACATAGAAACGGATCGTGTCTATAAATCAACCGATATTCACCGCCGAGCCCTCGGCATCGGCCATTGCTGTCCCCGAAGGGGCGCAGGGCGTTCTGCTGCCCCTGGCCGCGGAGGCCATCGCGCGCAGTGTCCGCGACGGGGCCGACCTGATCGTCGTCCTGCACAGCGGGGGCCGCGTCATCATTTCGGATTTCTACGCCGAAGAGGGCCGGGAACTGGTGCTGGTTGACCCGCAGGGGGCGTTGTTCCTTGCCGAATTGGGCACCGATGGCGCGATAATCGGGTGGGAACCCCGCACGCGGGCACAGATTGCGGAGCTGTTCGGCCTTTCATCCAAGGATGTCGCAGCACTTGATGCGGCCACGGGGGCGGACCCGACCGCGCATATGTCCACCCAGGAGGAGGAGGAGGAAGACTCCGCTGACGACGTCATCCCCGTTGCTGTGGCCCTTGGTGGCCTGGCCGTCGTCGCCATCATTGCAGGTTCTTCTGGTGGTGGTAGCAAGGATACCGGCCAGCCCCCGTCCGGCACTGGCGGCGGCTCGGATGAAGGTGACGAGGGCGAGGATACTGGCCAGCCCCCGCCCGGCAATGGCGGCGGCTCGGATGAAGATGACGAGGGCGAGGATACCGGACAGCCCTCGTCCGGCACTGGCGGCGGCTCGGATGAAGATGACGAGAGCGAGGATACCGGCCAGCCCCCGCCCGGCAGTGGCGGCGGCTCGGATGAAGATAACGAGGGCGAGGATACCGGCCCGCCCCCGCCCGGCACTGGCGGCGGCTCGGATGAAGATAACGAGAACGAGATTATCGGCCAGACCGAAACTGGCACGAAAGGCCAGAACATCATAGGCACTGAAGGTTCCGACACCCTGAGCGGTGGTGCTGGTGATGACACGCTGGACGGCAAGGGCGATGCCGACACGCTGGATGGCGGTGCGGGTGCTGACACGCTGGATGGCGGTGGCGGGACCGACACGGCCAGTTATGCGGGTTCGGACGCAGGCGTGAGTGTGGCCTTGGCTGGTGCTGGCGCAGCCACCGTCTCCGGTGGCGACGCCGAGGGCGATACGCTGACCAACATCGAGAACCTGATCGGCTCGGACCACGCCGACACGCTGACCGGTGATGCTGGTGCCAACCGTCTTGATGGCGGTGCCGGTGACGACTCGCTGAAAGGTGGTGCCGGGAACGACACCCTGAACGGCGGTGCGGGTGCTGACATGCTGGACGGTGGTGACGGAACCGACACGCTGACCGGTGGTGCGGGTGCTGACATGCTGGACGGTGGTGACGGAACCGACACGGCCAGTTATGCGGGTTCGGGTGCGGGCGTGAATGTGACCGTTAATGGCAGTTCGAACACTGGTGGCGACGCCGCGGGCGATACACTGACCGGCATCGAGAACCTGCTCGGCTCGGCCCACGCCGACACGCTGACCGGTGATGATGAGGCCAACCGTCTTGATGGCGGTGCTGGTAATGACACGCTGACTGGCAAGGGTGGTGCTGACTCGCTGGAGGGTGGTGACGGAACCGACACGGCCAGTTATGCGGGTTCGGATAAAGGCGTGGATGTGACCGTTAATGGCAGATCGAACACCGGTGGCCACGCCGAAGGCGATACGCTGACCAACATCGAGAACCTGCGCGGATCGGACCACAACGACACCCTGACCGGTGATGGTAATGCCAACCGTCTTGATGGCGGTGCGGGTGACGACATGCTGACCGGTGGTGCCGGTGACGACGAGCTAACCGGTGGTGACGGTGCCGATTCCCTGCACGGTGGTGCTGGTGCTGACACCTTGGATGGCGGTGCCGGTGACGACGACACGGCCAGTTATGCGGGTTCGGGTGCGGGCGTGAATGTGACCGCTAATGGCAGTTCGAATACTGGTGGCCACGCCGAGGGCGATGTGCTGCGCAACGTCGAAAACCTGCTCGGCTCGGCCCATGCCGACACCCTGACCGGTGATGACGCGGCCAACCTGCTGGAAGGTGGTGAAGGTGACGACACGCTGTTCGGTGGTGACGGTGGTGACGTGCTGGAAGGTGATGCCGGGAACGACTCGCTGACCGGCGGTGACGGGATCGACGATCTGTTCGGTGGTGCTGATGATGACACGCTGAACGGTGGTGAAGGTGATGACATGCTGGATGGTGGCGACGGTGGCGACATGCTGCACGGCGATGACGGGAACGACGTGCTGTTCGGTGGCGACGGTGGCGACATGCTGCACGGCGATGACGGGAACGACGTGCTGAACGGCGGTGCCGGTGCCGACACGCTGGATGGCGGTGCCGATGACGACACGGCCAGTTATGCGGGTTCGGACGATGGCGTGAATGTGAACCTTGCCGATAGCACAGCCTCCGGTGGTGACGCCGAAGGCGATACGCTGACCAACATCGAGAACCTGGTCGGCTCGGACCACGGCGACACCCTGACCGGTGATGACGCGGCCAACCTGCTGGAAGGTGGTGAAGGTGACGACACGCTGTTCGGTGGTGACGGTGGTGACGTGCTGGAAGGTGGTGCCGGAAACGACGCGCTGACGGGCGGTGACGGGAACGACGAGCTGTTCGGTGGTGCCGATGATGACACGCTGGACGGTGGTGAAGGTGATGACGTGCTGTATGGTGGTGCCGGGAATGACCGCATGTCCGGTGATGCCGGGAACGACGAGATGTTCGGTGGCGACGGTGGTGACGTGCTGCACGGTGGTGACGGTGCCGACACGCTGGATGGCGGTGCCGATGACGACACGGCCAGTTATGCGGGTTCGGGCGACGGCGTGAGTGTGGCCCTGGCTGGTGCCAGCACAGCCACCGTCTCCGGTGGTGACGCCGAGGGCGATGTTCTGCGCCACATCGAGAACCTGGTCGGCTCGGACCACAACGACACCCTGACCGGTGATGGTAATGCCAACCGTCTTGATGGCGGTGCGGGTGACGACATGCTGACCGGTGGTGCCGGTGACGACGAGCTAACCGGTGGTGACGGTGCCGATTCCCTGCACGGTGGTGCTGGTGCTGACACCCTGGATGGCGGTGCCGGAACCGACACGGCCAGTTACGCGGGTTCGGGTGCGGGCGTGATGGTGGACCTTAGTGCCGACGACACCGTGGCCCAGAGCGGTGGCGACGCCCAAGGCGATACGCTGAAAGGCATCGAGAACCTGCTCGGCTCGGCTCATGCCGACACCCTGACCGGTGATGCTATGGCCAACCATCTTGATGGTGGTGCCGGTAATGACTCGTTGACCGGCGGTGACGGTGACGACACCCTGACCGGTGGTGCGGGTGCTGACACGCTGGATGGCGGTGCGGGTGCCGACACGGCCAGTTATGCGGGTTCGGGTGCGGGCGTGATGGTGGACCTTGGTGCCGACGACACCGTGGCCCAGACCGGTGGCGACGCCGAGGGCGATACGCTGACCAACATCGAGAACCTGATCGGCTCGGACCACGGCGACACGCTGACCGGTAATTCTGGTGCCAACCATCTTGATGGCGGTGCCGGTGACGACTCGCTGAACGGCAAGGGTGGTACCGACACGCTGACCGGTGGTGCGGGTGACGACACGCTGACTGGCAAGGGTGGTGCCGACTCGCTGGAGGGTGGTGCGGGTGCTGACGCGCTGGATGGCGGTGCCGGGATCGACACGGCCAGTTATGCGGGTTCGGGTGAAGGCGTGAATGTGAACCTTGGTGCCGACGACACCGTGGCCCAGAGCGGTGGCGACGCCGAGGGCGATATGCTGCGCAGAATCGAGAACCTGATCGGCTCGGCCCACAACGACACGCTGACCGGTGATTCTGGCGCCAACCATCTTGATGGCGGTGCGGGTGCCGACACGCTGGAGGGTGGTGCCGGGAACGACAGCCTGACAGGTGGTGATGGTGCTGATCACTTCCGCTTCGTAGAGTCCGGGTCTGGTGTGGATACCATCACGGATTTTGACACGGCCAGGGACAAACTCATCCTTGACGCGGGCGCGTTCGCGGATGCCGCGGCGGTTATTGCTGCTGTAGAGGTTGTTGACGCCAACACCCTGCGCCTTGCTTTGCCAGGTGATGGCAATAGCATCACGTTCATCCAGACAGGCCATGGGTATGCTGATGATGCGGCTGCCAGGGCAGCGTGGACCACCGAGCAATCCGACCATTCCTTTATCGTGCTCGTCAACTCGGATGAAGATGACGAGGGCGAGGATACCGGCCCGCCCCCGCCCGGCACTGGCGGCGGCTCGGATGAAGATAACGAGAACGGGATTATCGGCCAGACCGAAACTGGCACGGAAGGCCAGATCATCATAGGCACTGACGGTCCCGACTCCCTGACCGGTGGTGCTGGTAATGACACGCTGACTGGCAAGGGTGGTGCCGACACGCTGGAGGGTGGTGACGGCGCGGACCGGGCCGAATATTTGGATTCGGACGCAGGCGTTCATGTGAACCTTGCGGCTGGCACGGCCAGTGGTGGCCACGCCGCGGGCGATGTGCTGCGCGATATTGAGAACCTGGCCGGCTCAAACCATAACGATACCCTGACCGGAGATGACGGCAACAATGCTCTCTATGGTCTTGCCGGTAACGACACCCTGACAGGTGGTGCCGGTCACGACTGGCTGCGCGGCGATGCCGGTGCTGACAGCCTTACAGGTGGTGCCGGTCACGACTGGCTGACCGGCGATGCCGGTGCCGACACGCTGGATGGCGGTGTGGGTGAGGACGAGGCCGATTATTGGTTTTCGGACGCAGGCGTTTATGTGAACCTTGTGGCTGGCACGGCCAGCGGTGGCGACGCCCAGGGCGATGTGCTGCGCAATATTGAGCGCATCCGTGGATCAAGCCATAACGACACCCTGATCGGGGATGCTGGTGCCAACCGGCTCTCTGGTGGTGCGGGTGCCGACACGCTGGATGGCGGTGCGGGTGAGGACGAAGCCGCTTATTTGTTTTCGGACGCTGGCGTGAATGTCAGCCTTGTCGTGGGGGCCTCAAACACCGGTGGCCACGCCGCGGGCGATGAGCTGCGCAATATTGAGCACCTCCGTGGTTCACGCCATAACGACTCCCTGACCGGGAATGCTGGTGCCAACCGTCTTGATGGCGGTGCGGGTGCCGGGAACGATACGCTGGACGGTGGCGCCGGGAACGACAGCCTGACAGGTGGTCATGGTGCGGATCACTTCCGCTTCCTGGATCCCGGTTCTGGTCAGGACACCATCACGGACTTCAACGTGACCGGGGACAAGATCGTCCTTGATCAGGGCGCGTTCGCGGATTTCGCGGCAGTGCAAGCCGCGGCAAGCGGTGCCACGGATGCCGTGATTGATCTGGGTTCTGGCAACAGCATCACGCTTACGGGTGTCGCGGCCTTTGCCATTACCGCGGATATGTTCATATTCGAACCCGACTCTACCACCAACCTGTGATCACCCGCACCTGATCACTTGAATCCCAAGCCATGGCCCCTTCAGCCACATTCCCCTGCACCAGACCATCATTGTCCGCCCGGGGTGCAGCAGGTGCCTGGGGGCAGGTTGCATTGCCCCCCGAGGCCCGGATTATCGACGCCCAAGCGGCCTCGATTCCGCACACGATTCGCCGCTTATTTCGCCCCGCAACACCAGTTCGGCAATGGACAAGTCAGGGGCTATAGGCCATAAACCAGCGTCATGGACTGGCGAAGTGAAGGTGTGTTGCTTGCAGTGCGCCCACATGGCGAAACCGCGGCGATCATTGAGGTCTTCACCGCCGGGCATGGACGCTGTGCCGGGGTGGTGCGCGGCGGGGCCTCTCGCAAGATGGCCCCGATATTGCAGCCCGGGGCGCAGCTTGATGTCCGTTGGCGGGCGCGGCTGTCCGAACATATCGGGAGCTTCACTGTCGAGCCGATTCGGTGCCGCGCGGCAGGGGCCATGGCGAATCCAGTCACGCTGGCCGGGCTGGCGGCGGTGTGTGCGCTTCTGTCCTTCACATTGCCCGAGCATGTGCCGCATCCGGTGCTTTACGCGCGCTCTGTCGCGCTGCTTGACGGGTTGGGCGCGACGCACTGGGCGCGGGCCTACCTTGAGTGGGAATTGTCGCTGCTTGACGAGATGGGCTTTGCGCTTGATCTGACCGCCTGCGCGGTGACCGGTGCACGCCACGGGTTAACCCACGTCTCCCCCAAAACCGGCCGTGCCGTCAGTGCCGAAGGGGCAGGGACATGGGCAAGCCGCCTTTTGCCGCTTCCGCAATGTCTGGTCACGGGCGGCCCTGCCTCGGCCGAAAATCTGGCCGAGGGGTTTCGCCTGACCGGGTATTTTCTGGCCCATCACATGGCGCGGGCCTTGGGTAACAGGCCCATTCCACCCGCCCGGCAGCACCTGGTGAACCGGATCAACCGCCGCCCCCCGGATACAACGCAGCGATAGACCAGCAGAGGCGCAGCACACGGGGACTCATCGACCCTGTCCCGGGCGATCTTGGGGGCATTCAACCCAGAATGCGCCGCGCGATTACCTGTGCCTGAATCTCGGCGGCCCCTTCAAAGATATTCAGGATACGCGCATCGCAGAGAATCCGGCTGATCCTGTATTCCAGCGCAAAGCCGTTCCCGCCGTGGATTTGTAATCCGTTATCCGCCGCCGCCCAGGCCACGCGGGCCCCAAGGAGCTTGGCCATTCCCGCCTCCAGATCACAACGGTGCCCCTTGTCCTTTTCCCGGGCGGAAAAATAGGTCAACTGCCGGGCCACCATGATCTCTGCCGCCATCATGGCCAGCTTCGACGCGACACGCGGAAAGGCGATCAGCTGTTTGCCGAACTGCGTGCGATCCCGGGCATATTGCATTGATACATCAAGTGCCGATTGTGCCACGCCGATGGCCCGCGCGGCCGTCTGGATACGGGCCGATTCGAAGGTTTCCATCAGTTGCCTGAAGCCCTGGCCCTCTTCCCTGCCAAGCAGATTCTCGCCCTTCACAAGAAAGTTGTCAAAGCCAAGCTCGTATTCTTTCATCCCGCGATATCCGAGTACTTCAATCTCACCGCCGGTTATGCCGTTGACGGGAAAGGGCTGTGCGTCCGTGCCTGGTTCTTTCCCGGCCAGGAACATGCTAAGGCCCCTGTAATCTGTCGTTGCCGGATCAGTCCGCGCAAGAAGTGTCATCACATGGGCGCGTGCGGCGTGGGTGATCCAGGTCTTGCTGCCTGTGATACTGTAATCGCCATTTTCATCCTTGACCGCGCGGGTGCGCAGTGCGCCAAGGTCTGAACCAGTGTCGGGCTCGGTGAAGACAGCGGCCGGCAGCATCGCGCCGCTGGCCAATTGCGGTAGCCATTTTTCCTTCTGCGCGGCGGTGCCGCCCGCCAGGATCAACTCGGCAGCGATCTCGGATCGGGTTCCAAGGGATCCCACACCGATATAGCCGCGGCTGAGTTCTTCCGATACAACGCACATTGACGCTTTAGACAGGCCAAAGCCACCATAGTCTTCGGGGATCGTCAGGCCAAAGACACCCATCTCGGCCAGTTCCTTGATCACCTCCATCGGGATCAGCGCATCCTTCAGGTGCCAGTCATGGGCGAAGGGTTCGACCTTTTCCACCGCATAGCGTCGGAACTGTGCGCGGATCATCTCTAACGCATCATCAAGGCCCGAGGCCCCGACCGTGATATTGGCCGCCTGCTCTTGCATCAGGGTGACCAGGCGCAGACGCGCACCCTGGGTGTTGCCCATCTGGCACAGCGTCATCACCGCGGGCAGCATCAGCCCGCGCTGATCATCCTGGTCCAGGCCCAAATCCTGCAGTCGCAGGATCTCTCCCTGGCTCATCGGAATACCGCCATAGATTTGCCAGAGATACTCACCAAAGGCGATCTGATGGATCAGTGCCTCCACCTCGCCAAAACGGCCATCCGCTTGCAAACGCTCGGCCCAGCCCTGCATCTGGCGAAGTGCCTCTACATAAGTCGCCAGCCAGGCCAGACCGTGCGCTGCTGTCTGGTTCCGCTCCAGTGCCGCACCGGATACGCGCCCCTTGACCGATACTACCCTGCGCACCCGGTCGATGGCCGTGTCCAGTATGGCCCCCGCCGGGGTAACCGCCTGCGCGGTCAGGCTTAACAGGTCGGGCAAAGGGGTACTTTGGGCCGGATCATCGGGCATCGGTTGTCCGTTACGGGGCATGAACGCTTCCCCCCTGTCATCATGATTTTCGCCGGAGGGATAGAATTTCCGCAGGCAAAGCGCAAGAAGAGCACAATAGATTAAAGGGGGCGCATGACCGATAAATGTCCCGCTTGTCTTGCGGTGCGGTGACACTATACGGGGGCAGAAGGGGCTTTGGCCATGGACGAGACGCTGCAACTTATGCCACTTTGGGCATTTTCCGCGGCATTGGGTGTGACCTTTGCCGCCGGTTTCATCAAAGGTGCCGTCGGATTCGCCATGCCCCTGGTGATGGTGTCCGGCCTGTCGCTGTTCTTGGAGCCGCAATTGGCCATCGCCGGGCTGATTCTGCCAGTGGTGATGAGCAATCTGCTTCAGGTTCTCCGCTTCGGTGGCCGCGCGGCTTGGGCGGTCATCGTCGAATACCGCCGCTATATCGGCATCGTCTGCGTGATGATCCTGATCGTGGCGCAGTTTGTTACCGGCATTCCGACCCGGACCATGTATCTGGTCCTGGGGGTGCCGGTCATGGTGCTGTCGTTGCTTCAGCTGTTCGGTGTGCGGTTTCATATCCCCCCCGCATGGCGCCCGGTGGCGGAATGGTGTGTCGGCCTGTTCGCCGGTGCTCTTGGCGGGTTGACTGGCACCTGGGGGCCACCCACGGTGCTTTACCTGATCGCGCTGGAAACACCAAAGACCCGGCAGATGCTGGTGCAGGGCGTGGTCTATGGCCTGGGGTCAGTCAGCCTGCTGGCCGGGCATCTCCATTCCGGCGTCCTGAATCCGGTTACTGCCCTGTTCTCGGCTGCACTTCTGATCCCCGGCTTTATCGGCATGCGGGCCGGGTTCTGGCTAAGCGACCGGTTGAACCCGGATGTCTTTCGCAAGGTGACGCTTGTCGTCCTGAGCGTGGCAGGTGCCAGTTTGGTCCGGCGCGGGCTGCTCGGTTAAGATCAGACGGACAGAAAGAGTCGTGGAATGCGGCCCTCTGTGCGCTTTGTATTTGAATTTCGCACGAGGTTTATCAAGGAGTTTGGCGTATCTTCTCCTCACAAACGTCAAGGATCATGCATATCAATTCACGATTAATACGACACTTTGTTCTTGATTATCATAAACTGACAGATGGCTTCACCTTCATCAACAGCAGATACGTATAGGCAATTCGCCTGGGCGGTCAAAGGTGTTGCCTTACCATCCCCACAATATCGTATGTCTGTTCCAGGATCGGGGCGGTGATCTCCCGTGCGCGGTCTGCCCCGCGGCCCAGGATGCGGTCAATCTCGGCAGGGTCGGCCATCAGGCGGGATATCTCGTTCGATATCGGGGTCAGGGTCGCTACCGCTAATTCCGACAGCGCACCCTTGAAACGTCCGAACAGTGCGCCCGCATGCGCATCCAGCACCGCCTGCGGCGAGGTTTCGGCCAGCGCAGCATAGATATTCACCAGATTGCGGGCCTCGGGCCGGTCGGCCAGTCCGTCCAAATTGTCCGGCAATGGGTCCGGGTCGGTCTTGGCCTTGCGGATTTTTCCGGCGATGGCATCGGCATCATCGGTCATGTTGATGCGGCTTTTGTCAGATGGGTCGGATTTCGACATCTTCCTGGTGCCGTCCTGCAGGCTCATCACGCGCGTGGCGATGCCTTCGATCACCGGCCCGGGGATTGGAAAGAACGCCACGCCGTAATCATGATTGAACTTTGTTGCAATATCGCGCGTTAATTCCAGATGCTGTTTCTGATCTTCACCCACGGGTACATGGGTGGCGTGGTAGATTAAAATATCCGCCGCCATCAATGCGGGATAAGCGAAAAGACCAAGCGAGGATCCTTCGGCATTTTTGCCTGACTTGTCCTTCCACTGGGTCATCCGGCCCATCCAGCCCATGCGCGCGACACAGTTGAAAATCCAGGCCAGTTGTGCGTGCTCGGGCACTTGCGACTGGTTGATCACAATAGACTTCTCCGGATCGACGCCCGAGGCCAGGAAACCTGCGCAGAGCTCGCGGGTGTTGTGGATGAGCTCCCGCGGAGGCACCAGTCTGGCGGTGATCGCGTGCAAGTCGACCATGCAGTAGACCGTCTCATAAATACCGGCATTCTGCATCTTTACAAATCGTCTGATCGCGCCCAGGTAATTGCCAAGCGTCAAACCGCCCGAGGGTTGAATCCCCGAGAATGCGCGCTGTTTAAAACCCGGATCGCCCATGGGCTGTTGCCTCATCTGGTTCTGGTTGGACCTTTGCCAGCCTGTCGAATTTTCGTACCTTGATTTTGGCCAGGCACCCGAACCTCGCTTACCCAGGGTGGGAAGCCCCGTCAACCGGGCACGTGCCGCCGGACGCCGCTTCATTCAATATCCTGTCGCCTATGGTGGTGGGCTCGGCTGGCGTTGGGGGACAATCCGGGGCTGCATGCAATTCAACAACCCGATTGATTGGATATGCGCTACCGGCACATTCGCGCCGCATGTTCTGCGGCGGCTTGTGACCTGCCCGTTTATTCACAGAGGCATAATGCACACGGTGTTCATTGAGGTGTTCATCCTGGTTGGTCCGCTCCGGTAAAGACTACCTGATCCCGCCTGGATTACGCGCCCCACCTTGGGCCCGAATGCACCAAATCAGGCATGCACCCTCAACATGCCGTACCGATTCCTCTGCTTTTTAACCACCCCGTAAACCCTGCACTTGCACAGTCATTACCCGCCCCTTGCAATATGCCCGTTTCAAGCCATTCCCCCCGCCCCCCCAACTGCCCCCGTTGCCCCACTGGATTTCACACACTCTGATCCTGCACAATTCCCCTATATCGTTCCCAACTCTCCACCCCTCACGCAGTCTGACATGTGGCACCCCCTAACCCCTTTCCCGCGCCCTGTGGCCCTGATACACTGGGCGGGTCATCCATAAGGGAGTGGCGCGATGCCCCGCAAATTGGTGGCCGGAAACTGGAAGATGCACGGGCTTTCGGGCGATCTGGCCGAGGCATCGGTGCTGCCTGCCCCCCCCGACGTAGACATTCTGCTTTGCCCGCCCGCCACGCTGATTACGCGGATGGTTCAGGCTGTCGAGGGTATCATGGTCGGGGCGCAGGATTGCCACCCAAGCGCGAAGGGCGCACATACGGGCGATTTATCCGCTGCCATGCTGCACGATGCGGGCGCAAGTTACGTCATCCTTGGGCATTCCGAACGACGCACAGATCACGGTGAGACTGATGCACTTGTTCGTGCTAAAACCGAAGCCGCCTGGTCTGAAAACCTCATCGCCATCGTTTGCATCGGAGAGACAGAGGCGCAATACAAGACAGGCGGGACGCTCGATGTGCTGCGTGGCCAACTGGCCAGATCTCTGCCCGATAGTGCCCCCGCCGAACGGCTGGTTATCGCCTATGAACCGGTCTGGGCCATCGGCACCGGGCTGGTTCCAACCGCAGCGGAGATCGCCGCCGCGCATCAAGAGATTCGCACATGGTTGGCCAACAGTTTCGGTACAGAGACAGCAGAGGGTATCCGCCTGCTCTATGGGGGATCCGTCAAACCGTCAAATGCCGCCGGGATTTTCGCTGTCCCGAATGTTGATGGGGCACTCGTAGGGGGCGCATCCCTTACAGCAGCTGATTTCGGCCCGATCATCAAGGCCCTGGCCGTGGCCTGACCCGCGATCTGCTTGCATTTTTCAGGGGCCGTGCTACATCTATGGCCCGGATAACAGGACTTTGCGCACAAGGCGCAGGGTGTCCAGAAATGGGAAGGAGAGACCCCAATGACATTTGTCAAACTGACCGCACTTGCCATGACGACGGCACTGATAACATCCTTCGCCTTTGCCGAGGGCCATCAGGATCGTGATGGTTGGCCGGAAAGCTTCACTGTGGGTACCGCATCGCAAGGCGGCACGTATTTTGCCTATGGTTCAGGCTGGGCGAACCTGGTTGCGGAAGAGCTGGGCCTGGCGGGCGGCGGCGAAGTCACCGGTGGCCCGATGCAAAACATGGCACTGGTACATACTGGTCAAGCGCAGTTCGGCATGACAACCATGGGCCCGGCGGCGGAAAGCCTGCAAGGCACCAACCCGATTGCGCCAGGACTGCAGATGACCAATGCCTGCGCGATGTTCCCGATGTATCAAACACCGTTCTCGGTTACCGCACTCAGCTCTTCGGGCATCACTTCAATTGATGAAATCCCGGCAGGTGCGCGCATCGGCTTCGGCCCTGCGGGGTCCACCTCGGACACCTATTTCCCGCGCATGATGGAAACGCTCGGCGTCGAGTTTGAACGCCGCAATGGTGGCTGGTCAGACTTGGGCAGTCAGTTGCAAGACGGCCTTCTGGACGTGATCGCCTTCGCCGCCGGTGTGCCAGTACCCGCGGTCAGTCAGTTGGAAGTGCAGACGGACGTGAACATCATTGAGTTCACCGAGGAAGAGCAGGCCAAAATCATGGAGGTGTTCCCGGTCAGCCAGTTCGACATCGCCGCCGATACCTATACCACGCTGGAAGATGACGCAAGGTCGGTTTCAATGTGGAACTTCGCCATCGCCAATTGTGCGCTGCCTGCCAGCTTTGTCTATGCGGTGGTTGACACGGTGATGTCCGACAATGAGCGGATGGTGAATATCCATCGCGCGGCGCGGTCCACCCTACCGGAAAACTGGGACAAGAACAGTGTGATGATGTGGCACCCGGGTGCCGCCCGATGGTTCACGGAAAACGCTGGTGCCGACATTCCCTCGGATATGATCCACGGCGACACGTAAGCCCACGGCCTGATGGAATGCGAAGGGCCACCTGCCTTAGGTGGCCCCAGCGCAGCGAACTGGCGAGAGCCATGGACTTTACCTGGCAGCAGTGCGGGAATCCCGACGGCACCCTGTTTCTTCAGATCAAACCATGGATTCTCAACATCGATACCCACAAGCCTGGCAAGGCAGGGATTAAGACCCTATGCTCGCCCCCATGACCGGGAAATCTGACACCCCCAATTATAAGATGATCGCCGAGAACCGGCGTGCACGCTACGATTATGCCGTTGAGGATGATCTGGAGGTCGGGATTGTTCTGGAAGGTTCCGAGGTGAAATCCCTGCGCAAAGGCAGTTCCAACATCGCAGAAAGCTATGCTGCGGTGGAAGATGGGGAGTTGTGGCTGGTGAACAGCTATATCGCGCCCTATCTGCAGGCCAAAGCCTTCCAGCACGAGGACCGGCGGCGGCGAAAGCTGCTGTGCCGCCGCAGGGAGTTGTCAAAATTGTGGAACGCCACACAACGTCGGGGCATGACGCTGGTACCTTTGGTGATGTATTTCAATCATCGCGGATTGGTGAAACTGAAGATTGGCATCGCAAAGGGCAAGAAAATGCAGGACAAACGCGCGGCAGAGGCCAGGCGCGATTGGCAGAAACAGAAGGCGCGGCTGCTACGAGAGGGTTAGAGCGGGCTGCCATTATTATGCCGCGGGCATGACTCCCCGCCCGGCCGGGTCATTGATGTCATCCGGCACCTGGGTGCGGCTATCACGGCAACATCCATAACCCCATACGAAGGCCGGCGACAGATACCGGGGTTAGGGCGCGGCTCAAACAGAATAGTGAGGGCGGGTACGGCAAGATAATCGACTTTAAAGGCAACCCTGCTAAGACCGCTTGACACATGATGCCGAATCGGAGGCTAAAGCTCTTGGCCAGATACAGGAAGAATTATCATGACTTATACATCCATCCCCTTCCTTAGAGACAAAGAAGACGACATTATCATCGGAACTGGCATTGGTGCGGACGATCTATCTAACCCGTTGAAGGTACAAATCGGTGACATGTGGATCTTTCGCAAAGGCAATAACGGTGAGAACATCACCCGTGAATGGAACATCGGGGCCAGAATCACGCTGTGGCAGTTTGACCATGAAACCCCACCGCGCATGAAAACGAACGTCCTGTTTGGATGCGTTGAGCCGCCGGAGCGATCATAACCCAAGGGAGAAGAACATGATAGAATTTATTCTGGGCTATTTATACGAAATCATCTTTGGCGGCGTTATGAGCCTGATCGGGGTTTGGTTTCTGGTGCTGTTCGGTCGCCTTTTTGTGGTGGCGTTTGATGGCAACTGGGGCGACCAGCTGCCGCCGCGCGGTTAGGGGGGTATAAGTGCCTTTCTGTGCAAAGAATGCAAATTCGGCCAGCACTGGCTTTGACCGCTGGTGCATGGCTTGTCCGACTGGCGGATTTGCCGATGGGCAGGGTGCCTTGGGCATCGATTCGTAATAAACCTGTCCGCCGTAATCGCGGATGAGGTGGTAAATTTTACCCAGGGATGCAAATCCCTGGCCCTGTGCCGTCGGTGCGGTTCCTTGCGAATTGCCGTTGCCTCTGTGCCACTGTATCGTCGTGCCGACGGTGTAGCGGAGCATGATCCTGGCCTCTTTGTCACTCGATGGGCGTGCGCCGTCCTTTCCTTTTGTTCGACCCATGGGGTTGGACGCACTTCTGGTGAGTTTTGCCAACCGGTTCACCGAGGCACCAAATCGCGCGGCCCTGGCGTTTCGGGCCGAGTTGGAGTGCCTAAACTGGGCAGAGGTTGCCGAGACTGCCCCCACCCTCGTCTCTGTCGTGGTGCGGCTGGTCGCCGGGGCGCAATCCAGCGCGGATGTATCGGATCGCCTGCGTGCGCTTTTGCAATCCCGTGACTGGTATGATGCGCCCTTGCCAGACGGGCGGCGACATTGGCGCATCCCCACTGTTTTCGGCGGATCCCTGGCCCCCGGTCTGGACAGTGCGGCACAGGCGGCAGGCGTGGATACGGCGACGGCGATAACCGAGTGGTCGCAGGTCCGCGTCCGTGTGCTGACCATCGGCTTTGCCCCCGGCCAGCCCTATCTGGGCGTGCTGCCGCCCCGGTGGGACATTCCACGCCAGACAAGCCTGACGCCCCGGGTACCCCAGGGTGCTCTGGTCCAGGCCGTCCGGCAATTCGTGTTGTTCTCGCGTCCTTCGCCAACCGGGTGGCGGCATGTGGGGCAAACGGCGTTTCGGTCCTTTCGACCAGGGGCGACTGTGGCGTTCCCTCTGCGCCCTGGCGATGAAATAAGTTTCGTGCCCACAGATCGGGATCATATCGAACGCCTTCTGGCCGACCCGGATGGCAGTGATGGCGGTGCCGAGGCGGAGCAGGTCGGGTGAGGCATTTGGTGGTGCATCGCGCCGGGCCAGGGGCCACGGTCCAGGATTTGGGCCGCACCGGCCATCTGGCCCAGGGCTTGTCGCGTGGCGGGGCACTGGACCGGCTGGCAATTCACGAAGGGGCGGTTCTGCTTGGCCAAAGCCCGCAATTAGCTGCAGTAGAAATGATCGGTGCGGGCATTCAGTGCGAAGTGACAGAACCCGTGCGCATTGCCCTGACCGGTGCGCCAATGGAGGTTCACGCTGGGGACAGAACGCTGGCCTGGCAAGCCAGCCACCTGCTGCTGCCAGGGGTGCGGTTGACCATCGGTCGCCCGCTTGCGGGGCGCGTCGGTTATCTGCATTTCGGAGGTGGCATTGAGGTACCCCTGGTTCTGGGCGGGCGTGCGACCCATCTGACAGCTGGTTTGGGGGCGGCACTGGCACCGGGTGATGTGCTGCCGATCGGGACCGACACTGGTGGCAGAATCGGTCTGGGTTTGGCGGTGGCGGACCGCTTTTCGGGTGGAATTCTGCGGCTGATGCCTTCGATTCAGACCGCGCTTTTTCCGGCGGAGCTCCGCGCCCGGTTCAAAGCGGGCACGTTTCGCCCTGACCCACGCTCAAACCGTATGGCATTGCGGCTGATGGGAGAGAGAGAGGGCTTTGGTTTATCAGAGGGTCTTTCCATCGTGTCCGAGGGGATCGCACCAGGAGATGTGCAAATCACCGGCGACGGGGTACCAGTGATCCTGTTGGCCGAGTGCCAGACCACCGGGGGCTATCCCCGGATCGCGTCGGTTCTGCCCGCTGACCTGCCGAAAGCTGTGCAAACACCGGCGAAGGCGAAACTGACCTTCAGCTTCTTGTCGTGGAAAGAGGCCTGCACCGCGCAAGAGGCGGCGGATAAGGCGCAGGCCGCTTTGCCGCGCCGCATCAAGCCATTAATTCGATCCCCGGAAACGATTGCCGATCTGCTCAGGTATCGCCTGGTTGATGGGGCCGTCACTGGACAGGAGGATGAGATATGAGCCGTTCTGTTGACTTGAACGCGGATATGGGCGAAAGTTTCGGCCCTTGGGTCATGGGCCGCGATGCGGAATTGCTGGCCTTGGTGACCTCGGCCAACATCGCTTGTGGTGCCCATGCGGGTGATCCCGATGTCATGGCCAGGACGATGGCGATGGCGGCTGAGCGCGGTGTCGGTATCGGTGCACATCCCGGCTTTGCCGATCTGCAAGGGTTTGGTCGCCGCCAGATGCATTTGAACCATGAGAGCCTGGCCAATCTGATCCGCTATCAACTGGGCGCGGCACAGGCCATGGCGCGGGCAGCAGGCGGGCGGGTGCGGCACCTGAAGCTGCATGGTGCACTGGCCAATATGTGCGCCCGGGATGCCGCCATGGCACGGGCGTGCTACGCTGGGGCACTCTCGGTTGATCCTGACCTGATCATCACTGTTTTGGCCACCACCGCACAGGAAGAGGCCGTGCGCACCCTTGGCTGCGCCTGGGCCGGAGAGATATTCGCGGATCGCGCCTATAACCCCGATGCGACGCTGCTTGATCGCTCGGTGCCCGGCGCGGTGATCCATGATCCAAAGGTTGCCGGGGCGCGGATCATCCGGATGGTCAAGGCAGGTACGATCATCCCCGGGGACGGGGTGCCGGTGCCAGCGATGATCGACACCATCTGCCTGCACGGTGACACGCCCGAAGCGGTTGATATCGCCCGTGCCGTCCGTGCGGCACTGGAGGCAGAGGGGATCACGCTTTGCCCCTTTGACGGGCGGCGCGGCGCAGCACGTCGCCGGGGGCTGGTCTGCTCAGGGGACGGCTGCTAGGTCTCTTGAAGGGAAAACTACGGATTCGAGAGGAGGCAAGCATGGCGAAACTGGCGTTCCTGGGATTGGGCGTGATGGGCTACCCGATGGCCGGGCATCTGTGCGCCGCAGGGCATGAAGTGACGGTCTATAACCGCACCCGGTCCAGGGCCGAGGCCTGGGTGGCGGACCATGGCGGCAGCGTTGGGGCAACCCCGAGGGACGCCGCCGAAGGGGCGGCGTTTGTTATGGCATGCGTCGGCAATGATGATGACCTGTGCGCGGTGGCCACGGGACCGGACGGTGCGCTTGCCAGCATGGCCAGGGGCGCGGTGTTTGTCGATCACACCACCATCTCGGCCCTGATCACCGGGGAGTTGGGGGCAGAGGCAGCCAGGGCCGGGATCGGTTGGGTTGATGCGCCGGTCTCTGGCGGACAGGCGGGGGCCGAATCCGGACAATTGGCGATCATGTGCGGAGGGGAACAGGCGCATTTTGATGCCGCCCGATCCGTGATCGGGGCTTATGCCAAAGTGATCATGCATTTCGGGCCGGTCGGCGCGGGCCAGATGGTAAAGATGATCAACCAGGTTTGCATCGCCGGCGCGATTCAAAGCGTGTCAGAGGGGCTGTTCTTCGCCATAAAGGCGGGGCTTGACCCAAAGAAAGTGGCCGATCTGATCAGCCAGGGTGCGGGTGGATCCTGGCAATTGGCAAACCGTGCGGGCACCATGGTGGATAATAAGTTCAACCACGGATTTGCCGTGGATTGGATGCGCAAGGATCTGGGAATCGCGCTGGCACAGGCAAAGTCCATGGGCCTTAGCCTGCCAGTCACCGCGCTGGTTGACCAATTCTATGCCGAGGTCCAGCAGCTGGGCGGCGGGCGGTGGGATACCTCCAGCCTGATCCAGCGGTTCCGGCAGATGCACGGGATGAAACTTTAGCGCGTGCGATGCAGACGCTGACGGCACTTGTTTTGGGTGTTCACCTGAGCTGGATCGCCGCCTGACCGCCGCGCTGCACGGCATACTTGACACGCCTGAGCGACCGTTTCATCAAAGCATCATTCAGTTCAACGTCAGCCCCCCGCGGAGCAAAGGGGCCGGAATGGCAAAATTCAAGATAAAGAATTTCGGCCCTATCGCGGAGGGCGCGGTGGATCTGCGCCCGCTGACCGTCTTTACCGGCCCAAGCAATACCGGCAAATCCTGGCTGGCCACATTGATCTATGCGATGGAAAAGCAATTAAATGGCCTTTCATCTCTGGGATTCCGTTTTGCGTTAAGGCGTCAATCCGAACGCCATAACAGACCCTTTCCCGAAAACCCGAACGCCTGGCTGGAAAGCCTTCAGCATGATCAGATGGTGCAGCTGACGGATAGTGACCAGAAGATTTTTGAATCTGCCTTTAGGGGCACACAAGAGGAATTAAAGGACGGCCTTCTAAGCTGTTTCGGGATGTCCAAGCCCGGCCATCTTGTGCGGGAAGGAGTCGAACCACTGGCCCGTATAAGCATTGATTACGGGGATGCCACCCGCCCTCTGCTGCGCAGCCAGGACGTCAAAATTACCCAGGCGGGCAAGATATCGATTGACGCGAAGGCCGCAGAAACTTGGCACTTGTCTTTTCCAACGCCCCCCCACCTCAAAGAGGGGGTTCGAAAAGAACTTGAGGATGCTATGAACAGCCTTGAGGGTGCTGTGCTCAGCATTGACACCGAAGCTGGGAACAGGATTGCCCCCTCAGTTATGTCGCTTTTGCGTCGCTTTTTGTATACGCCAGATAGCTTTTATCTGCCTGCGGATCGGGGCGGCGTGATGCATGCCCATCAGGTGGTGGTCAGTACCCTGATACAAAACGCATCCCGTGCGGGCATTGGCGGAGGATCATCCCTGCCCGCCCTGTCCGGGGTATTGACTGACTTTTTGAAAAATCTGGTTGATCTTGCCGATTCCTCTGGCGGGATGGGTTACGGGGCTCGTGAGAGGAGAGGCCCCGGAAAAGACATGGCCACCCGCTTGGAAAGCAACATTTTGAATGGAAAAATCACCGTCGAAAGAACAGATGTCAGTTACCCCCGGTTCACCTATACACCTGAGGGCTGGGATAAGCCCCGGTCGCTGCCACTTGTGAATGTGTCCTCCATGGTTTCTGAACTCGCGCCGGTCGCGCTGTATCTGCGCCATTATGTCCGGCCGGGGGATTTGCTGATCCTTGAGGAGCCCGAGGCACATCTGCATCCCGCCATGCAGGTGGCATTCGCCCGTGAAATCGCGGGCTGGGTCCGGCATGGGGTTCGCGTTCTTCTGACCACCCATAGCGAATGGGTGCTGGAAGAAATTGCAAATCTTGTTGCCGCCGGAGATGCGGGTGAATCCGCCGCGGTTTCACCCGATGATGCTATGCTTTCGCCAGATGATGTGGGGGTCTGGCTTTTTGAATCCCCGCAGGATGCCAGCACTGGCACCCGCATCCATGAAATGCCCTGGGATGCAGACCAGGGCGGCTATGCCTCGGACTTTGATTCGGTCGCACAAGACCTGCACAACCGGTGGGCCGATATTATCAATGGAACGCCATGACCAGCCTTACAGAAGCCATCAGGGAAAAACTGAATCCCAAATGCTTTGTCCACAGCTGCAACAAAGGAAAATGTAGCGTGAATCTTGATGGTGCCCCCGCCCCTCATGTAATTATCGACTTTGACAAACCCGGCGCACTACTCGGCGAAAGCGAAACGCGCTGTGATTACCTGTTTATCGCCGATGGTGCGGATGACGTGCCAGAATGGGTGGTGCCGATGGAATTGTCAGGTGGCAGGAACAAGAAAAGCGGGCAAACCCTGGCCCAACTTCAGGCGGGTGCCAAAGTTGCCTGCAAGATTCTGCCGCCCAACATCATACCAAAGTTTCAACTGGTTTTTGTGGGCAGTATAGGTAATTCTTATCTGAGGAAGGATATAAAAAAGAAAAAGATTAGTTTCCGTGGACAAAGCGAAATTACAGAAGCGATCAGCTGCGGTGATCCGCTGACAAAGGCCCTCAAAATAACCCCGCCCCAAAAAGAAGCTCATTGAATCTGCACAATCACGACCACGGGAGCGAAATTGACAGAAACAATCCCCCTCGTTGCAATACACAAGGCGAACCATCAAAACCAAAAGCGAATGTCATGGTGGGTGGTGAGGGACTCGAACCCCCGACATCTTCGGTGTAAACGAAGTGCTCTACCAACTGAGCTAACCACCCAAGCCAGTGGCGCACTCTATCCAATGCAGCGGCACCGGGCAAGCCCTGGATCAGGACAGGGCGCACAATCGCGGTCATGACCCCGGCAGCGACCATCCACAACCCGTCCGGTACGTCGGGCGTGCGGGGGAGAGCAGAGCTGCCCAATGTGCAATGTATCCCGGACCCTCAGCGTTCGGGCCGCTACGGCAGAATCTGCGCCACACCGGCAGAGAGTCGATGCACCACCCCCTGCCCGCCCGGCAGTGCGGCAAGACCAGTTGGTGACATGCCCAGGGCCAGGCAGCGTAACAGCCGTGAGGTGACGCCGTGGGTGACCAGAACGGTTGGGCCGGTAATGTCTTCCAAAACGGCGCGGCAACGGGCGGTCATATGCTCCAGGCTTTCGCCCCCAGGGGCGGTGAATTTCCATAGATGCGGATCCTGATTTTCTGCAACATGCGGATTGGCCGCGGCGATCTCGTCCAGGGTGTGCCCTTGCCAGGTGCCCAGATCGACCTCCAGCAACCGGGCGTCCTTTGCCGCCGGAACATCCAGGCCCGCAAGCGCGATTTCGGCGGTCTGCATGGCGCGTGGGGATGGGCTGACCCGTGCGACGCTGCCCCCGGGCAAAACGGGGGCGAGGATCGCCCGCTGCGCCCGGGCCTGCGCAACACCCCGATCAGTCAAAGGGCTGTCAAGGTGGCCTTGCAACCGGCCCTCGGCATTCCAGCGGGTTTCGCCATGCCGCAGGATGAAAAGATCGCCCGCGATGTCCATGCCCCAACTCGCACTGCAAAAACGCCAAAGCCAGTTCAAACACAGAGCACTATCATGGCAACCCGCGCCACGTTGGCCACTACCCTGTGCGGCACAATCCAGTCCACCGTACGCCATGTCTGCGTAAAGGGGAACACTGCCAAAGCACCCACAGCCTTCCCCGAAAGGCGGCATGCCCCCAAACACGCCCCAAGGCTGGATCATCGGATACGCGGCAGAGCCTGTCCAGCCAGGGACACGAAACAGACGGCGTAGGGCACCCACCCACCCAAGGAAACGTGGTGGGTGATGAGAGATTTGAACTCCCGACATCTTCGATGTGAACGAAGCGCTCTACCACTGAGCTAATCACCCGTGGGGGCGGTGTTTAGCTTGCCGCATCAGGGTTCGCAAGCCCCCCCGTGTTCATGCGGGGATGCAGAGTGCTCTGGCAGAACTTTTCCGCTCTGAACCCCCTGCCCCGCTTGATTATGCCAGGTGTTGAACCGCAGGCTGCTGCGCTTGCAGACTCCCAGACATAACGCCATACCAAAAAAGGCAACCATTTCCCGCCCACTGCCTGGCGATGCGGCGACCGGTTTTCGGTTTAATTGGCTTTCGGGGCGTCTGCCTTAGTGTGTGGTGGTTGTCCCCGCATCAGGGGTGTCCAGTGTGGCCTGTGCGGCGGCGTCTTCAACCGCTTCATCCCATTCCACCGGTTCGGGGTCAACCACCAGTGCGTGCTTCAACACCTCGGACACGTGCGCCACCGGAACGATATCCAGCCCGTCCTTCACGTTATCGGGAATTTCGGGCAAATCCTTTGCATTGTCTTGCGGGATCAACACGGTCTTGATCCCGCCGCGCAGGGCTGCCAGCAGCTTCTCCTTCAGCCCGCCAATGGGCAGGATATTGCCGCGCAAGGTCACCTCACCGGTCATGGCGATGTCCCTGCGCACCGGAATCTGCGTCAGCACCGAGACGATCGACGTGACCATCGCAATACCCGCAGAAGGGCCATCCTTGGGGGTTGCGCCTTCGGGCACGTGGACGTGAATATCCCATTTGTCAAACCGCGGTGGCTTCACACCGATCCGGGGCGCGATGGACCGCACGAAACTAGAGGCCGCATCAATGGATTCCTTCATGACATCACCAAGTTTGCCGGTGGTCTTCATCCGGCCTTTGCCCGGCAAACGCAGTGCCTCGATCAACAGGAGATCCCCGCCAACCGAGGTCCAGGCCAGCCCCGTGACAACACCGATCTGATCGTCCTCCTCTGCCAGCCCGAACTTGAAGCGGCGGACACCCAGCATGTCCTCTAGCTGCTCCGGCGTGACGGTGACGGTTTTCGCCTGTTTCCTGATGATGCTGGTCACTGCTTTTCGCGCCAGTTTTGCAATCTCCCGTTCCAGGTTCCGAACCCCCGCTTCGCGCGTGTAGTAGCGGATGACGTTGGTCAGGGCCTCTTCGGTCAACTCGAATTCAAAGGCTTTGAGCCCGTGATTCCCGATTTGCTTATCGATCAGATGCTGCCTGGCGATCTCGCGCTTTTCGTCCTCGGTGTAGCCCGCCAGCGGGATAACCTCCATCCGGTCCAGAAGCGGACCTGGCATGCTGTAAGAGTTCGCCGTGGTCAGAAACATCACGTTTGAGAGGTCGTATTCGACCTCCAGATAGTGATCAACAAACGAGCCGTTCTGTTCCGGGTCCAGCACTTCAAGCATGGCCGATGCCGGATCACCACGGAAATCCCGGCCCATCTTGTCGATCTCATCGAGAAGGATCAGCGGGTTCGTGGTTTTTGCCTTTTTCATTGCCTTAATGATTTTGCCGGGCATGGAACCGATATAGGTTCGCCGATGGCCACGGATTTCAGACTCATCGCGCACACCGCCAAGGCTGATGCGAATGAACTCGCGCCCTGTGGCCCTGGCGACCGATTTGCCAAGCGAGGTCTTCCCCACACCTGGCGGGCCGACAAGGCAAAGGATCGGACCTTTCAGCTTTTTTGACCTTTGTTGAACGGCAAGGTATTCAACAATCCGCTCTTTGACCTTCTCTAGCCCGTAATGGTCATCATCCAGGATTTTTTCAGCCTGGCCCAGATCCTTTTTCACGCGGGATTTCACCCCCCAGGGGATCGACAGAATCCAGTCCAGATAGTTGCGCACCACGGTCGCCTCGGCGGACATAGGTGGCATTGATTTCAGTTTCTTGATCTCGCCTTCGGCTTTCTCGCGCGCCTCTTTGGAGAGTTTCGTGTTCTGCACGCGCTCTTGCAGCTCGGCCACCTCATTCGCACTGTCCTGGCCATCGCCCAGCTCGCGCTGAATCGCCTTCATCTGCTCGTTAAGGTAGTATTCGCGCTGCGTCCGCTCCATCTGCGATTTCACGCGGGTCTTGATTTTTTTCTCGACCTGCATGACGGACATCTCGGCCTGCATCAGGCCAAAGACCTTCTCCAGGCGTTCGGATATGTCCAGGGCTTCCAAAAGTTCTTGCTTCTGACGCACCTCAATGCTCAGATGGCCCGAGACCAGGTCGGCCAGACGGGCGGAATCCTGCGTCTCCGCGACTGAGCTCAGTGCTTCTTCCGGGATGTTCTTCTTGATCTTCGCGTAGCGTTGGAACCCTTCGCCGACCGGGCGCAGCAGGGCAGAGATCACGGCCTTATCGCCGGGGTTTTCTTTTAGCGGGTTGACGCAGGCTTCGAAGAACTCGGGGTTTTCAACGAATTCGGTGATTTTGACCCGGCTGCGTCCCTCGACCAGGATCTTTACGGTCCCATCGGGCAGTTTCAAGAGCTGCAGCACATTGGCAAGAACGCCAACCCGATAAATCCCGTCGGCGGTTGGGTCATCGACGCTCGGGTCAATCTGTGCCGAGAGCAATATCTGCTTGTCGTCCTTCATCACCTCTTCCAGTGCGCGAACGGATTTTTCACGACCTACAAACAGCGGCACCATCATATGCGGAAACACCACAATGTCGCGCAAAGGCAAAACGGGGTATGTTGTTTGACTGTCTGGCATCTTGCCTTCCTGTATCTTGGAAAGGGGCCGGGGAATTCTGACCTGGCAGCGGTCCCCTGGGCTTTTCCGGAGCATGACTTGTCAACATGGGGGTGTTGGACAGGGAATTCAAGTACCCTCCCCCCTTTGGGTACGATCCTTCACGCCCCTTTTCCGGATCCCTGCGGGACCGGTCATCACAAGCAAATCGCCAGCAGGCCCCAGGCCCACAGTGCCCCCTGATCCAGGCCGCAGGACAAAACCCGCCAGGCCCAAAATACTATCACGGTGATCACCGTCGCCGGATGACTGTTACCATGCACGTCGATGCAAATCCCAACCGGCGGTCATAAGGGCAGGACGTCTTCTTGAGCGCGCTCGGCGTTAAAACCCGCCTCCCACTTGGCGAAGCGATCCGCGGTGATCGCCTCTCGCATCTCGGCCATCAGGTGTTGATAGTAATGCAGGTTATGCCAAGTCAGCAGCATTGAGGAGATGATCTCGCCCGCACGGAACATATGATGCAGATAGGCCCGACTGTAACACGAACAGGCAGGACAGGTACATGTCTCATCCAAAGGCCGGGGATCATCGGCGTGGCGGGCGTTTTTGATGTTCACGTCCCCCCGGCGCGTAAAAGCCTGCCCCGTCCGCCCCGAGCGGGAGGGAAGGACGCAATCCATCATGTCGATCCCGCGCTTCACTGCGCCCACGATATCATCGGGTTTGCCCACCCCCATCAGGTAGCGCGGTTTGTCTTCCGGTAGCATGTCGGGTGCGTAATCCAGGCAAGCGAACATTGCCTCTTGCCCCTCGCCTACGGCCAGGCCACCCACCGCATAGCCATCAAAGCCAATCTTGCACAGGGCCGCGGCACTTTCGGCCCGCAATTCCTTTTCCAACCCGCCGTGCTGGATTCCGAACAGCGCGTGGCCGGGCCTGTCGCCAAAGGCTGCCCTGGACCGCGCGGCCCATCGCATTGACAGGCGCATGCTATCGGCGATCCGGTCACGGTCAGCGGGCAGAGCGGGGCATTCATCGAAACACATCACGATGTCAGAGCCGAGTAGCTTCTGGATCTCCATGCTACGCTCGGGGCTCAGCATATGGCGCGACCCGTCGATATGGGATTTGAAGGTCACGCCTTCTTCGGTGATCTTGCGCAGTTCTGCCAGGCTCATCACCTGGAAGCCGCCACTATCGGTCAGGATCGGCTTTGACCAGTTCATAAACTGGTGCAGCCCGCCGAGAGCGGCGATACGCTCTGCCGTCGGGCGTAACATCAAATGGTAGGCATTACCCAGAAGCACATCTGCGCCCGTGGCCGCCACGCTTTCGGGCAGCATCGCCTTGACCGTCGCAGCTGTACCCACGGGCATGAAGGCCGGTATGCGGATTTCCCCGCGGCGGGTAGAGATTACACCGGTCCGTGCCTTGCCAGAGGTACCGTGGATCGTGAATGATATCCTGCCCGTCATGCGCCCCGCATAGGGGCAATGGCAGGAAAATGCAAAATGGCCCGCTTCCCTTCAAGGGGCAGGCCAGTGAAAACGTGGTCATCAAATTGGTCAAACCCGGCCACATGGTCTGATAAGCCCGGGAAGCTGACCCCAAAGATCAAAATCACGCGGGCGGGTAAAATCAACACCCGCCCGATGGCAGGCTCGGGATCATCGCCGCGGATGCATCCGTGACGCAGGCCGCAAGCAGTGGCAAGGCCGGATTATGTGGTGGCGGCCCGGGCGTTGAAAAGCGGCACAAAGCCGCCCCACATCATCCGCATCCCGTCAAAGGGCATGCTTGTGCCCATCTCGGCCTTTAATTTGGGCTCCGTCATAATCTGCTCCCACGCCGCATCATGGGTTGCCTTGTCCGGCCAGATCATCCAGGAAAAGACGACAGCCTCCCCATCTTCCAATTTCACGGCTTGGGGAAAGGATGTAACCTGTCCCGGCTCCACGACATCACCCCAGTTTTCATGGGCTTCCAGGCAGCCGAGTTTTTCAAACACTGGCCAGGTATCGGTGGCCATTTTGCGATACGCTTCTTTGTTGGATTCAGGCACGGCAAGAAGGAACCCTTGAACATATGACATGGCGGACACCTCCGGATGGAATTCGTTGCCGATAGTCTGACAGCAATTCAGGGTATTCTCAATGCGTATATCGGAATGACGTATCCCGATCCACCCCTTTACGCCCTGGCAGTCATACCTTATATATCCGGCTAGGAATTCACCGGAAGCGGCGCACATGACCCAAGTTCAAGAGCATCTGGAAGGCCCCCCCCTGATTAAACCGTCCAGCACAGACCACCCGCTTTACGACAGTGTGGTCGCGGCCTGCCGCAGCGTCTATGACCCTGAAATTCCGGTCAATATCTATGATCTCGGCCTAGTATACACGATCAGCATCAATGCCGACAGCGAGGTGGAGATCACCATGACGTTGACCGCACCGGGCTGCCCCGTGGCCGGTGAAATGCCAGGATGGGTGGCCAGCGCGGTTGAGCCGATCAACGGGGTCAAACAGGTAGATGTCGCACTGACATGGGATCCGCCCTGGGGCATGGACATGATGTCCGACGAAGCGCGGCTTGAACTTGGCTTTATGTAATAAGCCGATTCGGTGTGTGTTCCGGCGGGGCAGGCGAACAGCCCGGGACATCCGCACCTCTGTTTACATTGTGGACTTGCAACAATGGAAACGCCAGTGGACGCACCCATTGCGGGGATTGCATCGCACAGCGGGCAATGGCCCGTCAGCTATCACAAAGCACAACGTAACCCCGCCATATGTGTCGCACCGGGTCGCCACCGGGCACAATCGCGGGATATGGGGTATCAGGGCTGGTACCGCCATCCCCCTTGATGGCACGGGTCGTTTCGCCTAAGTTGAAGCAGCGCAGCCAGAGGACGCAGAGATGTTCGGCATTCCCAAAACACAGGCCGTAACCATCACTCCCGCCGCAGCCAGGCAGATCGCCCGGCTGATGGCCAAGGGGAACACCCAAGGTTTGCGCATCGGCGTGAAAAAGGGCGGCTGTGCGGGTATGGAATACACCATGGAGTACGTCACCAGGATTAACCCCCATGACGAGGTGGTCGAGACGGATGGTGCGCGGGTTATGATCGCACCCATGGCACAGATGTTCCTGTTCGGGACCGAGATTGACTATGAGGTCTCTTTGCTAGAGGCTGGTTTCAAGTTCAGGAACCCCAATGTCAGTGATGCTTGCGGCTGCGGCGAGTCGATCAAATTTCATGAGGCCCTTGGAAAACCTTCATAAGCGTGTCGTCGGACACCGAAACATCGTTCCTAAACGAAAGAGAATTCTTCTGGCTTGGGGCGACTGGACTCCGGGAAGCGGGTGGTGCCTCTGTTATAATGGCATGATCGTCGCAGCCCTGAACGCGGACGCTGGCGGGCGGGGCCTTTGGCCTGATCGACCGAATCGTGCCGCCCGATGACCTGTGCGCCGGGGCTAGGGCCCTGGCGCACGATGCCCTGACCGCCGCCCCGGCGCATATCCGCCGAGTCAAACACCTGTGTGCGGAACGTTGAACCAGTGCCACCCTGATGTCGTGGAACGCGGCCCAATGCGGTCTGTCTGCCGTTTGAACGAATACCCTTTCGCGCGAATGGCGTTACGCAACGCGTCGGACGGGATCATCCTGCCCCTCGGCAATCATGTTCCACGGGATATTGAACGCAGGTGCGCCCTCTGAATCCTCTGATGATGAAGACCACCCGTTCCGACGCAGGAATTCGTCAAATTCACCGTCTTCAACAAGATCCAGCATCAGGATGTGCAAGGCGTCCAGCGAATCGGCCTCGGTGACGATCCCCAGGCCCTCGCAAGACCCGATCCAGCGCGATGGATCGGCACCGCGCGTTGCGCACCAGACAACATGTGCCTGCACCTTGACGACATTTGGCATGTCAATTTCCCCATCGAATCGTTCCAGTCATTTCCAGACATGGAATTAATCGTTTTCCAGTGATCCCGCAAGCGTCTTTTGCGCACACAGGATTCAAGTGCCAGTGTTCCTTTCGGGCTGACCTGGGCCGTCAATCCCCCGCAAATGACGAAAAGGGGGTGGGGAACATCCTTGAACCGTGAGGGGGCTGTGAAGCCGCCGTGAAGGGCCTTCACAGGGCCTTCACAGACCCTTCACTGCCCCGCAGCAAAACACCACCGCCTGCCCCGGTGCGGCCCGTCCCCTATACCCTGCCCCGCCCTGTGCGCCGCATCATCATGGCCAGGCGGATCAGTGCGCGTTCCATTAACGCCATCTGCGGGGCCTTCTGCGTTGAGCGCAGCGTCAAATCCGTATCCACCAGCAGGCGGATGGCGCCCTCAAGCCGTGTCACACCCCAGTTTTGTGCCTGGCGGGTCATGCGGTCGCGGCGGGGGCCGAATATCGGCGGGCGCGCGGCGGCGAGCCCGGCCAACGGCCCCTTTGGGTGGCCCGCCGCCATATGCAGCGTCCGGAAATGCCGAAGTGCCGCGATGCACAGGCCCACGGGCTGCACCCCCTGCCCGCCCAGCCGTGTGATCAGGGGGCCGATCTTTCCGGTGCGGGCCTCGGCCACCACGTGCAGAATATCGTCAAGCGCGGCCTCCACCGTTGCGGGGGCGCAGGCGGCAACATCCGCAGGGGTCAGGGGGCTGTCATCGCCGTGCTTATACAGTGCCAGTTTCCGCGCCATCTGCCGCATCTCGCCCGGGGCCAGCGACTGTGCCAGGGCCATCACATCCGCCAGTGCGGCAGGGTCAATCCGCCCCACCCCCGCCTTTTGCAAATGCGCCTCTACCTCGCGGTGCGCAGGCGGGTCATCATAAATCGCGGCGGCACAGGCGGTTTTATGCCCTTCAAACAATTTGCGCAAAGCTGAAGAGGGCCCCAATCGCCCGGCCGTCACGATGATCCGCGCATCGCCCGGCTGCCATGCCCCGAGCCCCGCCCGAATCACCGGGGCCAGGGCATCGCCCGCCTCCTCTACCACCACCGCCCGGGGGCCGGCAAAAAAGCCCCGCGCCCTGACCGCATCCGCCAGCGCGGCTGCATCGCCCCGCACCGCCCCGGCGGACAGGCGGGTCAGGCGCAGCTCATCCCCGGCCCCGGGGCCCAAAAGGGTGTCCAGCACCTCTTGCCGCCTGCATGCCACGCGCATCGCATTGGCACCATACAGCAGCAGGCCGGATACCTTCGGGTCAGGCCGGGCAATAAAGGCCTGGACCTGTCGCGGGGTCAGTTTCACGGCCAGTGCCCGGCACTGGACAGCAGGTTTGCAACGATCTGGTCGGCCAGCACCACCATCAGCCGTTCTTCGGCATGCCGTCTCGGGGCCGTGTGTGCAATGGCGACCCCCGTTGTGGAATAGGCGGTGAAACTGCGCACCCGGCCAGCGTGAACCGGCGCGGTGTGGCCCGCCCGCGTTATGCGGAATTGCGCCTCTCCCACCAGTCTGATTCGCGTAATGGCATTTGAACTGGTCACGGCGGTTCCGCGCCGTTCAATGCTGACGTCAAAGGCCAGTGCGTAGCGTGCCGCCCCGGTACCCTCCCGCGTACCTTCCCCGGCGCGGCCCAGGCGCTCCTCCAGCCGGGACACCAGATGAAATTCGGCGCGATTTTCCGGTGCCTGCACCCGCACCTGCCCGCGCAGCACCGCTCCCGCCCCGTCCGGGGCGTGCACCGGGCGAAACCCGCACGCCCCCAGGGCCAAAACACCCGAAAGGCCAAGCACTGCGCGGCGGCTAAAGAACAACATTGACAATTCGGTTCGGCACAAGAATCAGCTTCTTCGGCGTCCCGCCCTGCAGGGCCCTGGCCACGGCCGCATCCGCCAGCACCAGTTGTTCAACCTTGTCCCTGGCCAGGTCTTTCGCCACCACAATGTCGGATTTGCGCCTGCCGTTGATCTGAATCGGCAAAGTTACCGTATCCTCGGCCAGATAGCGCGCCTCTGCCCGGGGCCAGGGTGCGGTAACAACCAGCCCTTCACTGCCATGGCGTTCCCATATCCCCTCGGCGAGGTGCGGAACCATGGGGGCCATCAGTTGCGCCAGCCCCATCATCGCCTGCCGCTGCACGGCATGGCCTGCCGTGGATTTCGCCAGAATGCCGGTAAAGGCATACAGCCTGGCGATGGCTGAATTAAAGCCGAAACGCGCAATGTCCGCCGTGACATCGCGAATCGTCCTGTGCAGCGCGCGCAGCACACCTTCATCCCCCGCCCCCGGCGCGGACGGATCCATCCCGGCGATACGCTCGGACAGTGCCCAGACGCGGGACAGGTGCCGGAACGCGGCCTCGGCCCCCGCCGCGGTCCATTCCACATCGCGTTCCGGCGGGCTGTCCGACAGCACGAACCAGCGCACGGTATCCGCCCCATACCGGTCAATAATCGCCACCGGGTCCACAACGTTCTTCTTCGATTTTGACATCTTGGCCGAGGGGATAATCTCGATTTCCCGGCGTTCATAAGCTCGTAACCAGTCATCGCGATCTTTGGCGTTTTCAGGATCAAATTTATCTTCCTTCATCTCGGATCTCAGCAATGCAACCACCTTGTCACCCTGTTGATGGAGCACAACCTCCTCCGGGTAGTGATAACGGGGAACAATGATCACGGCTTCTTCGCTCTTGGGCCTGCTGTGGTCTGGTATCCGGTCCCAGCTCCTATAAATCGCGTGCGTTACCATCCCCTGCGTGAACAGCGCGTCAAAGGGTTCCACCGCCGTTTCCGGCAGATGCCCGCACCTGTGCAGCGCACGGGCAAAGAATCGGGCATAAAGCAGGTGCAGAATCGCGTGTTCCACCCCGCCGATATACTGGTCCACATTCATCCAGCGGGCCACGGTCGCCGCATCCGTCGGGGTTTTCGCCCCCGGGGCCGTAAACCGCGCAAAATACCACGATGAATCCACAAACGTGTCCATCGTGTCGGTTTCCCGCAGGGCCTCCCCCCCGCACGCCGGGCAGCGCACATTGCGCCAGGTCGGGTGCCGGTCCAGGGGGTTGCCCGGGGCCGACAGATCCACATCCCGGGGCAATTCGATGGGCAGATTTTCTTTCCGTTCCGGCACCACGCCGCACGCGGGGCAATGCACCACCGGAATCGGGCAGCCCCAGTAGCGTTGCCTGCTGATCCCCCAATCCCGCAGGCGATAGCGGGTTACGCCCCGGCCGCACCCCTTGCCCTCGATAAAACGGATTGCGGCGTCGATGGCCTCTTCCCCTGTCGCCTCCCTGAGCCCCGTGAAATGATCGATCCACTTTACCCGGTCGGTCTTTGGCGGAACAAAGGCCCGGTCGGTCACTGGGGCCGGATCCTTCAATGCCATAAAGGTATCACGCACCGGCAACCCGTATTTCCGCGCAAACTCTAAATCCCGCTGGTCGTGCGCCGGGCAGCCGAAAATCGCCCCCGTCCCGTAATCCATCATAACGAAATTGGCCACCCAGACCGGCAGCTCCCAATCAGGGTCCAGGGGGTGCCGCACGCGCAGCCCGGTATCGTACCCGATCTTTTCGCCCGCGTCCACCGCCGCCGCGCTGGTGCCGCCCTGAAACATCTGGGCCAGAATTGCCTTTTCGCGGTCGTCCCCCCGTTCGAAACTCTGGCGCATCTCTGCCCCACCCTCGGCCAAGGCCGCATTGCCCCCTTCCAAGGCTTTGATCAGGGGATGATACGGCGATAACGCAACAAAAGACGCCCCCATCAGCGTATCGGGCCGCGTGGTATACACCTCAACCCCGTCGTGGCCGCAAACGGGCGTCACCAGGGGCCATGTGCACTGCAGCCCCCGGGATTTGCCGATCCAGTTGGCCTGCATCAGTTTTACCTTGGCGGGCCAGTGCGCCAGCCCGTCCAGGGATGTCAGCAACTCCTCGGCCATGTCAGAGATTTTGAAAAACCACTGCGTCAATTCGCGGCGTTCCACCACCGCGCCGGAACGCCAGCCCTTGCCGTCAATCACCTGTTCATTGGCCAGCACTGTGCGTTCCACCGGATCCCAGTTCACCATGGCAGGGCGGCGCTCGGCCAGCCCCGCGGCAAGAAAATCCAGAAACAGTGCTTGCTGCTGGCCATAATACTCCGGGTCACACGTGGCGAATTCCCGCACCCAGTCGATGGACAGGCCCAGGGGGCGCATCTGCGCCCGCATTGCGGCGATATTATCCCGCGTCCAGTCCGCCGGATGCTTGCCCAAAGCCATGGCGGCATTCTCGGCCGGCAGGCCAAAGGCATCCCACCCCATCGGGTGCAGCACATTATGCCCCGTTGCCAGTTTATGGCGCGCAATCACATCGCCCATCGTATAGTTGCGCACATGCCCGATATGGATGCGCCCCGACGGATAGGGAAACATCTCCAGCACGTAATACTTGGGCTTGTCGGGGTCGGGCGCGGCGCAAAACACCCCCTCCTCGTCCCATTTGCTTTGCCATCGGGGTTCCATCCCGGCGGGATTATAGCGCGACATTCAAACCATCCTTTGCCCCGCGGGCGGCCCCGCTAAAGTGCCGCGTCACGCACCCGCAACTGCCGCGCGCGGGTCAGGATGGCGTCTTCGATCTGGCGGGCCTCCTCCTGGCTTACCGGCCCCCCTGGGCCCATCACCGCCACGCGCAGGCTGCGCGCGTCCAGGGCCGGGTCGCTGACATGCACCGTTGCGCGATAGGTGCGATTTTCCCCCGGCACCCGGCCATACCCGAAGACGATAACGCCTGAAAACGGGTCTGCCATCTCAACCGGCATGAATTCCAGCACCTCCAGCGCGGCATTCCACAGGTACAGGTTAACCGCCACCGCGGTATTCGGGTCATCGCCCGGCCGCAGCAGATCAAGGATTGAGGGCGCATTCGGATCGGGCAGCGTGCCGTCCGCCACCAGCGCATCGCGCGTATCCTGATCCATTTCGTTACGGAACGGGTTTCCCCCGCCGCACGCCGCCAGGGCCAGCAGCATCAGCAGCACCGCCCCGGCCCGTCCGCCACACACAGAATTCATCCCTTTGCCCCCTGTTCCGGCTGTGTCGCCCTTATGTTGCCGCCCCCTTGATGGCACAGGCGCACAGGGACGGCAAGGCCCCCCGCTGGAAAAAGGCACCGCGAACGGCAAACCACACCAGCGTGATCATCGGCGCGGCCATATCCGCATCGGCCGGGGTCCGGCTGGCGGTGCGGGTCTGGCGGTGTCCTCTTGCGCACTCACAGGAAGGGTTCAAGCAAAAATCAAAAAAAGTATGTACACTACCAGAAGGATTCCGCCCCCGATGAGTTTTATAAATCCCACGTCGACTTTCACATCGACCATCTCGATCCTGCCCTCGCTGATCTCGGTGCACAGGCGGCGTTCCAGGCTGGCCATCTCGACCCGGACCTCGCCGATCTTGTTGATCATCCCGATATCGACTTCGCTGATCCTGGTGCGCAGCTCTGTCCTGCCCTCGGTGTTCTCGGTGCGCAGGCGGCGTTCCATCTCTCCGATTTTGTTGATCATCCCGATATCGACTTCGCTGATCCTGGTGCGCAGCTCTGTCCTGCCCTCGGTGTTCTCGGTGCGCAGGCGGCGTTCCAGGCTGGCCATCGCGGCCTTCACCTCGGCGATCTCGGTGCGCAGATCGGCATTGGTGGCCAAATCGTCCAGGTCCGCCTTGGTGGCGAAGTCGGCCAGACCCTCTTGGGTATCAACTGCGGGCATTGCTGTGTCCGTTCTCTATCTGTGGCGGTGCGGGGAAGGGGCCCCGCCTGTGGGGATCACAGCCTGTCGCGGAGTCCGCCGGTGGGCAAGGGGGGCAGCCTGCCCGCTATAAAAAGGCACTGCGGGCGGCAAACCACACCAGCGCGGCCAGCATCGCAGCCATGAAACTGCCGATGCCCTTTATCCAGCGGAGGTCGGTTTTTACCCCGGTGATCTCGGTTTTTACCCCGGCGATCTGGTCCTTCATATCGGACCGGACCCCGGCGATTTCCTTGCCCAATCTGGTTTCTACCCCGGCGATCTCGGTCCGGACCTCGGCGATTTCGGCGCGCAGGTCGGCCTTGGTGGCAAAATCGGCCTTCATCTCGGCGCGGACCTTGGCGAACTCGTCCTTCATATCGGCCCGGACGCCGGCGATCTCGGTGTGCAGATCCTTCTTTGTGGCAAAATCGGCCAGATCGGCCTTGGTGGCCAGGGGGGCGAGGTCCGCCCTGGTGGCGAAATTGTCCTGATCCGGGTGGCGGGCTTTGGCCTTGGCCCCTTCTTGGTCAACGCCTGATTCGGCCGGGGGGCGTGTGGTGGTGCGGCTGGCGGTGCGGGTATCAACGGCGGGCATGTGCGGTGTCCTTGGGAAAATCCTTGTCGCGGTGCGGGGTATCATACCCCGGATCCCGCCGAGGGGCAAGCGCGCGGAGAGGGGCCCCGCCTGTGGGGGATATCATATCACGGATGCCGCCAGTGGGCAAGGGGGCGGTTCGCTAGAAAAAGGTACTGCGGGCGGCAAACCACACCAGCACCGCAAAAATTGCGCTTCCGATGCCCTTTATCCAGCGGAGGTCGGTTTTTACCCCGGCGATCTCGGTTTTTACCCCGGCGATCTCGGTTTTTACCCCGGCGATCTGGTCCTTCATATCGGACCGGACCCCGGCGATTTCCTTGCCCAGGTCTGCCTTTGCCTCGGCGATTTCGGTCTTTACCTCGGCGATCTCGGCGCGCAGGTCGGCCTTGGTGGCGAAATCGGCCTTCATATCGGCCCGGACGCCGGCGATTTCGGTGTGCAGATCCTTCTTGGTGGCGAAATCGGCCAGGTCGGCCTTGGTGGCCAGGGGGGCCAGGTCCGCCTTGGTGGCGAAGTCGGCCAGATCCTCTTGGGTATCAACTGCGGGCATTGCTGTGTCCGTTCTCTATCTGTGGCGGTGCGGGGAAGGGGCCCCGCCTGTGGGGATCACAGCCTGTCGCGGAGTCCGCCAGTGGGCAAGGGGGCGGGGGCCGTCCGCTATAACCGCCCGCTATAAAAAGGCACTGCGGGCGGCAAACCACACCAGCGCGGCCAGCATCGCAGCCATGAAACTGCCGATGCCCTTTATCCAGCGAAGGTCGGCCCTCACATCGGTGATTTCCTTGCCCAGGCCCTCCTTCACCCCGGCGATTTCCTTGACCAATCTGGTTTCTGCCTCGGCGATCTCGGCGCGCAGGTCGGCCTTGGTGGCAAAATCGGCCTTCATATCGGACCGGACCCCGGCGATCTGGGTGCGCAGGTCGGCCTTTACCTCGGCCAGATCCTTCTTTGTGGCGAAATCGGCCAGGTCCTTCCTGGTGGCCAGGGGGGCCAGATCCGCCCTGGTGGCGAAGTCGGCCAGATCCTCTTGGGGCTCAACGGCGGGCATTGCGGTGTCCCTTCCCTGCTGCAGGTGGTGCGGGGGGTATCATATCCCGGACACCGCCGGTGGGCAAGGGGGCGGGTGGCCCCGGATAAAAATGTGCATAAAAGAAACGGGGTGTGCAGGGGCAGGCACCAGGGCCCGCCCCCGCACGGAAGGGGATAGGGGGGCCCTTGGGGAAGGCCCCCCCTTGGGGATGCCCCTTAGAAGGACATGGACACGCCCAGGGACCACTTGCTGGTATCTTCCCCATCAGCAGGGCTGGATGAGCCATAGCCCAGCTTGACGTGGGCACCACCGCCCAGGTCATAGGCCGCGGCCAGGCCGTAACCGGAGGCACCCGAGTCATACTCCCCCCAGTTCACGTGAACCGCAAACGGGGCAGCATCATAGCCCAGGCCGATGCCGATGTGCGAATCGTCCCGGGTGACCAGATCGGCGGGCTCGCCACTGATCTTGGCACTCAGGACGATTTCTTCGGGCAGATAGCACGGACTGGTCGCACTTACAGCTACACCTTCGCAGGTGCGATTACCTGTAGGATTACCATCTGCATCCATCTCAGCCACATCGCGATAACCAGCATCCCGCACACCATTATTGTTGGTATCACCTTCGACAACCCACTCCGTAGTGAGCGTCGACTCGCGAACGGTGGGAATGCCGGACCAGTCGCTGTATTGCAGGGCGGCAGAGAAGCCGTTGGCCATCTCGGCCCTGACGCTCAGGCCATAGATCTTCTGATCACCCGTGACATTGAAATCGGTGGATTGATAGCCCGCACCAAAGGACAGGTCCATGCCGGACAGTGCCATGGCATAGGTGGCACCGATGGCCATGGAGCCGCCGTTGGCGTTGCTGCCCACTTTGCCATCGTCGCCCGCGGCCTGTTCCAGCGACACGGCAACGCCGAAGTCACCAAAGTTGGTGTGATACCGCAGGATCTGGCCGTCAGCGTCGGTTTCGTCAGATGCACTATCGTCAAAGCCGGACATCGTAACAACGTCATCTTTCTTGAACTCAAAGCCATCCTTGGCCAGATTCAAGGGACGACCATTGCGTTCGGCTCCAAGGACATTGATGGCAGCATGTGTCGTCTGGGCGTGGGCCACGGTGGAGTCGCGGTAGATGATCCATTTATCGTAATCATCTTGATTGGACCCGTCTTCCTCCAGATCCACCTCTGGCACCTCGTCACCCGTGTCACCCTGTTGTGGTCCGTCGTTTTTCCTGGCATGCGTGACAGCGATATTAGCAGTCCCACCATCAACGGCGATAGTCGGCCTGCCATCATCGGTGTAATCAGCAGCATCCTTATCGACTTCAACCACAACCGCACGGCGGGTGGGCATCACAGGCAGCGCAACACTCGTCGCCCCGTCACCATAGGAACCGAGGTAGCCCGTGTGGCCAGTCTCGGCATCGTCGATGGAGCCCGGGCTGCCGGCGGTGTTGGCCTCAAACATCGCCCAGTCTAGGGCACCGTCGGTATCGCCCATGGTCAGGGTGCCGAACCCGCCCGAGATGAACACGGTGGTGCCGCCATCGTCATACTTTGAGGTATCCTCGATACTTTCATCCAGATCGACGGACGCGCCAAAGGTCAGGCCGTTATCGGTGGTCCCTGACAGGCCGAAGGTTACATCGACATCCTGCCAGAACTGCACCTCGTCGTTACGGTCGTCGTCGTCGCCACCGACAATGCCCATTTTGGCGGACCCGCTCAGCGAGACCTCGGCCTGGGCGGTGCCAGCCAGGGCCACAAGGGCCGTGGTGGTGTAAAGAACCTTTTTCATTGGTTCGTTTCCTTTGCTGTTTGCGTGTGCCGGAAGGGATTTTCCAGCCTTGCGCGTGGGGGGAATGTGGCGCGCCGGGGCGGCCCGTGCAAGCACTGCGAACAGGCGGGGGAAAGATTGTGCGCAGGTGTTGCAAAATGGCCACAGTTGCGGGGGCGGGGGGGGGCTGCGGTTGCGGGGTGATGGCGGGGGTGCGGTGTGTGGCGGGCGAGGTTTTGGCCCGCGGTGCCTTTTCATGGCGGGGTGCCGCGGTTGCGGGGGCCTTGCCGCGCTTGCCCGTCGGGAGATTCCGCGATAGGCTGATTCCCACGGGCGGGGATCCCCCCTCCGCGCTTGCCCACCGGCGGCCTCCGGGATAGGCTGATCCCCACAGGCGAGAACCCCTTCCCCGCCACAGGTAAAGAAAGGACACCGCCATGCCCGCCGTTGATACCCGCACCGCCAGCCGCACCGCCACACGCCCCCCGGCTGAATCAGGCGTTGACCAGGAAGGGGCCGAGGCCCTGCGCCCGGATATGGCCGATTTTGCCACCAAGTTTGCCACCAAGAAGGATCTGGCCGAGGTAAAGGCCGAGATCGCCGGCGTCCGGACCGATATGAAGGACGAGTTCGCCAAGGTCCGCGCCGAGATGAAGGCCGATTTCGCCACCAAGGCCGACCTGCGCGCCGAGATCGCCGAGGCAGAAACCAGATTGGTCAAGGAAATCGCTGGGGTGAAGGCAGAATTGCGCACCGAGATCGCCGGGGTAAAGGAGGGCCTGGGCAAGGAAATTGCCGGGGTCAGGTCCGATATGAAGGACCAGATCGCCGGGGTGAAGGAGGGCCTGGGCAAGGAAATTGCCGGGGTCAGGTCCGATATGAAGGACCAGATCGCCGGGGTGAAGGAGGGCCTGGGCAAGGAAATTGCCGGGGTCAGGTCCGATATGAAGGACCAGATCGCCGGGGTGAAGGAGGGCCTGGGCAAGGAAATTGCCGGGGTGAAGGAGGGCCTGGGCAAGGAAATTGCCGAATTCCGGGCCGGGATGAAAACCGACCTCCGCTGGATAAAGGGCATCGGAGGCGCAATTTTTGCGGTGGTGCTGGTGCTACTGGGGGCCTGGGCCCGCGGTGCCTTTTTCTAGTGGGCGGTTATAGCGGACGGCCCCCGCCCCCTTGCCCACTGGCGGACTCCGGGATATGATACCCCCGCACCGCGACAGGGATTTTGCCAAGGATACCGCCATGCCCGCCGTTGATACCCGCACCGCCAGCCACCCCCAGGAACAGGCCAAGGCCAAGATCCAGACCAAAGCCCGCCACCCGGAGCAGGCCGATTTCGCCACCAGGGCGGACCTGACCCCCTTGGCCACCAAGGCCGACCTGCGCGCCGAAATCGCCGGGGTAAAGACCGAGATTTCCGAGGCAAAGGCGGAATTGGGCAAGGAAATCGCCGGGGTCAGGTCCGATATGAAGGACGAGATCGCTGGGGTAAAAACCGAGATCGCCGGGGTGAAAGAGGGCCTGGGCAAGGAAATCGCCGGCGTAGAAACCAGATTGGGAAAGGAAATCGCCGGGGTAGAATCCAGATTGGGCAAGGAAATCACCGATGTGAGGGCCGACCTCCGCTGGATCATTCGCATCGGGGGCGGAATCTTTGCGGTGCTGCTTGTGGTGGCGTGGTTTGCCGCCCGCAGTGCCTTTTTATAGCGGACGGCCCCCGCCCCCTTGCCCGTCGATGGCATCCGGGACAGGCTGATCCCCACAGGCGGGAACCCCACCCCGCCACAGATAGAGAACGGACACAACAATGACCGCAGTTGATCTCCAAGAGGATCTGGCCGACTTCGCCACCAACGTGGATCTACGCACCGAAATCGCCGGGGTCCGGGCGGATATGGACGGCCTGGAACGCCGCCTGCACCGATGCGAGGGGAACGCGATGAAAAACCGGATTAATGGATCGCCGCGCCGGGAGCTAATCATCCTGTCGGATCTGTTGTGTGTTATGTTGGGTTTCGCATTAGCAATACTAGTTCTGCCGTGGCCATGAATGCTGGCCGGGGCCCGGCGGGCGGTTGCCGTTCGCACTGCCTTTTTTAGCGAACTGCCCCCTTCCCCGCGCACTTGCCCCTCGGCGGACTCCGGGATATGATACCCCCCACAGGCGGTTCCCTTCCCGCACCGCCACAGGGAAAGGACACACCAATGACCGCAGCCCAGACCCGGATTGAGACCCAGGAGGATCTGGCCGATTTCGCCACCAGGGCGGACCTCGCCCCCCTGGCCACAAAGGCCGATCTGGCCGATTTTGCCACCAGGAAGGATCTGCGCACCGAGATCGCCGGGGTCCGGGCCGATATGAAGGCCGATTTTGCCACCAGGGCCGACCTGCGCGCCGAGATCGCCGAGGCAGAAACCAGATTGGTCAAGGAAATCGCCGGGGTAGAATCCAGATTGGGCAAGGAAATCACCGATGTAAGGGCCGACCTCCGCTGGATCATTCGCATCGGGGGCGGAATCTTTGCGGTGCTGCTGGTGCTGGTGTGGTTTGCCGCCCGCAGTGCCTTTTGATAGCGGACGGCCCCCGCCCCCTTGCCCACCAGCGGACTCCGGGATATGATACACCCCGCACCGCGACAGGGATTTTCTTGAACGACACCGCCATGCCCGCCGTTGATACCCGCACCGCCACCCGCCCCGCGGCCGAATCAGGCGTTGACCAGGAAGGGGCCAAGGCCAAGGCCCTGCGCCCGGACCAGGCCGATTTCGCCACCAGGGCGGACCTCGCCCCCTTGGCCACCAAGGCGGATCTGCGCGCCGAGATCGCCGGGGTAAAGACCGAGATCGCCAAGGCAGAAACCAGATTGGGCAAGGAAATCGCCGGGGTAAAGGAGGGCATGGGCAAGGAAATCGCCGGGGTCAGGTCCGATATGAACGGCTTGGAACACCGCCTGCGCCTATGCGAGGGGAACGCGATGAAAACCCGGGTTGATGGATTGCCGGACCGGGGGGGTAATCATCCTGGCGGGTCTGTTGTGTGTCTTGTTGGGTTTCGCATTAGCAATACTGGTGCTGCCGTGGCCATGAATGCTGGCCGGGACAGCCCCTGCGTCCGGCTGCTGTGCCTGGCCGCGGCTCTGCCGGCGATTGAATACGCCTGATCATCCCGTGCAGGCTTAATCATCACGGCCCGGCGCGGCAAGCACCGGGGGTTGTTCATGGGGGGCCGAAATGGCATTGCCCGACATCACCGCTGCCATCGCCAGGGCCTGTGCCGCCGCGCAGCGCCCCCCGGACGCTGTCACGCTTATCGCGGTGTCCAAGGTGCAGCCGGCGAACCGCGTTGCCGCCGTGCTGGACCAGGGCCATCGCGTCTTTGGCGAAAACCGCGTGCAAGAGGCCGCGAATCGCTGGCCCCCGTTCTGCACCCGATACGATACCATCGCCCTGCACCTGATCGGCCCCCTGCAGGGCAATAAGGCCCGCCAGGCCGTCGAGCTCTTCACCGCGATCCATACGCTGGACCGGCCCAAACTGGCCCACCGCCTGGCCGCACTGGCCCAGGAACGGGGGCACAGCCCGGACCTGATGATTCAGGTCAACACTGGAGAAGAACCGCAAAAGGCCGGAATTCCGCCCGCCGGGGCCGACGCCTTCATCGCCCAGGTCCGCGCGCTGGATCTGCCGCTAACGGGCCTGATGTGCATCCCCCCCGCGCACGAGGACGCCAGCCTGCATTTCGCCCTTTTGGCCAAAATTGCCGAACGGAACGGCCTGCCCAACCTGAGCATGGGGATGAGTGCCGATTTCGCAACAGCGATCAGTTTCGGTGCCACCCATATCCGCGTGGGAACGGCGATCTTCGGGGAACGCCCCGTCCTGCCTTAACCAGCCCGACAGATCAGCCGCGCCCTGCGGCCAAGGCGCGCGACAATCCAGCGCAGATCGCCCCGCGCAAGCGCAACACAGCCCGCGGTTGGCGCACCCGGCCACCGCCATTGATGCAGAAAAATCGCCGACCCCGCCCCGGGGACCGCGCGGGGCCAGTTCCAGTCCGTCAGCAGGATCAGATCATACAGCGGGTCCGCCCGCCACAGCCGTTCGTGCCGGCCGGAACAGGGCGCGCGCAGCATGCGGTTGTACTCCGCCGCGCCGGGATCATCGGACCACAGATTTCCTGGGCGCAGGGGCACCGCCCAGGCGCAGGGCCGCGCCACGCGGTCCGGGCGATACAGGCACCCGACAATCCGGTGCACCCCGGCGGGGGTTGCGCCATCGCCCTCGCGCTTTTGGGCCCGCACCCCGCCGCGCCCGATGCTGCAGGGAAAGCACCGCCCGCGAAACCGCAGCCCCCCGGGCGTCAGCACCAGATCCGCCCGTGTCACAGACGGTGTTACAGACGGCGTCACAGAAGATGCCCCGACTTGCGCCGCTTTACCTGCAGATACTGCGCATTGTGCCGGTTGGCCGCCGTGATCAGCGGCACCCGCGCGGCGACCTCAACCCCCTCGGCCTGCATCATGCGGACCTTGCGGGGGTTGTTCGTCAGCAGCTGCACCGAACGGATGCCCATGCGCCGCAGCAGCCCGGCACCTGTGCGAAAGTCGCGCTCATCATCCTCAAACCCCAGCCGGTGGTTGGCCTCAACCGTATCAAAGCCCTGGTCCTGCAACGCATAGGCCCGCATCTTGTTGGCCAGCCCGATCCCCCGCCCCTCTTGATTCAGGTACAGCAGAATGCCCGCCCCCGCCGTGCCCATCCTGGCCAGGGCCCCGTGCAGCTGCGCCCCGCAATCACATTTCAGGCTGCCCAGAACATCCCCGGTAAAACAGGCCGAATGCAGCCGCACCAGAACCGGGCCCGGCCGCGGCGGGCGGCCGATTTCAATGGCGTAATGCTCAACCCCGCCATCCTCGGGGCGAAAGATGTGCAGTTTCGCATCCTCGGACGCCTGCAGCGGCAGGTGCGCCGCCGCCACCGGGGCCAGGGGGTGCTGTGCCTGCACATCCGCCGCCGCGGCCGCCGCCGACAGAAGCGTCAGGTTCAGGGCCGTGGCCTCGGCCCGGGCATCCGCCACCGGCACCACGACAGCCGCTGGCAAAAGTGCGGCGGACTTCGCCAGCAGCAGGGCCAGCCGGTGCAGCCCGGCGGGGCCGTCGCGCAAACTGTGCAGGGGGCCCTTCATCGGCACGCGCAGATCATCCGCCGGATCGGCAATGGCCCGCACCCAGGCGGCATCGGCCCCCCCGGGCAGGGTCAGCCGCGCCAGATCGCCGTCATAGGCCCGCGCCTTCAGCGTCGCGGCCCGCCAGGCGGTAATGGCCAGCACCACCGCGCCCCGCGCCCGCAATTCTGCCAGCCGCGCGTCCCCCAGCACCTCGGCAGCGATGGCCAGGACGCCCCCGCCCCGGTCATCGGCCAGCACCACCGGCAGCCCCATGCGCAAATCCGCCTGCCCACGGGCAACAAGTTCGGTCAATGTCGGCAGCAGGCGCATTCAAAGGCACATCAAAAAGCGGTAACAGGGGGCCACCCCCTTTTAACCAGTGCCGCAGACATGTGAAATACGGCACCCGTCCCCGCACGACCCGTTCTAACAGGGGCGCGGGGCGTCATCCCGCCGTGTTCCGCTTTGTTCCGCATAATTCCGCCTGTTCCCGCATCCCTTGCCAAACGCGTGGCCCCGGCGCATCCTGGGCCCACAGACACACCACTGCATAAGGGAACACACGTGGCCAGTGCGCACAACATCCTGCTGATGGGCGATGATACACATCTGCGCCACGCCCTGTCCGACCTATTGGCCAGAACCGGGGAATTCAACGTCTTTGAAACAAGGACCGCCGCAAGGCCCCGTTTGGAACAGGCACACCCCGATCTGGTGCTCCTGGATGCCGGCCCGCCCGATACCGATGCGCGGGAGCTGTGCCGCACGATGCGCCGGCAGGGTGTTACCTGCCCGATTCTGATGCTGATCAGCCGGACCTGCCCGGCTGGCCCGATTCCGGGGATCGATTCCGGGGCCAGTGATTACGTCACCAAACCCTGCAAATTCGCGGTCCTTCTGGCCCGTATCCGTGCGCAACTGCGCGGGCCCGTGCAATCCGTGAATGCCGTGTTCCGATTCGGACCCTACAGGTTCAGGCCCGCGCGGAACACGCTGGAGACCGGGGATAACAGAACGATCCATCTGACCGATAAGGAAAGCGGCATTCTGACCTGTCTTTGTCGCGCACCGGATGGCGTGGTGGCCCGCGATGTTCTTTTGCAGAAGGTCTGGGGCTATGGCACCGGTATCATCACCCACACGCTGGAGACGCATATCCATCGCATGCGCCGAAAGATTGAAACCGACCCCTCGGCCCCGCAGCGGCTTGTAACAGAACGCGGCGGATATCGGCTGGTGTCCTGACGGCGGCTGACGGGGGGCTTACGCGGCCGGTGCCTGTCAACGGGAAAGGCGCACCCCCAATCCCTGGTCCCGCCGCCCCCCCCTTGGCCTTTGTGGTGCCAGACCCTATATAAAGGTGTCACGCAGAACAGCAGGGGGACGCCATCAATGTTGGAATTGGGCCAGAGCGGTGGTGCGGCCGCCCAGGGCGAGCTGATCAAAAACACGACCGAGGCCACATTCATGGCCGATGTGGTTGAGGCCAGCCGCGCGGTGCCGGTTATTGTGGATTTCTGGGCCACGTGGTGCGGCCCGTGCAAGACCCTTGGCCCGATGCTGGAGGATGCGGTGCGCGCGGCCAGGGGCAAGGTCAGGATGGTCAAGGTTGATATTGAGGCCGAACGACGCCTGGCGGGTGTGCTGGCGCAGCAGGGCGTGCCCCTGCAATCTGTCCCGACGGTTGTTGCCTTTCACCAGGGCCGCCCGGTGGACATGTTTCAGGGTGCGGTGCCGCAAAGCCGCATCAAGGCGTTCATCGACCGCCTTGCCGCGCTGTCCGGTGCGGGCGGGGCCGAGGCCCTGGAGGCGGCCGAGGCAATGCTGACCGAAGGCGCGGTTGTGGACGCGATGCAGGCCTTCGCCGCGATCCTGGGGGAAGAACCCGAAAACCCCGCCGCCTATGGCGGGCTGGTGCGCGCACAGATCGCCGGGGGCGAGCTGGACCAGGCCCAGGGGTTTCTGGACGGAGCCCCCGCCGCCATCGCCGATGCGCCCGAGGTACAGGCCGCCCGCGCGCAACTGGCCCTGGCCCGGCAAGCCGCCGATGCGGGGCCCCTGGGCGACCTGACGGCTGCGGTCAGGGCGGCACCCGGCAACCATCAGGCGCGCTTTGATTACGCCCTGGCACTTCACGCAGCGGGGGACACGCGGGAAGCGGTTGAGCAGCTGCTGGAGCTGTTCCGCCGCGACCGGGACTGGAACGACGGGGCCGCAAGGGCGCAATTGTTCACCATCTTCAACGCGCTGAAGCCCGAGGATCCGATTGTTCTGGCCGGTCGGCGCAAATTGAGCTCGATGATCTTTGCGTAGCGCGGCAGTGCATGACATGCCCACCCCATGATGTCAGCGGCTGATCTTCCCGGAACCATTCCGGTCTTTCCCCTGCCGGGCGCGCTTTTGCTGCCCCGGGCCCGGCTGCCCCTGCATATTTTTGAACCCCGCTATCTGGCGATGCTGGACGATACGATGAAAACATCGCACCGGCTGATTGGCATGGTTCAGCCGCGCGCTGTGCCGGGGTCTGGCCACACGCCCCTGCACGCCATCGGCTGCGCCGGGCGGCTGACGCAATTTTCGGAAACCGAGGATGGCCGCTATATGATTACGCTGTCGGGCATTTCACGCTATCGCATCACGCAGAAGGTGTCGGGCTCCACCCCCTATCCGCAGGCTGACATCTCCTGGGACGGGTTCGCGCATGATCTTGGCCCGGCCGAGCACGATGCGCGGTTTCAGCGAAAGGCCTTTCTTGATCTGCTTTCGCGCTATTTTAAGGTGCTGTCGCTTTCGACCGACTGGGACAGCCTGAAAGACGCCGAGGATGAATTGCTGATCAACGCGCTGTCGATGCTGTGTCCCTTTGAACCGGAAGAAAAGCAGGCGTTGCTCGAGGCACCATCGCTGACCGCGCGGCGCGAAACGCTTGTCACCCTGATCGAATTTGCCCTGCGCGGGGGCACGCCCCAGGATATCCTGCAATGAAGGCTGATCGCCGAATGCTCGAGGGGCTGGTCTGCCCCGTCACCCGCGCCCCGCTGCACTACGATGCCGAAAAGGGGGAACTGATCTCTAAAGCCGCGCATCTGGCCTTTCCCATCCGCAACGGCATTCCGATCATGCTTGAGGATGAGGCCCGGAAACTGGACTGAACGCCAGGGCGTATTCCGGGAACCCTTGCCATGAACGGGAAACGCGGCCCGCAGGCCGCGCTTCGATTTGGTGCAATCGAGTTACTTGTTAACGGCTCGACCACGAACTCTGAACAGGATTGACCTTGCACGGCCTGTTCACCTGTTGCAAGCTAAAAAAACAGCCAGGGGAGGCAAAAAAGATGCAAACACGCCTGGGCCTTGATATCGGCACGAATTCGATTGGCTGGTGGCTTTATGAACTGGAAGGGGAGGAGATCGCCCGAATCATTGATGGCGGGGTGCGAATCTTCCCGGACGGGCGCGATTCGAAGTCGAAATCCTCGCTTGCCGTGGACCGCCGCATCGCCCGGTCCATGCGGCGGCGGCGGGATCGGTATCTGCGGCGGCGGGAAGTCCTGATGCGGCGGCTTGTCGACGCGGGGCTGATGCCAGGCGATTCGGAATTGGTGAAGAAGAAGCTGGAAAAGGATCCTTACGCGTTGCGGGCGCGCGGGCTGCGTGAAGAGCTCAGCCTGCATGAACTGGGCCGGGTGCTTTTTCACCTGAACCAGCGGCGCGGCTTTAAATCAAACCGCAAGACGGACCGCGGCGATAACGAAAGCGGTAAAATCAAGGACGCCACCGCGCGGCTGGACCATGACATGATGGCCAAAGGTGCCCGGACCTATGGCGAATTCCTTAATATGCGGCGCAGCGAGACGCCGGAAAAACCAGAGTATGAAGGAAAACCTGAAAATAAGGACGGAACCCGACAGGACGACCGCCGCACCAAACCGGTGCGCACCCGCATGAGTGTTGCCCGCCGCGGCGGGCCGGATGCTAGGGAAGAGGATGGCTATGATTTCTATCCGGACCGGCGGCATCTGGAGGAGGAATTCGAAAAACTGTGGGCCGCGCAGGAACCGCACCATCCCCGGGTGCTGACCGACGCGCTGCGCGACGCACTGTTTCGGATAATCTTTTACCAGCGCCCGTTGAAAGAGCCCGAGATTGGCCTGTGCCAATTCGAAAATGAACCCCGTTTGCCGAAATCCCACCCGCTTTTTCAGCACCGGGTGCTGTATGAAACGGTCAACAACCTGCGCATCACCCGTGACGGGGACGCCTCCCGCCCTCTGACCCTTGCGCAGAGGGACACAATCACGCTGCTGGACGCCAAGAAACCGACAAAGACGCTGGCCTCGATGCAGATCAAACTGCCCGCTTTGGCCAAAGCGTTGAAATTGCCGAAGGGGGAACGTTTTACGCTGCAGACCGCGAATCGGGATGCGATTGCCTGTGATGCGGTGCGTGCAAGCCTGGCACATCCAGACCGAATGGCTGGTCTTTGGTCCAAACTGGACGAGGATACGCAGATTGACATTGTGGCCCGCATCCGCGCGGTGCAAAGCGATGCGGAGTTTAACGACCTGGTCAATTGGTTGCAGGACAAGTTTTCGCTACCCGAAGATCAGGCCAGGGAAACGGCCAATGCCCCACTGCCCGAAGGCTACGGGCGGCTAGGTGAAACCGCCACACGCCGGATTCTCGACGTGCTCAAGTCCGATGTGGTGACCTATGACAAGGCTGTCGCCGCCTGCGGCTGGCACCACAGCGACACACGCACCGGTGAGGTTCTGGACAAACTCCCCTATTACGGCGCGGTGCTGGATAAACATGTGATCCCCGGTTCGCGTGACGAATCAAAACATAACCCCGAAGACCAGGCCGCCGAGTATTACGGGCGCATCACCAACCCGACCGTGCATATCGGCCTGAACCAGATTCGGCGGCTGGTGAACCGCATCATCGATGTCTACGGCAAACCGCATCAGATTGTGATGGAACTGGCGCGGGAACTGAAGCAATCAAAGAAGCAAAAGGACGCGTGGGAAAACACCAATAAAAACAATCGCAAGGCCGCGGAGCAACGCAGCCGGAAACTGGTGGAACTTGGCCAGGAGGATACCGGTGCCAACCGGATGATTCTGCGGCTTTGGGAATATCTGAACAAAGACGACTGTATGAAACGTTTTTGTCCCTATACGGGGGAACGAATCAGCGCGGGCATGCTCTTTGACGGTTCCTGCGATGTGGATCACATCCTGCCCTATTCGCGCACGCTTGATGACAGTTTCGCGAACCGGACATTATGCCTGCGTGCGGCAAACAGAGAGAAGCGCAACCATACCCCGTGGGAAGCCTGGGGTGGAACCGCCCAATGGTCCGTGATCGAAGCCAATCTGCACCACCTGCCCGACAACAAGCACTGGCGCTTTGCCCCCGATGCAATGGACCGCTTTGAGGGTGAGCGGGATTTCCTTGACCGCGCAATTGTGGACACGCAGTATCTGTCACGCATCGCGCGGGACTATCTTGATACGCTGTTCACCGAGGGCGGGCATGTCTGGGTAGTGACGGGCCGCATGACCGCGATGTTGCGGCGGCACTGGGGCCTGAACAGTCTGTTGCCGGATCATGATAAGGACACGGCCAAAAACCGTACGGATCACCGGCACCACGCCATTGACGCGGCAGTCATCGCCGCCACGGACCGCGCGCTTGTGCAGAGGATCGCACGGGCCGCCGGACGGGATGAGGGCGACGGGCAAAGCGCAGAGCGCGTCGCGCGCGAAATTGCCCCGCCCTGGGACGGGTTCCGCAAGGATATAAGGGACCGCGTTGATCGGATCATCGTATCCCACCGCGCGGATCATGGCAGTTTGAACGGCACCGTCGGCGCATTGCATGAGGCAACGGCAATGGACTGGGTGGACAAACACCATGTCGCAACGCGAATCCCCGTGAACAAGCTTGAGCCAAGCCACCTGATTGAGGGCGGCAAGAGCGACACATTGCGCGATGAATTTCTGCGCACAAAACTTGCCCGCGCGACGGACAGGCTGGAAGGGAAAGCGTTTGAACACGCTGTCACCGAGTGGTTTTCCCGCCCGGGTCCTTATTACGGAACGCGCCGGGTGCGGGTACTCAAGGCACTCGGGGAAAAGTCGCGTGTGTGCGTGCAGCATAAAAACACGGACAAGAAGAAAGTGTATCAGGGCGGCAGCAATCATCGCTTTGAAATCTGGCGGATGCCGGACGGCGAGATTATCCCCCAGGTTGTGACAGTGTGGGAGTTTCACAACCTCAAAACCCCCAAACGCCCGCATCCGGCGGCTAAACGGCTGCTCTCGGTTCACAAGAATGACATGGTGGCCATTGAACGCGACGGGAACACCCGGATTTGCAGCGTGCAGAAGACCAGCGTTGGAGTTGGGGCGGTACTCGTGCCGCATAATGAAGCGGATGCCGATGCGCGCAGGCGAAGAAAAGAGGCCGTCGAGTGGTTCCAGATGTCCGCAACCTCCCTTATCAAGGGCGGAATCCGCCGCGTCTTTGTTGATGGACTGGGCCGTGTGCGCGATCCTGGTCGCCCCGTTTGGGCAGGGTTGACATGACGCCCATTCGATACGTTACTGCAGGGGCGTGACGCATAAGACCCCATGGATCAGATCATCGACATCACCACAGATGGCCTCCACCTCTCCCGCGCACGCGGTGTGCTGAAAGTATCGCAGGATGGCACGGAAATCGGCCGCACCCCGCTTGATCAGATCGCAGGCATCATCGTCCACGCCCGCGGCACAACCTGGAGTACCGCGCTTTTGACCGAACTGGGCGCACGCGGTGTCCCCGTTGTTCTGTGTGACGCTGCGCACCGCCCGCAATCCGTGCTGATGCCCTTAGAGGGCCACCACGCGCAGGGGGGCCGCATACGGGCGCAATGGAATGCAAAGGCCCCGATGCTCAAACAGGCCTGGAAACGCATCGTACTGTGCAAGATCGGGATGCAGGCGGCGGCCCTTGCAATGACGGGTGCGCCGAATGCACCCTTGGACATGATGGCGCGCAAGGTGACCTCGGGCGATACAACGAATCAGGAGGCCCAGGCCGCCCGCTACTACTGGCCGCTGATGATGGGGGGCGGAGTTTCGCCGCGACAGCAGCAGGGCCGGGGACGCCAATGCCCTGCTGAATTACGGCTACACAGTCCTGCGGGCGGCTGCGTCGCGGGCGGTTGTGGCGGCAGGGCTGCACCCTTCGGTCGGGTTGCACCATTCCAATCGGGGCAATGCGTTCGCGCTGTCCGATGATCTGATGGAGCCGTTCCGCCCCCTTGTGGATTGCACGGTGCGCGGGATCGTGGCCAAGGCTGGCCCCCGTGTGGATACGGGCGCAAAGCAGGCACTTGCCCGCCTGATCTCGCTTGATATGCCCCTGGGCGACGGGGTTACGCCGGTATCGGTCGCGCTTGTGAAACTTGCCCGTTCCCTGGGGCAGAGCTTTGAGAATGGCAAATTGCGGCTGGAGCTGCCGCAGCCGCCTGCGCCGCTTGCGCTGTCGGGGCTTGGCCCGTGACGGGCGGCACACTGCTTTCGGGTTACAGGCTCATGTGGATTATGGTGATGTTCGACCTTCCGACCGACACGGCACTACAGCGGCGGGACGCGGGCAAATTCCGGCACTTCTTGCTCGATGAAGGCTTTGAGCGGAGCCAGTTTTCGGTCTACGCGCGTTTCGTGAATGGCAAGGAAGCATTTCAAACGCGGGTGAACCGAATCGGGCGTAACCTGCCCGAGTCCGGAGATGTACAAATCCTGAACTTTACCGACCGGCAATACCGCGACATTGTGCATTTTTCCGACCAGAATCGACAGGCGGCGCGCAAAAATCCGGGCCAACTGGTGCTGTTCTGATGATTTATGGCCCGTTTGCGCACCTCGATCCCCGGACAAAATCGCCTGTTTCCAGTGATTTAGCCGAAGATCGAGGCTAGCAGTTCAGAGTTCGAGGTCAAGCCGCAACGGATGCTGAAGGCGGAGTGTATAGATTTACAGGCTAGCAGTTCAGAGTTCGAGGTCAAGCCGCAACCGATAAGCCCAGTATTTGGCACGCATGGTCAGGCTAGCAGTTCAGAGTTCGAGGTCAAGCCGCAACTGTTGGCACTCCTTTGGTTGTTGTGGCCGTAGGCTAGCAGTTCAGAGTTCGAGGTCAAGCCGCAACTATGGGTCTCGCGGGAGGAGGGGTCCACGGAAGGCTAGCAGTTCAGAGTTCGAGGTCAAGCCGCAACGTGCTCGCCTTGTTGAGCGACTCGACCATGAGGCTAGCAGTTCAGAGTTCGAGGTCAAGCCGCAACCATCTGTTACAATATTGTCAATATCCAGTTAGGCTAGCAGTTCAGAGTTCGAGGTCAAGCCGCAACATTATCTCCCCGGCCTTCGTGCCGGGTGCTAGGCTAGCAGTTCAGAGTTCGAGGTCAAGCCGCAACCATCTGTTACATTATTGTCAATATCCAGTTAGGCTAGCAGTTCAGAGTTCGAGGTCAAGCCGCAACTTAAAAGATTCTTCCCTGCAATCCACACAGAAGTGCCGGTGGCCGTGTCCTGCACATCGTTCCCGACGGATTTTACTTCATTTGACGGCACGGATGTGCTGGCCTTTACCAACCGCGAACTGATTGCCCAGGTGCAACAGACAACCAACCAGCGGGTGGTCTATGGCGACTGGGGAACAACCAGGCCACGGAACTATGGCCAGCCGCGGCAACCCAGGAACCGCATCGATTACCCCACCGACACGTCCTGGGTCTTCGCCCGCGACCGGGATAAGAGCGTTGATTTCCAAGAGGCAGCACAGCGTATCACGGGCAGCCCCTACTGGTCGGGCAAATTGGGCATATGGGGTGAGCAGCGCATTGAGGTCACGGCAGCGGGCCAGGCTTTCGCTATAGACTCGATGCCAAAGATGTATGCCGCCAGAATTAATATTCACATCCACAGACAGGCGTTTTATGGCCACCTGCCGTTGCCTGAGGCACTTGACGAAGAATGGTCGGACGATTTCTAGAGCCGAGAGAGGAAGATTTCGAGGTCAAGCCGCAACCAGACAATCGTGCAGGCATTGCAGGCTAACAGGTCAGATTTCGAGGTCAAGCCGCAACTACGGCGCAAAGCAGCCCGTGACGATCCGCGGCATCGACTATGCCCTCGCAAATTGCCGTCGCCAGCGCCATCACCCGTTCCCTTGCCCGTGGCACCCTCACCAAAGCCGATCAGGCATTCGGCAATGCGCTGGCTGCGGCCCAGCAGGCCCGCTAGCGGCCTTGGCCTACCCTTATACTACTTACCCCTTATTTTTATATACCCCCTGCTGCCCTACCGCTCGCCGGTGGGCCGCACAGGGGCCTATCTAGGGTATATTATGCCCAATGCATCCCTTTACAATGTCCCGGCGGTCATAGCCAAAGGCTGTCCACAACTCGGTCTCTATTGTGCGGGGTGCTTTGCCCACCATGGTCCGCGCAAATTTCAGTTCTTCATTCGCAAGCACTTGATAATCGTGCAGGCCCTTTTGGTGTGGGTAGAGCTTGCTTACAACGCATCTGGCAAATCCTGCTTCCCAAGATGATGCGCTTGCAGGTGTTGCGGTGATTACGATGATTGCGGCGGTTATGATTGTTTTCATGGCTTCCTTCCGTTTCAATATCGACTCCGGGCTAGCAGTTCAGAGTTCGAGGTCAAGCCGCAACGGTGGTGTTACGGGCGCACGTCCGGCAGATGCAGAACGCGGGTTTGCCCCATGCGCCCTGACCTAAAGCGGGTGGCCCTGCAGCAGGCGGGGCAGATCGCCGGTCAGACCCGCCGCTTCGCGGATGAACCGCCGTCGCAGCACCGGGATCGCATTGACCATTCCCATGCCCAAATCGCGGCCCAGGCGCAGTGCGGGATTGTCGTTGGAAAAAAGCGCGTTGACTGCATCGGTCGCCACGGCCAGCGCAGCGGCGTCAAAGCGTCGCCAGGTCTGATACCGCTCCAGCACATCAAGTGCGCCGAAGTCCTCTCCCCGGCGTTTCGCATCGGTTAAGACCTGTGCCAGTGCGCCCACATCCCGCAGGCCCAGGTTCAGCCCCTGGCCCGCAATCGGGTGCAGCGCGTGCGCCGCATCGCCGACCAGCGCAAGGTTGGGGGCCACCAGGCGGTTCGCCAGCGACAGGGACAGGGGATAGGTGAAGCGCACGCCTTCCAGTGCAATCTTCCCCAGGAACGCGCCAAAGCGCGGCCGAAGCGCGGCCAGGTACCCCCTGTCGTCCAACGCGTGGATCCGTGCCGCCGCCTCTGTCGTCTCACCCCAAACGATTGCGCTGCGATTGCCCGGCAGAGGCAGGATTGCAAGCGGCCCAGGCGGCAGAAAGACCTGATGCGCAATGCCGTTATGGGGTATCTCGTGGCCGATGGCGCACACCAGTGCCGTCTGGCCATAATACCGCCCCGTCCGCGTGACGCCCGCACGCGCAGCTGTGCCGCTGTGCCGCCCGTCGGCCCCGATCAGGAGGCGCCCGGTCAGCACCTCTCCATCGGCCAGAGTTATCGCAGCACCCGCCCCGGTCTGTTGCGCCACAACCCGCGCCCCGGCCCGGTGGGTGACAAGAGGGTTCGCCGCCATCGCCGCCAGCAGCACCTGCCGCAAAAAGCGATCCTCCAGCATATGGCCCATCGGGCCGTCCTCAATCTCGGCGTGATCAAACTGCAGAACAAAGGGCGCGGGGCCTTCGCCCGCACGGCCATCGCTGGCGATGATCTTCAGGATCGGCTGTGCCTTCTTTTCCAATGCGTCCCACAGCCCGAGTGCCGCCAAAAGCCGGATCGAGGCAAGTGCCAGGGCGTAAGATCGCCCGTCAAACCGGTCCGCGGCCCGCGCCCCGATGCTGTGCCGGTCAACCACGAGGGATGAGAACCCGCCCTCGGCCAGGGCCAGCGCAAGGCAGGGGCCATTTAACCCGCCCCCGACGATTAGAATGTCCGCATCCCGTGCCATAAGGGGGAGTATGCAGACACGCCGGGGATTGTCCAATCACCTGCTGGCCGATAGTCTGCCCCACGGTGCCAGGACAGGGGCAGACATGCAGGATAATTGGCAAAGCCTGAGCGCGTCTGATCTGGGCCGGGCCATTGGGGCGGGCCGGATTGACCCCGTCACCCTGGCCGAGGCGGTTCTGGATGCCGCCGGGGCGCATCCCGCCTGCGACCGCATCTTTACCATGCTGACCCCCGCCCGCGCCCGGGCCGAGGCCGAAGCCGCCGCCATCCGCGCCAGGACCGGCGTTCGGCACGGTCTGCTTGACGGGGTGCCGGTGTCCTGGAAAGATGTGTTTGACACTGCCGGATTGCCGACCGAGGCGGGGTCGCTTCTGCTGCAAGGCCGGGTGCCCTCAGAGGATGCCGAGGTTCTGGCCCGCGCCACGCGCACCGGGCTCGTCTGCATGGGCAAGACCCATATGACAGAGCTTGCCTTTTCGGGCCTTGGGCTCAACCCGAACACCGCGACGCCGCCCAACGTGAACGATCCCGCCCTGGTGCCGGGGGGATCCTCATCGGGGGCGGCGGCCTCGGTTGCCTTTGGCCTTGCGGCGGCAGGGATCGGTTCGGATACTGGCGGGTCGGTGCGCTTGCCCGCGGCCTATAATGATCTGGTGGGCCTTAAAACCACGCATGGGCGTCTGAGCTTGCGGGGGGTCGTGCCGCTGGCCGAAAGCTTTGATACCGTGGGGCCGCTGACCAGAACCGTGGAGGATGCGGCCCGATTGCTGGCGGTGATGGAGGGCACCCACCCCCCTGACCTTGCCGGGGCCAGCCTGGACGGGTGCCGCTTTCTGGTGCTGGCCCCCTATGCCGGCGATGTGCGGGAGGGGCCGGGCGCGGCCTTTCACGCGGCACTGGAGCGTCTTGGCCGTGCGGGTGCGCGGTTTGACACCGGGCGCGTGCCCGCCATAGAGGAGGCGATGGAGACCACGACGATGCTTTTCACCGGTGAAGCCTATGGCACCTGGGGAGAGGTGATCGAGGCCGCGCCCGAGAAGATGTTTGACCATATTCGTGACCGCTTTCGCCAGGGGCGCAAGGTCAGTGCCCAGGCGTTCGTTGCCGGATGGCGGCACCTGCGCTGGCTGCGGCAGGACTGGAGCGCGGCCACGGCGGGGTATGATGCCGTGCTTTTGCCCACCGCGGCCAACCTGCCCGCCAATGCCGGGCAGTTGATGACGGATGACGATTATTTCATCACCGAGAACCTTTTGACGCTTCGAAATACCCGTGTCGGCAACCTTATGGGCCTGTGCGCGGTGACATTGCCCACGGGAACGCCCTCGACCGGCCTTATGATCCTGTGTCCGCCAATGGCCGAGGCGCATCTTCTGCGTCTTTCAGCGGCAGCAGAGCGGGCCTTGGCCTAATTGACCCAAAGGCCACAATCCGCCCCCGGTCTGTCCCGGTCTGTGCACAACGCCACCCCCCGGGCCTTGACCGCACGGACTGCTGACGGTAGCCTGACAGTCAATCGGGGCGTCATGATCCCGAACATGGGGCAGGTATGGAATTTCCGAAGCGGTTCTCGACCCTTCCGCCGTATGCGTTTTCGCGCCTGCGGGCCTTGCTTGGCCACCATAAACCGGGGGCCAGGCCGATTGCTATGGCCATCGGAGAGCCGCGCCACGCCTTCCCCGACTGGGTGGCGCGGGTGCTGGCCGACAACGTCCAGGGCTTTGGCCAATACCCCGCCAATGACGGCACACCGGGGCTGCAGCAGACCATCGCCGACTGGATCGCCCGGCGCTACGGTGCCAGGGTCAGGGCAGAGACGCAGGTTCTGCCGCTCAATGGCACGCGTGAGGGGCTGTTCAACGCGATGCTTGCACTGTGTCCTGAAACGAAGGCGGGTGGGCGGCCTGCCGTGCTGATCCCCAATCCGTTTTATCAGACCTATGCCGCTGCTGCGCTGGCTGTGGGGGCCACGCCCGTCTTTGTTCCCGCCACGGAAGCAACGGGGAACCTGCCGGATTACACCAGCGTGCAGCCCAAGGTGCTGAACCGGGTCGCTGTGGTCTATATCTGCTCCCCTGCCAACCCGCAGGGGGCCGTAGCGGACAGGGAATACTGGGCCGAGCTGCTGGCCCTGGCCGAACGGCATGATTTCCGCATTTTTGCCGATGAATGCTACTCTGAGATATACCGCAATGCGCCGCCCCCCGGTGCGATGCAGGTTGCGGCGGAATGCGGTGCTGATCCGGACCGGGTGATGATCTTTCACTCGCTTTCCAAGCGCTCCAACCTGCCGGGGCTGCGCGCGGGCTTTGCCGCTGGCGGGGTGGCCAGCATCGCGCGGATGAAACAGTTGCGGGCCTATGCCGGTGCGCCCCTGCCCCTGCCCCTGCAGGCGGTGGCCGAAGCCGCCTGGCGTGATGAAGACCATGTAACGGCCAACCGCGCATTCTATGCCGCAAAATATGCGCTGGCCGACAGGATTCTGGGCGCACTGCCCGGCTACATCCCGCCCGCGGCGGGATTCTTCCTGTGGCTGCCAGTCGAAGACGGCGAGGCGGCGGCCCTGAAACTCTGGCGCGAGACGGGGGTGCGGGTGCTGCCCGGTGCCTACCTGGCGCATGGCACGGGCGACCAGATGCCGGGCGCGGACCGGATCCGCGTGGCGATGGTCGCTGAACACCAGGACATCCAGCGCGGGTTGCTTCGGCTTCGCGACTGCCTGTATCGATGAGGTAAAGATCATGGCGTATCAAACACGGCAACGGGATCCGCTGCTTGACAGCCGGATACAGGCGGCACTGGAGCGACGTGGCAAGGAGCTTCTGGGCCTGATGCTTTGCGCCCTGGGCGTGGCACTTGGGCTGATGCTGGTCGCTTACACGCCGGGGGAATCGAATTGGGTGGTTGCCACTGATGCGGCACCGCGGAATTACCCTGACCAGATTGGGGCTGTGGTGGCTGCGATCCTGATGTGGATCATCGGCTACGGTTCCCATGTGCTGGCTGCGGGCGCGGTGATTTGGGGTCTGCGCTTTCTGTTCCATCGCGGATCTGAGCGGGCCCTGTGGCGGGTTATGTTCCTGCCAGTCGTCATCGCCATCGCCGCGGTCTATGCCGCAAGCCACCCGCCGGGTGCCACCTGGACCCACAGTTTCGGGCTGGGCGGGCACTTTGGCGACACAGTCCTTGGCGCACTTTTGCACATCCTGCCGCTTGATTACGCCTTTGGGCTAAAACTTTTGGCGGCGATCAGTTTTGCGACGGCGGTCACGCTTGGCCTGTTCGTCTTTGGCGTCAGCATGGCCGAGCTGCGCGGCAGTCTGCGCTTCATGGCGGTCGGGCTGGCCTCGAGCATGGTCCGCCTTGCGGCCCTTTTCGGCAAATCCGCGCACGCGGCCGCGCAGCGCGGGAACCATGCGGACCCGGGGCAGGGCCATGTCAGGGATGATACGCCGGAACGACCCGCCCCCCGTGCCGTGCGTGCGCCTGCGTCCACGCGATCCGGTCTTTTGACCCGTGTTCCCCTGCTGCGCCGGGTGCAAGAGCCCGCGCCGACATTGCCCAAAGGCGCACCCCTGGCGCATGAGAATCCGGACGTGCCCTCTGACGAGCGAATCCGCAAAAGGATCGCCGATGCCATCAGGAATCGCGTCCGCCGCCCGCCCGCCTTATCGCAGTCGGTCACCGCACCGGAGCTCACCGGTGCCCAGGCCCCCGCCCCGCATTCCGAACAGCGCATCGCCCATGAGGCCGAACTGTCGTGCGCCGCGGTCCTTGCCCCGCCCGCGGCGGAACCGCGCAAGGTTGTGCAGCATAATACGGCGAAAAGGCCCGCCCCCTCCCGCGCGGCAAGGGCGGATGCCCAACCCTCGCTTCCCCTGGAGGCCACCCATGAGCAGGCGTATGCGGTTCCGCCCCTGGCCCTTCTGGCCAATCCGGCGACCGTCGCACGCCATCACCTTAGCGATGAGGCGTTAGAGGAAAATGCCCGGATGCTAGAGAATGTGCTCGATGATTACGGCGTAAGGGGGGAAATCGTCAGCGTCCGCCCCGGCCCTGTGGTCACGATGTATGAGCTGGAACCCGCCCCGGGGCTAAAGGCCAGCCGCGTCATTGGCCTTGCCGATGACATCGCGCGGTCCATGTCCGCGCTCTCGGCCCGGGTCTCGACCGTTCCAGGGCGGTCGGTCATCGGGATCGAACTGCCAAACCAGCACCGCGAAAAGGTCGTGCTGCGCGAGATCCTCTCATCCCGCAATTTTGGCGATGGCAACGACCGCCTGCCCCTGGCCCTGGGAAAGGGTATCGGCGGAGACCCCATCGTGGCCAACCTTGCCAAAATGCCCCATTTGCTGATCGCTGGAACCACCGGTTCGGGCAAGTCCGTGGCGATCAACACCATGATCCTTAGCCTGCTTTACAAACTGACCCCGGAAGACTGCCGCATGATCATGATCGATCCGAAGATGCTGGAGTTGAGCGTCTATGACGGCATCCCGCATCTGCTGTCCCCCGTTGTGACTGATCCGAAAAAGGCTGTGGCGGCACTGAAATGGGTTGTGGGCGAGATGGAGGAACGCTACCGCAAAATGTCAAAAATGGGCGTCCGCAACATCGAGGGCTATAACGGCCGGGTAAAGGATGCGCTGAACCGCGGTGAACTGTTCAGCCGCACGGTGCAGACGGGGTTTGACGATGACACCGGCGCACCCGTCTTTGAGACCGAGGAGTTCGCGCCCGAGACAATGCCCTTTATCGTTGTCATCGTTGATGAGATGGCCGACCTGATGATGGTTGCCGGCAAGGAGATTGAGGCCTGCATTCAACGCCTGGCGCAGATGGCGCGGGCCTCTGGCATTCATCTTGTGATGGCCACGCAGCGTCCCTCGGTCGATGTGATCACTGGCACGATCAAGGCCAATTTCCCCACGCGGATCAGCTTCCACGTCACCTCCAAGATCGATAGCCGCACCATCCTGGGAGAGATGGGGGCCGAGCAGCTGCTGGGCATGGGCGACATGCTTTACATGGCGGGCGGGTCCAGGATCACCCGGGTGCATGGCCCCTTTGTCAGCGATGAGGAGGTAGAGGAGATCGTGCGCCACCTGAAATCCTTTGGCCCGCCAGAGTATGCCGCCAGCGTACTCGACGGCCCGGATGCGCAAAGGGAAGGCGATATCGATTTGGTTCTTGGTCTGGGCGGGGCCACCGAGGGCGAAAACGCGCTTTATGATCAGGCAGTGCAAATCGTGATCCAGGATCGCAAGTGCTCGACCTCATACATTCAGCGAAAACTGGCCATCGGCTACAACAAGGCCGCGCGTCTGGTGGAACAGATGGAAGAAAACGGCCTGGTCTCGGCCGCCAACCATGTGGGCAAGCGCGAGATTCTGGTGCCCGAACAGGATTAGGCGGCAGGCCCCCTTGCGTCGTCATCCCCGGGCCGTCATTGTCGTGGCCGTCCGCAGAGGGCACAGGCCAAGGCTTTCAGTGAGGTTTCACAGTGACCCGTCAGCGCATTCCTGATGAATCCGGTATCTGCAGGGGCATGATGTTGCGCCTTGTCCGCCTGTGTTTGACTGGTCTTGCGCTTCTTGTGCTGGCCCCCGGGGCCTGGGCCCAGGTGATTCCGCTGGCGGATGTGTCGCAGTATCTCAACGGGCTTCGCACAGCCCAGGGAGCGTTCACCCAAATCAACGCCGATGGCAGCATGGCCACCGGTACGCTTTACCTGCAGCGCCCGGGGCGCATGCGGTTTGAATATGATGCCGATGATGCCCTGGTCATCGCGGGCGGCGGGCAGGTGGCGATTTTCGATGGCCGATCCAACCAGCGGCCCGCGCAATATCCCCTGCGCCGGACGCCTCTGCATCTGATCCTGGCGCGCAATGTGGATCTGGGCCAGTCCGCCATGGTCATCGGCCATCATGGCGACGGTACTCTGACCCGCGTGGTTGTGCACGATCCGGACCGCCCCGGGGACGGGCGAATCACGCTTGTGTTCAGCGGTGCCCCGGTGGAGCTGCGGCAATGGACCATCACCGATGAGGCGGGGCAGGACACCACCATTATCCTGGGTGCGCTGGATACCGGCGGGACGCTGGGTTCGCGGTTGTTCAACATCCCCATGGAAATTTCCGCCCGGGGCCTCGACTAAGGGCTTGACTGATCGCCTAGCGGCGGCAGGCGGCGAGCTGCGCACGGTAGGTCTGGGCCCGGTCGGCAACACGCCCGGCCACGCGGATCAGCCATGGCTTGCGGTTGTAGCTGCCCCTGGCGTAGCCCGTATGACCTTCATGATAGGCCAGATACTGGTTGCGCACGTCCGTCAGGGGAATGCCGTTTCGCGCTTCCGTCAGGGTCATATACCAGCCCATGAAATCGGTTGCATCGCGGATATTGGTGCGCCGCGCCCGGCGGTTGCCGGTGTCGCGCTGATACTCCCTCCACGTGCCGTCCAGTGCCTGGCTATAGCCAAGGGCCGAGCTTTGGCGGCCCATCGGGATCACCCCCAGCACATAGCGGAACGGCGTTCGGGCATTGCCCACAAAGCGGCTTTCCTGGTGGATCGTGGCCATCTGTACATGAACGGGCACCCCCCAGTTGCGCTCGGCCGTGCGCATTGCACGGTAATAGGCGGGGCGTTCGCTGATGATCGAACACGCATTGTCAAGGTTGCGCGGCGCGGAATAGGTCCGGCCACAGGTCGCCAAAACAAGCAGTAAGCCCAAAATGATCCAAGTGCGCATGATCTGCCCCCCCCCTGAACATTAGGGTGTTTTGCGGGAACTATATGCCAGAATCGCCGTGCTGAACATGGGGCTGCGCACCGGAAGACTCTTTGCAAACGCCGTTGTGATTGGCGGGTATATCCACGGATTCCCCTGACGGCCAGTGACCCGGTTGACACCCGATAGTTTTGCCGTCTACAAGCAACGCGACCTTGCAAAGGGGGGCAACCAGTGAGCACGCGCGTATTTCTTGATAGGAAGTTTTACGGCCTGGGCCGGATTGTCCTGTGTTCCAACGCGGATGGCACCCCGAAAGAGTACAGGCCGCAGGAACGATACAAGAACGCCAAACGCCTTTCCCTTCATCGATATGGGCATGGTCCATTTTGCAAATTCAGCATGGCAAAGGGCCTTGATCGTCCGGGACTCTACATTCTTACAGCCGACGATAAGCCGGTCTACGTTGGAGAGTGCATTGATGTGAGTAAGAGGTGGGGACCAAATGGCTACGGCAACATCGCACCACGAAATTGTTATGCGGGTGGCCAGCAAACAACCAGCAAACAAACTGTCGCATCAATGCGCGTATTCTTGAGAAAACAAAATCGGGCGCAGACCTTGCGCTTTGGTTTTCGGAATGCGTCGGAAGTGCTCCGTCCCGCCGTGATTTAGAGACCAGACTTGTCACAGCCTTGGATCCGGAGTGGAATCTGGCGAAACGCCGCACCAACCCGAAGGCGGTGCAGGGATGCCACCGGTAAAGCGCGTGAATGTGCAGCCCGCACCGCCACATTGGGGCAGGGACAGCAAGGGGGCCGAACATGGTGCTTGAACGCCGTGCAAAATACGATCTGGGCCAGGTGGTCCGCCATCGGCATCACCCGTTCCGTGGTGTTGTCTTTGATATTGATGCCGAGTTTTCACACACCGAAGAGTGGTATGAAGCCATCCCCGAGGGCAGTCGCCCGTCCAGGGCACAGCCCTTTTATCACCTTTTGGCCGAGAACGATCATGCCTATTACGTGGCCTATGTCTCGGAACAGAACCTGGTGCCTGACACGACCGGAAAGCCAGTGGACCACCCCGGTCTGCCAGACTTTTTCGGCGATTTCAAGGACGGGTGTTATCCCCTGGACTATCCGTTGAACTGATGTCCCTGGGGCTGAACGCACCTGTTATCCCTTGTCCCAACCAACGCCTTCGCGGCAACTGCCCCGCCGTGCACCTGTGCGGGCCATCGCTGGCTGGATATTTTACACGGTGCTACAAGATATTTTGACGGGTCATTTCGGCCTTCTGGCGGGACTGTTCCACCAATTTCACCGGGGTCAATGGGTCTCCGTGCATACGATAGGCTTTGAAGACGTGCTCCCGGCCAGCATAGGTGTTGTCAGCATTGAGAAAACTACCGTGGCACATAACCAGATCGAAAACAGGATAACTGTTCCCATCGGGTTTCACGGGGTATCGACCGAACACATAGAAGACCTGCCGCCCGTTGTGCTCACCGCAGGGAAACTGGCTATTGCAGTCATAATCCGCATCACGCCCAAGATAGGCGAGTCCCTTGATCTCGTAGCCTTCGGTGTGACGTACCAGCCTGAAATCCGGATAGGTATTGCGACCGGGCTCATCGTAATGCTCGCCGAGCTCATCCAGGCGCGATTTGAACCAGTTTTGAAAATGGAATTCCTTGTCATGCCGGCCTTCGCGGATGATAAGGGCATGGTTCCGAATGGCGGCAACGCACTGCTTGAAAACAGTTGAAACAAGACTCATGGATGAACCCCAGCGTTCATGTCCCTGCTGGAGGTGTGGAGTTCATCAATTGCTTCTTCAGTCTTGGCACCGTGCGCATCCAGAAGGGATAATGCATGTTTCAGAGTGTATGTGCACGAGAGTTGGCGAATTAATTGCGCCATGACAATGGCGCGTATATCATTGCGACTGAGCTTGCGCCCGCTTTCGCAAAGCCGCGTAACCTGGCGGGCAGCTTTGGGGCGGATTGTACCCCAGAGATCGCCGTTCCAGCTGTTTTTCTTAAGCGCGGATCGTTTCCGACACACCAGGATGATATCAATATCTATGGGATTCCTGGCCTGATGCTTTGGCAGTGCCACGGACATTTCAGATTTCATCGGCAGGGCGGCACTGATCCAAAACCTTGCGCTCATGAGAGCATGGAGAACAGAACTCCACCCTTCAGGGCGCGAATGATGATAGGTGAAGGCCAGAACACCATCATTTGACAGGATACGGTGACACTCGGCCCAAACGGCCTGAAGACGCTCGGTGAAGGCATCCGCATCCGCGTTCTGCACTTCATCGGGTGAACGGGTTGTCTTGGAGGCCTGTGTCCCTTCTTCTCTAAGGATGTGGCACTGCCAGACATGAAAGAAGTCCGCGAGCTGCGAGTAGTGGACGTTATCAAAGAAGGGTGGATCAGTTATGATGGCATCAACAGACCTGTCCTTGATATCGGTTGCGCTGGAATCGCCACAAGACACGTAGACGCGCTTGCCCTCTTTAAAGGACTTGAAGTCTTCGGCAAGATCAAAACCCAAAGGTTCGGACAGTCCGTAAACTTTTTCCGCCTTTTTTGATGCATTCCCGAGGTACAGTTCAAAAGGATTATCGGCATAATCCAGTGCCCGGCGGATGCGCCCCTCAAACATGGTCATGAATGAACCCGAACTTTTGGTTGTGCCCCAGACATTCGCCTCAATGGGCGTGCGTTCCGGTTTCAGAATGTGATGGGAAAACATGTGCCGGACCGCCCCCGTGCCTTCGCCCTTGTAGGAGGCGAAGAGGCTATTGAATTCCAAAACCCCGGAAAACAGGCAAGTAAAAAGATCCCGCAAAACCGGATCTAGGATGTCACGAATACGTTCGGCCAAAATCGACAGGCAAAGAAGCTGCCGCGCGTTGAACATCTCATGCCAGTATCGGTAGTTGTAGCCGAGAGCCTGATTGGTGTTGTAGCCCGGCTGAATTGCCACAACCGGATAGGCTTGAGGACGCCGGGCCAGCGCGTCTTCGGCGCGGGCATAGCTCTGGTGATCCTCGTCCGTTGTGCGCATATAAGTTTTCTTGCCATCTGGCATTAAAACCAGCTTTGCGTAAAGGCGATGGGCAGGCGGTGCGCTCCCCCCCTTGCGGATCGTCCTGGCAATGGCAAAGTCATGCGCACAATGAGTGCCTCGGGCAGGTTGAAGAGGCCCTTGAAATCTATCGTATGGAGGTTGAGGATGCGCCCCTGGAACCGAACACTAGGCAGACGTACCTGCTCCATGCGGGAAACTTTGTGCGCTGGCTGAATGGCGACTGTGCACCAGGTTCCAGGAACAAGTGGTAATGTTTTTCCTTAGGCTTGTGGCTACCATATCCGCTGTGGTTCCACTGGCACCTTTGACCGCATCGCTGGGACCACAGGCCCGCGCGGGGGTGCGGGTACGCCCCAGATCGACCTGAAGGCCATCAACTAACACACCCCCGCAGGCGGGCGCGTCAAGCCCCCCGCCCCGCACCCCTCCGCCCCCCCCAAAGATGCGAAGAGATGAAAAAAGACTTGCAAGCGGGGGGAGTGGTTATGTAAGACAGATAAGACAGAGACGTGGTACTATCGCTCGCCGGTCACATTGTCCGCCGAAGGGGCTTGGCAAAGGCGCGGGATGTGTGCTATACAAGACGAATCGCCCGATACCATAAGGGCACCACCAACGGGCCAATTCGGCCTTGAATCCAAAA
>JACONJ010000022.1 GCA_014323785.1 Paracoccaceae bacterium | reverse complement strand
GAGGTCGGTGCGGACACCATAATGGACCCAGTCGGAACCATTACCACCCTTAAGGACGTCATATCCAAGCCCGCCAGCCAAGGTGTCATCACCATGATGGCCGAAAAGTTGATCAGTCCCAGCACCACCCATCAAAAAGTCGTTGCCTAAACCACCCTGAATCCAGTCATTGAGATTTGACCCTTTCAGGAAATCATCACCACCAAAACCGTAAAGTTCGGTTCTGTCAGCGTTTCCAAAAAGCCAGTCCCGGTTGTTTGACGCACCGTATTTTTGGCCACCAACCTCGTCGTCAAAAATCCCGTTAAGGGTGCGGTTGTAATGGCCGTTGTATCTTGTTCTAGTCATGTCTTGTTTCCTTCCACATGTTGTTCGGGACGATTCGCCGTCCCGTGTTCTTCAAAGTGCCGGCAGAATCGCCCGAAAGGCAACGCGGCTGTTGCACATATATGCATCCTAAGCACCGGAATCTACCCAATGCAACACCTTTTTTACCCCAACGCCAACCTCTTTGCCACCAAAACCCTCCAAAGGCCCATTTCCCGCATTTAGGCCCAAATTCCGACACCGCACGGGGGCCAAAGTGATCAAGTAGCACAAAACAGGCCACACGATTTGCCACACGTTAACACCCTTTCATACCTCTTGCACATCGGGCAGTCTTCACAACGCACTGGTTCTTGCCAATCGTAGCGATGGGCGCGACAAGGTGCCGGACGGATTCGCCCGGATTTTGAGGCGGACCAGGAACGCGCAGCACGGGGCAAGGATGGTATTGGCACCCGGATGGGAGGCGGCGACAGGCCGCATGTTAGAGCGGCTTTCGCGCTGGCTGGCCTGGGGCGGCGGCGGGCTGCTGGCCGTTCTGGCGGCGATGGTCTGCGCCTCAATCATCGGGCGGGCACTTGACGGGGCTGGCCTGTCCCCGATCACCGGGGATTATGAACTGGTAGAGGCCGGCAGTGCGGTCGCGGTCTTTGCCTTCCTGCCCTGGTGCCAGTTCAAGCGCGGGCATGTGGCGGTTGATATCGTGGTGCAGAATCTGACGCCCCGGAACAGGGCAATCGCGGGCCTGGCGGGCGATGTGCTGCTGGCCGCCGTGGCCTTTGTGATCCTGTGGCGGCTGTGGCTGGGGTTTGGGGAAAAGTTTCCCTATGGCTCTGACGGGTTGCGCGGTGTTCTGGGGTTTGGGGCGCGTCCGTTCTTTCCCGAAACCACCTATGAGTTGGAAATTCCCGTCTGGATCCCCTATGGCCTGTCGGTCATCGGCGCGGTGCTGTTCTTTCTGGTTTCGGTCTACTCGATCTGGCGGTCGATCAACCGGGGTCCGGCGATGGCGGGGACAGCCCCATGACGGGCCTGGGCTTGGCGATTATCGCCTTTGTGCTGATGCTGCTGGCCATCTTCCTGCGGGTACCCATTGGCGCGGCGATGTTTCTGACCGGATTCATCGGCACCTGGATTGTGCTGGGTCGCCCCCTGGCCCCGCTTGGCCAGCTGAAATCGCTGACCTATGACACGTTTTCCAACTACAGCCTGTCGATTGTGCCGCTGTTTCTGTTGATGGGGCAGTTTGCCACAAAGGCAGGCATGTCAGAGGCCCTGTTCCGAGCCGCCAGCGACTGGCTGGGGCATCGCAAGGGCGGTGTGGCCATGGCCGCGGTGGGGGCCTGTGCAGGGTTCGGCGCGGTTTGCGGCTCTTCGCTGGCCACGGCCTCAACCATGGGGCAGGTGGCCCTGCCGGAGATGCGCAAGCGTGGCTATTCCGACGACCTGTCAACCGGGGTTCTGGCCGCAGGGGGGACGCTTGGCATTCTGATCCCGCCATCGATCATCCTGGTGATCTACGCGATCCTGGCGCAGCAGAATATCGTCAAGATGTTTGTTGCGGCCCTTGTGCCCGGCCTTTTGGCGGTCATCGGTTATATGCTGACGGTGGCGATCTATGTGCGCCTGCGTCCGAACGCGGCAACAGCGGCCGGGCGCGTACCCTGTGCGCAGCGGTTCAGGACGCTTCTGGCGATCTGGCCGGTCGTTGTTATCTTTGGCCTGGTCATGGGTGGCATCGCGGCGGACTGGAACTGGACACAGGACGGGGTGCAGGCACTGTTCACCCCCACCGAAGGCGCGGCTGTGGGGGCCGTGGCCGTCGGGATTTACGGGGGCGTCACCGGGGGGCTGACATGGAACGGCTTGCTCGACAGCGTGCTTGCTGTGGCACAGACCACGGCGATGATCTTTTTTATCGTCCTTGGCGCGCAGATGTTCAATTCCTTTCTGGCCTTCACCCAAGCACCGGTGCAGCTGGTTGAATGGATCACCGCCCAAGGCTACGGATCAATTTTGATTCTGTCGATCATGCTGGTGGCCTATCTGATCTTCGGCTGCGTGATGGATTCGCTGTCGATGATCCTGTTGACGATCCCCATCTTCTTTCCCGTCGTGATGGCACTGGAGTTCACGTTCGGGGGATACACGCTGTTACCCGAAGAGGTGGCGATCTGGTTCGGGATACTGGCACTGATCGTGGTAGAGGTGGGGCTGATCACGCCGCCTGTGGGGATGAACCTGTTTATCATCAACGCCATGGCCCGCGATGTGCCAATCGCGCGGACCTATGCCGGTGTGGCCCCCTTTGTCGCGTCGGATGTGATCCGGGTGGTGATTCTGGTGGCCTTCCCCGGCGTGACGCTGTGGCTGGTTCGGGTGATGTTCTGACGCCGCCCTGCACAGGAAACCGGCCCGGTGTTTCGGGGCCGTTTCGCGTTGACACCATGGCGGCACGGCAGTAGAAGACAGGGCGCGGGAAAGGGGCCCGAGTGGCGGAATTGGTAGACGCAGGGGATTCAAAATCCCCCGCCGCAAGGCTTGTCGGTTCGAGTCCGACCTCGGGTACCAGCCCTTTGTGCCATGGCAGGGAAGAACCAGGCGAACGCCGATGGGCTGGCAGCGGCTGTTTTACGGCCGGCCCTCAATCCGGGCAGGTGCATCGCTGGCCCCATCAAACTCAACGCCGATGGATTTTCCCGTCCTGGCCCCCAGATACTTCAAGGTTTCAACCTGCGACAGAACATTGCCGCGCCCCCGCGACAACTGATCAAATGCACCCTTGTAAGCATCCTGTGCCTGGTCCAGACGCTTGCCGACATTTTCCATATTTTTGACGAACCCTGCGACTTTATCATAAAGCAGCCCGGCCCGTCTGGCGATCTCTTCCGCGTTCTGGTTGCGCCGCTCGACAGCCCATACGTGGTTTATCGTCTTGAGTGCCATCATCAAGGTGGTGGGCGTTGCGATGGTGACGTTCTGTTCCAGCGCGAATTCCGCCAGTTGCCCATCTTCCCGGAGGGCTTCCGACAACGCCCCTTCGATGGGTACGAACATAATCACATAGTCAACTGTTGAATCTTCCGCGTTTTGATAACCCTTTTCGGCCAGCCCATTGATATGCCTTTTCAATGAGGCGACATGCCGCCTTCGGGCGGCGGCGGCGTCTTCCTCGGCCTCGGCGTTGATGGCATCGCTATAGGCAAGCAGCGACACTTTGCTGTCGATAATCAGGGTTTTGCCCCCCGGCAGATTGACAACAACATCAGGGCGCAAACGCCTACCACTCTCGTCGGTGCGATGGGCTTGGGTCTCGTATTCATCACCTTCGCGCAGCCCTGACCGCTCAAGAATGCTTTCAAGAATCATTTCCCCCCATGCGCCCTGCCTTTGCTGATCAGATTTGAGCGCACGGGTTAGGGCCACCGCCTCTTGCGAAATTTCCCTTGACCGCTGGCTGAGCTGATTGATTTCGGCTTTAAGGGCAGCGCGGTCCTCGTTAGCTGCCTTATAGACCTCTCTAAGTTCTTTTCCGAAAAGACCGACATGGTCTTTAAGCGGGGTCAGGGTGGCCTGCAATTTCTCAATATTGGATTTTGAAAACTGCTCTCCTTGCTGCCTGAGCGCGTCATTGGCCAGTTCCTTGAACTTGGCCTCTATATCCTCGCGCAGTTTGGACAGCATCTGTATCTTCTCCTCCGAGGAAGCCTGTTCAGTTTGCAGACGGGAAATATCTTTTGTCGCCTCTTCCAGCTTGTGCCGCAGGTCAGAGAGAGCACTGTTCAGGCGATCATTTTCTTCCTTACGTTCACTGGCCACCGCTTCGAAGCACGAGGCCGTCTTCAACGCTTCGTGAAGCTCTTGATCTCTGGCTTCGGCGGTTTTTCTAAGGTCTGCAACCTCAGCCGACAAGACGGCACTGTCGCCCCCTGGTTTTCGGAACCACAGCAGGGCAAAAGCCGCAAAAAGAAGAACAAGAATTATTATTATAAGTGCGTCCATAAGGTTCCCGGTCCCTTCCAGGGGTTGCGCCATGCCCAGGATTTGGCGGTGTCTCCAGCGGGCGGCGAATCCCGTATTCTTTATTCCGTCCCTGAAGTCAACCCTCTTGCCCCGGACCAGGCAGAGGGTTTGTCGGGGATTGTCTGTTCTTTTTGCCGATGTCCGCCTGTGCCGCCCCATCCTCTGCACGGATTCAGTATGGTTCAGAGCTGGCGGATTTTTAGCTTCGTCAGGCGGTTCTGCACCCGCTTGGCAACCTCAAACCGGAAACCGTGAAAGCTGAAGCACTGGCCCTCAACCGGGATCGACTGCGCCTCATGAATCACCAGGCCTGCGATGGTGTTGGCTTCCTCATCCGGCAGATTCCAGTCGGTTGCACGGTTCAGGTCACGGACCGTCATGCCACCATCAATCAGGTAAGTGCCATCGGCACCCGGGGTCAGATTGAGCTCGTCATCGACGTCGAATTCATCGGTGATCTCCCCCACGATCTCTTCCAGGATGTCCTCTAGCGTGATCAGCCCCTGCAGTGCACCATATTCATCGACCACCAGGGCAAAATGGGTGTGGCGGCGCAGGAACTGCCGCATCTGGTCGTCAAGCGTTGTGGTCTCGGGTACAAAATAGGGTTTCGTCGCCACGTGGGTAATGTCGAACCCGCCCAGGCCCGGGGCATCGTCACCACGCATCAGACGGCCCATTTCCCGCAAGAGATCCTTGGCGTGGATCAGGCCGATGATGTTCTCCTGCTCATTCCGATAGACGGGCAGGCGGGTATGGGGTGATTGCAGTGCCTGGCTCAGGATCGCCTCGGGCCTGGCATCAGCGTCGATCATCTCGATGCCCGAACGGTGAAGCATAATCTCCTCGACCGTCCGATCCTCCAAATCCAACGCGCCCAGGATCCGATCCCGATGTTCCTTCTCTACCACGCCTTCTGAGTGGCCAAGCGCGATGGCACCGGCGATCTCTTCTTTGACTGACAGCATGTTCTCACCGGCCTCGATCCGTACGCCAAAGGGGCGCAGGACAGCGCGCACCAGCAATCGCACGACCGCCACCACGGGCGACAGGATGGTGATGATGGCCCCGATCGGGCGCGCAACGAACGAGGCACCGCGCTCGGGATTGTTGATCGCATAGGTCTTGGGCAGAACCTCGGCGAAGATCACGACAAGCGCGGTCATCACCAGGGTCGCCGCCGCCACACCGCCTTCGCCCAAGACCGAAGTAAAAAGCACAGTCGCAAGCGACGTCGCCAGCACATTGGCCAGGTTGTTGCCAAGCAGAATTCCCCCGATCAGGCGTTCATTATCTTCCTTTAGGGCCAGGGCCTTCAGCGCACCCCTGGCCCCTCGGTTGCCCTTGTCGGCCGCGGTTCTGAGTCGCCCGCGCGAGGCGGCCGTCAGTGCCGTTTCCGAGCCGGAGAAGAAGCCGGACAAGATCAGAAGGCCAGTGATGGCACCAACCGTGACCCAGGCGGTGCCGTCGATCATAAACGTGTGTTCCATAGGGCTGATTTATGGGGTGCGGCCCTGGCCACTTCAAGGGGCGCAAGACACTGTTGCGCAGGTTTACGCCTGCGCGGGCCTGGCCAGCGGGTGGTGGTCAAGTACCAATGCGCGCAGCCGAGCATCCAGGACATGCGTGTAAATCTCTGTTGTCGAGATATCGGCATGCCCCAAAAGCGTCTGGATTGATCGCAGATCAGCTCCGCCTGCCAGCAGATGCGTCGCAAAGGCGTGACGCAGGCGATGCGGCGTGACCTTATCGGGCGCGATACCGGCGGCAAGTGCCAGAGTCTTGATCATCACGTAGAAGCGGAAGCGGGTCAGATGCCCTGACTGGCCGCGAGAGGGGAACAGGAACCGCGATTCCGGTATGCCTTTGGCGGTACTCCGCCCGGCTTCATGGGCGTCGCGGGCCTCCAACCAGGCATGCAAAGCCGTACGCGCGGGGGATGAGAGCGGCACCAGCCGCTCCTTGTTACCCTTGCCCTTGATCAGCAGTATCTGCGGATCACCGCGCGTGGCCGCAACGGGCAGCGCGACCAGCTCACTGACCCGCATGCCGGTGGCATAGAGCAGCTGCATCAAACAGGCGCAGCGCAGCCGATCCCGCGCGGTGTGGCCATACCCTTCGGCGGCGGCAAGAAGGGTATCAACCTCCTGGATGTTCAGGGTTTTCGGCAAACGCATGATTTTGCCAGGCCCTTCGATCAGCATCGCGGGATTGTCCGTACGCAAACCGTCCTCATAGGCGAAACGGTAAAACTGTCTGATCGATGACAGTTTGCGCGCCCGCGTTGATGGGGCCATGCCATCGGCATTAAGCAGGATCAGATACGCCTCAATCTCTGCCCGGCCTGCAGCCGAGAGGGTAGAACCGCGCATGGCCAAGAAGGCCGCAAACCCCTCTAAATCCCTGCGGTAGGCAAGCTGCGTGTTGCGCGCCGCGTTGCGTTCGGCGACCTGGGATTCCAGGAAACCTGCGATCCAGTGCCGTGCCTTAGGGTCCATCATCTGCGCCCCGTGGCACAGAACAGGCGCAAGGCAGCGTCCGTATCGTTCGTGTCTCCTTGCCCGACCCCGAGGGGCCGGGTAACTTGCAAAAGCACCTTTCCGTGGTGGTTCGGCCGCGGCAGGCGGGGAAGGCGGGGCGGCAGGCGCGTTCCGGCATGACCATTCAGAACCGCCGTTCTAATCCACATCCAAAACCACCGGCTGCGAAATCTCGCGCGTTTCGGGTCGCATCAGACCGGAATAGGAATACCCGATAAGGCCAAGCACAACCGTTACTATCAGAAGCCCCAGCAGCGTGATCACCCGCCCCATGTCCACCCTTTTCATCTGCCCGGCCCATCCGGTGTTTGACGTCGCGTTCGGTTCCCTATAAGCATGCCCGACGGAAATGCGCAAGGGGAACGGGAGGGTTTCAGCCGTGGGCGGAACCATGCTACAGAACCGGTTGTGGCTGTGCCGAACCGTGGCACTGGTGGGCATGATGGGCTCCGGTAAGACGGCGATCGGGTGCGCCTTGGCCATGCGGCTGGGGAGCGTGCTGCGCGACTCCGACGCCGAAATCGAGGAAAGCACCCGAATGACCGTTGCCAGGATTTTTGAACGTGACGGAGAGGCGTTCTTTCGAGAAAAGGAAGGACAGGTAATCGCACGGCTGCTGAATGGGTCGCCTTGTGTGCTGTCCACCGGCGGCGGGGCGTGGCTCTCGCCGCAGAATCGCAAGGTGATCCTGGCCAAAGCCGCCGTGCTCTGGCTGGAGGCAGACCTGGAATTGCTTTGGGCACGCATTCGGAACAGCAATAAGATTCGCCCGCTTCTGCGCACCGAAAATCCGCGCGTGACCCTGGCACAACTGCTTACGGACCGGGAACCCGCTTATCGCACCGCACCGCACCGCGTGAAGGTGCATCCCGATTGGTCCATCGACCGAACCACCGCGGCGGTAGTGAAAGTTCTGCAAGGGGCGGGCGTCATCCGGTCGGGGGGGCGGGATGATTGACACGGTTCACCTGCCCCTAGGCGACCGGACCTGTGATGTGCGGATCGGGCCGGGCCTGATACGTGGCATCGGGGCCAGTATTGGCCCGTTTTTGCAGCGGCAGAAGGTCTGGGTTATCACCGATAAGACCGTCGCGGACCTGCATTTGCGCGAATTGACTGATGGGTTGGCTGCTGGCGGACTCGAAGCAGAGTCTTTGATCCTGCCGCCGGGGGAGGCGACCAAATCCTGGGCACATCTGATCCGGGCGGTGGAATGGCTGCTGGCCAGGAAGGTTGAACGCCGCGATGTGGTCATCGCGTTCGGCGGTGGCGTCATCGGCGACCTGGCGGGCTTTGCCGCGGCGATCCTGCGGCGCGGCGTCCGCTGCGTGCAGGTGCCCACAAGCCTTTTGGCACAGGTGGACAGTTCGGTTGGCGGCAAGACCGGCATCAATACAGAACATGGCAAAAACCTGGTTGGGGTATTCCATCAGCCATGCCTTGTTCTGGCCGATATCGATGTTCTGGATACGCTCACCCCGCGTGATTTCCTGGCCGGTTACGGGGAGGTGGTGAAATACGGGCTGCTGGGGTCTGCGGGTTTCTTTGCCTGGCTGGAACAGAACGGCCCGGCATTTGCCGCTGGTGATACCGCGCTCCGGCAAGAGGCTGTGTGCCGCGCGGTGCGGATAAAGGCCGATATCGTGGCCAGGGATGAAACCGAGCAAGGCGACCGTGCGCTGCTGAACCTCGGGCATACTTTCTGCCACGCGCTGGAGGCCGCGACGGGCTATTCCAACCGTCTGTTGCATGGTGAAGGCGTGGCCCTCGGCTGCGCCCTGGCGTTCGAGCTGTCGGCGCGGCTGGGGCTGTGCCCGCAGGCAGAGTGCGTCCGCGTCCGCGCCCATCTGGACAGGATGAGGATCAAGTGCAAACTGTCGGATATTCTAGGGGAATTGCCCGATGCTGACGGGCTGATCGCGCTGATGGCACAGGACAAGAAGGTGGTTGATGGCAAGCTCCGCTTCATCCTTACCCGCGGGATTGGTAAGGCGTTCGTCGCCGCCGATGTGCCGCCTGATACGGTGCGGGCCGTGCTGACAGAGGGTTCTGCCAGACATTGGCGGAGATCATAGGTGAGTGGCCCGCCCGCGCAGGCTTGCATGCGGGGGGGTATCTTCGCCGAAACCGCGCCAAGGGTGGCTGTTTTACGCAACGCGTCAACAATCTGTGCTTGTCGGTTTGAGTGTCGGACTTACCCACATATTCTGCAACCATGGTTTGCGAATAATCTTACACAGAATGCGTTGATCACTTTGACATCCTCCGAATCCTTCGCTAAGTATGGCCACGCAGTAAGGCTTGGACGGGGCAGGATTCGATGATCAGTCGCACAAGAAAACACGCGGTGGGGCAGCCAGTCGGTATCTTGGTGCTGGCTCTGGTGGTTCTGGTGGTCTGCACGCTGAGTGCATTGGCGCAGAATTTTCGTTTCACGCAATTCGATGTTCAAGGTAATCAAAGGATTGAAGCTGGTACCATCCTGATGTTTGCGGATATCGCCCCGGATGAGGCGGTGACTGCTGGCCAAATGAACGATGCGCAGCAGCGGTTGCAACGCTCGGGCCTGTTTGAACGTGTCGAGGTTGTGCCGCGCGGATCTACCCTTGTGATCATCGTGCAGGAATTTCCCACCATCAACAAAATCTCCATCGAGGGGAACCGGCGGCTGGAAGATGACGATTTGCTACGCCTAATCAATTCGGCACCGCGTCGGGTCTATTCCCCGTCGGTCGCTGAACAGGACGCGGCCATTATCACCGATGCGTATCGCGAGGCCGGTCGCCTGGTCGCCACGGTCACGCCACAGATTATTCGCCGTTCGGACAACCGCGTGGATATGGTATTTGAAGTAACCGAAGGTCGGATTGTGGAAACTGAACGGATCACCTTTGTCGGAAACCGCGATTTCTCGGACCGGCGCTTACGCCGGGTTCTGCAAAGTACACAGGCTGGCCTGTTTCGTGCGATCATCCGGCGCGACTCGTTCGTAGAGGATCGGATTGCCTTTGACCAGCAGCTTCTGACCGATTTCTACCGTGATCGCGGCTATGTCGACTTTGAGATTGCCAGCGTTACATCGGAACTGGCCCGCGGCCGCGATGCGTTCTTTATCACCTTCAACATCCGCGAAGGGCAAAGCTTCGACATCGGCGAGATTACGGTTGTCAGCGACCTGCCGGAAATCGATACCGATGCGTATTTTGATGCCATCCGCATCCGCCCCGGCATGACCTATAGCCCGCGTCTGGTTGACAACACGATCAGTCGTCTGGAAAACCTTGCTACCGCGCAAGGGGCACGCTTCATCCGGGTGGAACCACGGATCACCCGCAACGATGCCGACCTGACCCTGGATATCGAATTCGCGGTGATCCGGGGAGAGCGTGTGTTTGTCGAGCGCATCGATATCGAAGGTAATTCCACTACGCTTGACCGGGTAATTCGGCGGCAATTCGACATAGTTGAGGGCGATCCGTTTGACCCGCGCACAATTCGTCAGGCGTCGGAGCGTATCCGTGCATTGGCCTATTTCTCGGACGTGCAGGTGGAAGGGCGTCAGGGAAGCGCACCCGACCAACTGATCATTGATGTCAACGTTGAAGAGCGGCCGACAGGAATGCTTGGCTTTTCGGTCAGTTTTTCCAGTGATGATGGTGCGGGGCTGGCGGTGAGTTTTGCCGAGCAGAACTTCCTGGGCCGGGGCCAGGCCGTGCGCTTTGGTTTCAATACAACTGATGGCAGCCGTTCCTTTACATTCGGCTTTGCCGAACCCGACTTTCTGCGCCGCGACCTGAGATTTGGGCTCGACGCCTTCTATCAAGAGACAACCCGCGACGACAACGCCAGGTTCGATACCGACAGTCGAGGCCTGCGTACATCGCTGGAATTCCCGATCAGCGAATTTGGACGGATGAATGTGTTCTATCGCCTGTCCAGGGATACGATCTCGAATGTCCATCCGGACAGTTCGAAGATTTTGAAGCAGGATGCAGGAACCCGCGTGACCTCATCCTTGGGCTATGGCTTCAGCCATGACACAAGGAACACGGGGCTGAACCCCAATGCAGGCGTTTTGGTGCGTTTTCGCCAGGAAGTGGCGGGCCTGGGAGGCGATAGTGAGTATATCCGCACCACCGCCCTGGCATCGGCTGTGACGCAGGTCGCCCGCGAAGAAGTGACGTTGCGCGCGACGATTGAGGGCGGCGGGATCGAGATGCTGAACGGCAACAGCCGCGTGACGGACCGTTTCTTTCTATCCAGTCGCCAGATGCGGGGCTTTGAGCCGCGCGGTCTGGGCCCCCGTGATACAGATATGATGAATAATGACGCTTTGGGCGGTAATTACTTCGCCGTCGCCCGGTTCGAGGCGGCCTTCCCCTTGGGGCTACCGGATGAATATGGCATTACGGGGGGGCTGTTCTACGATATCGGGACAGTCTGGGGGCTTGATGACGTTGCCGGCACCGGGGGGGCGTCTGTCGATGACGATCTGCATTTGCGGTCTTCGGTTGGCTTCTCGATTTTCTGGGATACAGCAATTGGGCCGCTGCGGTTCAACTTTAGCCGCGCGCTTGACACACAACCTTATGATGACACGCGAGAGTTCGACTTCACTGTCGAAGCGCGCTTCTGAATGAGCGGCGCGATGGTGTGCACGCGCCGGACGGCTTGGTGGACGGCAATCACGCTCATTGTCTTTTTTGCCCTTGTGCCGTCTTCTGCCGCGCCGCAGGCGGCGGGGGCCGGGCCTGACGGGATTCTTATCCTTAGCCAGGATCGTTTGTTCAGTGACTCGCTCTACGGTCAGCGCGTTCAAGCCACATTAGAGGCCGCAGGTGCCGCGCTGACTGCCGAGAACCGCCGGATTGAAGCACAACTGACCGACGAGGAACTGCGCCTGACCGGGCAGCGTCCAACCATGGACCCCGCCGAATTCCGGTTACTGGCCGATGAGTTCGACACCCGGGTTCGCGAGATTCGAGCGACACAAGACGCCAAGGCGCAATCGCTTGCCGCACAGGCCGACGCCGCGCAACAGCACTTCTTTGAGCTGGCCGTGCCGGTTCTTCTGCAGATCGTCCAGGAACGCGGGGCTGCCGTGATCCTGGACAACCGTGCTGTGCTTCTGTCGGCAGAGACAGTCGATATCACCTCGGTTGCGATGACCCGCATTAATGAGGAGATCGGCGATGGCGGCGGCGGCTCGCTTTTGTTGCTACCCATGGATCCTGTCCCCCCGATCCAGGGACCAGCCGAAGCAGAGGGGGGGGGGGACCGGAATTCACCAACAACCGCCCCCTAGATCGGGCGCGGCACCCTGCCTTGCCGTGCCAGGGGCACATTGCTACCAACACGTGCAGCCGCAGCCAAGCTGGCAGTATTCAAAGGAACTGGCCCGCATGACCGCCAAGACGCCAACGACCGCCGATATAGACATGATCCAGCGGATCATCCCGCATCGCTACCCGTTTCTTCTGATTGACCGGGTGCGCGATATTGTGCCGTTCCAATCGGCCACGGGCATCAAGAACGTGACCATCAACGAGCCACATTTTCAAGGGCATTTCCCCGGCGCACCGATTATGCCTGGCGTCACAATCATCGAGGCCATGGCGCAGACCGCAGCTGTGACGGTGGGCGTCAGCATGGATATGGCAGATCGGAACCTGCTGGTCTATTTCATGGCGATTGACACGTGCAAATTCCGGCGCAGGGTCAGCCCGGGCGATGTGCTGGAACTCAACCTCTCTGTCATACGCGGTAAGCCGGGCGGCAGGGTCTGGAAGTTTCATGGCATCGGCAAAGTAGAGGGTGAGGTCGCCGCCGAGGCCGGGTTTACCGCGATGATGGATATTCCAACCGAGGGCGCATAATGGCCGTCCATCCGTCCGCCGAGCTACACCCGTCCGCGGTTATCGAAAACGGGGCCGAGATCGGACCGGGCTGCTCCATCGGGCCGTTCTGCCTGGTTGGTGCGCAGGTGCGGCTGGCGGCGAATGTGATGCTGAAGTCCCATGTGGTGCTGACCGGCGATACCGGGATTGGCGAGGGTACCAAAATTTTTTCTTTTGCGGTAATCGGGGAAATCCCGCAGGATATGAAGTATCGTGGGGAACAGACGCGCCTGATCATCGGTGCACACAACACGATCCGCGAACATGTGACGATCAACGCCGGCACCGCGGGCGGTGGCGGTGTGACGCGAATTGGCGATGATGGCCTGTTCCTGGCGGGTTGCCATATTGCCCACGATACGCAGGTGGGCAACCGGGTGATTGTCGTGAACTCCGCCGCGATTGCCGGGCATTGCGTGATCGAGGATGATGTGCTGATTGGCGGGCTTTGCGGCATCCATCAATTCGTCCGAATCGGGCGCGGGGCGATCATCGGCGCGGTCACCATGGTGACACATGATGTTATCCCCTACGGCCTGGTCCATGCCGCCAGGGGAGAGTTGGAGGGGCTGAACCTGATCGGGTTGAAGCGGCGCGGGGCCTCCAAGGCCGAAATTACCGCACTTCGGGCCGCGTTTCAGACCCTTTCGGATGGCGAGGGATCCTTCCTGGACCGGGTGCGCAGCCTAAAAGATGAGGCGGCGCAATATGACCATATCGCCGAGATCGTGGATTTCATACTGGGTCCGACAGAACGTTCCTTTCTGACGCCGGGGTAGCCCGTGGCGCGGGCGATCATCGCCGGTACCGGGGTACTGCCCGCACTTGTTCTGGGTGCGGGCCCGGCCCATGCTGTCGTCTTTCAGGGCGTCGGTGCGGCAATCCGGACAGCCCCCGTGATCCCCGCACGGTTTGAGCAATTGGGTGCCTTGTTCAGGGATTTGCGTGCGGCTGGCGTGACAGAACTATGCCTGGCGGGCGCAATGCGGCGACCGGGTTTTGACCTCTCGGCACTGGACGCGGAAACCATTGCTCTGATGCCGCAGCTGATGACGGGGATGGAGCAGGGGGATGATGCGCTTTTACGGGCCGTGATCAAGGTGCTGGAGGCAGAGGGCTTTGCGGTTCGCGGTGTCCATGAGCTGCGCCCTGACCTGCTGGCCGAAGAAGGGGTGCTGGGCGGCATTCCAACCGAAGCCATGCGCGGGGATGCTGCCCGCGCCCGCACGATTCTGGCCGCACTTGGGCCACTTGATGTTGGACAGGGTGCGGTGGCGGCGCGGGGGCAGATCATCGGGATCGAAACCCTGCAAGGCACGGATGCGATGCTGACCTTTGTGGCAGACAGCTCCCCTGCCTCGGGCGGCGTTTTTGTCAAACGCCCGAAACCGGACCAGGACATGCGGGTGGACATACCCGCCATCGGCCCCAAGACAGTCCGGGCCGCTGCCCACGCTGGCCTTTCGGGAATTGAGCTGGCGGCGGGCGGTGTTCTTCTGCTGGATCGTGCGGCCATACTGGCCGAAGCCAAGCATCACGGCATCGCGCTTTGGGCCAGTCCATGACCTTGCGCTTGTTTCTGGTCGCTGGGGAGCCGTCGGGCGACAGATTGGGCGCAGCCTTGATGGCAGGTCTCAAATTGCTTCGGTCGGATGTGGAATTTCGCGGTATTGGCGGGCTCCTAATGCAGGCTGAAGGGCTGGTACCGATCCTTCCGATGGAAGAGTTGAGCGTGATCGGCCTGGCCGAGATTCTGCCGCGCATTCGCGGCCTGCTGGCCCGTGTGCGGCAGACCGCTGATGAAGTGGCCAGGATGCGCCCCGACGCGCTGATCACCATCGACATTCCCGAGTTTTCATTGCGCGTCACCCCAAAGGTAAAGGCGCGGTTGCCAAATCTGCCCACAATTCATTACGTCGCGCCGACGGTTTGGGCTTGGCGCGCGGGTCGGGCGGTGCGCATGGCGCGTTCGGTTGATCATGTCCTGGCACTTTTTCCCTTTGAACCGCCTTTGATGAAGGCGGCTGGCATGACGTGCGATTTCGTTGGCCATCCTGTCGCGACGGACCCCGTGGCTGGCCCCGAAGAGGCCGCCGATTTTCGCGCACGCCACGGCATCGCGCCCACCGCGCCCCTTATCCTGGCCCTTCCGGGCTCTCGCCGGGGAGAGGTCAACCGCTTGGCCCCGATCTTTGGCAAGACGCTTGGACTGGTGCTGTCTGACCACCCGAATGCACAAGTCGCGCTGCCCACTGTGCCTGCGGTTACCCCTCTGGTCCGTGACATGGTTGCGACATGGCCAATCCCGCCGCGCATTATTGAAACCGGAACCTCGACGTTTGCGGCCGAGAAGCGCGCAGCCTTTGCGGCGGCTGATGTGGCACTCGCGGCTTCCGGAACCGTCAGTCTGGAACTGGCCGCTGCTGCCACACCGATGGTGATTGCCTATGACATGTCCTGGCTGTCAAAACAGCTGATCCGCAGGCTTTTGAAGGTCGACACGGTGACCCTGGTCAATCTGGTGTCCGGAGTCCACGCCGTGCCTGAATTCCTGGCCGGAAATTGCCGGGCCGAGCGGATTGCGCCCGCGCTCTCGGCACTTTTATCGGGGTCTGAGGCACGGGTTGGGCAGGATGAGGCCGCGGCACTGGCCATGGTACGTTTGGGCCGTGGCGGCGAGCTTCCGGGGCTACGGGCCGCCCGTTCGGTACTTGATGCCATTGCGCATGCGGGACGTGCCTAAAGCGTAAAATCCGCGGCCGTCGCCTGGCTTAGGCGCAGCAGATCACAGGGCGCGATGGGAAATACATGCCGCGGTGTTCCCGCGGCGGCGTAGATCACCTTGTGTAGCTGGCCGAAAATATCTCCAGATCGGGACCGATAAACTCCAGATCGCCGCGCCCGCTACCAGCTTCGAATCGATGCATTCAGCCCGGTCGGGGTGCCGTGAAGCTGGCCCAATGGGGCAATCGAGTCGCCCTGGCGGGGCGGAGTTGGCCCGATCATGCCCCTCCGAAACGCAGCAGAACAAGCCCCAGACGAAATTTTCAGGCCATGAACCCCTTGTTTTGTTGACTGATCCGCCCCTCCCGCCGGAAAGATGAAAGTTTTTTCTGCGGGATCTTGCATGCGCACACCAGATCGCTATATCACTTAGAAACGTGTTGGGCATCGGGCCGCGCGAAGCACCCGCTTTGTGAGGCCAGAACAGAACGAAGGGACAATCCCATGATCAACCCTGGCAATGATACCCTGACCGGCACCCTTGGCAATGACACGCTGGAGGGTGGCTATGGCCACGACCTGCTGAACGGCGGGTCGGGCAATGATACCCTGAATGGCAATTCAGACGGTGACACGCTGAACGGCGGTCCCGGAAAGGACAGCCTGAACGGTGGCATCGGCTGGGATTCGCTGAACGGTGGCCATGGCGATGACACGCTGAACGGCGGCAACGGCAAGGATACGCTCGAGGGTGGCCAGGGCTGGGACACACTGGACGGCGGTGCGGACCAGGATTGGGCCAGTTACGCAGGGTCGAACCGTGGCGTGAATGTCAGCCTGCAGGACGGCAAAGGCTACCTCAGGGGGCGGGGAAAGGTGGAACCGACTGACGAAACAAGAAACGACAAAGACAACCACGGCGCGGGCGACACGCTGAAAAACATCGAGAACATACGTGGATCGGCTCACGATGACATTCTGGTCGGCGACGGAAGCAGCAATATCATGCAGGGCGGCGCGGGTAAGGATACCCTGAACGGCGGTGCCGGGGCCGACATCCTGGAAGGCGGCACCGGGGCTGACGAGCTGAACGGCGGGGATGGTAACGATACCCTGTACGGTGATGCGGGCGATGACCACCTTTACGGCGGCGCGGGGAATGACCGCCTGAACGGCGGGTTGGGCAATGACCGCTTGACCGGCGACGCGGGCAATGATGCCTTTATCTTCAGGGAAGATTTCGACCATGACACGATCATCGGCTTCACCACTGGCCAGGACAAAATCCACCTGAACCGGATTGAGGGAATAAACAGTTTCGCCGATTTGGCCGAAAAGGCGGATTTCGAAACAACAAAGGACGGCAACACGATTATTAACTTCGAAAACGGAAATTCGATCACGGTGAACGGCATAACGGAAGCAGACCTGAACAAGGCAGGAAACTTCGGCTTCAACACTGGCAGCCGCCTTGCTGGCACCACAGGCAATGACACCCTGACCGGCTTGTCCGGCAATGACACGCTCGAGGGTGGCTATGGCCACGACCTGCTGAACGGCGGGCCGGGCAACGATACCCTGAACGGCAATTCAAATGGTGACACCCTGAATGGCGGCGCGGGCGCAGACGTGCTGGATGGCGGCAATGGCTGGGACTTACTGAACGGTGGCCAGGGTGACGACACGCTGAACGGTGGCAACGGCAGCAAGGACACGCTCGAGGGCGGCGCGGGCGCGGACGTTCTGTACGGCGGGGAGGGCCAGGACTGGGCGAGCTACGCGGAGTCCCCGGAAGGGGTAGAGGTGAACCTGAGCAACGCAATGGAAGTAAGATACGGCCACGCCCAGGGGGACACCCTCATCGACATCGAGAACCTGAACGGCTCAGATCACAACGACAGCCTGACCGGCGATAGCGGGAACAACCAGCTGCTCGGCGGGTTGGGCAATGATTCGCTCCAGGGACGGGGCGGGCAGGACACGCTGAAGGGAGGTGAGGGAGATGACACACTCCAGGGCCACGCAGAAAGTGACGTGCTGTACGGCGGGGCCGGAAATGATACCCTAAGAGGAGCCGGGGGCGCAGATATTTTCATCTTCCGCGACGGCGATGGCCAGGACACGATCACCGACTTTGGGTATGGCGCAGACAGGGTTTCCGTGAAAGGGATCGCAGGTGTCAGGGGCTTCAATGACCTGACCATCACGGGAACCGATGAAGGTGATGAAGCTGCTGCCGTTATCACTTGGAACACGGACGACAGCATCACGCTGAATGGCGTGGATTACACGAGCCTGACGGCAGAGGATTTCATCTTCTATAATGTGATCACGGGCACTAATGCATCTGAAACTTTGACTGGCACCAATGGCCGGGACTCGATGGATGGCGGTGCCGGAAACGACAAGCTGATCGGACGCCATGACAATGATGTTCTAAATGGTGGCAATGGCCGTGATACCCTTATCGGGAACCGCGGGGATGATACCCTTGACGGGGGCCGTCATTCCGACACGCTGATTGGTGGCAACGGGGATGATGTTCTGACCGGTGGCAAATGGAAGGATACCTTTGCTTTCGACACTGGCCACGGGAATGACGTGATCACCGACTTTGAAGACGGCATGGACCTGATCCACATCACCACAAGCGGTATCGGGTTTGATGACTTGGCCATTGCTGATGAAGGCAGTGATGCAACCATCACCTGGGATGGTGGCAGCATCACGCTGGAGGGCGTGGACCACACGGACCTGAAGGCAGATGACTTCCAGTTCTAAGGAACGCACATCCAAATAACCCAACGGGCCACGAAGGTTCGTAAAACGCCAGAGAACATAGAGGAGAGAATGGCATGATTACCTATAACAAAAATGACTTGTCTTTTGCCGGTGTAAATAGCATGGGATGGTATACTTTTTGGGCCCGCAATCTGGGCACGGAAAATGCCCCCATCATCGGGACTTCTGAAGCTGATGCTATATGGATTACACACAATACACCAGGAGATGAAACATTTCTGCGAGGTGGCGGGGGTGGTGATGTGATTATGGGTGATGTATCAGATAATCGCATATGGGGTGATGCCGGGGATGATAGGATAGAAGGTGAGGAGGGCGATGATCGCCTCTGGGGTGGGTCTGGAAATGATTCCCTCCT
>JACONJ010000021.1 GCA_014323785.1 Paracoccaceae bacterium | reverse complement strand
ATGGGGATGACGTTCTGACTGGCGGTATGAATGCGGACACATTTGTGTTCAGCAGTGGCCACGGGAATGACACCATCACCGACTTTGATGATGGTGTTGACCTGATCCAGATCACCGCAAGCGGGATTGGGTTTGATGACCTGGCCATTGCCGATGATGGCAGCGATGCAATCGTTACCTGGGATGGTGGCAGCATCCTGTTGACTGGCGTTGCCCATACGGCCCTGACGGCAGTGGATTTCATCCTTCCCGAAGCCGAAGTTGCGCCGAAACCTGAACCTGGCCCTGCCCCTGATCAGGAACCTGCTGCACCCAAGCCCCCGTATAAGGTGATCAAAGGGAATGGTAACAACAATTCGTTGACGGGCACCAATGGCCGGGACTCGATAAATGGGTATGCCGGAAACGATAAAATCATCGGACGCAAGGAAGATGATATTATATCCGGTGGCAGTGGTGATGATTCCCTTATCGGAAACACCGGCAACGATACCCTTAGAGGGAACCTTGGTGACGACACCCTTATAGGTGGTCATGGGGATGATGTTCTGACTGGCGGCACGAATGCTGACACATTTGTGTTCAGCAGTGGCCACGGGAATGACACCATCACCGACTTTGAAGATGGCGTTGACCTGATCCAGATCACCGCAAGCGGGGTTGGGTTTGATGACCTGGCCATTGCCGATGATGGCAGCGATGCAATCGTTACCTGGGATGGTGGCAGCATCCTGTTGACTGGCGTTGCCCACACGGCCCTGACGGCAGACGACTTTGTCTTCTAAGGGACACACCCCATAACGCCCCAATCACGGCCCCCTGACCCCCACATCAGGGGGGCCGTTGTCCATGTGAAGGGCGGGGCCGCGCACGGATATCCCGAACCCAAAGCCCGACCATTCGTATCCTCCGACAGACAGCCCCAAACAGACCCCGCAAACCTCTACCAGGCCGGATCATGTGCGCCCGAACAGCCGCTCAATATCGGCCAGTTTGAGCGACACATAGGTGGGTCGCCCGTGGCTGCATTGGCCGGACATCGGCGTTGCCTCCATCTGCCTGAGCAGCGCGTTCATCTCATCCGCGCACATCCGGCGGCCCGAACGGACTGAACCATGACAGGCCACGCGGCTCAGGATTGCCTCAATCCGGGCTTGCAGCGTGTGGCTTGCACCCAACTCATCCAATTCATCAAGGATATCGCGCAGCATCGCCTGGGCATCGACCGCTCCCAGGATTGCGGGGGTTTCGCGCACCGCGATGGTGCCGGGGCCGAACGAATCCACCCCCAGGCCAAGGCGTGCCAGTTCAGGCGCAAGATCCAGAATCCGCTCTGCATCATTGCCAAGGGTGACAATCTCGGGGACCAGAAGTGCCTGTGCCGCCACCCCGGCCTCTGTCATCTGCCGTTTGAGCGTTTCATAAACCAGCCGTTCATGGGCAGCGTGCTGGTCAACAATGACGATCCCGGTTCTGGTCTGGGAGATGATGTAATTCTCATGCACCTGCGCCCGTGCGACCCCAAGCGGCAGGGCTTCGGCCTGGGGGTTTTCGGGTGCGGATTCTACCCGGCCACTGACCGGGGCAAAGGGGGCGGTGCCCTCGGCCAGTCCGCCCTCTGCTGTCGGGGCTTGCCAGGCCTGCGCCGTGCGCAGCGTGCGCTGGCCGGGGCGATCCATCTGATAAACCCGCGGTGCCGCGCTGCCTGGTTCGGGCTGAACCGCGCCCAGAACCCCATCCGCCACAGTAGAGGACACACGATGCCCCGCTTCGGCCAGGGCATGGTGCAGCGCGGTAACAACCAGTCTCCGGGCCACGCCGGCGTCGCGAAACCGCACCTCTGCCTTGGCCGGATGCACATTCACATCTACCTGCTCTGGCGGGCAATCAATGAACAGTGCCGCCGCCGCGTGCCGATCCCGGCTGAGCACATCGGCATAGGCCCCACGCAACGCGCCGAGCAGCAGTTTGTCGCGCACCGGGCGGCCATTCACGAAAAGGTATTGCGCCACTGCCGTACTGCGGGAACAGGTTGGCAGCCCGGCATAGCCGATCAGCTGCATCCCCGCACGCGTGGCCTTCACCGCCACGGCATTCTCGATAAACCCGCGCCCCATGATCCGGGCCAGGCGATTACCCAGGGCCATGAACAGATCGCCCTGTTCCGGGTCGACGCGAATGGCTGTCCTGGGCGCGCCATCGCCGAGGTCGCGCAGCGTGAAGCCCACCGCCGGTTCTGCCATCGCCAGCCGCTTCACCACATCCGTGATTGCCTGCATCTCGGCCCGATCACTGCGCAGGAATTTCAGCCGGGCGGGCGTGGCAAAGAACAGGTCACGCAATTCCACCACCGTACCCGCGGTCAGCGCGGCAGGTTTCACCGGGCTCGCCGTGCCGCCGGTTACGCTAAGTTCGCGCGCCTCGGCCCCCGCCGCGCGGCTGGTGATGGTCAGCCGCCCGACCGCGCCAAGCGAAGGAAGAGCCTCTCCCCGGAAGCCAAAGGACCGGATATTCAAAAGATCGCCGCCATCGATTTTGGACGTTGCGTGGCGGGCAAGGGCCATCGGCAGATCCTCGGGCACCATGCCGCGGCCGTCATCGGTGACGCGGATCAGCGATTTTCCGCCATGGGCCACATCCACGGTGATCCGCCGTGCGCCCGCGTCCAGTGCGTTTTCCACCAGTTCCTTCACGGCCGAGGCAGGGCGTTCCACAACCTCCCCCGCCGCGATACGGTTGATCGCGGTTTCATCCAATTGGCGGATGACGGGCGCGTTTCCGCCTGTCCGGGGGGGGGTGGAGTCCATGCCGCTATGGGTAGCATGGCCCGCCGCGATTTGAAAATAAAATGCCGGGGCAGGGTGGATTTAAGAGATTTCCCGCGCAATCGTAAGGCCGGACGGCCCCGCACGGCGTGGACCCGGACGGGACGGTGTTTTAAAACCGGACGTTGCGTTCGTTTGTCGCTTCCACACCCTCGGGCTGGCCTACAACGATAAAATGCAGCGCGTCCGGGTTCAGGAACCTGGCTGCAACGCGGCGGATATCCTCCATCGTCACTGCCTCTACCCGGGCGTTCCGTGTGGTGATATAATCAATCGGCATGCCGTCCTGCTGCATCCCAGCCAGGATCGAGGCGATGGTACCATTGCCATCAAAGCGCAGGGGGTAGGCACCCGTTAAGTATAATTTCGCCTCTTCCAGCTCCTCCCCAGTCACGCCATTGGCGGCGATGTCGGCCCACTGGTCGCGCGTCACCCTGACCGCCTGGGCGACCAGGGCGTTGGAAGAGGCGAATTGCCCGATCATCATTGGGTGATGATCTGCCAGTGCCAGATAAGAGGAGATGCCATACGTCAGCCCGCGTTTGATCCGCACCTCACGCATCAGGCGCGAACGGAAATTGCCGCCGCCGATGATTTGGTTCAGGACGAATACCGGGAAGAAATCCGGGTCTGTCCGCGCTATCCCCGGCTGTACGAACAGGACAACCGACTGCGGTGTCGGGAAATCGACAACGGTGATGCCGCCCTCCAGCAGCCAGTCCGCCTTGGGTGGCAGCGGTGCGCCCTCGGCGGGCAGGGCACCCAGAAGCGTATCCAGAAGCAGGCCCAGTTCCATGGGCGTGATGTCTCCGGCGGCCCCTATGGACACGCGATCCCGGGCAAAAACGGCGCGGTGGGCGTTTATCATATCCTGCCGGGTCAGGGCCTGAACCGTCTCTGCCGTGCCTTCCTGGGCGGAACCATAGGGATGATCACCAAAGGCCATGGCGGTGAAGGCGGAATGGGCGATATCCTCCGGGTTCCGGGCGTTGCCCTGGATGATTGAGAGAACCTGGCCGCGCACCCGGTTGATCGCATCCTGATCAAAGCGCGGCGCAACCAGGGCCTGGCGCAGCAGAATGACGGCCGCATCCCGGTTTTGGGTCAGCATCTCAACCGAGATACTGACGCTGTCACGATGGGCATCGAAGCTGAAACGGGCGGCCAGCCCCTCGCGGGTTTCGGCAAAGGCTTGGGCGTTCATCTCGCCCGCGCCTTCCTGCAAGAGTCTGGTCATCAAATAGGTCGCACCGCGTTTCCCGGGCGCATCCAAGGAACTGCCGCCCTGAAAATGGATGTCGAGCGCAACGAAGGGAATCGAGTCATCCTCTACCAGCCAGGCACTGATGCCCCCGGGGCTGGTGACGTCCTGGATGTCCACATTGGCCCAGGCGGGCAGGGCCAGAATGACGGTTGTGATGGCGGCGACAACGGCACGGATCATGTGTGTATCATCCCCCGGTCGTGGCGGGGCGGGCCAGATAGCCGGTGACTGTGCGGCGTTCACCCCCGAACAGCTGTCTGGCTACGGCCATGATGTCCCCGGGCGTTGTGGCGGCGATGATCCCGGGCCACTCCTGCACATCCTGCACGGTCAGGCCAGTGGTCAGTGCCGTGCCATATTCCCGTGCCAGACTCTGCACATTGTCCTGGGCATAGATCAGCTGTGCGGCGTATTGGAACTTGATGCGCTCCAGCTGTTCAGGGTCAATGCCGGCATCCAGAAAATCGGCCAGAACCCGGTCCAGGTCGGCCACGGCCTCGTCCAGGGACAGGCCGGGAACCGGCACGTTGATCAGGGTAAACTCGGACGTGTCAAGGCTAAGGGGCTGGTAATAAGCCCCCGCAAACAGTGAGCGTTCCTCTTCAATCTGTAAGGTGCGGCCAAGGACAGCGGTGGTCCCGCTGCCCCCCAGAATCCTGGCCAGCAGAACCAGAGCCGCCGCGTGCTCCTGCGCACCGGTATTGCGCTCAGCCGCCTGATAACTGCGCGTGACATAGGGGGTGGCAACGCGCGGATCCGCATAGCGCACCACCCGGTCGGCGATATGCGGCGGTTCAGACGGTCGTGCCCGCTCGGGCAGGTTGGGGTTGGCAGCGATGGGGCCGTAATGCACCTGGGCCAGGCGGCGGACGTCCCCGGGGGTCACGTCGCCTGCGACGATCAGGATGGCGTTGTTCGGCGCATAGAACCGGTCATAGAACGCCAGGGCATCCGCGCGGTCCAGCCCTGCTATCTCGTGCTGCCAACCGATGATCGGGATACCGTAAGGGTGGTTAAGGTAGAATGCCGCGCGCAGCTGTTCGTTAAACAGTGCCTCGGGACTGGAATCGGTGCGCTGCGCCCGCTCTTCCAGCACCACGCTGCGCTCGGTCATTACATCGGCCTCGGTAATCACCAAATCACGCATTCGGTCTGCTTCCATCTCCATCATCAGGCCCAGGCGATCAGCCGCCACGCGCTGGAAATAGGCGGTGTAATCCCACGAGGTGAAGGCGTTGTCGCTGCCGCCATTGGCCTCAACAATGCGGCTGAACGCGCCGTTCTCCAGATCGTCGGTGGACTTGAACATCAAATGTTCCAGAAAATGCGCAATCCCTGACAGGCCAGGCGGCTCATCCGCCGCGCCGGTGCGATACCAGACCATATGAACCACCGCGGGGCTGCGATGATCCTCGATCACCACGGCCTGCATCCCGTTTTCCAGCGTGAATTCCGTAACCTTGCCCGCACCCCAGAGTGCGCCGGGCCAGACCACACCGGGAAGGAGTGCGGCACAAAGGATGGCCACCAGTCGGCAAAGCCGCATGAAACCCTCCGGCGCAAAGGGCAGGACTGTCGTGAAGATACCCCCCGTGTTCGCCCGCATCAACCGCCCTGCCAGGGCTGTGGTGGCACTATTCATCGTCGGCCGGGGCGGGCGGTGCGGCGGGGGTGCGAATGCCCGCGCGGCGCATGCGCGCTAACTCTTCGTATTGGTCAAGTGCCACATCGCGGTAGGCGCGGTGATAGGTGTTCACGTTGAAAAGCCGTTCCAAAAGCCGCCCGTCATTGCGACGACGAAACGCCAGATCCTCGGCGGCGAGCGTGTCGCGGATGCCGGCGGCGATGCCAAAGCGCGCGGCATGGCGGACCAGGCTGCCGTTATCGCGGCTGGCGCGGTCGATGGAGCCGCCCAGCGCGGCGATGGCATCAGCTTTGGGCACCCTGTCGGCCCGGTTGATACCGCCCGGGGTGGGCGGCGGCAATTCGGCGAAACTCTGCGGCATGTCCAGGGGGCGTGTCGGCAGAATCATAAATTCATCCGGCCCCTCGCCATCCTGGGTGATGTTTAGCAGGCGCGGGTTATCCCGGCTGCAGGCAGCGACCACCAGCAGAACCAGCCCGACCCCTATTGCGATGTGCACTCTCATTGTCACCCCTTGCGGTGTGTGGATGGTGTAGCGCGGTATATCCGCACTGTTACGCGGCGCGCTTCTTGTGGTTCCCAAAGATAAGCACGCCAAAGGCACCGGCACAAATACCGATATCGGCGATGTTGAAGGTAAACGGGTTCACGATTCCGCAACAGGACACGTTCAGGACGTCCGCGACCGCCCCGTAAATCACCCGATCAAGGGCGTTGCCCGCTGCACCGCCAACAATCGCCCCCGCCGCAAGGTGCGCACCCGGATGCGTCAGGCCGGTCCTGGCCCAGTGGATAAGCCAGAGTGCGATGACAACCGCCAGGCCGACAAGGAACCACCGCATGGCATCCGCCGCATTCGAGAACAGCCCGAAATTGATACCCGTATTCCAGCCCATGCGAAAGGTCAGAAAGGGGGGCCAGACGTCGATTGCCCCGTGTTCGGCCAGGTTCATGCCGTGCACAATGGCGTACTTTGAGACCTGATCCAGCAGGAACCAAAGAATGGCGGAGCAGGCGAAAAGGCGCATGGGCGGGCTCCGTGATGGCAGGTGCAAAACGCCCCTGGGGGGGGGTAGAAGGCACGGGGCCGATGGCCGGAATCCGTGCCACCGGCCGGGATGGGCACTAACAGACCTTATAGTTCCGGTTCAAACCCCACCTCGGCCCAAAGAAGCCTTCGTGCCTCTGCCCACAACGGGTTTGTAGTAATATCCCCGCCAGTAGTAGTAATACCAACATCCACGCTGATGTAATCAAGGGCGCGATACAGGCGCAGAATGGCGGCTTCCCGTTCCCCTTCGTTCAGAAGGCATTTGGCCTCTTCCACCCAGGCCCGGTTCCTCTGCCGGAGCAGGCTGTTAAATGCCCCTTCTGCTGCGCGCAGTTCGTTTGCGAGGTTATGTGCTTCTGGGGCAGACTCTGGTACACGGCTGAAGATAGTAATACGCTCCCGATCATCCCGGCTGGCGTCATAGTAGGGTTCATTGCCCCGCCGAATAAGGTTTGAAACCTGGTTTGCGGCCTCATAAAATGCGATAATGGCCGGGATGGCCGCGCGGCAATTCCCGTCCGCAACCAGGGCCTCGTAAGCCCCTTTCATATCCTGCAACTGTGCAAGGGTCTTGATGGTTTCGCCATCCTCAAAAAATTCGTAGTTCGTCAGATCCGTCGCGTCCATGTCTTGGGCCATCGCATTATGGGAACCGGCGAGTATCACGGACGCGGCCAGCAGAAGTTTCTTCATGTCGTTCACCTTGGGAAATCCGCGCGAAGCGCATGGCGTGGCACAGGGGTATGCGGTGGCGCGGCCCTTGTCAAGCACGGTCCAGGTCTCCGGCCACAAAGACATCGCGCGTCCGAAGCAGCGGATCCTCCGGGCCGTGGTGCTAATGCCGGAAATGGCGCATGCCGGTGAAAACCATCGCCAGGCCCGCCGTATTGGCGGCGGCGATCACCTCCTGATCGCGCATGGAACCGCCGGGCTGGATCACGGCCCGCGCGCCAGCCTCAACCGCGGCCAGCAGGCCATCGGCGAAGGGGAAGAATGCATCCGAGGCCAGGACCGCACCCTGTGCCGGGCTGGTGCCGAGGCCCAGAACCCTGCCCATATCCGCGGCCTTGCGCCCGGCGATGCGGCTGGAATCCACCCGGCTCATCTGTCCCGCGCCAATCCCGACAGTGGCCTGATCCTTTGCATAGACGATGGCGTTTGATTTTACGTGTTTGGCCACGCGCCAGGCAAACAGAAGGTCGGCCAGCTCATCCGCATCCGGCGCACGTTCGGTCACGACCGTCACATCCGCCCCGGATATGTGCCCGTTGTCCCGGTCCTGCACCAGAACCCCGCCCGATACCTGGCGCATCACCTGCCCGGCCGTGCGCGGGTCGGGCAGGCCATCGGTTGTCAGCAGGCGCAGGTTGGGCCTTTGAGCACAGATGGCTTTGGCCGCGGCATCGGCCCCCGGGGCGATGACCACTTCGGTGAACCCTTTGGTGATCGCCCGGGCCGTTTCCGCATCAAGCGGCTGGTTCAGCGCGATGATTCCGCCAAAGGCACTGGTCCGGTCGCAATCGAAGGCCCGGCCATAGGCTTTGGCCAGGGTTGCCGCCCGTGCCACGCCGCAGGGATTGGCATGTTTGATGATCGCGCAGGCGGGGCCCCCGGCGGGATCAAACTCGGCCACCAGTTCAAACGCGGCGTCGGTGTCGTTGATGTTGTTGTAGCTCAGTGCCTTGCCCTGGTGCTGTTCGGCGGTGGCCACGCCGCGCCGTGCGCTGCCATCGGTGTAGAAGGCGGCGACCTGATGCGGGTTTTCGCCATAGCGCAGATGCTGCGCCAGGGTGCCGGAAAAGGTGCGGCGGACGGGCATCGGCTCATCCAGCCGCGCGGCCATCCATTGCGCTACGGCGGCGTCGTAAAACGCCGTGCAGCCAAAGGCGGTTTTCGCCAGCCGCTGGCGGAACGCCCGCCGGGTCGCGCCGCCCCGGGTGCGCAGTTCGGCCAGAAGCGGGGCGTAATCCAGGGGATCGACAATCGTGGCAACAAAGGCATGGTTCTTCGCGGCCGCGCGGATCATCGCAGGGCCACCGATATCAATGTTGTTCGTGCATTCGTCATCGTCGCGGCCTTTGGCAACCGTCTCGACAAAGGGGTACAGGTTGACAACAAGCAGGTCGATCGCCCCGATCCCGTGTTTGGCCATCGCGGCCTGATGTTTGGCATTGTCGCGCAGTGCCAGAAGCCCGCCATGGATCATCGGGTGCAGGGTTTTCACCCGCCCGTCCATCATCTCGGGGAACCCCGTTACCTCGGCCACGTCGGCAACCTGCAGCCCCGCCATGCGCAGCATCCGGGCGGTGCCGCCGGTTGAGAGCAGCTCCACCCCCATGGTGGCCAGGGCGGTGGCGAATTGCGCCAGTCCGGTTTTATCCGACACGGACAGAAGCGCGCGCTTCAGCGGCACAAGATCGGTCATGGGGCCAGCCCCTTATCATCGCGGTGTGTGCGGTATATTGGCGGGTTTGGCCAGGCTCTGGCGTATCGCGCGGCCATAATCCTTGTCATGCGGGGGGCTGCTCCGGCTCTGGGCTTTTTCGCGGCAGGATAACGGGCCGGTGCCGGGATGTCACCGCCTGTGCAGGCGTGCCATGTAAAATCCGTCCATCCCGCCCAGATCAGGCCAGAAATCAGGGCGCAGGCGCAAACCGCCCTCGGGGCTGGCCCATGCGGGTGCGCCGCCAAGGGTTCCGGGGGCAATGGGCAGGACCGTCAGATCATCATGGCGATCAAGTGCTGCCTTGATCTGATTCTCGCCTTCATCGGGCAGAAGCGAACAGGTGCAGTACACAATCTGCCCGCCCGGCCGCACCAATGCCCGCGCCCGGTCCAGGACGTGCATCTGCAGCCTGGTCAGCACCTCGATTTCTCCGGCGGATTTCACATAAGGCAGGTCCGGATGCCGCCGGATCGTACCTGAGGCTGAACATGGCGCATCGATCAGGATCGCGTCAAAGGGGGCGTCCGGTTCCCACGTCAGGGCGTCGGCCACCACCAGCCGCGCCCGCAGGCCGACACGCCCGAGATTCTGTTCCAGCCGCGCCATGCGACCCCCGGATATATCGATGGCGGTAACATCAGCACCCGCGGCGGCCAGTTGCAGGGTCTTGCCACCGGGGGCCGCGCACATATCCAGCACGCGTGCGCCGTTGATGTTCGTGAACAGCCGGGCAGGAAGGGCGGCAGCGGCGTCCTGCACCCACCAATCCCCGTCGGCGAACCCGGGCAAGGCGGATACCTGGCCGCTGGTCAACCGCAGGCTGCCAGTGGGCAGAGGGACCGCACCAGGAACGGTGATGCCGGGCTGCTTCGGCGTCAGATCGATGGGGGCACCGGCGCGATGGGCGGCTTCGATTGCCAGAAGCGTGTCGTGGCCATAGGCTTTGGCAAGCGGCTTGCGCAGCCAGGCAGGAAGGGGGCCGGGCAAAGCTTCCTGCCAGGTTTGCGGGCCGGATTCGGCCACCTTGCGCAGAACCGCGTTGATCATACCCGCGGCACGGCGGGTCCGGGTCCGGGCTTTGGAAAGGCTTACTGCGGTATCAACCACGCCATGGGGGCCGGCACCGTCCGCCAGAATCTCATAGGTACCAAGGCGCAGGATGTTCTGCACCGCCATATGCGGGCGGCGCGGCACATGGGGCTGCAGCACATGGTCAATCCGGCCCAGATGGCGCAGCACGCCCATGGTCAGGCGCCGGGCACGGGCGGTATCCCCGGACCCCAGCCCGCGAAACCCGAACGACTGACAGCATCCACTTTTGGGCCAGAACCAGATGCAGCGCATCAAGCACCGCGCGGCGGGTTTGCATCGCCCCGGAGGCCATTGGCGGTTTGTCCCCCTTGCTTCCCTGAAGTCCGAATTATTATAAGGGGTGCGGGCTTTGCAATAAAAGGGCGGAAATATGCCTGACACCACACCGGAACAGGACGCGGAACAAACCGGGGACAGGGCCCTGCCCCCGGCAGCGCACCGTGCCCTGGCCGAGGCCAAAGCACGGCACAAGGCCGCGAGCAGGCATGATCGCCCGACAGAGTTTGGCGGGCGCGATGGCCCCGACCCGGTACGCTATGGCGATTGGGAAAAGAAGGGCCTGGCGGTCGACTTCTGATCAGCGCAGGCGCATATCGGCATACATGCCCGTGCCCCGGTCCGAGGTAAAGCGGATCCTGTCGCCATCAACCTGGACCAGCTGGCAATTAAAGCCAAGATCATTGCCCGCGTAAAAGAGATCCCGGCAGAAATAGCCACCATTCCAATCCCATGCACCAGTGACTTTGCCACCGAAAGCCCGCCCGGCGATCTGCCCTTCCGGGGTGACGGTCAGGCGGATGCCAAAGCGGTTAATCTCACGCCCCTTGACCAGTGCAACGAACGCATCGCGGGAGGTCACTGTGCTGAACTCCTCGGCCAGGGCAGGGGCGGCAATCGCCAGGGCGATTGCGATAATGATGCTGCGATACATCATGCCAAGCCTCCCGATGTCTCCTGCCGTGCAATGTCTACGGGCGAAAGACAGGGCCGGATTAATCCAGGCCAAGCACATCGATCATTGAAAATTCACCGGGGCCTTTGGTCTGGCCCCAAAGCGCGGCTTTGACTGCACCACGGGCAAAAATACGCCGATCAGTTGCGATGTGGCGCAATACAATACGCTCACCCAGGCCAGCGAAAAGGACGTCATGCTCCCCCACGATGTCGCCACCGCGCACTGCGGAAAACCCGATGCTTCCGGGCCTGCGGGGGCTGGTTATTCCATCACGGCCCCGTTCAGCCAGATCATCCAGGGTTTTCCCCCTTCCCTCTGCCGCCGCGTCCCCCAGCATCAGCGCGGTGCCCGAGGGCGCATCAACCTTTTGATTGTGATGTGTCTCAATCACTTCAATGTCGAATTCTTCGCCCAATGCCCCGGCGACCTGCCGGGTCAGTTGCACCAGAAGGTTGACGCCCAGGCTCATGTTGCCCGCACGGATTATCGTGGTGTGACGGGCGGCTGCGGCAATTTCCTGTAGATGTTCGGACGCAAAGCCGGTGGTACCAATCACATGCGTGGCACGGGCCTGGGCGCACAGGCGGGCGTGATCCACAGTGGCCTCGGGCGTGGTGAAATCAATCACTGCCTGTGCCCTGGCAATTGCATCAAGCGGGTCATCGAAGACCGGCACACCCGAAGGCACACCACCCGGCGCGGCATCCAAATCCTGCCCAACCCACGGATGGCCCGCACGCACAGTGACGCCGGCCAGATGCGCCTGTTCACTTTCCGCGATGGTGTGGAGCAGCATTTGGCCCATACGACCCGCACCGCCCATTACCGCGATTCCGATGCTGTCTTGATCGACGCTCCGCAAGGTTAGGGGGTTACGCGAGGTCACGGTCCGCACGCCAGTGGTGGCAGGGGCCACGGCCGTAGCCTTCCTGGCATGGTAATTCATGTGTTTTGCTCATCCATGCGATAAGGTGGAATCATGATAAGATTGTTAACCGTAAAATTCAAGTACCAAAATTTGTTGCGGGGGCTGCGGGTGGTCTCCTAAAACACGGGCAAGGGGTGCGGTGATGGCCAGGAACAAGCATCTTTCAGGCGAGGGACCGTCGCAACGCCAGTTGCGCGTGGGTGAGCTGATTCGCCGGATCCTGGCCGATGTACTGCACCAGGGCCGGGTTCATGACCCGGAATTGAACGCGATGTCGATCACCGTGGGTGAGGTGCGCGCCTCACCCGATCTGAAGGGTGCGACCGTCTATGTCATGCCCCTGGGCGGGGGCGGGCGCGACGCGGCACTGGAGGCACTGGCGCGCAACCGCGCGGGGCTGCGCCGTGCGGTCAGCCGGCAGTTGGCCCTGAAATATGCCCCCGATCTGCGCTTCATCATTGACGAGAGTTTTGACCGTATGGACGAAACCCGCCGTCTGCTTGCCCAGGACAGGGTGCGCCGGGATATCGAAGGGGGTGATAAGGCGTGAGGTCTCTTTGCGCGATCCTGCTCTCCAACCTTCTGGGCCTGCTGGCCCCGGCGGGGGCGTTCGCGGCGGGTTGTGTGCCGATGTCCTTTGACGGTGCGCGCCATACGATTTGCGAGTTGACCATGGGCCAGGACGATCTGCGCCTGTTCCTGCGCGACAGGAACGGGGAGGTGTTTGGTAATTTCTCCAGCGTTGAGGACAGCTTGCCCCAGGGCCAGCGGCTGGGCATCGCAATGAATGCGGGCATGTATCACGATGACCGCGCACCAGTGGGCCTTTATATTGAGGATGGGGTAGAGGAGATGCGCCTGATCACCTCGGATGGGCCGGGGAATTTCGGGCTGCTGCCCAATGGCGTCTTCTGTCTGACCAAGGCGCGGGCCCTGGTAATTGAAAGCCGCGCCTTCGCCGCCGCACCGCCGGCCTGTCGCTATGCCACGCAATCGGGGCCGATGCTGGTGATCAACGGCGATTTGCATCCGCAGTTCCGGCCGCAAAGCGACAGCCTGAACATCCGCAACGGGGTGGGCGTGGATGCGCAAGGCACGCGGATCGTCCTGGCGATTTCTGATGAGCCGGTGAATTTCCACCATTTCGCGCGGCTGTTCCGCGATGGGCTGGAATTGCCCAACGCCCTGTTTCTGGATGGACGGATTTCCCGGCTGTATGCGCCCGAAGCGGGGCGAAACGACTTTGGCTTTGCCATCGGCCCGATCCTGGGCACCGTCGTTGACGATAGCGCAGCGGGCGGGTAGCAGATTGCCCTTGACCCCCGGGCAAGGCTTGAAACGAACATGGCGCGCAAACGCAAAGGGCGGGATATATCGGGCTGGCTGGTGGTGGATAAGCCCGCGGGCCTGACCTCTGCCGCCGTTGTCAATAAGGTGAAATGGGCCTTTGACGCGAAAAAGGCAGGCCATGCCGGAACGCTGGACCCTGAGGCAACAGGGCTCCTGGCCATCGCCCTGGGAGAGGCCACAAAGACCGTGCCCTATGTCACCGATGCAACAAAAGCCTACCGCTTCACCATGCGCTTGGGCCAGGCGACCGATACAGATGACGCCGGGGGGAACGTAATCCAAACCTCGGACCTGCGGCCCGATAGTGCCCGGATTTCTGCCGCACTGCCGGGTTTCGAAGGCCGGATCATGCAGGTACCGCCGAAGTATTCGGCAGTAAAAGTTGATGGACAGCGCGCCTACAGGCTGGCGCGGGCGGGTGCGGATACTGTTCTGGCTGCACGCCCGCTTTGGGTGGAACGCCTGCGGCTTCTGGCCCGGCCCGATGCCGACCATGCGGAACTGGAGCTGATCTGCGGCAAGGGTGGCTACGTCCGAGCGCTCGCGCGCGATCTGGGCCAGGTGCTTGGCTGTCTGGGGCATGTAACAAGGCTGCGGCGGATATGGTCGGGCCCGTTCAATCTGGACGAGGCGGTGACGCCTGATCACATCGAAGGGCTGGCAAGACGCAGGGGGATCGACGCGCTGCTTCTGCCGATGGAAACCGGGCTTGCCGCTCTGCCTTGCCTGACCTGTACCGGGGCGGGCGCGGCGCGGCTGCGAAACGGCAATCCCGGTGCTGTCGTCACCGCCGCCGCGTATGGCGCGGAATGCTGGGCGGTGCATAACGGCATCCCTGTCGCCGTCGGTATTTATCGCGGCGGCAATTTGCACCCGGGCAGGGTTTTTAACCTGTGATCAGGCGCCGGTTTCAGAAGGGCGATGCAGATAGCGTTGCCATCTATTCCGACTGTGAGTATTACCGCTACAGCCTGACGCGCGTGTGGGACAGGCGGGGGCGTCGGGCAGTGTTCATCATGCTCGACCCCTCCACTGCGACCGAGGTCCAAAACGACCCCACGGTAGCGCGGTGCGAATGTCGGGCGCGCGCCCTGGGGTTTGGGGCCTTTCGGGTACTGAACATCTTTGCCTGGCGCGCGACGGATCCGCACGACATGCGCACCGCACCCGACCCGGTGGGGCCGTACAATGATGCCGCGATCATGGCAGACTTGGACTGGGCCGATCAGATCATCGCGGCCTAGGGGAACCACGGTGCGCATCGGAACCGCGGGCCCGAGGTAGAGGCACTTCTGCGCGGTACAGGAGCCGTTCTGTTCCATCTGGGCCTGTCGAAAAACGGCCATCCGAAGCACCCGCTTTATATCGGCTATGCCGTACAGCCCGTGGCCTGGCCGGCCGGTTGACCCTGCCCCGCTACACAACCGGCAGGAATGCGGCGGATTGGGAAGGGCGGGCAACATCGGACATGCCGTGCTTCACCCAAAGCGGGATTGCGGCTGGCAAGCCTTCGATGTTCAGTGTATAGGCCCATCCCCTGTTTTTCGTTTCGTCGGTTTTCGGTATACAAAAACCAAAATTCGCGCCTCAAAATGCCGCACGAGGTAAAAGCGTTTTCCCGAGATTCAGCCTCTTGTCGCAAGTTCCCCGGTGGTAAGAAAGCCAGGGGCGCACGGCGGAAGCGGATGGGGGGATGTCGTGCCCCCGATATCTGGTGCTTTCAAACCCGCACCTTGCCTATGCCTGATGCCTCCATGGCATCACAGTTCCAGAGACTCCATTCCATGCACCATGTCCGAGCACCCGATCCGGGCTGGTTGGTGGCGGCATGCGGACAGTGTTCAGCCGGCGAAACCCGAAGCGCCCATAGTAGGGTGCATCGCCCACCAGAAGCACACGATTCCAGTCAGCTGCGCAAGCGGCCTTTAGCCCGGTTTGCACAAGGCGTGCGCCCAAGCCTTCGCCTTGCCGCGTCGGGTGTACCGCAATCGGCCCCAGAAGCAGGGCATCCGCCCCCTGTCCCACGCGAACCGGCCAAAACCGGACCGCACCAGCCAGGATTTCATCGCTGTCGTGCGCCACCAGACACAGATCGCGCATCGGTGGCACCCCGTCGCGCAAGCGATAACTTGACAGTGCCATGCGCCCGGGCGCGAAACACAGGTCAAAAAGTGCCTCAACCTCCCACCGGTCATCGGGTTCTTCGCGGCGCAGGTGGAACATCGGGGGTGTCGGTCAATTTCCTCTGGCCTCGAATCTAGCACAGAGGCGGGGGCGGTGCCAAATCAGAGGGGGCTCGTGCGCCATGTTCTGCAAACCAGAAGGCGACCACGGCCTACCGCATAACCCGTTCAATGCTGATGCCTGTATACCGCCGCAGGTGATGCTCGCCCCGAGGTGGACGGGCAGTTTGATGTGACCCGGTTTCAGCCCCTCGCCCGGCCCGGTTATCGGGATTATGCCCGCGCGATCAAGGTCTTTTTACGCAAGCGGCCGGGGAAAGGACCGCACCATCCTGATTGCCCGAATCGCCGGGAAACAGCGGCGATCCGCCTGTGCTGCGGTGGCCCGGAAAGGGATTGTTTCAAGCCTGCCAGGCGGCTATCCTGGGTAGGCTGACCGGGGAAAGGACTGGGTGAGATGCAAACAAAAATCGGCGTGATCGGCGGGTCAGGCGTATATGATATTAATGGTCTGGACGGGGCGGAGTGGATCAGTGTGGACAGCCCCTTTGGCCCGCCGTCTGACAAGGTTTTGACCGGACAGGTGGATGGGGTTGATATGGTGTTTCTGCCCCGCCACGGGCGCGGGCATGTCCACAGCCCGACTTCGATTCCCTATCGCGCCAATATCGACGCGCTAAAGCGGGTCGGCGTGACCGATGTGATTTCGGTGTCGGCCTGTGGCTCGTTCCGGGATGACATGGCCCCAGGCGATTTTGTGATTGTGGATCAGTTCATCGACCGCACCTTTGCGCGCGAGAAGAGTTTTTTTGGCCCGGGTCTTGTGGGTCATGTCAGCCTGGCGCATCCGACATGCCCCCGGCTTGGCGCGGCCTGTGCCACGGCCGCGCGGGATGCAGGCGTGACGGTACACGAAGGCGGCACCTATCTGGCGATGGAGGGGCCGCAGTTTTCCAGCCTGGCGGAATCCAGACTTTATCGAGAGGTTTGGGGCTGTGACGTGATCGGCATGACCAATATGCCCGAGGCAAAACTGGCCCGGGAGGCAGAACTGTGCTACGCAACTGTCGCCATGATTACTGATTATGACAGTTGGCACCCGGACCATGGCGAAGTGGATATCAGCCAGATCATCGCGACCCTGACCGGCAACGCCGAAAACGCCAGGGTGCTTGCCGCCGGATTGCCACGGCTGTTGGGGGGCGTGCGCACCCCATGCCCCCATGGCTGCGACCGTGCGCTGGAGTTTGCGATCCTGACTGCGCCGGACAAACGCGACCCGGAGATGGTTGCGCGGCTGGACGCCGTTGCCGGGCGTGTCCTTCGGTGACGGACGCGTGTGCCGGAAAGATGATTGAGGTGAAATACTATGGTGCTTGCGGCACCTGAATGGCAGCACCTGGATCATCTGCGCAGGTGGTGCGACTCAACCCACCAAAGGCTGTGAGCGTCAGCGTTAAGACCGCGACGATCACCGCTGATCAGATGACGTCAGAGTGGGATGACTAATGGGTCTGTTTACAAGTCCGCCCCGCCGCCTTTGGGGCCTTGGTGACAATCCTGGGCCGCGAAGCCTCGGATGCTGCCTCGTATCGCACCACTCGGTTCTTCATCAAAACGCAGGCCCCGAGGATGACGCTCTCGACGGGGTGCAGGGGGACTTGTATGGCTGACAGCCTGTGGCCGCTTGCTGGAATTGGTAGACAGACCGGACTTAAAATCCGAGGCCCTCGGGCGTGTGGGTTCGAGTCCCACAGCGGCCACCACAACACTCATTTTCAGTTTTTACAAAGGTCATGTTTTATGGCCTCTGTCGGCTTGTCAGGGATCATTCGGGCCGAACCTTCCATGACCCCGGTGAATTTGATACATTCATAGGTCCGTACCATCTGTCTGGTCGGAGTCAGCCCATGGGCGCGGCGGATGACCGTTCACGCCAAGGGCGACAGCTGAGTTACAAACTTCCAAATTGACAAAATCAGCCGCACTGGTCCATGGTTGGGCTGATGGTTCCCGAATCGACTAAACCGCCCAAGGGATGAAAAGGGAACGTGGTGAGGCTTCGCCCTCTGGTGCCAAATCCACGACTGCCCCCGCAACTGTAAGCGGACAGCGACGCCCAATTGCCACTGGCCCCGATGTAAGGCCGGGAAGGCGGGCAGAGTGCCAGTGCCGCGAGTCAGGAGACCTGCCATCCATGCACGCCAATCACGCCAGGGCGGGGTGTCCTGGGAGGAGGTAGAATGGTTAATCCGACGGTGCGTCGCACACTCGGCGTTTCCCGGTCCGGAATCACCAGGGGAGGGGCCAAGGGAGGGGCCGGTAAGGCGGTCACCTCTCGTGTCAAAACCTGGGTTTCAGTTTCGGAAGTGCGTGGGTGCGGTTTGTGTACCAAGCGTGTGTCACGATGACTGTGCATCCCTTTTTGACTGTTGAGGATGTTGAGTATTTCGATGTGAACGGGGTTCGCCTGCTCCATCCGGTCAGTTTCAATCTTGACCAGGGCTCTGTCATGATGATCGCGGGTCCGAACGGTGCTGGCAAATCCACCTTGCTTAATCTGTTGTCTGGCTTGAAAACCCTGGCACTGGGTGATGTGCTAATTGAAGGCAGAAGCCTCAAATCCATGTCTGCATCTGCCCGTGCAAAAAAGATCGCTGTGGTCAGCCAGCACGGATATCCCGACGGGCGGCTCAAATTGCGGGACTACGTCGCGTTGGGCCAAATGCCGATCTGGTCGAATCACTCTGCGATGGACCATGCTGCTACGCTGGACCGGGTTCTGGATATGACCCGCCTCACCACCCTGGCCGAACGCCCGATGGCGCAGCTCTCGGGCGGTGAGTGCCAGCGCGCCCATATCGCGCGGGCCCTGGCGCAGCGGCCGCATCTGCTGTTCCTTGATGAACCCACAAACCATCTCGATCCGGATGCCAAGGGACGCATGCTGTCGCTTATATCCTCACTTGGTGTGACGGTGATCATGATCGTCCATGACCTGGTGATGATACCCGAATTTGCCAGCCATGTCGCGCTAATGAAATCGGCGCGCCTGACCGATTTCGGCCGGGTAGGGGATGTTCTGACACCAGCCAGTGTGCGCAAGAATTTTGGAGTTGATTACCTTGAACTTCCCCATGGAAACCGTATCATCGCGGCCCTCGATATACGCAAAACGGAAGGAGCGTACTGACATGAAGGCAACTGCGATCTCTGTTATGGCCCTTGCCCTTATAGCCACGCCAGCGTTGACGCAAAGCGTCACCATCGACAATTGTGGGGAGCCGATGACCTTTGAGACAACGCCCGAGCGCATTGTCGTGCACGATATCAACATGGCCGAGATGGCTTTTGCCCTCGGCCTGCAGGATCGCATGGTTGGTGTCACGGGCATCACTGGTTGGTACAAAACAACCGAGTCCTTCGACGCCCGGCGCGGCGATATTCCCGAGCTTGCCGAACGCTATCCCACAGTTGAAAACTTGGTGGCGGTCGCACCCGACATGTTCTTTGCGGGCTGGTACTACGGGATGCAGCCCGGTGGCGACGTGACCCCCGATACGCTTGCCCCCTTTGGCATTAAGACGCTTATCCTGTCGGAAAGCTGTGTGCATCTGCACGATGATCGCCCCGTGGCCAGCATGGACCTGCTCTTTGGCGACATTCTGCGCCTGGGACAGATCATGGATGTTGAAAGGCGGGCCGGGGAGTTGGTTGCGGGCTGGCGTAAGCAACTGGCTGCCCTCGAGGCCCTGACCGAAGGCGTTGAACGCCCGCGTGTCTTCCTGCTGGATGGTCCGGCGGATGCGCCGTTCACTGCGGGCCGCTATGCGATTGTCGATGCAATGATCACTGCCGCCGGCGGCCAAAGCGTCACGCATGACATGGATACCAGCTGGGGCCGATCTTCGTGGGAGGCCGTCGCAGCGGCAAACCCCGAATTCCTGGTGCTGCTGGATTACGCGGAAGGTCAGCGTGCCGAGGATACCTTTGCCTTTTTGCAGGAGCATCCGGTTATGCAATTCACCGATGCCGTGCAGAACAAGCGTTGGGTCGGGCTGGCCTATGAGGAGTTGACCCCCGGGCCTGCGAATATCGACGCGATTGAAACCATGGCCCGCGCGATGCATCCGGAGCTGTTCTGAAGTTGGCTCGCCCGGGCCTGACAACGCTTGCGGGGGTGGTCGCCCTGGTCGCCCTGGTTGCATTGTCGATCATCACCGGCAGCACCGCGATCCCGTTGGCCAAGGTGCAGTCTGCCCTGGCCCTTGGCCTTGGCCTGTCAGAGGGCGACCCCACCCCGATAAGCCGGATCATCCTTGACCTCCGGCTGCCGCGGGCCTTGTTTTCTGCCATCATCGGTGCCGGTCTTGGCATTGTTGGCGTCATTTTACAAACGACCACGCGCAACGATCTGGCCGATCCGTTCCTGTTTGGCCTGTCATCAGGTGCTGCTGCAGGTGCTGTATTCGTAATCACCGTGACAGGAGATGTCCTGGGTATTTGGACCCTGTCGCTGGCGGCGTTCTGTGGTGGCGTTATCGCCTCTGCAATCATTCTGACATTGGTTCAGGCTTTGCGGAATAGCACACCGGAACAGCTCATCCTTGCCGGTTTGGCGGTATCCTTCCTTTTTGCCGCCATCACCAATTTCCTGATTTTTTCCGGTGACAGCCGCGCGGCGCACTCGATCATCTTCTGGATGCTTGGTGGTCTTGGCCTGGCCCGATGGGATAGCCTTCCCATTGTTGTCGCGGGGTTTGGCCTGATCTTTACCTTTGCACTCTACCATAGCAGAAAGCTTGATGCACTGCTGACTGGTGATACCACGGCGACCAGCCTGGGTGTGCCGGTGGGTCGCCTGCGCATGCAGATGTTTTTTGTGTCGGCCCTGGCCACGGCGGCGTTCGTGTCGGTCGCTGGTGTGATTGGTTTCATCGGTTTGATGGTGCCGCATTTGGTCCGTGGCCTTGTCGGAACCCTCCACATCAAACTGCTTCCTGCGGCGGCACTGTGCGGGGCAATTCTGCTGACAGCCTCGGACATTCTGTCACGCGTTCTACTGGCCCCACAGGAACTGCCCGTTGGCATCGTCACCACTTCATTGGGGGCGGTCTTTGTCTTTGCGCTGTTGATCTTCGGTGGCAGGATGCGGTGATGACTGAGTACTGGATGAGGGATGAGGGCGGGATGCATGGACCGGCCGCGGTGCAATGGAACGCGGGAGGGGACTGGCGGGATAGTCCAGGGCATTTCATGGTTCTTCGACTTCACGGGATCCGAGGAAGGTGAACGCCGAGATGCGGAGTTCATCGCCTATTGCCAGCCGGAGTAGTACACCCCAGGGATGGGCATGCTGCCTGTAGCCCCCACTCGTCGCTTGGGTGGCCCTTTTTATGAACAGGCGGTGCGGGAAGCGGCCTGGCCAGTGGCACCAAGGCAGGGAAAAGACCACAGATTCCCAGGCGCGGCCAGACACACTATGCTTCACGCATGAGCGGTTTTGACGATTCCGAGGCGTTTGAGCACGCTTCCCTCTCCTCCCGCGCTATGGCGGCGCGCCCGAGGTGCTATCTTGACGGGTTGAACCCGGCCCAGCGAGAGGCGGTGGAAACCCTTGAGGGGCCGGTTCTGATGCTGGCGGGTGCGGGTACTGGCAAGACAAGGGCACTGACCGCGCGCATCGCGCATATGCTGGCCACCGGTGCGGCGCGGCCGAACGAGATTCTGGCCGTCACCTTTACCAACAAGGCCGCGCGAGAGGTGCGCACCCGCGTTGGTGAGATGATAGGCCAGACGGTGGAGTGGATGCCCTGGCTTGGCACCTTTCACGCGATCTGCGCGAAACTGCTGCGTCGCCACGCCGAACTGGCCGGGTTGAAATCAAATTTCACAATCCTTGATAAGGATGATCAGTTGCGTTTGCTGAAACAGCTGATCCAGGCCGCGAATATTGATGAGGGGCGCTGGCCCGCCCGGCTGCTGGCGAATATCATTGACAATTGGAAAAACCGCGCCTGGAGGCATGACAAGATGCCCGCGGCTGACGCCTCCGCCTATGACCAGCGCGGGGTTGATCTCTACGGGCAGTATCAGCTGCGCCTTAAGGAGCTCAACGCCTGCGATTTCGGCGATCTGCTGCTGCATATGGTGCACATATTCCAGACCCATGATGATGTGCTTCGGCAATACCAGCACTGGTTCCGCTACATTCTGGTGGATGAATATCAGGATACCAATGTTGCCCAGTATCTCTGGCTGCGGCTTCTGGCCCAGATACACAGCAATATCTGCTGCGTTGGCGATGATGATCAGTCAATCTATGGCTGGCGCGGGGCCGAGGTGGGCAATATCCTGCGGTTTGAGAGCGACTTTCCGGGTACCAATATCGTGCGGCTGGAACAGAATTATCGTTCCACCGGGCATATCCTGGCCACCGCTTCGGGCTTGATTGCCGCCAATAAGAACCGCTTGGGCAAAACGCTTTGGACCGAGGGCGAAGATGGCGAAAAGGTCCGGCTGATTGGCCATTGGGATGGTGAGGAAGAGGCGCGCTGGATCGGTGAAGAGATTGAGGCGATGCACCGCGGCACGCGCGGTATGGCCCCGATCAGCCCCGAGGGCATGGCAATCCTGGTCCGCACGGCCCATCAGATGCGCACATTTGAGGATCGGTTTCTGACCATTGGCCTGCCCTACCGCGTGATCGGTGGCCCGCGCTTCTATGAGCGGATGGAAATCCGCGATGCCATGGCCTATTTCCGCGTTGTCGTCAGTCCCGATGACAATCTGGCCTTTGAGCGGATTGTGAACATCCCGAAACGGGGTCTGGGCGACAGGGCGATGCAGATAATGCAGACCATGGCGCGCACCAGGGGCGTCAACCTGCTGGAGGGCGCACGACTCTGCCTTGACACCGGGAAACTGACCGGGCGCGGGGCCAGGGAACTGGCGATCCTTTTGCAGGGTATTGCCCGCTGGCGTTCCATGCTGGCAGGGGCATTGCCCGCCGATGATGACGACCTGGTGGTTAAGATGGGTACGGACAACCCGCCTTCCCACATCGAATTGGCCGAGGTGATCTTGGACGAATCCGGCTACACCGCCATGTGGCAGAACAATAAAACCCCCGAAGCACCAGGGCGGCTGGAGAACCTCAAGGAACTTATCAAGGCACTGGAAGGCTTTGAAAATCTGCAAGGGTTTCTGGAACATGTCAGCCTGATCATGGAGAATGAGGCCGAGGATGGCGAAGAAAAGGTCACGCTGATGACACTTCACGCTGCCAAGGGTCTGGGGTTTCCCGCGATCTTCCTGCCAGGCTGGGAAGATGGACTGTTTCCAAACCAGCGCGCCCTGGATGAGGGCGGGATGAACGCCCTTGAAGAGGAGCGCCGCCTGGCCTATGTGGGGGTCACCCGGGCCGAGGTTCTCTGCACCATTTCATTTGCAGGTAACCGGCGCGTCTATGGTAAATGGCAAAGCCAGCTGCCCTCGCGCTTTATTGATGAATTGCCCGCAGATCACGTAGAGGTTCTGACCCCGCCCGGGCTTTACGGGCATGGCAGAGGCACGTCGCCCTCGGCCTTTGCCAATGCGGACACGATGCAGGGCGGCGATTTGCACCAGAAGGCCAGCCAGTCGGATGTCTACAACTCTCCGGGGTGGAAACGCCTGCAGGCGAACCAGGGCCGCCGATCAATAAGCCAGCCGCGTGACGACGGCCCCATGATCATTGACGCAAAGGCGCACAGCACCTTTATGCCAGGGGACCGCGTGTTTCACCAGAAATTCGGCTATGGCAGCGTGGAATCTGTGGACGGCGACAAGGTAAAGATCGATTTCGATAAAGCAGGCGTAAAGCATGTGATGGGCAGGTTCCTGGTCGCTGCCGACAGGGCCGGGATGTGACGTTCTGACATGGCCCCGACCGGGACCGCGCCCGCCCCGGGCGCGGCATCATGCAGCGCAACCGGGCAGAGGAAGGCAACAGGCAGATCCGCCCCCATGGTGTTGAAAGTTCGCAACATGGCCAAGCGGGTCAAAAACCGCCGCATCTGTAGCCCCAGCCATGTCCACACCTGTAGCGGCTTAGAAATAATGGCATATTTTTCTCGATAAGCGATAAATTAGGATATTGACTGGGGCGGCATGCAAATATGTGCATGGCGCATAGTGCGTATGCAGAAAGGCATTCCACAATTTGTCATCCTTTCCACCTGGGTGTGGCCACCAACGCGACCGGGTGGGGGGCGGGCGCATCTTGTGGATTGCGGTCTTTTCCGCTGCCTGACGGCATCCGTGCTGCCGTTCGTGGCCGTGTTGCAAGGCCCGGCCCCGGCATATGCCAGACTGGCCGGATCAGGTTGGCCCCAAAGTCACGAACAACATCACCGGAACACGACATGATCGGTCGTTATTTGAAAACGGTTCCCTGCTGACCCGCGACAAACTGGGAACCATAACGCAAGGGAGGCAAGAGAGGCTGATCGTGACTGCCGAGCCCCAAACCCGCCGCCGCCGTGCGGGCGGTCGCCGTGGCCATGCTGATCGCTCGGGCACTGCGACCATTGACCAGATGCCTTGGCGGCATGTTCGAAACACCGATGCGCCTGTCGAACCGCTCAACGCTGATGGAGTGCGGGCGGTCCACCAGGGCGCGATGGCAATCCTTGGCGATATCGGGATCGAATTCCTGAACGCGGAAGCCCGCATGATCCTGGCCCGCGCGGGTTGCAGGATTGATGGCGAGACGGTCTTCATGGATGCCGATTTTGTCATGGAGATGGTGGGCCATGCGCCGGACAGTTTTACCCTGACCCCGCGCAATCCCGACCGGCAGTTGCTGATCGGAGAGAATGTCCTGAGTTTCGGCAATGTCTCCTCACCGCCGAATGCGTGGGATATGGACCGCGGCAAACGCCCGGGCGATTTTGAGACCTATCAGGCGTTCCTGAAACTTACGCAGTATTTCAACTGCATCCATTTCGCGGGCGGATACGCGCCCGAACCCATTGATGTGCATCCGTCGGTGCGGCATCTGGATTGCCTGTATGAGAAGCTGACTCTGACCGACAAGGTGGCCCATGCCTACTCCCTGGGGCGGGAGCGCGTTGAGGATGTGATGGAGATGGTACGAATTGCCGGGGCCCTGACCCACGAGGCGTTCGATGCCAGCCCGCGCATGTATACCAACATCAATTCGGTTTCACCTTTGAAGCATGACTTTCCAATGCTGGATGGCGCGATGCGGCTGGCGCGACGGGGCCAGCCCGTGGTGGTAACGCCCTTCACCCTGGCGGGGGCCATGGCACCGGTCACGATGTCGGGGGCTGTCGCGCTGTCCCTGGCCGAGGGGCTGGCGGCCATTGCCCTTTTGCAGTATATCAATCCGGGCTGTCCGGTGGCTATTGGCACTTTTACGTCCAACGTGGACATGAAATCGGGTGCACCCGCCTTTGGCACGCCGGAATACATGCGCGCCACGCAGATGGCCGGGCAGATGGCGCGGTTCTACCGGCTGCCGATTCGGTCCTCGGGCGTCTGTGCGGCCAATGTGCCGGACGGGCAGGCGATGTGGGAGACCTCCCAGAGCTTGTGGGCGGCAGTGCAATCGGGAACCAACATGGTTTACCACGCGGCTGGCTGGCTGGAGGGTGGCCTGATCGCGTCGCCCGAGAAATTCGTGATGGATTGCGAAGTGTTGCAGCAAATCCAGTGCTATTTTGAACCGGCCCTTTGGTCTACCAGTGATGAGGATATCGGGCTCGAGGCAATCCGAGAGGTTGGCGCGGGAGGACATTATTTTGGCTGCGCCCATACGCAGGATCGCTATCAGACCGCCTTTTACCAGCCATTCCTGTCGGATTGGCGCAATTTTGAAGCCTGGCAGCTGGATGGCGGTATCTGGACCGCCGAACGCGCCCATCGGATGTATAAGCGCATCCTGGCAGAATTTGAGGCCCCGCCGATGGATGAGGCAATCCGCGAGGAGTTGCAGGATTTTGTGGCCCGGCGCAAGGAAGAAGGCGGTGCGCCCACGGATTTCTAAGGTGCGGGGGCGCAGGGCGAACCAAAGGTTTCTTTACGGCTTTGTAATGCCTGAAGCCGGACGAGTTGGCACTGTTCCCAGGCGGGAAAGGGGGGACGGAGTGGGCGAAAACTATTCACGCGTTTTCAGAGGGTATGAAACCGGGGGATATTTACTGCCGCCGTGCCCCAAACGCGCAAAGGGCCACCCTGATGGGCGACCCCAAGCGGGGGATTTAATGTCGCGCTGTCTTCGTCCATTAGGCTGGCCGGGGCCGCATTCCGGGCCAGTTTGACATCCCGGGCCGCGGGGCGGGCCTGGGGCAGCGGCCTGGATTCCTTCAAATCTCCTGTGGCCAAAGCCACAGATTTCGAGTGCAATGCCTCCAGATACCCGGCGGGTGATTTCAGCCCGAGGAGCACGGGAGAGGGTAGAACGCTGACGGATCTGTTTCATCCTGACACCGCCTTGGCGGGTGAGGGGGCGGTGGCAGGGCTGGCCCGCGCACTTTATGCGCGTGTCGCGCGGCTACCCTATATCTGCCCGCATGGGCATACGGACCCTGCATGGTTCGCGGATGACGCGGCCTTTTCTGACCCTGCCAGCCTGCTGGTTGTTCCCGACCACTACATCTTTCGCATGCTTGTCAGCCAGGGTGTGGCCCTGGAGATGCTTGGCATCCCGCGCCTGGATGGTGGCCCGGTTGAGCGCGATCCAAGGGTGATTTGGCGACTGTTCGCGGCACACTATCACCTGTTCGCCGGTACACCCACGCGGCTCTGGCTTGACTACACATTTCAGAACCTGTTCGGGTTGGACAGGCCGCTGACCGCTGACACGGCAGAGGAGTATTTTGATCGGATCACCGCCTGCCTGGCCACGCCTGAATTTCGCCCCCGTGCATTGTTTAAGCGGTTCGGGATCGAAATTCTGGCGACGACCGAAGATGCGCTTGACCCGCTGACCCATCACAAGGCGATTGCCGCGTCCGGTTGGCCCGAACGGGTGGTGACGACCTATCGCCCCGATGCCGTGCTCGATCCGGATCACAAGGGCTTTGCCGAAGCACTGGACCGGTTGGGAGAGATGACCGGCACCAATACCGGCACCTGGACGGGCTATCTGGAGGCGCATCGCATCCGCCGCGCCGTATTCCGCGCCCATGGGGCCACCGCGACGGATCATGGTCTGTTGCGTGCCGACACGGCAAACTTGCCGCCTGGGGAGGCGCGGCAGCTGTTTGACCGCATTCGTGCGGGCCGGGCCGGAGTGGGGGATGCCGCGCTGTTCCGGGCGCAAATGCTGACCGAGATGGCAAAGATGAGTGTCGATGACGGGATGGTGATGCAGATTCACCCCGGTTCCTGTCGTAACCATAACAGGACCGTCTTTCGCCAGTTCGGGCGGGACAAGGGCTTCGACATTCCCATGCGTACTGATTACGTCCAGGGGCTAAAGCCGATGCTGGACGCGGTGGGCATGGCCCCGGGCCTGACCATCATTCTGTTCACGCTGGACGAATCGACCTATACACGCGAACTCGCGCCGCTTGCGGGGGCCTATCCCTGCCTGAAACTTGGCCCCGCCTGGTGGTTCCATGACAGCCCCGAGGGGATGCTGCGGTTCCGCCGTATGACGACCGAAACCGCAGGGTTCTACAACACAGTCGGGTTCAATGATGACACGCGGGCCTTTCCCTCGGTCCCCGCGCGGCATGATTTGGCGCGGCGGGTTGATTGCCGCTTTCTGGCAGAACTGGTCAGCGATCACCGGTTGCGCGAGGCGGAGGCTTTCGACCTTGCGCAACTTCTGAGCTATGACCTGCCCAGGTGGGCCTATCGTTTCGATGGGTGATCATGTGACGCTGCCAAGACTTTCGGCGCAGACTCTGGGCCAAGTGCAGAACGCCACCCTGCCGGGCTATGACCGGGCAGGGGTAACCCCGGGCATCCTGCATCTGGGCCTGGGCAATTTTCATCGTGCGCACCAGGCGGTGTATGTGGATGATACGCTTGCCGCTGATCCCGGCTGGGGGATCATCGGCGTGAGTTTGCGGCGGCCCGACATGCCGCGCGCCCTGGCACCACAGGACGGGCTCTATACCCTGGTGGAGCAAGCGGGTAGTATCCGCCGTGGCCGGATCATCGGTTCGGTCCTGCAAGCCGTCGCGGGTGCGCAGGATCCGGCGGCGGTGCTCCGCTGGATCGCCGATCCGGCCATTCGAATCATTACTCTGACGGTCACCGAGAAGGGCTATCTGCGCGACCCGGCAACTGGTGATTTGATGAAGGATGATCCAAATGTTCGGGCTGATCTGGCCCGGCCCGATACCCCGCGCACGGTACCGGGGCTGCTGGCGGCAGGGCTCGCCGCACGGCGGGTGGCAGGCGTAGCCCCGCCGACCGTCCTGAGTTGCGATAACCTGCCGATGAACGGGGCGGCACTGGCGCGCGTGGTTGGGCAATTCGCCGCGATGCGGGATCCTGCCCTGGCCCGTTGGATCACCGGGGCGGTCGAGTTCCCGGCCACGATGGTTGATCGGATCGTGCCGGCTACAACCGATCAGGATCGGGCCGGGACGGCGGCTTTAACGGGGTTGGACGATGCCTGGCCAGTGATGGCTGAGCCCTTTGCGCAATGGGTGATCGAGGACCGCTTCACAGCCGGCCGGCCGGACCTGGTGCGGGCGGGGGCCGAGATGGTCGCTGATGTCGCGCCTTATGAAGAGATGAAGCTGCGGCTTTTGAACGGTGCCCATTCGGCGATTGCCTATTTTGGGCAGTTGCTGGGCTATGCGACGGTGGCCGAAGCCTTTGGTGCCCCCCGCCTCAGGGCCTTTGTTCAGGCAATGTGGGCGGATGAAATCGCACCTCACGTCCCGTTATCGGCAGCGGCGGCAGAACATTACACCAGGGCACTGGCGGCGCGGTTTGATAACCCGACTCTGCGGCACCAGACGGCGCAGATTGCGATGGATGGTAGCCAGAAGGTGCCGCAGCGTCTACTGGCCACGATCAGGGATTGCCGCGGCGCAGGCCGTGCGCATCCCCGGCTGACGGCCGCGGTCGCCGCCTGGATGGCCTATGCCAGCGGCGGGGCCGGGCGGTTTGCCGTTGTGGACCCAATGGCGGGGCGGTTTGCAGATCTGGCGGTTCAGGCTGTGACCCCTCGGGACTATGCCCGTGCCATGCTGGCGGTGGGTGATGTGTTCGGCACACTTGGCCAGGAGGCAGGCTTTGCCAAAGAAATTGCGGATGCTTATGAACGGCTGGCTGCCGAAGGCCCCGAGGTTCTCATACGCGCCTGAGATTGCCCTCGGGGGCGGCAAGCGCGAAGCGGCATTGGCAATCTTATGTAGCGGTGCGAGAGGTCCGAATCATGCGCAATAATCCCTGAATCAGCCATCACTGCACTGGTTTTCCTGCCGGTCGTGTTGCGGCACCGCAACAGCAACGGGGCCGGGTGTATTTTTATCATCACATCCGGCACTTGACGCAGGCAGGGAAGTTCCCCAGTCTCGGCCTTGGGTGGTGATTCCCTGTGCGTGAATTACGCCAGCGCGAACCCCGGTGGTGCGCGGCGGAGCTTGGGGGCTGTCTTATGCCTGCAATCATGATCCAGGGTACCGGTTCGAATGTCGGAAAGTCGATGCTGGTCGCGGGGCTGTGCAGGGCCGCAAAACGGCGTGGCGTGTCTGTGGCACCGTTCAAACCGCAAAACATGTCGAACAACGCCGCCGTGACTGCCGATGGGGGAGAGATTGGCCGCGCACAGGCACTTCAGGCGCGGGCAGCAGGGCTACCGCCCCATAGCGATATGAACCCGGTGCTTTTGAAGCCTGAAACCGATACCGGAGCGCAGGTCGTGGTGCATGGTCGCCGCCTGACCTCTGCCACGGCCCACGGCTATGGCGCACTGAAGCCAGAGCTGCTGGCAGCGGTGCAGGACAGCTTTGTTCGGCTGCGCACGGCCCATGATCTGGTAATCGCGGAGGGTGCGGGCAGCCCGGCCGAGGTCAATCTGCGGGCGGGTGACATCGCCAATATGGGCTTTGCGCGGGCGGTCGGTGTACCCGTGGTTCTGGCGGGGGATATCGACCGGGGCGGGGTGATCGCCCAGATCATGGGAACCTGGGCCGTGCTGGACCCTGGCGATGCCGCCATGATTGCGGGGTTCCTGATCAACAAATTCCGGGGTGATCCTTGCCTGTTCGCCGATGGCTATGACCGTATCGCTGCCGGGACAGGTTGGCCGGGCTTCGGTGTTCTTCCCTGGTTCACAGGGGCCTGGCGGCTGCCTGCCGAGGATGCGGCTGGCATAGCCGCACCAAAGCGGGACACCGGGTTTCACATCGTTTGCCTTGCCCTTAGCCGGATCGCGAATTTCGACGATCTTGATCCGTTAATACAGGAACCCGGAGTGCGGATGACGATACTCGGGCCGGGCCGCGCGATCCCCGGCGATGCCGATCTGGTTATCCTGCCAGGCAGCAAATCCACCCGGGGCGATCTGGCCTTTCTGCGTGCGCAGGGCTGGGATATCGACCTTTTGGCCCATCACCGGCGCGGCGGGCGCATTCTGGGCATTTGTGGCGGCTATCAAATGCTGGGCCAAAGCGTTGACGACCCGCGGGGGATCGAGGGTCCGGCGGGACGGACCGAGGGCCTGGGCCTCTTGCAGGTCGACACAGTGATGACACCTGCCAAACGCCTGACCGGGGTCCGTGCGACCCATGTGGCCAGCGGGGTGACGTTCAGGGGGTATGAGATTCACATCGGTGTAAGCGACGGCCCGGACCGGGCATGCCCCTTTGCCTTTGTTGATGGTGCGGCCGAAGGGGCCATCAGTGCCGATGGCCGGATCCAGGGCAGTTATCTGCATGGCATGTTCACCGATGATGCCTTTCGCGCGGCCTGGCTTGCGGAACAGGGGCAAAGGGCAGCAGGGCTGGCTTATGAGGCGCAGGTTGAGGCCACACTTGATGCCCTGGCCGATCATATGGAGGCGCATCTGGACGTGGCGGGCATGTTGGCACTCGCGCGTTGAGTATTACCCGCAGCCGCGTCAGAAACAGCAAGGGAGCACCCATGCCCCTGGCAACAGATAAGCCAAGCCAGGTCTGACCCTGCCTGCCCCGGTTGTGTTGCCGCCGGACAGAGGCGATCTGGCTGACAACAGCGCACCGTGCTGCGGCACCCGTCAAGTACCCCGCCCGGAGGGATGTTGGGGATGTCGGGCTGGAAGGGGCTTCAGGCGTGATTGTCACGCGGTCGCGGGGTCAGGTGGTTCACCCCCATTTGCCTTGGGTGAACAAGCCCCCCGAATGCGAGGGACGTGGCCAGCCTGGCACCACCGGCCCGTCAGCGTGCGGGAAATCGCGCCTCCAACCCGTTCAGGAGGTCTGCGGCCCCGGCCATATCTATGATGGTGCTGTCCGGGTCGGTTAGCCGCAGCCGTGCGCCAGTGCGCACCGTTACCGCGCCACCAACCATGATATGCGCCGTGGGTCGTGCCATGCGCAATGCCACGATCAGCCGTGCCAAAGGCTCGACCGATTGCCGCCCGCTGGCCGATAATCCGATGACCGGGCTGCGATCCTGCGCCATTTCCCTGACCAGTTGCGTATGCCGCTGCCCCAGCAGCAGCCGCACCGTCCAGCCGCGTTCGCGGAACAGATCGGCGGCCATGGTGATGCCAAGCGTATGCACCTCGCCCGGGACAGTGACAAATATCGCCGCGCGGGTCTGTTCTTTGGGGGGCAGGATCATATGGGTGCGGATATGGCGCATGATGCCGTAGATACGCCCGGTGCCGATGGTCACATCGGCGAAAGGCAGCGTGTCGGCCCCCCACCAATCCCCCATCAGTCGCGCGGCGGGGGCCAGGTGGTCCAGGTAAACCTCACCCATGGTCGCGCCATCCTCAAAGAGTTGAAAGACATGCTGCATGGCCAGGGCATGGTCATCACCGACCAGCAGCCGCGCCAGCCGCTCCGTTGCATCGGGCGCGGGCGCGGTGGGCTGGCTCCCCCCGGCCCTGGGCAGGGGGACACTGCGGCGGCCGAGCCGGACCAGAACTTCGCGCACCAAGAGTTCGACCGTTGGGCGTGGCAGGCGTTTCGTGACACGTTCCAGCCGCGCGTGTTCCCGGGCCAGCGCAACCGGGTCCGGGCCGGGGACAGGTCGGCTGTCAGCGGCCTCTACGGCGGGCTGGTGGGGCCGGAAGGCGTCTGGCCCGGAAGGATCGTTGGACATGGGCGGTAGCCCCCCCCTTTATCTCGGGTCAAACAGGCCAGTCCGGGAAACACGGCGATGGTGTACCACAATTTAATTCGGGGGCAGCACAGCCGGATTGTCAAGCGGGACTGGTGCAATTTTTCTGTGCTGGCCGCGCGGACTTGATACCATAATTCCATCAAAAAGGGGTTGCACAAAGGAAAGGGCGTGGGCATATTGAAGATCAACACCAAAGTTCGGCGTGACCGTGGCCACGGTTTGCCCGACTTTTCATGCCGGGCTTGGGCGAATGTGCCGGGTACCCCTTGCTATGAGGGGAGGAAGCCCCCCCTGATTGAACAAGGGACGACCAATTCAGGAATTTCACCAGAAAATGATGGAAACTTTCCACTACTCGGATTCCTCTGTCACGCTTGCGATTCTGCTGATCCTGTGGTTCCTGTTCGTTGTGTGTGTGGGCTGGGTCGTGCTGAAACTGTGGCGGTATTGGAAACCCTGAAGGCTGCAGACCGCGATAAGCGACTGGCTGCTGATCGCTGCCGTTACGGCTTTCTTTTTCTGCAACATGGGCCTGACCATTAAGGCGTTCAGGTTCTGTCCGGGACTGGCCCGATGGCCACCTTACCCGCCTCGAATCAGGGTTTATTTCGCAACACCGCACCTGACACCAGTTTCGCCGGGGGGTGGAACAAATCCGAAAGGCACGCCCAAAGAGCAAAGCGTGGAACCGGGTGCCGCGCCCATGATCCTTTGGGGCCAGACAATCACCCGCCCTGATCGGGCCATAACCGGCCACCCGTAAGGCGGACAACCCGGTCCATCTTACCAGCGAGTTCCAGGTTATGGGTGGCAATCAGTGCTGCAAGCCCCCGGCCCCGCACCAGGTCCATAAGCGCGTTGAACACCCTGTCCGATGTCGCGGGGTCAAGGTTGCCGGTCGGTTCATCCGCCAATAGCAGTGCGGGGTGGTTCGCCAGTGCCCGGCAGAACGCGACGCGCTGCTGCTCCCCCCCTGAGAGATCCGCCGGGCGATGGCTGGCCCGTTCCGCCAGGCCAACACGCGCCAGCAGCGTCTGCGCAAGGGTCCGCGCCTGAGCCCGGGGGGTGCCATGGGCCAGTTGCGGCAGAACCACGTTCTCCAGGGCGGAAAACTCCGGCAAAAGGTGGTGAAATTGATAGATGAAACCGATCTGCCCGCGCCGTGTGGTGGTTCTGGCCCGGTCGCTTAATTGGCCCTGATCAACACCGCCGATTTCCACCAGACCAGCATCGGCCTGATCCAGCAGACCGGCAATATGCAGAAGGGTCGATTTCCCGGCACCGGAGGGGGCAATCAAACCAACAATTTCGCCCGCCGTGATGCTAAGTGCTGCGCCCCGTAACACCCGGATCTCATTCGGCTTGCCATGGTTATACCCCTTTTCCAGCCCGGTAAGCCGCAGCACAGCCTTACTCATATCGCAGCACTTCGACCGGGTTCATCCGTGCGGCCCGGCGGGCCGGGAATATCGTGACGACGAAGGACAGGCCCAACGAGAGCGAAACCGCCGAGAGGATATCGCCCATCTCCAGCCGTGCGGGCAAGGCAGAGAGCATGCGCACCGAGGGATCCCAGACTCCGCCGCCCGCCGCCCAATTTACAAGTTCGAAAATCGGATCAATGTAGATGGCAAAGAGGCAGCCCAGGATCACCCCCAGAATCGTGCCCGCCACGCCAACGGCTACCCCGCAGATGAAGAAGACCCGCAGGATCGAGCCTTCACCGAGTCCTATGGTGCGCAGAATACCAATATCCCGGCTTTTGTTTTTTACCAGCATGATCAGACCCGAGACGATGTTCATCGTCGCGATCAGCACCAGGATCGACAGGATGATGAACATCACATTATCTTCCATCTGTAGTGCCTGGAGAAAGGCACCAGACCTGTCGCGCCAGGTCCACAGCACCACATCCTGCCCCGCGGCCTGAAGGATCGGCCGCGTGTATCTGTCCACTGCGTCAGGGTCATCAACGATCACTTGAATCTCATCAGCAACGCCATCGCGGTTGAAGTATCTTTGGGCCTCGGCAAAGGGCATGTAGATTCGCGTCCGGTCGATATCCCATCGCCCGACCTGGAAGACATAGACCACCTCATAGGCCGAGACGCGCGGGCTGGTGCCAAAGGGTGTGCGCACACCTTCGGGCGAGATCAGGCGGATGTGGTCCCCAATGGCCACGCCCAACTCCCGCGCCACGCCCGCGCCGAGGGCGATGCCGTCTTCGAACCTGGCAAGCTCGCCCCAAGCCCGTTCGGGTTGGGATACCAGGGGCACATCGTTCAGATCGGCGATATTGATCCCGACTACCTCAACCCCCGCGTTGCGACCCTGCCCCGCGGCCATGACCTGCCCGGTGACAACGGGGGCAACTTGGATCACACCGGGCACCTGCGCCACGCGTGCGGCAATACGGGTATAGTCCGGCAAGGTTCGAAGGGTCTGCCCGGCGTCATTTACCCGGGCAGGGGCCATCACAGTGATATGTGGATTGGCCCCCAGGATAGTGCCGACAAACTCATGCCGGAACCCTGACCGGACGGCCAACGTGGCGATCAGCGCCGCCACGGCCAGCGCAATCCCGATGAAGCTGATCCAGGTCATCGCGCTGACGCCGCCCTCGGCCCGGCGGGCCCGCAGATATCGCCAGGCGATCAGGAATTCGAAGCCTGCAAAGGGTCTGGTCCGACCGGTCGGCATACGCCCCCACTGCCCGTTATGGTTGGTGGCACTCTGGGTGCTTTGGCCGTGCGGGTCAAGCTGAAACCGGGGCTATGTATCCTGCACGGATAATTGGAACCAGCCGGGCGGGTCATATCGTGGGTCAGTCCCTGCCGAGTGATAGTTGGCACCTCCGCAGAGAAAAGGAGGACATCCCCTTGAAACGAGTTTGACTTGCGCCGGGCTATCAAGTTTGCCAGCCTGTCAATATGCTGATTAGGTCTGATGAAGCAGAGCGAATTTTTTCCAATGTCAAGCGGGCACCGCCGCCATTTCATTGGCTGGACGGTTCAAAAACAAGCCGGGATCGCTTAACCATAGAGGTACGTGTCCGCTTTGAAGACGGAGAGATTCCCAGAGGGACATTAATGCGCATTACCGCCTATCCGGCACATTTTCATGCGTTTACGTTTCAGCTGGACTGCGCCATATCCGATAATGCCTGTTCGCGCATTCCCCTTTATCGATTGGAGGTCAATCCCCTCCGCGCCCACACGAACATATTTATTGGCCCCGATAATCTGCACGGCTTGTACTTTGCCGCGGGATGCACACATGAGCATGATTTTCACGATAGTTTGACAAAAGATGGGAAGTTGCCCAAAAATCCACTTGCAATCGCACGCAAGGTCATCGTTGACCCTGCGGATTTTTCCAACGGTTTGGCCGTGTTCTGTAACAGAGTGAACCTGGTGAACGGATCGGACATTCCTACACCACCAAGCCAAGGGGCATTCCTGTGACTGGCGAAAGAACAAATAGCAGGCTTCAGGAGCGACTGAAAGAAGCATTCGCCGGGTTGATGGCAAGCCGGCACTCAATCGGTGGGCGCATCCTGCTTGATGTCCCGACAATTTATCCCAGTGGGGCGTCTGCCGTGGTCGAGATTGAGCAAAATGGTGACCGGGTCCGGGTCTCCGACATGGGCAATGGGTTGCTTGAGGCAGAGATGATGGCGGCACAAGACTCTTACCAGCCCCTTGCCAGAAAGAAGGCGGAGGCTTTCGGCATCAGATTTGACAACCGGGCGATGTTTACGCTTTGGGTGCCCGAGGGGCGGGTCGAGGGGGCCATTGTTTGTGTGGCAAACGCCTCAACCCAGGCAGCGGCCGAGGCGGTGCGGGCGGCATCGGAGGTGCGGTCGCGGCAGCGGTCCGAACTGTTATTTGAGCGCATCGACCGCGTGTTCGGTTCCCGCGCCGTCGCCAGAACGGCAGAGATCAAGGGGCGGCGGGCGACTTGGAATGCCCGCAACGTCGTGACGCTGCCCAATGCTAGGCGGGCAATCTTCGAGCCAATGAATAACAACACCATCTCGGTTTCCGGCAAGTTCCTGATGTTCACAGATATTCGGGAAGCGGAGACCGGAATTGCGCTCAATGCTGTTGTAGAGGACAGCCAAAACCTGAATGCGAAGGCACAGATGGTCGCAGATATCGCAAGTATCATAGACCTCCGGTCACCGGACGAGACGTTCATACGCTTGGGTGCTGCAGCATAACATAAGAGTGTCTTTGTCAAAAATACTGGAAACCGGATGGGTGTCCCGTAGTCCGCGTACAGATTTTCCATGCTGACCTGGCCAACAGATTCGTCAATTGCCTTGAGCAGCACCAGAAATCATTCGCGCGGGGTGACGGGCTGGCTGAACCTGTCCTTCGCGGATGAGTGGATGGCCCCGAATCTTGACAGATTGACGGAATCTGGAGTCGGAAGCAGCATGAAGCCGAAACGGGGCGGGGAAACCTGCCCCGTCGCCGGGAAATGAAGGGCGCATCCGGCCCGATGATGGCAGCCCAAGAAAACGGAGTGAACTGATGGATCAAGAGACCTGTCGACTGCTGCTTGCGAACCACGCCATGATCGCAGATTCGTGGCTTGCATTGAACGATCAAACTGATCAACCTGAAAGCATGAAGTTACTGCTGGCTATCAAACATTTGGCTGACGGGACCAAGGAAAAGGAATTGGCCGAGTTGTTTGAACTGCACTGCAAGTGACCGCCGCCCCCGCCGGGGGCGTGGAAGGCATTGCGATGCCTGCCGGGAAGGCCAGCGGAGATGCTGGCCTTTTGGTTTGCGGGGCTGTGGGCGGGGCTGTGGCGGCTTTGCGAGGGTAAGGGCGGTGTATAGGACGGATAGCCCAGAGGGTTTAGCGGGGCTGTGGTTGGCCTACCAGTCGCGGCGGCGGCCTTTGCGCGGCTAACCTTGATCAAGCCCGGCGAAGGTAAAAATGCATTGGATCAGGTTGTTCAGCCTGCTGCGGTTCGCCTTCTGCGCGGGGCTTTTCAGGGTGGTTGAGACGCAGGCCCGCTTTGCGGGGCCATCGTCCCTACGATCAGACAATCGTCAAACGCCGCACAGCCGAACCGGGACAGGGCAAAGCGGAAGGTTGCATGGGTGTAGACAGGCAGCAAGTCGCCGCTGTCCAGAAATATCCGGCCTCTCATCACTGCGTTCCTTGGCCACACGCAGGGTGTCGGGCTACTTGTGTAGCGGTGCGCGGTTAGCCGCCCCGGTGTGCCGCAAGCGGGTACTTCCGTGCGGTGTGCTTCCGCATCGGTGATTTCGCTGGTATGGATGCTGCCCGCAACGGTTGCCTTGCCAACCGGGCACAGCAGGGGGTGCTTTCGGGTACACCCCTGAAAACAGTTGGGGACGAAAATATGATACCTGCCCTGACTGGCGCACATTGGACGACGCATCGCCTGACCGCCGGATCTCTGCATTTGAAATCCACCGCCGGGCAGCCGACCGATCTGTTCTGCCTGGCCGAACGCCTCAACCCGAGGCGCGCGTTCCTGTTCGTGTCCACGGTGCTTGGCCGCCACATTCCGGTTGCGCCGAAGGATCACCGCGCGGTGCTGCAACGACTGGCCACCAAATTATTGGATCAACTTCCTGCTGACGGACCGGTTTTTGTGATGGGCTACGCGGAAACCGCTGTTGGGCTTGGTGCGGGTGTGTTTCAGGAATTGCACCGTGCACATCCTCGCCGCGCAATCGGTTATCAGGCCACCACGCGTTTTGCGCCCCATGCCCGCGATGTGTGGTTCCGTATGGAAGAGCCGCATTCGCACGCGTCCGACCACCTTATCCTTACACCGAAAGACGGCGTTTTGCAGGATGGGCCGGGGGCCAGCCTGGTGCTTGTGGATGACGAAACCACCACGGGCACGACCTTTCGCAATCTCGCGGCGAAAATGCATGCGGCGGGCCTGCGCTTTAACCGTGTTGTTCTGGCCACGCTGACCGACTGGTCCGAAGGGTCCGCTGCCGCCAGCGTATCAGAGGCCATCCCCGGTGCCGAGGTGGCCGCTGTATCGCTTTTCAACGGTGCGTGGCTTTGGGAACCGGACAATTCGCAGGACAAACCACAGCTGCCCGGCATGATTGCGGCCGAATGCCCCGCCTGGCACCCGACGGGCCGCGCGGTGCTGGAGGTTGCGCGCTTTGGAATCGCGGGCACCGATGCCGAGGAGATGATCCCGGGGCGGGCCCTTCGCATCGCGTCCGAGGCGGGCCTTGACGTGCTGCCGCATAATGCCCGCGTTTTGGTGCTGGGAGCCGGCGAGCACGTGTGGGAGCCGTTTCTGTTCGCCGAAACCGTGTCCGAGAGGTATCCGAACACCCGCTTTGCGGCCACCACGCGGTCCCCGATCCTGCCGGGGGATGCCATCCGGCACAAAATCGTGTTTGGTGATCATTACGGACTTGGTCTGGAGATGTATCTGCACAACGTCGCACCCGAGGAATGGGATGCGATTGTGCTGTTCAATGAAACCGGCATGGAAGGTGTGCCCGGGGTGTTGATGGATACCCTGGGTGCCGTTGCCGTTGTGGACCAGGACGCCCGCGTGGCGCACCTGCGGCGACAGTTATGACTGACCGTTCGCCCGTCGTGTTTGCAGATCTTGACGATACGCTGTTTCAGACAGCGCGCAAAATGCCCGGCCCGGTGCGCACATGGCGGCTTGCCGCGCACGCCACGAATGGCAGCCATTCCTACATGACCGAGGCGCAGGCAGCGACCGTGCAATGGCTTTTGGATAGCACGCGCCTTATTCCAACCACCGCGCGCAGTTCCGAGGTGCTGGCGCGCACCACGATACGGTTCACAGATTACAAAATCTGCTCTAACGGCGGCGCAATCATCACGCCCGACGGTGCGCACGATCCCGCCTGGGCGGCGCGCACCGCCAGAATTTCGGCGCAGCATGCGCACGCGTTTTCCGCGTTGCAGGGTGCAGTATCCGCGCTTGCTGACAGGGGGGCATTGCGGTGCTGGCTGGTGCGCGAGGCGCAAACGCCCGTGTATTTCGTTGCCAAGATCAGTGTCGGAACACCCCGGACGGTGCTGGATGAAGCCGAAGGGTGCTGCCGTGCCCAGGTCGGGACCGACCTTGTGTTTCACCGAAACGGGCGCAATTTATCCTTTACCCCCAAAGGTCTTGCCAAAAGCGACGCTGTTGAAGAGCTGCTCAGGCGGCTTTCGAACACGGACAGGCGCCCGATCTGGGGGATGGGCGACAGCATAAGTGATCTGCCTTTCATGCGGCTGTGCCAGATGATGGTGGCCCCGTCCGATTCGCAAATCACAAAGACGCGCCTGGAGGTTTGACCCATGCGGGATGCCAGTGGTCGCCTGCTGTCGGGTTCCTATGATCTCGACGATGTTACATTCCTGCTGAAACCGGTTCACATGGCCGCGACCGGCATCCGCGCAAAAGAACGCCTGATCCAAACAGGTGCTGCGCATTATTCCGAGATGATCTCGGAAGAACGCCGTCCCGATGCGCGGTATCTTGAGATTTTTGAAGACGCTTTTAGGCGCAGTACCCGGCGCATGGGAACCGATATCGCCCGCATCGCCGCAACCATCGCCGACAAGGTGGGGCAGAGAACCTTACCGTGCGAGATCACGCTGTGCTCCCTGGTGCGGGCGGGTGTACCCTATGGCGTGCTTCTTCACCGCGCACTCAAGGGGCTGGGGCTTGACAGCATCCATTACGGCGTGTCGATCATCCGTGACCGGGGCCTTGATGCAAACGCGATGGCCTATATCTTTGCCCGGCGCGACCCGGACGGCGTAATCTTTGTGGACGGATGGACCGGGAAAGGTGCCATAAGCCGCGAATTGCGAACCAGCTGGGCCAATCTTGGCCGCGCGGGTGCGCCGGAACTGGCCGTGCTTGCGGACCCTGGTGGTTTTGCCACAGTTTCGGGTAGCCATGACGACTGGCTTATTCCGTCTGGTATTCTGGGCGCGAATATCTCTGGCCTGATCAGCCGTTCAATTTTGAATGCCCGTGTGGTCGGCCCGAACGACTTTCACGGGGCCATGTCCGTGGACCATCTGCGCGATATGGATATCTCAAGGCGGTTTGTCAACGCCGTGTCCCGATGCGTGGCCGCCGCACAGCCAGAGGCACTGCCGATTCTATTTGACGCGGACCATCTTGCGCAGCTTCGCGCGGCGACCACCGATTGCATGGGGGCCATCATCCGCGCCCATGATGTTGACAATCCGAACCGGATCAAGCCAGGGTTGGCCGAGGCCACCCGCGCCGTGCTGCGCCGCCGGCCTGACCGCGTATTCCTGCGCGATGCGTCTGACCCGGATGCGGCAGCCATAGTCCATCTGTGTCGCACGGACGCGGTCCCCATTGTCGAATGCACCCGAACAACCGGCCCTTACCGGGCCATCACACTGATCAAGAAGGTGTCCTGATGCGCGATTCCTTTCGGGGCTACGCGCTTGGCGCGACCCTTTACATGCCCGTCATCCACCCGAAGATGGAAGACTTTCTGTTCGGCCGTATGTCCGCGCCCGCATCGTCCATTGTGCTGTGCCTTGAGGATGCACTGCATGATTACGACGTGCGGCGCGGTGTGGACCAGGTGCGGACGCTGTGCCAGGCCGGGCCGTTTTCCTGCGCTGCGCAGGTCTATATCCGGCCCCGGTCGCTTGATATGGCGCGGACTCTGGCCGGGTTTCGCAACATCCGGAAATTCGATGGCTTTGTCGCGCCCAAGGTGATGCCCGACACAGCTGCCGCGTGGCTTGACATTACCCGGGGTGCGGGGCTGTTCCTTATGCCAACGCTGGAAAGCGCGATTTATTTTGACCCGAGCCAGGTTGCCGCCGTCCGCGATGCTCTTGCCCGCCATGATTGCGGCCGTATTTCCGCCATCCGCCTTGGTGGAAATGATCTGCTGGGGGCACTTGGCCTGCGCCGCCAGCGCGGTGTGACCTCTTGGGAGGGACCGTTGGGATGGGTTCTGTCGATGATGTCTTCGATGTTTATCTCTGCAGGTTATCCGGTAGCCGCGCCAGTGTTCGACATTATCGACGATGCGGACACATTGAAGCGGGAAGCCGAGCGCGATGCGGCCTCTGGCTTTGTGTCCAAGACCGCCATCCATCCGGAACAGGTGCGCATCATCGAGGACGCGTTTCGGGTGTCATCCGAAGATCTTAGGCAAGCTTCCGCCATTTTGGATTCTGACGCGAAGGCGGTGTTCCGAACGGGTGGCACGATGTGCGAGCCGTCCACGCACCGCGCCTGGGCCACCCGCACCGTGGCCCGCGCCGAGGCGTTTGGCCAAAAGCGATCCTAGCTGCCCGCCATCTGAACCTGAACCAGCCGCCCAGCCTGCCCACCGGATAACAGAATCTGCTTACTATCGGCCAGCGTGACACTGCCACCGACCGGAATGTCGCGGCAACCCGTGATGTCTTTCATACCCTGCAGGCCTTCGTTGACCAGGTGCCAGTCGCCATCGTGGAATTGAAAATAGCCAACGCGGTGCTTGTGCCGGTCTTCCAGGTGTTCATTCGGATAGAGGCTGCGGTCGGCGTGCCACGGAAACAGCGACTGCCCGTCCCACACCATCAGGCGGTGGTTGTCCGGACGATACTGGCCCGATGTGCGGCTGGAATAGAGGTTCAGCACCGGCAGTTTGCCACGATAGGGGGTGCCACAATGCGGGCAGACAGGCGAGCGGGAATTGTCAAAGACATACCAGCCTATATCGCATCGGGCCGAACATGGCTGGATCATGTCCAGCGTGCGCACCAGCGCATTTTCCCAGTCGGCCGCCGATGGCCGGTCGTCGGGCGTGTGCAGACCTGTGATAAAAGCCTTGTCAAACAGGTCTTTTAGCAGAGGGCCAGCCATTGTGTAGGGCCGTTCCGCCGGGTCGCCCCATGGCAGTGCCTGCGGGCGCAAGTCCGTGCGCCGCACGCGGTTGCCCGCATCGGACGGATGTTCCACGAACAGGGCGTGCGTACCCATCCCGAGCTCTTCATCCCTGACGGGATCCGGGTCAAACACCTTTGCACCCCGCAGGGGGTGGCGGTAGAAGAGATACATGTAAATCAGAACCGCCAGCGCGTGCCGGTCGGTCAAGCGCGAGGGCAGTGCCCGGTTCGGGTCAGTCTTATCCAGATGCTGCGTGGCGATGACCTCGGGGGCGATGAAATCCGGTGTGCCTGCCACATCCGGCGGGTATTTGCCGGGCACCACCAGACCATCAATATCAATCAGGCAGGCCCGGCCCTTTGTGGGGTCCACCAGCACATTCTTGTAGCTCAGATCGCTATGTGCCAAGCCCGCCATATGCAGCCTGCGCACCGCCCGCGCAATCGACAGACAGATTTTAAGGTGCGTCAGCCAATTGCCCTTTTCGCGCGGATCCAGAAATTTTTCGCGATTGGAGGCAGAGGCAAACCATTTGCCTTCCTTGTCCTTGCCGCGAATATTGAGCATGTCATTATTTTTTGATCCGTGTTCAAAGAAGAAATCCTTATCAAAAAAGGGTGCCACAACACCCAAGCGCCCGTTATGACAGACAATGTCCGTGGGCCAGCAGAAATGCTGCTGCCAGAACTTTCCGCCATCCTGATCAAAAAGATTCGCACGGTAGCGGGTAACAATCTCCCGCATACGCTCTTTGAGTTCTGCGCTTGCCTTGTCGCGGAACACCCCAACCGCATATGTTCGGTCCGGGCTGAAATAGACGTCCTTCATCGCCCCGGAGGCTTTGATCTCATTCGTAAACTCAATGGTCCGCCCGGAATCCGCCTGCAGCGTGATGGTGTTCATGAGCTTTCACCCGTTCCTTCGGCGGCGGGTGCCGGGGTGTTCGGCACCATCACCGCCAAGGTGCGATCATCATGATTGCCCCGCGACCAGAATTCCATCCATTCTAGGAACTGTTCTTTGATGATTGTATTATCCCGTGCAAATGTCACAGCTTTCGTCAGATCATCTTCCCAGAAGGTGCGCCACCTGTCCGGGTTTGCCAATGCCGCATCAGTCTCGAATTTAGGGTCCGTGATTCCGTCAGTCATTGCCATGAATGCGGTAAAACTGTCCCGTATTTCGACGAATACCCGCGATGCCCCGCCGTGCGGGTGATCCAGTTCCCCAAGCGTCAGGAACCGCGTTTGGCCTGCGAACTCGCCGCTGTCGGGCCGACACATAAGAACCGCCGCGCCCGCCGCGCCATCCCAAAGACCGATACCACCATCGCCGACCGAGAAGCTCAGCAGCAGCCACTGGTGCTTCACCTTCTTTGCAGCGGCGATGGCCAGCGTCGTGGACAGATACGCAGCCGGACATTCAAGCTCCTGTGCACGCCGCTCAAGTGCTTGCGCGGCCATTCGGGCTGTCTGCATCAAAGTGTTAACCACCGGGGCTGGCACGTCATTGCCGGGGTGGCTGTCCTCAATGCTCTGCACCATGGTTTGGGCAACAGGGTCCACCTCTTCCGGCAGAAGCGTTTTCAATGCGCGGCACGCCGTTTCACAGGCCACCCGGCTGCCCTCACGACTGAACCGCGCGGACCCGGCACCATCGGCAACCACCATCACATGCCAGCCGCTGTCCGCATCATATGACAAGGCGAAATGGTCATCCCGATATGCCCCTTCCCTGGCATGGCTGCGCCCGCGTGTGCTGGCAGCCACCAGAAATGCCTCACCCTCAATCTGTTCAAACGCTTCATCCGGCTTGGCCAAGGGTGCGTTCTGATCGGACGGTTCCGAGGTCCAAAGATCTTCCGGGCGCGGAATAACGGACAACCGCGCCCGGACAGATACCCTGCGCCCATCTTTGAGGCCGCTCAAATCGATGGTGTATTCGCCCGCCTGCATCGATTCTGCCGACAAGCTGCCATCAGCACCCAGAACCAGCCCGGTGCCGTTGTCATTGCGCATCCGCAGGTCGAAATAGCCTTTGAGCGGCGGGGCGATGTAGGGTGTTTTTGCCCGTGCATTGGGAAGCGATACACGTTCGGGCGGTACCGAAGGTACAGGGCTGGCCTGCGGCCCGGTGCCAGGGCGTTCGGGTCTCTCTGCCGAATCTGGTTTGGCCACCGCGGTCGGGGGGGCCGCGGCCTCCCTGTCCTTCGTGTCAGGATCGGCAAAGGCTCTGGCCGTGTCAGGTGCGTTCACGTCCTTGCCGTCGGGGACGGCGGGCGTGGGGCGATCTGGGGGGGGGGGGGCGGCCTCGCTGGCGGGTATGTCCGGTTCTTCTGCGCCTTCGGGCCGTCCGCGCGTGCGGTTCCGCTCGCGCTGATGCAAATACGCGCGGACCAGCTGATCTTCCTGTTCTTCCGGTGTCAGCCCCTGGCCATCCGCGTCGTCCGTGGTGTCTTCTGCCTTCAGGCCGTGCGCCTTCAGGATGAAAGCCAACACGCTGAAGGCGGCGGCGCATGGGTCCGGCATTGTCGTTTCGTTTGTCATACTATCCCCATGGTGCCGGGTATTCGGTACAGGCGTTTCTTCACATCACACACCGCACCGCAGGGGACGGTTTGCCGTCGGTGAAACCGGTTATCCGCCCTGAACACATTTGCCAGGAATTCGCACATCAGAAGACAACATTGATTTCCGGCGGCGGTGCGGGCAATTCGGCTGCGCCCGCAATGCCCTGGGATTTGCTGCCATGGGCGATCACGGCACTGACCCACTGGAACAGTTTTCCAAAGGCCGCTGTATCCATCGTGTCAAGGCGCACAACAGAATCGCAAATCTGCCGCAGATCCTCTTCGCGTGCCTTCGGTCCTGCCGCGCAGCCGATGATCTGTGCAAAGCCCAGTTTCTTTATTTCGGCGCATTGCGCATTATAACGCTCGATGTCAGAGGGCTTGCCATCGGTCATCACAAACAGGAACGGTGCCCAATCGCCCTTGACGCTGTCCGTGCCTTTGACGATGTCCTGCGTGGCCTGCCTGCCCAGCATTTCCAGTGCCAGGCCCAGATGCGTCGGCCCGGACCGAGGTGTTGTGATTCGGGGCAGCACAACGTCTTCCAGCCGGGCAAGGGGTACAACCGTCCTGGCGTCTGCATCAAAAGTTATCACCGTCAGGTGCACAGTTTCCAGTGCGTATGGATCCTGGCGCAGGGCCCCCACAAGGGTTTCCATACCGGCGTTTACCGCCTCAATCGGTTCCCCCTGCATACTGCCAGAGGTATCAAGAAGCACATAGACAAGAAGGCGTCGCATGGCAGCCGTTCGTTCAGGTTTTGATCAGGGAAATGCCCGCAGGCGGGAGCGGAAGGTCGCCGCCGATGGCGTCGTCTTTGGTCAGATCAATTTTGCGCGACGACACGGTGATGGACGCCGAAACCCACTTGAAAAAGGCCGAAATCGTGGAACTGTCTGCTGTGTCAAGCGTCACCACCGTGTCGGATATTTCAGACAGCACAGCCGTGTCCACGCCCGGCCCGGCGGCACAGCACACGGTCAGGCCCGGCCTGGCGACCCGATATTCCTGCAGGGCCGGTTTCCAATCATCGGTGGGCAGCCCGTCTGTCATCAGGAACACCAAGGGCTTCCAATCGCCTTTGACCTGGGCTGAGCTCTTCTGCACTTCCGTGTTGATGCACTGTGCCGCTGTCCTAAGGGCATCCCCCAGCGCGGTGACGCCCCTGGCCTGAATATCCGGTGTCTGGAAATCCGTAATTTCCGTCAGGGGTACGATCTGGCGCGCCTCGGTATCAAAGGTGATGACCGAAAGAAACGCGGTTTCCAGTGCATAAGGATCCTGGCGCAGCGTACTGATCAGCAGGTTCAGGCCGTTTTGTACGGCGTTGATGGGCTCACCGCTCATGGAGGCTGACGTATCCAGAAGCAGATAGATTGGCAGGCGTCTCATCGGGAGAATCTCCTGTTCACTATGGTTTTCGTCCTTTTGAGTCTGTCTTCGACATCAGCAAAGGTTTTGTCGGCCGCGTAGATGCCCGAAAGCTCTTGCCGGTACCGGGTGCGATCACCGGCCTCATCATGCGTCAGGGCTTTTTCATACCAAGCCAGCATGCGCATATCCTCAGGCACCGCTGGATGGGCCATGGCCTGGGTATAAAGTTTGATCGCATCGTTATGATCGCCGCAGCGGGTCCGTGCGCGGGCGGTATAAAACGCCAGTGCCCAGGACAAATCAGGATCCGGTACCGCCGCGGACAGAATCCCGGCAAGCCACCCCATTGTCATTGACCGGCCGTCATCCAGTTCGAACGCGATCTCTGCAAGCGACATGGCGATCACAAAATCCTCCGGTGCCCCGGCGTTCAGGTCTTTCAGCATCGCCAGTGCCTTGCGCAGGTCGCCCGAAGCCTGGAGTGCTTCGACAAGCACCAGTTTCGTGGCCTGCGGGGCCGGTTCGACATGCGCCGTTACCTCGGGGGTGATCGGAACCGCGATTTGCAGCGTCACGCCATTGCGTGCACAAAGCGCACCAAGATCATTCGAGCCCAGTGCCGCTTGCAGGGCACTAATCGCACCGGGCCAGTCGCCCGCCTGAAACGCGGCCATGCCCAGCACCCAATGTGCATCCCCGGCCTTCAGGTTTTCAAGCGGGGGGCGCAGGTCATCCGGTGCTGCGCCACCTTGAAACGCCACCACGGCGCGCAGAAATACGCGATCCTCCTCTGCCTGCCCGGCGGCGGGGTCAACAGCAGGTGGCGGGGCAGGCGGTGGCGCGGGGTTTGCGGGTTCGCCGCCGGTATTATTGTCCCTTTGAGTCCGGCACTTCTTGCCGTGCAGCGTGGTGTAATGCAGGCCGGTACCCGGCAGGCCCACGGTTGTGCGCCGCCCGCGCGGGCCGATCGTATGCCGCAAGCCGCGCGGACAAAAACTGATGGAGGGCCCTGAACGGCTCAAGTTGAGTGTCACGCCCGGGAACAGCGTTTTGCGTGTGAAAAAGCGAAAGGGCATTTTGTTACTTGCTCCCTGTAACCCAGCGCATGCCCCAGCCATAGGCTTTGTCCATGACGAGATGGCCGGAGAAAAATTTCACCTCACGCGACACCCGGATTTCCCCGCCGATATTTTCAAGCAGGGCCACCGCGCACATGCCATTCTTGCCGCTGCCCGCCACCTCGTTCATGCGTACCTCTACTTCCGGCTGCCCCGGTACCATCACCCGCACCACGCCGTCGGTTTCCCGCCAATTGGCCACCCCTTCGTAAATGAAGGCGTAGATCAGCACACGCTTCATCAAATTCCACCAGTCGCCGTTGATGTCAAGCCACTCTCCGCCAGACGCCGCACCGCTGCGGTCATCCCCCTGCAGGACGGCGTAGGGAAAATCCTGATAGGATCCGAAACTGTTGCCCAAAGCCTGCACCGCGGTGCGGGATCCGGATTTGGCTTCGATGAACGCGCCAAGGTCCAGATCAATAGCCGTCTTGCCCATGCCGAAGAAGCCGCCAGATGCTTTCTGGTTCCAATTCAAATTCACCCGTATGCGGCCAAAGCACCCGTCATCCTTCCTAAGCGATATGGTGCGTTCGGTTTTTGTCAGTGACACCTTGGACAGGCTGACAGGCTTCGGCGCGGGGGCAGGGGCCGGTTGGGGCTTTGGCGCGGGGGCGGGCTTTGGGGCCGGTTGCGGTGCGGCGACCTCCACACCGAAATGCGTGGCCAGTGCGGCCAGGCCACCATTGAAACCCTGGCTGACATTGCGCAGTTTCCACTGCCCGTTGCGCTGGTAAATCTCGGCCAGAATCAGTGCGGCCTCACTGCGCCCCGCGGTGTCCACGGCCAGCCTGTGGCCCTGGGAGCTGGTCACCATCACGGCAGAGGCCGCACCGAAATTGCCCGCGTCCAGGGTGGCCGTGAACACGATCTTTTCCACATCGACGGCGAGTTTTGATGTGTCCACCTCAAAGATGCTGCGCCCGCCAGAGGTGGACAGGGATACGGCCCCGCCGCCGATGGCAGGCTGATTGAAAAAGCACATATCCCCGTCGTCGCGCACCTTGCCGCCTGCGTAGAGTTGAAGCGCACTGGCATCGGCGGCGGCACCAGTCACCTCGATGGTCAGGCTAACCTTCTGGCCGGACAGGGGCGCATTCGCGCCCATGGAAAGCGTGGTCATTCAAATCCTCCCGCACGGCACCGCACCCGGTGCGGAGCTGCATTGTGCAAAGTCACAAAACGCTCCGGTATGCGCCCTGCGCGGCAGTCCCGTCTAGCAGGTGCGGCACCCTCAAATGTTTGCATATTTCTTCTTTCCCGCGCCCATCATGCGTGCTGCCAAGGTACGGCCTTTTTTGAATACTGGTGCGCCGTCAAATGTGACCTTCATGCCACCGCCTTCGCGGGTAATCCATGGCGTGGCTTCACTGTGCTTCGGCGAAGTTGCCCCCGAAAGTTTGACGTCAAGGTCGCCTTCATTGAAGGCCACCGTCCCGATCACATATGTATAGACGGATTTTGCTACCTTCCCATCGGGAAATTTGTAGGCGCAATTCACCTGTTTCCCTTGGTATTCAATGCTCATTTCCGGGCAGAGTGACGCAATCGACACCGGGCCGTTGGAAATGGCACTGTAGACTGAAAACACCATGCCGACCGGGCCACCCGCCTTTTGCGATATATCCGAGGCAACCTCAATAATTTCGGTGCCGGGCGCATCGACCGAGGCCGAGGTCACATCGCCCATGTGCCGCGCAAAGGGCGGGGCGTTGACGCTGCCGGGATGCGACGTCGCCAGCCAGTGCATTGCCCCATCGGGCATCAATATCCCTGCGCGCAGATCAAGGTCGTCATTGTCGTCCCGGTCATCGCCATTGTCGATCCACGTTGCGGAGACCCGGACGATCCCCCCGGATGTTTTGTTTAGCGAAATGCGCGAGCTCTCTCCGGGTTTTGTAAGCGTGATCTTGGACAGGCTGAGAGGTTTCGGTGCGGGGGCAGGGGCGGGCTTTGGGGCTGGTTGCGGTGCGGCGACCTCCACACCAAAATGCGTGGCCAGTGCGGCCAGTCCGCCATTGAAGCCCTGGCTGACATTGCGCAGTTTCCACTGCCCGTTGCGCTGGTAAATCTCGGCCAGAATCAGCGCGGCCTCACTGCGCCCGGCGGTATCCACGATCAGCCTGTGGCCTTGGGAACCGGTCACCGTGACGGCGGAGGCCGCACCGAAATTGCCCGCGTCCAGCGTAGCCGTGAATACAATCTTTTCCACATCGACGGCGATTCTTGATGTGTCCACTTCAAAGATGCTGCGCCCGCCAGAGGTGGACAGGCACACCGCCCCGCCGCCGATGGCGGGCTGGTTGAAAAAGCACATATCCCCGTCGCCGCGCACCTTGCCGCCAGCGTAGAGTTGAAGCGCACTGGCATCGGCGGCGGCACCGGTCACCTCGATGGTCAGGCTAACCTTCTGGCCGGACAGGGGTGTATTCGCGCCCATGGAAAGCGTGGTCATTTCAGATTCTCCCGCTTGGGACTGGGTACCCGGTGCGGGGCTGCAAATGGTCAGCCCAGGGTCACGCCGTGGGAGGCCGCAAGCGGCCCAAGGCCGCCTCCGAAGCCCGCGCCGACCGCCTTGAATTTCCACTCATCATTGTGACGGTAGACCTCACCGAAGACCATCGCGGTTTCGATAGAGTAGTCTTCCGAAAGGTCATAGCGGGCGATTTCCTTGCCGCCGTCCTGGTTCACAACGCGCATGAAGGCGTTCGCCACCTGGCCGAAATTCTGGCTGCGCTGTGCCGCTTCGTGGATGGTTACAGCGAAGACCAGCTTTTTGACATCGGCGGGTAGTTTCGACAGATCCACCTTGACCGCCTCATCATCGCCGTCACCTGCACCGGTGCGGTTGTCGCCGGTATGCTCAACCGCGCCATCAGGGCAGGTCTTGTTGTTGTAAAAGATGAAGTGGCGGTCGGACATGACCTTGTCATCCGCGCCGCAGATGAACACCGAGGCATCCAGGTCAAAATCGGTACCATCGGTGACGCGCGCATCCCAGCCGAGGCCAACCAGAACCTGTGAAAGGCCGGGGGCTTCCTTGCTAAGGGAAATGTTGCCGCCTTTGGAGAGGGAAACTGCCATTGGAATGTATCCTTGTGTTTGGGTGTGATGGATGGGGCCGCGAACAGGGCGGCCCCCGTAAATTAGCTTGCGCTCAGGCCGTATTGCGTGGCCATGGCACCCAGACCACCATTATAGCCCTGGCCCACGGCACGGAACTTCCATTCGCCATTGTGGCGATACAGTTCACCGAAGACCATCGCCGTCTCGGTTGAATAATCTTCCGAGAGGTCGTAGCGCACAACCTCGGCCCCGTTATCCTCGTTGACGATACGGATGAAGGCATTGGCCACTTGGCCAAAGGACTGCCTGCGCGTCTCATGGTCGTGGATGGTCACTGTCACGGCCAGGGTCTGCACATCTGCGGGAACCTTGCTTAGGTCCACCTTGATCGCTTCATCATCGCCGTCACCTGCACCAGTGCGGTTGTCGCCGGTGTGGCTTACCGAACCGCAGGATGAGTGCATTTGGTTGTAGAAGATGAAATCCGCGTCGCTGCGGCATTTGCCACTGGCGTTCAGCATGAACAGGGAGGCGTCCAGGTCAAAATCCTGGCCGTCTGTGGCACGTTCATCCCAGCCGAGACCCAGAAGAACCCGTGTCAGGCCCGGGGCCTCCTTGCTAAGAGAGATATTTTGGCCTTTGGAAAGTGACAGTGCCATTGGTTTGGCCTCCTTGGTTAACAGGGTAAGGGTGTTCAGATCAGATACTGGCTTACAACAAAGGCCCCATAGCCCGCAAGCATAAAAATTCCGGCCCCGCGCCCAACCCTGCCGCCGAACAGCAGTAGTGCGGCGAACAGGAGGGTAACGCCCGCTACCACCCACATGTCGAAAGACGCGAATCGCTCGTCAATAATTAGGGGTTTCGCAATTGCCGAGATTGCCATCACCGACAGAATATTGAAAATATTTGACCCCAGAATGCCGCCAACGATCATGTCAAACTGGGCCTTGCGCGCCGCCGCGACGCAGGCCGTCAGTTCCGGCAGCGAGGTTCCGAACGCAATCACTGTCAGGCCGATCACCGATTCCGGCACCCCCAGGGACAGGCCACCAGCCACAGCACCCTGCACCAGGATTTCCGAGCCGACCAGCAGCGTCACCAGACCGGCGGCAAGCATCGCCCAGACCTTCCAGCCCCGCGCGTCGCTGCCCTCAACCTCATCCGTGTCCAGCCTGGAGGCACGATACTGATAGAGAATGTACAGAACAATGGCCACCACCATGGCCGCACCGCCCCAGCGGGGAAGGATGCCGTGCAGAATGCCCGCGATCATCGCCGCCGTTGCCGCAAGCATCACGCACACATCCACGCGGACTTCGCTGCGGTCCACCACAATCGGGGCAATGATGGCACTGACCGCGACCACAAGCATGACATTGGCGATATTGGAGCCGATCACATTGCCCACAGAGATGCCGGGAAAGCCCGACAGGTTGGCGTTGACCGATGTGAACAGTTCCGGGGCCGAGGTGCCAAAGGCCAGAATTGTCGCCGCGATGAACAGTTTGGACAGGCCGGATTGCTCGGCCGCGGCCACGGCGTTGTCAATGGTCCAGTCGCCGCCCTTGATCAGAAGATACACGCCAAAGGCGATTGCGCCCAGCGCAATAATGCCAAGCTGGTAGGATGCAAGTTCGTGCATGGAACGCCTCTTTCAATGTCGTCACAGAAGGGCGCATGCTCTAAGGTCACCGCCGGTCCGATGGGGGGGGCTACAGGTCAAACTCGGCCGGTTTCAGGCCCAAATCGCGCGCGATTTCGGTCACGATTGCGCGCTCATCCGCGTCAAAATCGCCATCGGCCGCGCCAATCGCGCAGACAATCCGCACCAGCAGGCGCGCCTGTGCCTCATTGCCTTTAATTTTGCAGATGGTTTTCAGGGCGGTTGCCTTGCCGATGGTGTGGTCAAACTCAAAATCGGCGGCGACTTTGTTAAACAGTTCGATCACCTGGCGCGTATCGAAGTGCTTCAGCTCATCGGCGCGCTCGATGAATCCTATCATCTTTTGCTTTTCGCTTGCGTCGATGTTACCATCAGCCGCTGCAACAAGGGCGCAGCCGCTGACGACCGCTTCCATGAAGGTTCGGTTTTTGAACTTCGCGACCTCTGCGGTTATCCTGGCGCGGGCCGTCGTGGTGTTTTCTTTCAGCCAGTTCAGCATTTTATGTCCCTATCACAGGATTGCGGCGGCGGCTTTGGCAAGGTCGCGCACGCTTCGCCCGTCTGCGGGTTTGCCATGCGCCGTCATCTGCCAGCCGGCACCGGTTTTCGCCATGGATGCCATGATGACGCCGGTATGCGGGCCCTGTTCGGCCAGTTCATAGCGGCAGATCTCCTTGCCGCTGGTTTCATCCACAAGCCGGGCAAAGGCGTTCTCAACCTCATTGAAAGTCTGGCCGCGGAAACTGTTCACGGTGAATACAAGATATTGCACACGGCTGTCAAGGCGGTGGAGATCTACATGGATCACCTCATCGTCACCGTCGCCATCGCCGGTCAGATTGTCGCCGCCATGCTTGATTGAGCCGTCTTTTGAACGCAGCTGCCCAAAATAAACCGTATCCACTTCGGCCCGGTTGCCGTCGAACAGAATCACCGATGCGTCCAGATCAATCTCATCCGCTGCACCGCCACCAAGAAGCCCGCCAAACAGGCCCTTCTTTTTCGGCAATGCGGGATCCCAGCCGCAGCCCATAAAAACCTTGGTCAGGCCCCCGCCGCCGTCCTTGGACAGGCTGATGGTTTGGCCTTTGCTTAGGGTGATGCTCATCACGCTTTACCTTTCCTGAATGTTGTCTGCCAGCGGGTTCTGACCTTTCCAAGGGCCGGGTGCCGCCGCCGCAACCCTGTATATCACCTTGGATCTGCATAATGTCAAGCGTCAAGATGACACAGCGGCGCGTTTTTGTCACGCCCCTCCTTGCCCCCTCATATACGCCGCGAACAGCCATTCCAGGCGGTCGTGCGGCGGTGCGAATTCTGCCAATCACTGGCTTTCCTTCTCTTCTGCTTTGCCGAATATGTAAATATATAAAGGCTTTCTGAAAAAGATTTCACCGCAATATCCGGCCCTGGCTTCAACCTGGCGAACGGCGGCGTCCGGCGCGGCGGCGCGGCGGACTTGCACCATCGGTCCCATCTCTTTCGGACGAAAAGCCGCCCAATTCCGCCGTGATCATTTCCGGTGAGGGGGCCTCGCTCACTGGCGTGTCCTCAAGGGCCGCGCGCATCTTCCGCAGATGTTCGGGTTGCGTGCCGCAGCATCCGCCGATGATTGTCGCCCCCGCATCACGGGCCAGAACGGCGTAACGGGCCATCAGATCAGGTGTGCCATCGTAATGGATATGGCCATCCACGTATTTCGGGATTCCGGCATTGCCCTTGGCGATCACCGGGTGCTCATTGTCAGAGGCACGAAAGCCCAGAATCGTGCGCAACAAATCCGATACCCCGACACCGCAATTCGCGCCATAGGCCAAGGGCGGGTTCGCCAGCTGCGCCACCATCTCGGACATTGCGGCTGATGTCAGGCCCATCATCGTGCGGCCCGCGGTGTCAAAACTCATCGTGCCGCACCAGGGCATGCCGGCCAGGAACGCGGCTTCGGCAGCGGCTTTGTATTCCTCGGCGGCACTGATCGTTTCCACCCACAACACATCGGCCCCGCCCGCCTTTAAGCCTTCTGCCTGTTCGTGGAACATTTCTACAGCCATCTCACGGGTTAGTGTGCCCACCGGGGCCATGATCTCACCTGTGGGGCCCATTGATCCTGCGACGATCACAGGGCGCCTGGCACTGTCAGCCAATTCGCGCCCGATTCCGGCGGCGGCTTTGTTCAATTCAAACACGCGGTCCTGTGCCTCATGCAGTTTCAGCCGCGCCCGTGTGCCTCCGAAAGAATTGGTCAGAAACAGATCCGATCCGGCCCTGATCGCGCCCGAGTAAAGCGCGGCGACGCGGTCCGGGTGGTCTATATTCCACAGCTCCGGCGCATCGCCCGATTGCAGGCCCATGTTGAACAGCGCGGTACCGGTTGCGCCGTCGGCCAGCAGCCAGGTCCGCTCTGCCAGGAGGGTGGAGAATACATCGCTCATGTCGTTCTGGCCTGTCCTGCTTGTAAGCGCGCTTCAGATGGTTGCCCACACGCAAGGGCAAACTCTGCGTAATGGTTATGAACCGGGCGGTGCGGCCTACCCGCGCACAGCGCAGAATCTGCGTTCTTGCCAGGATGCGGGGCCACCGCCAGAGAGGTTACCGCCGCCGCCCGCATGCCGATCATTTTCTGTCTCTGGCGGGGCCTGTGGTTCGGGTCTCGTTCATCAGTTGTTCCTTGGCGACGGCCAGAAGCTCCGCGTATTTGGTGCGCACCTTATCCTCGGCCATGCGGCCACCAATATCGCCCAGGACTTTGTGCATCACGTCCTCGTGCCCGGCCTCTTCGAAATCGGCCTTGATCACTTCGGTGGCATAGGCTTCGGCCTCGGTGCCGGATTTACCCAGGATGTCGGCGACCCACAGACCCATCAGCTTGTTACGCCGCGCCTCGGCCTTGAATGTCATCTCGGCGTCATGGGCAAATTGGGCTTCGAACGCGTGCTCGCGGTCATCAAAGGTGGTCATCGGGGAGCCTCCACTCAAAAACTCTCGGTTGCAATCATTATGACGGCTTCGCCCACGCCCGCAACCCGACATGGGGCATCCGCCTTGCGGCGGAGTATCCGATGCCCTATAATCCCTTCCATTGTCCGGGCCCGCCCAATGCGGTGCCTGGCCTGGGATCACGGAGACACGATGGCACGGCGTAAACTGGTCTATGAGGGCAAGGCGAAAATCCTCTATGAGGGGCCCGAACCCGGCACTATGGTACAGTATTTCAAGGACGATGCCACCGCTTTCAACGCGGGAAAACGCGATGTGATCGAAGGCAAGGGTGTTCTGAACAATCGCCTGTCGGAATTCTTTATGAACGGCCTTGCAGGGATCGGTGTGCCGACCCATTTCATCCGCCGCATCAACATGCGCGAACAGCTGATCCGCGCGGTCGAGATCATTCCACTGAAGGTTGTGGTCCGCAACGTCGCCGCCGGGTTGATGTCAAAGCGGTTGGGCATCAAGGAAGGGACATCGCTGCCACGCCCTATCATCGAATTCTATTATAAAGACGACAATCTTGGCGATCCCCTGGTCACTGAAGAGCATGTCATCGCCTTTGGCTGGGCCAGCCAGCAGGATCTGGACGATATGGTCGCCCTGGGGATGCGCGTGAATGACTTTCTTTCGGGCCTGATGCTGGGCGTCGGGATCAAACTGGTGGATTTCAAGATCGAGATCGGGCGAATCTGGGATGGTGATTTCATGCGCCTGATCGTAGCCGATGAGATCAGTCCGGACAGTTGTCGGCTGTGGGATATCGAGTCCGGCCAAAAGCTGGATAAGGATGTGTTCCGCTGCGACCTTGGCAGCTTGTCGGATGCTTATACCGAAGTGGCTCGCCGCCTGGGGGTGATGCCCTCGAATACGGGCCATGTGACGAAGCCCACGCTGATCAACTGATGGTGCGGGGCTTGGCTACCCTGCTCGGGTGCGCGTTTGATGGTTTGATCAAGGATAAGGATATCGTCGGGGTTCTGTCGAAGATACGAAATGCAATCTGGACAGTGTGTTCGTGTATTGCAACTTCCCTGTGTCCAGCCCCTAATAAGGCTTGTGCCAGGAAAGATGCACCTGCTTGTCCGTCAACGGGAAGAAGCCGGGTGCTGTCTGTGACGTCTCCAGGCTTACGCCAGGAAACTGCGTAAACATCCTTCGGGCCACTCGTTCCTGTTCTGCTGATTAAACAAGACGCAGTTTCGCACGACGTTCCGGTTCCGACCTTTCTATAGCCTGACCCCGCCCTTGGGGATGTCGATGGGGCAGTACTTTTCACCAGGCTGGCCCGGGCTCTTGTGGGATCCGACCCGCGCCTCTTGCCGTCTTGCCTTGAGGGTATGCGATGCCCTGGCCTACCCTGCGCATCATGACGCTAATCCCATCCCCTTTTCGACGTTGGCCAGGTTCGGACAGGCGGCGCATATGGGTGTTGCGCGGGATAATGATCGTGTTTATGGCCGTGGCCACCGCCGTGGTGTGGATTTCCAACATCTGGCTTACCGACCGTTTCACCGAAACCGCCCGCAGCCGCGCCGAATTGCAGCTGGCACTTTATTCCGGGGCCATCGTGTCAGAGTTGCAGCGCAACTCGGTGGTGCCTCTGCTGCTCAGCCGCGATCCGGTCTTGATTCGGGCACTGGATATGGGTGATTTTGCACACACGTCGCAACGCCTGATCACGTACGGGCAGGATATCGGGACAGCATCGATCATACTGCTCAGCCGCGATGGCCGTATTGTTGCGGCAACAGAACGAGAGCGTCTGGGGGAGTTTTTGTCCAGCACGCCGTTCTTTGTTCAGGCGCGGCGTTCGCCTGATACGGTCTTTACCAGCACACAGCAGGATACCGGCGCCTTCGATTTCACGTTCTCGCAGCGCGTGATGGATGACAACCAGCTACTTGGTGTCGTGGTGGTCAAGGTCAACCTGATGTGGTTGGAGGATCGCTGGCGCGGCACGAACGAGGCGGTCTTTGTCGCCAATTCCGAAGGTCGGATCATGTTGACGACCCAGCCGCGTTGGCGGGGCCGGACCGAGGAGGAAGCACTGGCACTCCGTTCTCCGTCAACAGCCATTCAACGGGCGATCAGGGTTAGTGGCGATTGGGTCTTTGGCAATCCGGATCCGTATTTCTCTGGTGAAAACACCATAAGGCTGCAAACCCGCATCCCGTTTCGTGGCTGGCATATGACCTCTTATACCGCTTATGTGCCGGTCAGAGAACGCGTGAACGGGGTGCTGGCCCTCCAGATCATGGGATTTGCGCTGCTTTTGGCGGGTGGCTTCTATGTCCTAAGCCACCGGGCGCGTTTGCAAAGCGCGGTGTTCCGGCGCGAGTCGGCAGAGCTGCGCCAGTTGAATGCGCGTTTGGGGCGGGAAATCGCCGAACGCCAGAAAGTTGAGCGCACCCTGGAGGAAGCCGGGCAGAGCCTTGCACAGAGCCAGAAACTGGCCACATTAGGAGAGATGTCGACGGCCGTCAGCCACGAGTTAAACCAGCCGCTTGCCGCAATGAAGACCTATCTGGCTGGTGCCCAGCTTCTGCTACAGCGCCGACGTCCGGATGAGGCACTGAGCTCCTTTCAGCGCATTGATAACCTGATTGATCGGATGGGTGCGATCACACGGCAGCTGAAAAGCTATGCCGGACAAGGCGCAGAAGCATTTGAGCCTGTCGACCTGCGCGATGCTTTAGCTGGCGGTTTGACGATGATGGAACCGCAGTTGCGCGCCATGCAAGTAGAGATCATGCGCAGTGTCTCTCGTCAGCCGGTGATGGTGATGGCCGACCGCCTGAGGCTGGAACAGGTAATCATCAATCTGCTTCGCAATGCGCTGGATGCGATGAAGGGGCGGGACATCCGCGAGCTGGACCTGATCGTCGCCTCTGGAGAGGAGGCTGTTCTGACCTTGCGCGATAGTGGGAGGGGAATTGATAATCTCGACGCATTGTTTGAGCCATTTTACACAACCAAGAAACCCGGTGACGGAGTAGGGTTAGGGCTGGCGATCTCTTCCGGGATTATGGTCGAGCTGGGTGGGCGGCTGACGGCGCGCAATGGCGCGAATGGCGGCGCGGTGTTCGAGATGCGGCTTCCGGTCCTGGGCATGTCCGGGGCCGGGCAGCGGAGTGGAGGGGAAGAACCTGGCTTATGAAAATCGCGATCATCGACGATGAACAGGACATGCGCCAATCCATCAGCCAGTGGCTGGTGCTAAGCGGTTTTGACACCGAGACCTATTCCAGTGCCGAGGACGCGCTGAAGTCGATCAGCCCCGATTACCCCGGTATTGTGGTCAGTGATATCAAGATGCCCAGCATGAACGGGATGGCATTCCTTAAGCAATTGATGGGGATGGATAGCGGCCTGCCGGTTATCATAATCACAGGTCATGGCGATGTGTCGATGGCGGTCGAGGCGATGCGGATCGGGGCCTATGACTTCCTGGAGAAGCCCTTTAACCCCGACCGGATGACCGAACTGGCCAGACGCGCCAGCCAGACCCGGCGTTTGACGCTGGACAACCGGGCACTGCGGCGCGAGTTGAGCGATGGCACGGTTCTGCGGTACAAGATGATCGGGTCGAGTCCGGTGATGGAGCAACTGCGCGAGGATATCCTTGACTTTGGGCAAGCTGATGGCCATGTGCTGATCACTGGCGAGACGGGCACGGGCAAGACACTGGTAGCCCGTGCGCTCCATGCCGTGGGGGCCCGCGCCGGGCGGCGGTTTGTCAGCACCACCTGTGACGCGCATAAGGAAGAGTCGCTGGCGTCGATGCTGTTTGGACCCGTCGGCGAAGGGCAGGATCTGCCGTTGATGCAACAGGCGCGCGGTGGCAGCTTGGTCCTGGAAAATATCGAGGCACTGCCGCTGCCCCTGCAGGCGCGCATGCTGACCGCGATCAGCGACCAGGGTACGCCGCCCGAGACCCGGATTTTCGCGATTTGCAACGCGGCTGGGCCAGGGGGATGCGAAAACGCGCTGCGTCCTGATCTGTTCTACCGTCTGGCAGCCGGGCGGATTGAACTTCCACCGCTGCGCAAGCGTGGAGAAGATATCCTGACGCTTTTCAACCGATTCGGAGAGCAATTCGCCCAAGAATATGGCACAGATGCGCCCGAGGTGACAGCCCGTGATGCGGTGGAACTGCTGCAGGCACCATGGCCCGGCAATGTGCGGCAGCTGATCACCTTCGCCGAGCGCGCAACCCTGCAGCAGTGGCGTGGGTCGGGAACCATCGCCTCTCTTCTGATGAACGACAACGCCAGAATCAGCCCGCAAGTGGCAGGTGATGGCAAACCTCTGAAAGAGCAGGTTGAAACCTTTGAGCGGATGCTGATCGACACCACCATGCGCCGCCATGGCGGCTCTATCGCTGGTGTGATGGAGGAATTGTGCCTGCCGCGCCGTACCCTGAATGAAAAGATGACGAAATACGGGCTCAGTCGGTCGGATTACCTCTAGCCTGCCGGTGTGCATGATCAGGCTGAATTCTTTACGTTTGTCCGGCAAGGGATGCACGGCTGTCCGGTGCAAGGCTGCCCAACTGCACAGAAAATTCTGCCCTTGCAATTCTGTTCACCCTCACATTAGTATCCAGACTGTCCGCTAGGGGTTTCCTGGCACGACCAAGTTTCCCCGCACCTTCCGATGCGTTGCTATGACAGACACGTCGGGCCGGTGGACCACAGGGTGCGCCGCACCCGAAGAGATTGCCCCGAACCACCGGGGCCCGTTAACGGGTAGTGGCCGCAGGATGCGGCACCGCCGGAGATAAACCGCGATGACACGCGCACGACAGACCCTGACGAATCCCGATGCGGCATTAACCCGCATCACTGGTTTGCGCGTCCGTGTGCTCGCATTTTCAGGACACCATGATCGTGTCACGCTCCGAGAGGGACGGCGACGGTCATGCGCAAGGACAATATGGCGAAGAAAATGCTTATCGATGCCACGCATGCGGAAGAGATCCGCGTTGTTGTGGCGGACGGAACCAATGTCGAGGAATTTGACTTTGAGTCACTGAACAAACGGCAACTCTCAGGTAATATCTATCTGGCGAAAGTGACTCGGGTAGAACCGTCGCTTCAGGCCGCGTTCGTGGATTACGGTGGCAATCGGCACGGGTTCCTTGCCTTCTCGGAAATTCACCCTGATTACTACCAAATTCCGGTGGCTGACCGAGAGGCCCTGGTGGCGGAGGAACGTGCCTGTGCCGAAGCACTGGCCGCAAGCGAGAAAGACCAGAAGCCCAAAAACCACCGCAAAGGCAGCAAGACCAGTCCCGAGGCGATGGTACCGGACGCCGTGACAACAGCACCCGCATCGGTCCCATCGGGCATGAATGTGGTTAATCTGGATGAGGATGACGAGGACAAAGAGCAGGTTTTGAACGGGGAGGGTGTCGCCACCGTTTCTGATGACGACCGAGAGGAGATTCACCCGGCGCACCATTCGCGCCCGCGCAAATACAATATCCAGGAGGTTGTAAAGGTCCGGCAGATCATTCTGGTCCAGGTCGTCAAGGAAGAGCGCGGCAACAAAGGCGTTGCGCTGACGACTTATCTGAGCCTCGCAGGCCGCTACTGCGTTCTGATGCCCAACACCGCCCGTGGTGGCGGTATCTCCCGCAAGATCAGCAACGCTGATGACCGTCAGCATCTGAAGGAAATTGTGACAGGCCTGGATGTCCCGCAGGGGGCCGGGCTGATCGTGCGGACGGCGGGTGCCAACCGCACAAAAAGCGAGATCAAGCGCGACTATGAATATCTGCAACGGCAATGGGAAGAGGTGCGCACGCTAACGCTGAAATCTATTGCGCCTGCGCCGATCTATGAGGAAGGCAACCTGATCCACCGCTCGATCCGCGACCTTTATGACCGTGAGATCAGTGAAATTCTGGTCGAGGGTGCTGCTGGTTACCGCCAGGCCAAGGACTTCATGAAAATGATCATGCCGTCCCACTCGAAAAACGTGAAGCAATATACCGATCCGATGCCGATCTTCGCACGGCACAAGGTTGAGGGGTATCTGGCCGATATGTTCAACCCGACTGTGCGGTTGAAATCCGGCGGCTATATCGTGATCGGGGTAACTGAGGCTTTGGTCGCTATTGATGTGAACTCTGGCCGGGCCAACAAGGAAGTCACGGTCGAGAAAACCGCGACCAGGACTAACCTGGAAGCCGCCGACGAGGTGGCGCGGCAGCTGCGGTTGCGTGATCTGGCCGGTCTGATCGTCATCGACTTCATTGATATGGATGACCGTCGGAACAATGCGGCGGTGGAACAGCGGATCAAGGAGCGGCTGAAGGCCGACCGCGCCCGCACCCAGGTGGGCCGCATCTCGGTTTTTGGTCTGCTGGAGATGAGCCGCCAACGCCTGCGTCCCGGCATGCTGGAGGCAACGACACGGCCATGCCCCCATTGCCGTGGCACTGGCCTTGCCCGTTCTGATGACAGCCTGGCACTGTCGATCATACGCCAGTTGGAAGAGGCGGCGGCGCGCCATCGCTCACAGGAGATGCTGCTGACGGCACCTGTGAGTATCGTCAATTTTATCATGAACAGCAAGCGCGAACACCTGGCCAGGATTGAGAGGGACAATGACATGTCGATCCGGGTAGAGGCAGATTCGCACCTGGTTGTGCCCGACTACAAACTCGAGACGTTCAGGACCGCGACGCGACGCGTGCCGGAGGCTGCGCCGATCATCTCGATGGATGCCGCCTTAATGGAAGAAATTGAGGAGGGGGCCACCACGCCCGAGGCGGTTGCTGCGCGGCCAACGGCCGAGGATGACGGGGACACGAAGCCCAAACGCCGCCGTCACCGGGGTACTCGGGGCAGTCGGAAACGCAAGAAAGCCCCAGCAGAGGCGAAAATTCCCCCTGAGACGATAAAAGCCAGCCCTGCGATGCCCGTTAATGAACCTGCCTTGGCCAATGATGCGCCCGAACAGCCAAAACGGAAGGGCTGGTGGGCCCCCACCGGTTAGGTCAGGGAAAAGGGGTGCTGAATGCGTGCCCCTTCTTCTTTGATCGGTCCCATCAGCCTCACTGAACCGGCAGGCTGCCGATTTGCGGGTGTAGCGGTTTATGACGTTTGATCGCTTACGGCTCTGCCGTGCGCAAATCTTCGGCCAATTCGGCCATCGCCTCATAGGGCATGAACCCGCGCAGCAATCGATTCCCCATCACGAAACTCGGGGTACCGCTGATCTGCAGCCGCTGCGCCAAGGCGTAATTCGCCTCGATCACCGCATCAATCCAGGGGTCGCCCAGCCCCGCCAGAATCGCCGCACCATCATAGCCCAGCTCATCGGCCAGGCGGCTAAGGTTTGCCTCGGTCACATCGGTTCGCATCACCATCAGGGCATCATGCATATCCTTATAGGCGTCATCGCCCTCCAGGATGCGGGTAGAAAGCGCAAAGCGCGATGCCAGCGTCGATTGCCCGCCCAGGATCGGAAACTCCTTGATCACCAGCCGGATATTGCCATCGGTCTTCACCAGGCGTTCCACCTCGGGGAAGGCACGGCGGCAAAAGCCGCAGCGATAATCCAGAAATTCCACCAACACCAAATCCCCGCCAAGGTTACCACCTTCCCATGATGAGTCGGAATTAAACAGCGCATCAGCATTCGCCGCGACCAGTTCCATGTCGCGCATGGCCTCTTCTTCGGCTTGGCGACCCTCTAATATGGTGATCGCTTCCATCAGAACTTCCGGGTTCTCCAGCAGATAGGCCCGCACCTCGGCGCGGAAGGCCGCACGCTCTTCATCGGTCATGGCGTCCAGGTCGGTGGCCATAACGGGTGTGCTGTTTGGCAGAAACACGGCAGCAAGGGTGGCGGCAATCAGGCGATACATCAGCGATCTCTCCGGCTTTGGGCGGCCTGGACCACGCGCAAAACATCTTGTGCACGAAGCCAGCCGGGGGAACCGGCGGGCAAAAGGCCGCTGGCGCGGGTGGCGTGGATTTCAGCATCCGTCATCCGGCCTGAAATGGCGTAACGCTCGGCGGTCACGGCAGAAGCCATCCCATTGTTACCCGCCCGTGCATAAGCCAGGGCCAAATCCCGCAGCATGCGCGGATCATGGGGATCGCGGGCAAAGGCGCGTTGCAGAATGGCCAGGGCCCGGGCATTGCCCGATCCCGTATCACGGGCCAGCAAAGCGCGGCCGTACCCCGCAAGAATCAACGCCTCTTGCGGGGCCAGTTGCACAGCCCGACCATAGGCACGAACCGCTTGCCCGAAGTGTCGGGACTCGAACAGTATCTGGCCCTTTAGCTCTTGGTAATAGGGGTCATTCGGGCGCATCTGCAGCAAATCCCCGACCTCGGACAGGGCGCGGCTGGTGTCAGAGTTGCGGTGATAAGCAATCGCCCGGCGCAAGGTGGCGATCTCTCCCTGATCGTTGTGGTCCACTTGGCGCAGGGTCTGCCCCGGGGCGTTCAGAAAGCTGCCGACCTTGGCCGTGATCCGTGCGAACCAGTATTGCGCTTCGGCACTTGATTCCGCCCCGATGGCCGCGCCGCCGCGTCCGTTCACAAAAGCCTCGATGCTGCGAATCCGGTCGCGGGTCAGCGGGTGGGCGCGGATATACGGATCTTGCCGCCCGACCGAGAGTACCTCTTGCCCGCGGAACATCTGCAAAACCGAGAGCATCGCGTTCGGATCGATCCCGGCCTGCACCATATAGCGTAACCCCGCAAGATCGGCACTCGCTTCCTCGGCGCGGGTATGAGCAAGGAAAAGCCGTGCGGCAGTGGATCCCGTGCCAACGGCCAACCCGGCCCCAAGCTGGCCATTGTCAGAGGCCACGCCAGCCGCCAGTGCCAGAAGCAGCCCCATTCGCGCCGCCCCGGCCGCGCTACGGGCATTGGCCGGTCGCCGCGTCAGGTGGCCATTGGCGATATGGGCGGCCTCATGGGCCAGAACCGCCTGCAACTCTGCGGGGGTCTCCATCCGTAAAAGAAGGCCGGAATGAATGAAAATATGGTGCGCATCGGCCACGAACGCATTGAGCGCACGGTCATTGACCACGATGATCCGCATGGATGCAGGCAAACCCGCCTGCCGAAGGATCGGGGCCGCTAATTCGCGCAGCCCCCGTTCGACCTCGGCATCGCGAATGATGCTTTGCGCTGGCACTCCCCCCGCGGCGAAAGCCATGGTCGCCGCCAGGCAAAGTGCTGTCGCGTATCCTGGTGCAGGCATTGATGTCTCCTGCCGGGACTGGTTCAACGCGACCACCATAAAGAAGCTTTGATACGACATCCAAGATTTAAGGCGGCACCCCTTGGCGACACAATAGACCGATGCTCCGTGCGGTTCTGACGGAACTGGCATTCTGCCTTCTGTCCCCGATAACGTTGACGCGGGTTTTTCGTATTCTTTATCCAGGCCTGGCGCACCAGACACGGCATAGTAACGCTGCCACACTTGTGGTGATCCGGGGCCTCGACTAGATCATCGGGTGACAGGGTCACCACCAAAACGGGGCATCCAATGCGGTCCGAGACGCAGGCGCATATAGAAAAGATACGGAACGCGCTGGAGATTCTGGGCCAGCGCATGGGGCTGGAGACAGTCCAGCACCGCTTGGAAGAGTTCAATGCCCGGGTTGAAGATCCTGATCTGTGGAATGCCCCGGAGAAGGCCCGGAACCTGATGCGCGACCGGCAGCTTCTGCTGGATAAGGTTGGCACCTATGACGCGATCAAGGGTGGGCTAGAGGATAATATCGGCCTGATCCATCTGGGTGAGGAAGAAGGTGACGATGAGGTCGTGGCCGAGGCTGAGGTGGCACTCTCCATGCTGGCAGAGACCGCGGCCGAAAAGGAACTAGAGGCCCTTCTTGATGGAGAAGCGGACGGAAACGACACGTTTCTGGAAATCAACGCGGGCGCGGGCGGCACCGAAAGCTGCGATTGGGCCTCGATGCTGGCGCGGATGTATGTCCGGTGGGCCGAGAAAAAGGGATATGACGTGGAGTTGCAATCGACCTCGCCGGGGGAGGAGGCGGGGATCAAGTCCGCCATCTACAAGATCAGCGGGCACAACGCTTATGGCTGGCTAAAGTCAGAAAGCGGGGTGCATCGCCTAGTGCGCATCTCACCCTATGACAGTTCGGCCCGGCGGCACACCTCATTCTCTTCGATCTGGGTCTATCCGGTGGTGGACGACGATATCGAGATTGAGGTAAATCCCGCCGATATCCGGATCGACACCTATCGCTCCTCCGGTGCGGGCGGGCAGCACGTGAACACGACCGACTCGGCCGTGCGGATCACCCATGCCCCGACGGGGATTACGGTCACCAGTTCCGAGAAATCGCAGCACCAGAACCGCGACATTGCGATGAAGGCACTGAAATCGCGGCTTTATCAGCTGGAATTGGAACAGCGCAGCGCATCGATCCAGCACGCCCATGAAAGCAAAGGGGACGCGGGCTGGGGAAACCAGATCCGGTCTTATGTGCTGCAGCCTTATCAGATGGTGAAGGATCTGCGTACGGGGTTCGAAACATCAAACACCTCCGGTGTGCTGGATGGGAATCTGGACGAGCTGATGGCGGCAACCCTGGCCCTGGACGTGTCCGGCAAAAGCCGCGCCGAGGCACAGGCCGGGGACTGAGCACACACCGAATGCCGTGCCAGGGCCAGCTGCACGGTATGCCGATTGCGATCTAAGGGTACGGATGTTCCGCGCCGCCGATTTCCGGCAGGTCGTGTCACGGGTTTTTTTGTTTTGGTATTCGGCCCCCGGAAGCGGACCACATCTTTAGCCAGGGTGAAGTCACCAATGGTGTCATTCCCGTAATCGTGGGGTTTGAAGATGAAGGTATCGGCCCTTGCGTCGCCCGTGAGAGTTGTCGTTTTCGCTTATGCTGGTCAGGGTGGCTGGTGTGGCATTGATGTCGCCCCAGACACGTTCGCCTTCTTTAGCGACCTGGGGCCACTGGCCCCATGGTTGTCTTTGTTCCATCAGGGTATGGCCCACGCAGCCCGTGCTCCACCAGCCTGGTGCCGCGCGCCGCGCAGGCTTATCCGACGAATAAAAGGGGAACAAGCCATGAGTGATGTCAACACACCGCTACCGGCAGCGTCAAAAGTGCCGCTTGTCAATCAGATGTTGCTGTCGGATATCGGCTATGCCCTGCGCATGGGGCTGCGCGATTACCTGCGTGCGCCGTTCATGGGCCTGTTTTTCGCCCATGTCTATGTGGTGGGGGGCTGGCTGATGTATCTGTTTCTGATCGTCAATGAGCACGTCTGGTATGCAATCCCGATCACCGTAGGCTTCCCGCTTGTCGGGCCGTTTCTGGCTGTCGGGCTTTATGAGGTATCCCGCAGGCTGGAAATGGGCAAGGGCTGGACGCGCAGCGATATCTTCGGCGTAATCTGGCGACAGAAAGACCGGCAACTACCGTCGATGTCATGGGTTATCATCGTTTATTTCCTGTTCTGGTCCTTCTTTGCCCATATGCTGTTCGCGCTGTTCCTGGGCCCCACGGCCTTTACCAATGTCAGTTCCTCCTACGCCTATCTGCTGGAACCAGAGGGGGTGGTGATGCTGCTGGTCGGTACCGCCTTCGGCGCAATTTTCGCGTTGGTGCTTTTCTCACTCACGGTTGTGTCGCTACCGCTTCTGCTGGACAAAAATCTGGATTTCGTGACCGCAATGCTGACAAGCATTGCCGTGGTGCGGAAGAATCCGCGCGTCATGCTGACTTGGGGCCTGACCATCGCGGGCCTGACCTTCGCCGGGATGGTGCCGTTACTGTCGGGTCTGTTTCTGGTCTTGCCAGTATTGGGACATGCTACGTGGCATATCTATCGTCGTGCTCTGACGCCGCAGGATTAGGCGGGTTTATGCGGTGTTGTATTCCCCGTCGTCTGCGGATGGTCGCCATCAGTGCGCCACTGGCACTTGCATAAGGCGTGGCAAGCGGCCAGTCCGCCATCCCCCACAGTCACCCGTCTTGCCCGCCCGCAATCAGGCACACCATATCCCCCCCTAAGCGGCCGCCCCTTCGGATAAAGACCGGGGGCGGCACAGGTGTAGCTGACCACCTGGCCGTGGATCAGGCCATGCTGTCTGTGCTGTCCGCGGCGATTGCATTCGGAACGGGTGGGGGGGCAGTCGCCGGCTTCAAGGCCGCAGCCGGTGCGCCCGCACTGCCAGTGGCCAGCGGATCCTCCTGCCGTTGCACTGACCCTTCGAAATGCGCACCGGATTCGATGGCGATGGTCTTGTGGATGATATCGCCCTCGACCCGTGCGGTAGAAGCCAGGCGGACCTTCAGGCCGCGCACACGGCCAACCACGCGGCCGGTGACCACGACATCATCGGCAACCACTTCGCCTTCGATTGTTGCGTTTTCGCCGACCGTCAAAAGATGTGCGCGAATATCGCCCTGCACATTGCCTTCGACCTGGATGTCGCCCGAGGTGCGCAGATTGCCGATAACGGTCAAATCGGTGCTAAGGATTGACACGGGCGGTTTTGCCTTGGCCTTGGGGGCCTCAGGCGGCATCGCCAGACGCTGTGGTGTGGGAACGGCATCGGGTTGCGATGCGGCACCCCCAACCTGTTTCGGACCTGGGTCATTGATCTTGGATTTAGAAAACATCTCTTCCTGCCATGATGAAGTTCATCGGGTTGATCGTGGTTCCGTTCTGGTGCACCTCATAGTGCAGATGCGATCCAGTGGCACGACCTGTTCTTCCCATATCACCAATCCGATCCCCGCGCGAGACCCTTTGCCCCTCATGCACGTGAATGCGTGACATATGGGCGTAGCGGGTTTCAATCCCGAAGGAGTGTTGGATCTCCACCATCAGACCATAGCCCCAGGACCGCCTGGCAAAGGTAACAACCCCGTCACCGGTTGCGTAAATTGGTGTGCCGACGGGGCCTGCAAAATCGGCACCGGCATGCATCCGCCATCCGCCGCTGATCGGGTCACGCCGAGGGCCGAAGCCGGATGTAAGACGAAAGGAGGATAGCACCGGCCTTGCAAAGGGCAGCTGTTCGGCGGCCATGCGGTGCAGGTTCACCTGATCCAGCCCTTCCAACACTTCATTGGTGCGCAGCGTCAGGGGATCGGGGTCTTCCCCGCGTGAAGACATGGTGATGGCCACAAACGGGCCACCCTGGACGGAAGACTCACGGCGCATTTGTTCTATAATCTGATCGGTTGGCAGACCGGCACGGCGGAACATGGTGTCAAGTGACCCCAGCGACATGGCTATGGCCTCTTCGATCCGGGTGAATATCCGTTCGTTCCGTTCGGCAGCCAGTTCAGCCTCAAACTCCAGGCGGTCAACCCGGGCATAGGCCTCTGCCATGTTAATGCGCGCCTCATCCCGCTCACCGGCGGTGTCCTCAAGTGCGGCGGCGAGAAAAGCAAGAATCTGTTCCATATTGCGCGGCGGGCCGTCGGCGGGCTGGATCATGCCGGTTCCGGCCTTTCTCCCGGCCGGACGCAGGTCGGCCCTGTCGCGGGCCTCATCCCGTTCGGTCATCGTGCGGTGCAGGGCGGACCGGACCACACCGACGGTGGTTTCCAACGCCTGGCGACGTTCCTCTAAGTCCAGCAGCCGGGATTGCATCCCGGACACCTGATCCATGGCAATGGCAAAACGTTCCTGGGCCTGGCGTGATTCGGCGGCATACGCATCGCGTTCTTCGGAAAGCGCGTTCAGGTGCCTCTGACAGGCCATCTGCGCCTGGGCCACTTGGTGGCCTGTGCTGCCCGCACGGATTATATCGATCATGAAAATTGATGTGACGACCACGGTCCAGCCGACAAAGGCCGCGCTGCCAAGGATTATCAAAACCTGCGTACCAGGCCGGATCCAAACGAATCGCGTGCCCTCACCAGATTTCAGAAGCAGCCGCAGTTCCGGTAAGTGCCGTTCCAAAGCCATTGCCAAACGGCTTAACGCCCGTGTGTTCATGTGTCTCGCCCCATAGTCTGTTCCTGTTTTGACCCGTACAACACCCCCAAATCCACAGGTCAACTTGCGCCCAAGGATACGTTATGGGGCCTCTTGCCTCAGCTCGATCTTTTCCTGATTCTGAAGGGGGGGGGGACTGGATAGCACAAGGAAGACCGCCTGTGCCGTGGCCTTGCGCACGCTTCCGCCCGGCGTTGGCCTGATCGCAAACTGTCAGCTGCGGGCTGATGCCTACCGGACCGGATACCCTGATCTTAAGGTTCCGAATACAATTACCGCCGAATCTGTCGCGGTGCGGAATCGATGCAAATCGCCGCCGTGCGGGGGCGGAATCGCCTTGGGCTTGCCCCAGGGCAGGGGCAGAGCGCAGGCGAATCGGCCCCGCCCCGGTTTGATGGCCTGGAGGGAGAGGACCGCCCCCAGGCCGTGGATTGCCCCAGAAAAACAGGCAGTCGGGTGCAGGAATCCGGTGGGTGCGGGCAAAAAAGTTGTGGATAACTCGCAAAAAGTGGCCCTGCGGCCATTTTTGGGGTTGCAATTATGCGCGGGGGGCTATTTGTGGTCACAGGGAAGCAGGATACTGGTCCAAGAAGAAGCCCATGGCGGTTCTTGCTTTTGAAGCTGCGGTATCAGTTAGCCGCCTCGACAGAAGGAGAAAGGAACGATGTGGTCACCCGAAAACAAGGCCACCAGGGGCTCTGACACGTTCAAAGGCACCGAAGGAAACAACAATGCCTACAGCTTGAGGGGGTCAGGATACCTTGGACGGCGGCAATGGCAATGATACGCTGAGGGGTGGTGCAGACAGCGATACCATAAAAGGTGGCGATGGCAATGATGACCTTCGGGGCAATCGGGGTGATGACACCCTGAACGGCGGCGACGGCGATGATATGCTGAAGGGCGGCGATGACAACGACACCCTGAACGGCGGCAGGGGTGAAGATACCCTGGA
>JACONJ010000020.1:153434-176139 GCA_014323785.1 Paracoccaceae bacterium | reverse complement strand
GAGGTCGGTGCGGACACCATAATGGACCCAGTCGGAACCATTACCACCCTTAAGGACGTCATATCCAAGCCCGCCAGCCAAGGTGTCATCACCATGATGGCCGAAAAGTTGATCAGTCCCAGCACCACCCATCAAAAAGTCGTTGCCTAAACCACCCTGAATCCAGTCATTGAGATTTGACCCTTTCAGGAAATCATCACCACCAAAACCGTAAAGTTCGGTTCTGTCAGCGTTTCCAAAAAGCCAGTCCCGGTTGTTTGACGCACCGTATTTTTGGCCACCAACCTCGTCGTCAAAAAATCCCGTTAAGGGTGCGGTTGTAATGGCCGTTGTATCTTGTTCTAGTCATGTCTTGTTTCCTTCCACATGTTGTTCGGGACGATTCGCCGTCCCGTGTTCTTCAAAGTGCCGGCAGAATCGCCCGAAAGGCAACGCGGCTGTTGCACATATATGCATCCTAAGCACCGGAATCTACCCAATGCAACACCTTTTTTACCCCAACGCCAACCTCTTTGCCACCAAAGCCCTCCAAAGGCCAATTTCCACGCATCCCGGCCCAAATTCCGACACCGCACGGGGGGGGTAGATCAGGTGCCATGTCAGACTGATTGACCTTTGCACCGTTCATGATTACGTCATGATTACGGTGCTTGCCGCAATTATGCCACCCGAGGACTCTGCCCCCCCATGACGCTGTTTGCCGATATCCGTGGCCTTGTTCTGTCCACCCTTGATGACATGGCGGGGGCGGGCCAGTTGGTGCCCGGGTTAAAGACAGATGCCGTAACGGTAGAGCCACCGCGGGATCCCGCCCATGGCGATATGGCAACCAATGCCGCCATGGTGCTGGCCAAACCCGCGGGCTGCCCCCCCCGCGCTATCGCCACCGCGCTGGCCAGGACGCTGCAGGCGGACCCCCGCATAGATTCGGCCCAGGTGGCCGGCCCCGGCTTTCTTAACCTGCGGCTGTCGGCCAGAACCTGGCACGGCGTGATCCGGGACGTGCTGGCCGCCGGTGCGTCCTATGGCCGGTCCGGGATGGGCCAGGGGCGGCGGGTCAATGTGGAATACGTCTCGGCCAATCCGACCGGGCCCCTGCACGTGGGCCACACCCGGGGCGCGGTGTTTGGCGATGCCCTGGCAAACCTGCTGGAGTTCAGCGGCTATGATGTCACGCGCGAATATTACATCAACGATGGCGGCGCGCAGGTTGATACGCTGGCGCGGTCGGTTTACCTGCGGTATCTGGAGGCCCATGGCCAGGACGTGGCCTTTGGCGACGGTACCTATCCGGGGGATTATCTTGCTGCGGCGGGCAGGGCACTGAAGGCCCAGGTCGGCGACGCGTATCTGGGCAGGGATGAAGCCCAATGGCTGGCACCGGTACGAGCCTTTGCGACCGGGGCGATGATGGACCTGATACGGGAGGATCTGGCCACCCTTGGGGTAAAGATGGATGTCTTCTATTCCGAGAAGTCGCTTTACGGCACGGGCCGGATCGAAGCCGCCATCGGGGATTTGCGCGGCAAGGGCCTGATCTATGAGGGCGTCCTGCAACCGCCCAGGGGCAAGGCACCCGAAGATTGGGAACCGCGTGAGCAAACACTTTTCAAATCCACCGCCCATGGCGATGATGTTGACCGCCCGGTGATGAAATCCGACGGCTCCTGGACCTACTTTGCACCCGATATCGCCTATCATTTCGATAAGATCTGCAGAGGTTTCGACGAGCTGATTGATGTTTTTGGTGCGGACCATGGCGGGTATGTCAAACGGATAAAGGCCGCGGTCGCCGCGCTTTCCGGTGGCCGGGTACCGGTGGATATCAAGCTGACGCAGCTGGTGAAGCTGCGCCGGGGCACGGAAGAACTGAAAATGTCAAAGCGTGCCGGCACTTTTGTGATGCTGCGCGATGTGGTCGCGCTGGTGGGCGCAGATGTGACCCGTTTTGTCATGCTGACGCGCAGGAACGATGCGCCCCTGGATTTTGACGTGGACAGCGTAACCGAACAATCCAGGGACAATCCGGTCTGGTATGTGCAATACGCCCATGCCCGCGTTGCCTCGGTCCTGCGCAAGGTGACAGAGGCCGGGATACAGGCCGATGACGCCACACTGGCACTGGCGGATCTTTCGGCCATCGCCGATCCGGCAGAACTGGCCCTGGCGGCGAAACTGGCGGAATGGCCGCGCCTGACGGGCATTGCCACCAGCGCACATGAACCGCACCGGGTGGCCTTTTACCTGTATGATCTTGCCTCGGCGTTTCATGGCCTGTGGAACAGGGGCAATGCCGACCCGTCCCTGCGGTTCCTGCAAGGGGATAACAAGACCGCAACACTGGCAAAACTTGCGCTGATTCGCGCCAGTGCCGTTGTTATTTCAAACGGTCTTGGTATTCTGGGTGTGACCCCGATCAGCGAGATGTAACCAGAGGCAACGCCCCTGGACACAAAAGTGCCGGGTCGGGCAGGCAGGATGACCCCGGCAGCGCACGTGACATCCGTGGCTGTTCAGGGGTGAACAGGACAGGCATGGCGGATATTGAGTATTATGACGATGACGATGACGCGGCAGCACCCCGGACCGCGCCATCGCGGCTGACCGTGCTGGCCAATTGGGCGGGTGCGTTGACCTCTCTGGCACTCATGTCGGGTATGGTGCTGTGGGTGTGGCAATTAACAACCCGCGATGTCACCGGTGTGCCGGTGATCCAGGCCCTGGAAGGGGCGATGCGGGTCGCGCCCGCGAACCCCGGCGGCAGTCAGGCGGCACATCAGGGCCTTACCGTCAACCGCATCGCCGAAGGGCGAGAGGCCGAACCGGCGGCGGACCGGATCGTCCTTGCACCGCCGCCGGTGAGCTTGGCCAGGGTGAATACCAGCCCGGCTGGTGTGCCGGGCGTACTGCCGGAAGCGGGCGCAGTGACGGCCCCCGAGGCACCGACCCCGCAGGAAGCGGGCGAAGCGGCGCAGGGGCTGATCAGCCGATTGATGCGTGATGAAGCCGCCAGCGCAGGGGCGGAGAATCCCGCCGAGGCCCCCGCAACCGCGCCCGCACAGGTTGACGCCGCGGCCGATGATCCGGTGCGCGGGGCCATCGCCGTGATTCCGACCTCGGTGCTTGGTGTTCGCCAGTCGCCGCGGCCCGCGCGGCGCCCTGCGGGGCTGCGGGGGGCCTTTCCTGCGCCACCGAACGGCGGGGACGGGACGCCCGGCGGTGATACCGTGGCCCCTGCAACAAGGGCGGTGGCCTTTATGGCGGACATCGACCCGGCCAGCCTGAAGACCGGAACGCCTTTGGTGCAATTGGGGGCCTTTGATGCCCCGGAAACCGCACGCACCGAATGGATCCGGCTGACACAGACATTTCCGGATTTCTTCGCTGGTCGGGCGCGGGTTGTGCAGCCCGCGGTCTCGGGCGGGCGCACGTTCTTTCGCCTGCGGGCCCACGGGTTCAGTGCCCTGGATGATGCACGGCGGTTCTGTGCCGCGCTCCGGGCGCAAGGGGCGGCCTGTATCCCCGTGACGGTGCGATAATACGGATTGACGGATGGCAGCGGGTTCGGCCACGATCCTGGGCTGCCGGGGCCCAACGCTTGACAGGGCAGAGCGGCAGTTTTTCGCCGAGGCGCAACCCTGGGGCTTCATCCTGTTTGCGCGGAACGTCAAAACCCCAGGGCAATTGCGGCGGCTGACCGATGATCTGCGCACCGCTGTCGGGCGCGATGCCGTCATTCTGATCGATCAGGAAGGCGGGCGGGTGCAGCGCATGCGGGCACCCCACTGGCGGGAATGGCGCCCGGCGCTGGACCAGATGCAGCAGGCGGGACCGGAACGGGCGGCACGTTCCATGTGGCTGCGGGCGCGGCTGATTGCAGGGGAGCTTCGCGCCGTCGGCATTGATGGCAACTGTGCGCCCCTGGCGGATGTGGCGCGGGACATAACGCATCCGGTTTTGCGGAACCGGCTTTATGGGGGGACGCCCTCTGTGGTGATCGGGGCGGCCCGCGCCGTGGCCAAAGGGCTGCTGGCTGGCGGGGTGCTGCCGGTTCTGAAGCATTTGCCCGGCTATGGGCTGGGAGAGGTTGACAGCCACACCGCACTGCCCCGTGTGACCGCCCCGCCGGAAGAGCTCGAGGCGGTCGATTTCGCCGCCTTTAAGCCCCTGGCCGACCTGCCCATGGGGATGACCGCGCATATCATCTATGCGGCAATTGAGGACGGGATACCAGCGACCTTATCCCCGGGGATGATTCGCCTGATACGAAGGCAGATCGGCTTTGACGGGCTGTTGATGACCGATGATCTGTCCATGGGTGCTTTGCCCGGCCCCCTGGCGGAGCGTGCGGCGCGGGCGCGGGCCGCCGGATGCGATCTGGTTTTGCACTGCAACGGTGACATGGCCCAGATGCAATCCATCGTGGCCGTCAGCGGCGGGCTTGATGGCATGGCGGCGGTGCGCGCGGAACTGGCCCTGGCCCGGCGCCGTCCGCCCGGGCCACTTGACATTGACACGGCAGAGGCCGACCTTAGGGTGCTTCTGGACAGGCAGGTTTATGGCTGACACACTGGACGCACCGAGTGCCGCGAACGACGGTGATCCCAGACGGGATCAGGCGGGTGAGCCCTGCGCGGCGGACGCCCTGATCGTTGATGTTGACGGGTTCGAAGGGCCGCTTGACCTTCTTTTGGCCCTGAGCCGCACACAGAAGGTCGATCTGCGCCGCGTTTCGATTCTGGAGCTGGCGGAACAATACCTTAATTTCATCGAACAGGCCGGGGTGCTGCGCATCGAACAGGCCGCCGATTACCTTGTGATGGCCGCATGGCTTGCCTTTTTGAAATCGCGGCTTCTGCTGCCCCGCGACCCTGCAGAGGAGGGGGCATCGGGCCAGGAGATGGCCGCCCATCTGGCCTTTCAGCTGGAACGCCTGGCCGCAATGCGGGACTGCGCCGCCAAACTGATGGCACGCGACCGCCTGGGCCGTGACCGGTTCGTCCGGGGCATGCCCGAAAGCGTGCCCCGCGCACGGACACGCGCCTTTGCCGCCAGCCTGATGGACTTGATGCAAGCCTATGCGCGCCTCCGCACCAGGGATGCGTTCCGCCCCTACACCATGGACCGCGACAGCGTCTTTACCATGGAAAAGGCGTTGGAACACCTGCGCGGTTTGATCGGCTTTGCCGGGAACTGGACCGATATCGCCTGTTACCTTCCCCGGGACTGGCAGGGGGATCCGAAGCGTCGCCGGTCGGCCACGGCCTCAACCTTTGCGGCGGCACTGGAATTGGCAAAGGCGGGGCAGGTCCGTTTACGGCAGTCCGGCAGCTTTGCGCCCATTGAGCTGAAACGCAAAGACGCGTGCGCATGACCACGCCCGACGACGACACCGGGGACAGCCTGTTTCAGGCCCCGCCCCTGGCCCGGCAAGAGCGGATGATTGAAGCCATGCTTTTTGCTTCGGCCGCGCCGATGACCACGCGAGAGATGGAAGCGCGGATGCCCCGGGGCTCCGACGTGGCAGAGGCCCTAGTGCTGTTGCGCCGCCGTTATGAAGGACGGGGCGTGGCCGTGGTGAAGGTGGGCGATGCCTGGGCAATCCGCACCGCCCCCGATCTGGGCTTTCTGATGCGCCGGAAGGCGGCAGAACCCCGCAAACTGAGCCGCGCGGCGATCGAGACGCTGGCGATCATCGCGTATCATCAGCCGGTGACCCGCGCCGAGATTGAGGAGATTCGCGGGGTGTCCGTCAGCCGGGGTACGGTCGATCAGCTGATCGGGCTGGAATGGGTTCGCTTTGGTCGCCGCAAGGTGACGCCGGGACGCCCGGTGACCTACGTTGTGACCCGGGAGTTCCTGGACCATTTCGGCCTGGAAAGCGCACGGGATCTGCCGGGCCTGAAGGAACTGCGCCTGGCCGGGCTCCTGGACAACCGCCCGCCGCCCGCATCGATGCCGGGGCCGGATAGCAGCACAGAGGATCTCCCCGACGACCCAGGGAAGGACGCCTACAACGCGCGGTTCAAGGCATAATTGCACGGTTTGCCGAATTGCTGTAACAGTTCCCCTTATATTGCGTGTGAACGCAGATTGGGAGAGCCGCAAGATGAACCAGATTATTACCATGGTGGTCCGCCGCCTGATTCGCCGTCTTGTTAATCGCGGCGTCAGTGCCGGGATTGATACCGCCTCGCGCATGGGGCAGGGGCAAGCGCGCGAGGACGCGATGACCGAGGACCAGAAGCACCAGGTTCAGCGCAACAAGGGCAACGCCCGACAGTTGATGCGCACCGCCCGCCGCGCCGCCCGCTTTACCCGGTTTTAGTTTGGTGTCTTGTAGCGGTGCGAAATTGCGCCAGATCGAGGCCGTTTGGGCGGCGGTGGTGTTATGATTCGGAATTGCTTGGCGATTGGGGCATGGCAGGTGGGAAAAACCGGGATAAAGGGGGGCTGCTGAACAGGCGCAAGGCCACCCCGGCAGATGGCCCCTTTGCTGGTTTGCGTTTGTTTGCGGTTCCCCCGCGTGGACGATGTCCTGCGGGGGAATGGCGGAAACTTCGGCTTGGCCAAATAACGGGTCTTGAATCAGGATGGTGTTCTCACCGTTGCCCCAAGTGACAAGCGTGGATGTGAACGTCGGCCAATCGGGGTCAGGGTCAATCTGTTCGCAGGCAAGGTCGTCGAAACCTTCCGGTGTGCCCTCACCCCGAAAGCGGACCACATTCTTGCCGATGTCGAAATCAGCGATGTGGTCGTTGCCGTCGCCGTCCAAAAAGACGAACGTATCGGCCTCATCGCCTTCCAACATGAAATCATTTCCGCGCCTCCAACCAGACGATCATCGCCTTCGTAAGCCACGATTTGGCGTTTATTTCGCAACGCTAAAATTCCGCCAACAGAGACAGGGGGGAACCCGCCTGGATACCCCCCCTTGCCCGTTTATACGGAACGCCTTAGCAACTGTAGTAGTTAAGGTATTCCACCGGGTGTGGCGTGTGTTCAAAGGCGTAGACCTCTTCCCATTTCAGCTCCATGTAGCCTTCGATCTGATCCTTGGTGAACACGTCGCCTTTTAGAAGGAATTCGTGATCGGCTTCCAAGCTTTCCAGGGCTTCGCGCAGGCTTGCACAGACCGTGGGGATGCCGGCCAGCTCTTCCGGCGGCAGATCGTAAAGATCCTTATCCGACGGCGCACCGGGGTGGATCTTGTTCCCGATGCCGTCAAGGCCCGCCATCAGCAACGCCGCGAAGCACAGATAAGGGTTGGCCGACGGGTCGGGGAAGCGCGCCTCCACACGCTTGGCCCCAGGCGACTCGGTCCACGGGATGCGCACACAGCCCGAGCGGTTGCGGGCCGAGTAGGCGCGCAAGACCGGGGCCTCAAAGCCCGGGATCAGACGCTTGTAAGAGTTGGTGGACGGGTTTGTAAAGGCGTTTAGCGGTTTCGCATGCTTCAGCACACCGCCGATGAAAAAGAGTGCCGCATCGCTAAGATCGGCGTATTTGTCACCTGCAAACAGTGGTTTGCCATCCTTCCAGATCGACATGTTCACATGCATCCCGGTGCCGTTGTCACCCGCGATGGGCTTTGGCATAAAGGTGGCCGACTTGCCGTAAGCTTGGGCCACATTGTGGATGATGTATTTGTATTTTTGCAGTTCGTCCGCCTGTTTGGTCAGCGATTTGAAAATCAGGCCGAGCTCATGCTGACAAGACGCCACCTCGTGGTGGTGCTTGTCCACGCTCATCCCGATGCGCTTCATGGTTGAAAGCATCTCGGACCGCAGATCGTGGCTGGCATCGGTCGGGTTAACCGGGAAATACCCGCCCTTGACGCCCGGGCGATGGCCCGTATTGCCCGTCTCGTATTCGCGGTCAGTGTTCCAGGCGGCGTCTTGCGCGTCCACCTCATAAGAAACCTTGTTCATTTCAACCGAGACGCGGACGTCGTCAAACAGGAAGAATTCCGCCTCGGGCCCAAAATAGGCCACATCGCCCATGCCAGAGGATTTCAGATAAGCCTCGGCCTTCTCTGCGGTGCCACGCGGGTCGCGCTCATACGCTTCACCGGTGTCGGGTTCCAGGATCGAACAGTGCAGGCACAGCGTCTTTTCTGCATAGAACGGATCGATATAGGCACTGTCGGTATCCGGCATCAGTTTCATGTCAGAGGCTTCAATACCTTTCCAGCCGGCAATCGACGAGCCGTCGAACATGAAGCCTTCTTCAAGGAAATCCTCATCAACCCGGTCGGACATCACCGTGACGTGCTGCAATCTGCCGCGGGGATCGGTGAAGCGGATATCGACATATTCGACACCCTGATCCTTGATCATGGACAAAACGTTGGTTTTGCTCATCGTGGCCTTCCTGTGATGTTGTGGTCTGCGGCGGCGGGTCTGGTTGCCCACCCCCGCACTGGACATGGTGGCAGCTCAAAGTGCCTCTTCCCCCGCTTCGCCGGTGCGGATGCGAATCGCCTGTTCGATGGGCGAGACGAAGATTTTGCCATCGCCGATCTTTTCGGTTCTGGCGGCGGCGATGATCGCCTCGATGGCCCCTTCGACGTGGTCGTCAGCCAGCACCACCTCAATCTTTACCTTTGGCAGAAAATCGACGACATATTCGGCCCCGCGGTAGAGCTCGGTATGGCCCTTCTGGCGACCGAAGCCTTTCACCTCGGTAACGCTTAGACCCTGAATGCCAATCTCTTGAAGGGCTTCCTTCACCTCGTCCAGTTTGAACGGTTTGATGATGGCCTCGAGCTTTTTCATGTTCATGGCCCCGGTATCCTCTGCACTTTGCATCTGTCGCGGCATCAGTCGCGTGTTCTGCCGCACCTTATATCACCACTTCCCTGGAGCGGGCAATCAACTTGCACCGGATGGGGGCAAATGTGGTCCGGGTTCTTAAGATACTGATTGTTTTCTGGGCAATTCGCCCAAAAAACAGGCGAACATGAATCGGGGAGGGCGACGAAGATTTTGACATCGGCCCACGTGCGGGCCATTGAACAGGCTGCTTCAAGGAATGGTCCACGTTGCAGGCCACGCCGCATAAAGCCGTCGTGCTGTGCGGCCCCGGCGACACTGGCGGCGACGGCCTTATCGTGGCGCGGATGTTGAACGCGTGCGGCCGGGCGGTGGATGTCTTCCTTTACGCGGGCTGTGCTTGTGGCCCACCCTGGATGTACGCTATCCTATGGGGTGCGGTTTGACCGACACGGGCGCGATGCGGGTGTGGCGAAATTGGCAGACGCACCAGATTTAGGTTCTGGCGCCGCAAGGCGTGGGGGTTCAAGTCCCTCCACCCGCACCAGGTTCATCGGGACAGACGAAACCAGGGCGCACCGGGACGGATGTGCGCACAGGCAAAGGCGAAACCGCAGCGGCCCGCCCGGGTCGACATCTGCATCGGGGTGGCCCCTGCCCATGTTTTCGGGGTTGAAGCCCCCCCAGGCGACCCCTAGGTTGGGGCCCAATTCTGCCAGGATACCGGGTGCCGGGATACCGGGCACGGTGCCTGATTCACCCATGTGAGGATGAACATGAACGTCACCCAGACGCTGAACGACGGGTTAAAGCGCGCCTATGAAATCACCATCACGAGGGCCGAACTGGACGCGAAGGTGCACGAGAAATTGGCCGAGGCACAGCCCGGGTTTGAGATGAGGGGCTTTCGCAAGGGCAAGGTGCCCATGCCGCTTCTGAAAAAGCAGTTCGGCGCGCAGATGATGGGCGAGGCGATGCAGGACAGCATTGATGGTGCCATGCGGGCACATATGGACGAAAGCGGCGACCGTCCGGCGATGCAGCCGGAGGTCAGGATGCTTAATGAAGACTGGACAGCGGGCGATGATGTTGTCGTGCAGTTGAGCTACGAGGCACTTCCGGACATCCCGGATATCGATTACAAATCCCTTTCGCTTGAACGTCTGGTTGTCACCCCCGCCGCTGAAGAGGTGGACGAGGCACTTGGGCAGATCGCCGAAAGCGCACAGAACTTTGCCACCAAGACAGGTAAGGCAACCAGGGGCGATCAGATTGTGATTGATTTTCTGGGCACAGTTGATGGCAAGGCTTTCGATGGCGGCGCGGCCGAAGACTATCCGCTGGTTCTGGGTGCCGACAGTTTCATCCCCGGATTCGGGGATCAGATGATCGGCGTGACGGCAGGTGAAGAAAGGAGAGTCGAGGTCAGCTTTCCCGACGATTACCAGACCGCGCATCTGGCCGGCAAAACGGCTGTCTTCAAATGCACCGTCAAGGACGTGAAAAAGCCCGTCCCGGCAGTGTTGGACGATGCGCTGGCCCGGCAATTCGGGGCCGAGAACCTGGAGGGCCTGAAAGGCCGGATCGAAGCGCGGCTGAGGTCGGAATATGGCAGTGCGGCCCGTCAGGTTCTGAAGCGTCAATTGTTTGACCAGCTGGATGCGCAGATGAAATTTGAATTGCCCCCGTCCCTGGTGGATACCGAGGCTAGGCAGATCGCGCATCAACTGTGGCACGAAGACAACCCCGGGGTCCGGGGCCATGACCACCCGGAGATCGAGACGACCGGGGCACACACACGTATGGCTGAACGCCGCGTGCGCCTTGGCCTGCTGCTGGCCGAATTGGGCCGGAAGAACGATGTTCAGGTCTCTGAGGCCGAGATGAGCCGGGCACTTATGGCGCAGGCCCGGCAATACCCGGGGCAAGAGCGTCAGTTCCTTGACCTTATCCGGCAGAACGAAACCGCGAAGCAGCAGCTGCGCGCGCCGCTGTTCGAAGACAAGGTGGTTGATTTCGTCCTTGAGATGGCCACGATCAGTGAAAAGGAGGTTGGCAAGGACGACCTGCGGAAAGCTGTCGAAACGCTGGAAGATGAGCCTATGGATTCCCGCGCGGCAGGAGCCTTGATTAAAGAACCAAAGGGCGGATGAATTCCCGCCCTTTCTTATGGCTGTCTGACGTACCGCCCAGGCGGGACGGGGGCGCACAGGCCCGGAAGCCCCCCCCCGCGCCGGCCGCATCCGGTACTGGTGCGGGGCAAGGTCGCCGCTGTAGCGGCCCGTCGGGGTGCTTTCAAGTTACCGCGCAAAAAGGGTAGCCCCCCGTTCTTTCCAAGGTGCGGCCTGCCTAAGTGCCGGGGTCGGATGACATCCGCGTCAGGCGGGGCCGATGTCCGGGGCATTGCTGTCCGCGGCCTTATCGGTCAATGGCGGAATCCCTTCCCCGGACTTCCCCGGACGCGGGGGCGGTATCGTCGCGAATCTCCACGACCTCGAACCCGGCAGCGGTGACGTCTTTTGCCGCCGGTTCACGGGGTGACGTGGCGGATGCCTGCAGTTCCGCTTCCTAGGCTGATCGGGCGACGTTCAGCGTGATGTCAACCTCTACCTCGGGGTGCAGGATTACGTGCACGACATGCATGCCCAGCTCCTTGATTGGACGGCCCAGTGCAACCTGTTTCCTGTCAAGCGGGAAACCCGCTTCGGTCGCGGCGGCGGCGGCGTCGCGGAGGGTGACGGACCCGTACAACGCACCAGAGGCAGAGGCAGAGCGGATCACAACGAACTGCTGCCCATTCAGCCTGCCTGCCAGGCTTTCGGCCCTGGTCCTGGTTTCCAGATTGCGGGCTTCCAGCCGCGCCTTCTGACCCTCAAAGGATTTCAGGTTTGCCGCATTTGCGCGCAGGGCCTTTTTCTGTGGCAAAAGGTAATTGCGCGCGTAGCCCGCCTTTACCGTCACAACCTCGCCCATCTGGCCAAGGTTCGACACACGTTCCAGCAGGATCACTTCCATGGGGTGGTCTCCATTACTTCACGGCGTAGGGCAGAAGGGCCAGAAACCGCGCACGCTTGATGGCTTGGGCCAGTTCGCGTTGGTTGCCGGGTCCGACAGCGGTGATGCGCGACGGCACGATCTTGCCCCGCTCCGATATGTAGCGTTGCAAAAGGCGCGTGTCCTTGTAGTCGATTCTGGACGCGTTCTTACCCTCAAACGGGTCGGTTTTGCGGCGACGAAAAAATGGTTTTGCGGCCATATCCCAGCCCTCCGGGTCAGCGGTGCTCGCGGCGGGCGCCGCGGTCGTCACGTTTTTGCATCTGGACCGAAGGGCCCTGTTCATGGGCGTCAACCTTGACGGTCAGAACGCGCATCACGTCGTCGTGCAGGTGCATCAGGCGCTCCATCTCTTGCACGGCGGGGGCGGGTGCGTCGGTGCGCAGATAGGCGTAGTGGCCCTTGCGGTTCTTGTTGATCTTGTAGGCCATGCTTTTGACACCCCAGTATTCGGTGTCCACAACCGTTCCGCCATTGTCCGCAAGGACGGTGCCGAAATGTGCGATCAAGCCTTCGGCCTGCGTGCCGGAAATATCCTGACGCGCGATCATCACATGCTCATAAAGCGGCATGGTGTCTCCAGTTCTGTCTTGGGCGCGTTTCAAGGACCGGTATATCCTCCGCCTCCGGTCAACGAGAGGCCACGCCAGTCAAAATTGCGGCGGAGTAGGGCGGCATCATACCAGGGCCGCGCCTGTGTGCAAGGGATATGTGCAAGGGATATCGCGCAGGTTTTTGCCGGTCCACGGCCCCCAGAGCCAGCATGCCCCATTATGTATGTATGTACCGGGCCGGGCCTTGCCGCACACGGTGGGGTGCGGCATGCTGACACGCCGAACTGTCATCCATGCCCGGCTGCGCCGCCGCGCGGCAACCGGGCCAGCCCCCGAAAGGAACTTTCGATATGAAACATCTGCTGTCTTCCGCCGCTGTCATCGGTGCCCTGGCCATCACCCCGGCCCTGGCCGATGCCGAATTGTACATGCTTGATCCCTCGCACAGCCAGGTCATCTTTTCCTGGGACCATCTTGGCCTGAGCACGACCTATGGCATGTTTTCCGGCTTTCAGGGCGAGATCATGTTTGACGCCGACGATCCGGCAAACGCATCGGTGAACGTCTCGATCCCTGTACACCTGCTGTTCACAGGCTGGGACGCACGGGACGCGCATATGCTGGGCGATGATTTCTTCGCCGCCGCCGAGGGTGACGTGATCACCTTTGCGTCCACGGGGATCGAGATCACCGGGGATGATACCGCGTTGATCACGGGTGCGCTGACGGCTGGTGGCCAAACAGTTGAGATTGTGCTTGACACCATGTTGAACGGTGCGGGGCCAAGCCCTTTGCCGCGGATGAATGGTGCGCTGGTGGCCGGGTTTGACGCAACCACGACGCTTAGCCGCACGGCCTTTGGCCTGGGGGCTTTCACCCCCTTTGTCGGTGATGCGGTGACGGTGCACATATCGATCGAAGCGATCCGCGCCAAGGACATGCCCGGCTGACCCTGCGGCCTTCACTTGCCGAAGGCGGCGGTCTTTGGCCGCGCTATTCGGTGTCGGCGGCGCGGGTGGCGGTAAGATTAACGGCAACCTCAACGATGAAGCCAACGCTGGCTGCATCGGGATAGCTCGGCCCAATCCCGAAATTCCGCCGGTCAAGTGTCAGTGTGCCATGGGCTGTGGCGATGCCGTTTTCGATGTGCAGAACAAAGGGCAGGCGGGCGGGGACGTCCCGGCCAATCAGCGAGAGCGTGCCCTCAATGACGTAGCCGCCCCCCTCCCGCGTGGTGACGGGGCCCGTGAATGTGGCGGTCGGGAAGGCACCGGTGTTAAGGAATTCCGCCCCGGTGGCCTGGTCCGTGACCCCGCCAAGGCGCAGGGAATCCGTGGCAACCTTGACCTCTACCGCGCCATGGGGTGCGCCCGCCGGGACCGATTCGGAAAAGCTGATACGGGCGGTCCAGTCCGCAAAACGGCCCGTGACCGGGTGGCCAAACTGCTGGACGGTGATCTCCAGCGTGCCGGTTTCAACCACCCAGTCCGACGGCACCCTGGCCAGAGCGGGGGCGAACCCGCTGGCATCGCGCGGCGGTTGCAGGCCAGGCGCGGTGCCGCCGGCCAGCGCCAGGGCCCATATGGCGACCGCCGCCCCCGCCGCGCGACCTGTGCCAATGCCCTTGTGCGCGGGCAGAACCGCGGGCAGGTTCGGGTGACCGGGCAGCATCCGCGCAAGCGTCGCGTCGCGGTCAATATAATGGTGTTTCAGTGCGCCAAGGATGTGCAGCAGGATCGCCGCCGCCAATACCTTGGTGAACAGCCAGTGCCAGGCCCCAAAGAAGGTGGCCACCGGCTCTGACTGCGGAATGAAGGGCAGGGTTTGGCCAAAGGGCCACCAGATCGGCGCAAAGCCAGTGGTGGCGGCGTGCTGCAGCCAGCCCGAGAGCGGTACGATGATCATGCCAATGTACAGCCCCCAATGCGTGACCTCGGCCGTGGCCGCCTGCCAGCCGGATGCCACCGGCAACATTCGCGGGCGTGGCTGTGACAGGGACCAGATTATGCGCAGAAGTGCCACAAGGAAGGTCGCCAGCCCCAGGGTTTTGTGCACGGAAAACAGCGTGGCCTTGACCAGCAGCTGGTCCGACAGGTCATAGGGCCACTGACGAGCCGCAATCCCAAGGGGTATGGCCGTCAGGATCAAAAGAGCTGTCAGCCAGTGCAGCCCCCTGGCGACTGATCCGTAGCGGCGGGTCGTGTTGAGCAGGCCGGGCTGGTCCGGGGTGTCGGGCTGTGCCATGTCGTGTGTCCTGGCGGGCGGCGGTAAGGGAACAGGCGAAGTCTACCCGCAAGGGGTTCGTATGCCAGCGGCACGGGCAGCGCACAATCTGCGTTCAATCCGCGTTCGCAATTGCGCCGGGCGCGGCAATAAGGTAACCCTTGGGCCGATGACAGCAAGGAACGACTCCCGCCATGACCCGCGCATTTCTTTTCCCCGGTCAAGGGGCGCAAACCATAGGTATGGGCCAGGAGATTGCCGCTGCCTGGCCCGCCGCGAAAGCCGTGTTTGAAGAGGTTGATGACGCCCTGGGCGAAAAGCTGAGCACGCTGATCCAAGGGGGGGAAATCGCAGAGTTGACGCTGACCCGAAACGCGCAGCCCGCGCTGATGGCCACCTCGATGGCCGCACTGGCCGCGCTAAAGGCAGAGGGCGTGAAGCTGACCGATGCGACCTTTGTTGCCGGGCACTCGCTGGGGGAATACACGGCCCTCTGCGCGGCGGGGGCGATCAGCCTGGGTGATACCGCGCGGCTGTTGCGCCGGCGGGGTGAGGCCATGCAAAACGCGGTTCCACAAGGCCAGGGTGCGATGGCGGCCCTTTTAGAGCTGGATTTTGAGGTGGCCACAGCTGTGGCGCAGGACGCGGCAGAAGATCAGGTTTGTGTCGCGGCCAATGACAATGCCCCCGGCCAGGTCGTTGTATCCGGGCATCGTTCCGCGGTGATGCGCGCAGTGGACATCGCAAAGGCGAACGGCGCGAAGCGTGCCGTCATGCTGCCTGTCAGTGCACCGTTTCACTGTGCCCTGATGGAACCTGCCGCGGCGGTGATGGCCAGGGCATTGGACCAGGTGGATATTCAGCCGCCGGTTATCCCCCTGGTGGGCAATGTGAACGCCCGGGCGGAAACATCAGGAATGCTGATTCGGGACAACCTGGTTCGGCAGGTCACAGGCTCCGTGCGCTGGCGCGAGTCGGTGATGTGGATGGCCGCCAATGGCGTGACCGAGACTTGGGAGATCGGCGCGGGCAGGGTGCTCAGTGGGATGGTCCGCCGTATTGACCGATGCCTGGCCACGCGCACCGTAGGTACCCCGGACGAGGTAAAGGCGGCTGCCGCGGCACGCAATGGCTGAGTACATCCGGCGCACCGGCGGCGGTGTGGGGTAGTGCGATACGGAATGGCAGAGTATTAGTTTGGCACCACCCCCCGCAACCTGTAAACCCGCAGGGCGGAACCAGGACGAAAGAGAACGCAGATGGATTTGTCAGGCAAAAGCGCACTGGTCACCGGGGCTTCGGGTGGGATCGGGGCCGTGATCGCCCGCGCCCTGCATGGGGCAGGGGCAGGGCTGGGCCTGTCGGGGACGCGGGTTGAACCGCTGGAGGCCCTGGCGGGTGCACTTGGCAAGGGGGCACACGTGCTCCCCTGTGACATGCGCGATGCAGAGGCCGTAAATACCTTGCCGAAACACGCGGTTGCGGCCCTTGGATCCGTGGATATCCTGGTCAATACGGCCGGGATCACCCGTGACAATCTGTTCATGCGCATGTCTGATGCGGAATGGGCCAGCGTTCTGGAGGTGAACCTGACCGCAACCATGCGCCTGTGCCGTGCCGTGCTTCGCGGCATGATGAAGGCGCGGTGGGGTCGGATCGTGAATATCAGCTCGGTGGTGGGGGTCACGGGCAACCCCGGCCAGGGGAACTATGCGGCGTCCAAGGCGGGGATGATCGGCATGTCAAAATCGCTGGCCTGTGAGGTCGCCGGCCGGGGCATCACGGTCAATACCGTTGCGCCCGGCCTTATCAAAACGGCGATGACAGAGAATCTGGCCGAGGATCAGAAAGCCCGGCTCCTGACGCAGATTCCCGCTGGCCGCATGGGAACACCCGAGGATGTCGCGGCAGCCGTTCTGTACCTGGCGAGCCCGGCGGCGGGGTATGTCACGGGTACCACGCTGCATGTCAACGGCGGCATGGCGATGCTGTAGCGACTGGCCCTGTGCATCGGGGGCAGAAAAGGGGCGAAAAACGCGCGTCAAAGCGGTTGCTTTCTGATCGGGTATGCTATAGACGGCGCGAATGTTCCGGGGGGCCTGCCCGCCGGGACCAAAGCGGCAGGCAAGCCGAAACAACACGGTGCGGGCACAGGCCCGCGCGTAACATGATGAGGACACACCATGAACGACATTGACATTGAAGATCGCGTAAGGAAAATCGTCGTTGAACACCTGAGCGTTGAAGAAGACAAGGTGTCGGAACATGCATCGTTCATTGATGATCTGGGTGCCGACTCGCTGGACACCGTGGAATTGGTGATGGCGTTTGAAGAGGAATTCGGCATCGAGATCCCCGATGATGCGGCCGAAACGATCCAGACTTTTGGTGATGCGGTGAAATTCATCAAAGATGCCCAATAAGGCGCAGGCGCGATGGTGGCCGGGATTGAACGGAAAGGCGTATGTGGCCGTCACAGGTGCCCTTTTCCTGTGCTGCCGGCAGCCCCGTGCCAATGCGGGCCTCCGGGGTTGCCCCTGACGGCGGTTTGACGGTATCAGGGCCGCAATTGCCGGCACTCCAAAAGGGGCAAAGATATGCGGCGCGTTGTTGTCACCGGACTGGGGCTGGTCACGCCCTTGGGTTGCGGGGTTGAGGCCAGCTGGCAAAACGCCTTGGCCGGGACATCCGCTGCCCGGACGATCACGAAATTTGACGCGAGCCGTTTGGCCACGACCTATGCCTGCGAGATCAGGGGCGGCGATGGCGCGGACGGTACCTTTAGCCCTGACCAGTGGATGGCCCCCAGGGACCGGCGCAAGGTTGATGATTTCATCCTTTATGGTGTCGCCGCCGCGCAGCAGGCCGTGGAGGACGCGGGCTGGGCCCCGAATGATACCGAAAGCCTTGAGCGGACGGGCGTGATGATCGGCTCGGGCATTGGCGGGCTGCAGTCCATTGCCGAGACGGCGATCACCCTGAAAGAGCGGGGACCACGACGGGTTTCGCCCTTCTTCGTGCCCGGGGCCCTGATCAACCTTGTCTCGGGGCAGGTGAGCATTCGCCACGGGTTCAAGGGGCCGAACCATGCGGTTGTAACGGCCTGTTCCACCGGGGCGCATGCGATCGGCGATGCCGCGCGTCTGATCGCGCTTGATGATGCTGATGTCATGGTGGCAGGCGGTGCGGAAAGCCCGATTTGTGAGGTTGGCATTGCCGGATTCAATGCCTGCAAGGCACTGTCAACCAGGCGCGGGGCCGCGCCACAGAACGCCTCGCGCCCATGGGACAGCGACAGTGACGGGTTCGTGATGGGCGAAGGCGCGGGCGTGGTCGTACTCGAGGAATACGAGCACGCCAAGGCGCGGGGGGCCACGATCCATGCCGAGATCCTAGGGTACGGCTTGTCGGGGGATGCCTGCCACATCACCGCGCCGCCGCCGGATCATGAAGGGGCCGAACGGGCGATGCGCGCCGCGTTGAAACGCGCCGGGCTGGCCCCCTCGGCGGTGGATTATGTGAATGCCCATGGCACCTCTACCATGGCCGATGTCATCGAACTGAGCGTGGTGGAGCGCGTGATGGGTGCTCACGCGGCCAGTGTGCGCATGTCTTCGACCAAGTCGATGACCGGCCACCTGCTGGGCGCGGCAGGCGCGGTCGAGGCGATTTTCACCATTCTGGCGATGCGCGACGGGGTTGCGCCGCCGACGATAAATCTGGACACGCCCGCGGCCAGGACCCGGATCAACCTTTGTGCCCATGCTGCCGTCGAGGGCGCGATCACCGTTGCGCAATCGAATTCTTTCGGGTTTGGCGGCACGAATGCCTGCCTGATCATGGGGAAAGTCTGAACCGATGTGGAAACGCATTGCCGCCAGCGGGCTGAGCTTTCTGTGCCTGGCGTTTATCGTGCTTGCGGTTGCGGTGAGCTGGGCACGGCACCAGTTCTTCGCTGCCGGACCGCTGGAGCAGGCGATCTTCTTCCATGTGGAACGCGGTGCGGGCGTGCGCACGGTTGCAGAAAATCTGGCCGCGCGGGGGGCCGTTTCAAGCACCCTGGTCTTTGTGCTGGGGGCGCAATATGCTGGGCAGGCGGATGCGGTGCGGTTCGGGCATTACGAGATTCCCGCCGGGGCCTCAATGCAAGAGATTTTGGACATCGTGACCTCGGGCGGGCCCCCGGTCTTTCGCTATACGGCAACCTTTGTGCTGCGGACGCACGGCACGGGAGAGATGCGCCTGCGCGAGCGCGTGCCAGGCACGGGCGACATTCTGGAACTTGCAACCTTTGCCTATGAAGAAGGCGTGCCGCAGATTTACCGGGATTTGACAGGGGGGGATGCCGGGGTCGTCTATCGTGTATTGGTGCCTGAGGGGCTGACCAGCTGGCAGATTGTCGAGGGGCTGAAGCGGGCCGGGTTTCTGACCGGTGAGGTTCCGGACCTGCCGCCAGAGGGCAGCCTGGCCCCCGATACCTATCAGGTGGTGCGCGGCCAGGCCCGGCAGGCACTTCTGGATCGGATGCGCACGGCGCAAGAGGCGATCATCGCTTCGGTCTGGGCCGCGCGGGCCGATGATGTGCCCCTGGACACGGCCACAGAGGCCCTGATTCTGGCGTCGATAATCGAAAAGGAGGCCTCGGTACCCGAAGAACGCGGCCAGGTGGCCAGTGTCTTTGAGAATCGCCTGAATCGGGGAATGCGGCTTCAGACCGACCCGACGGTGATTTACGGGGTCACAAACGGGCGGGGCGTATTGGGGCGCGGCATCCGCCAAAGCGAGCTGCGCGACGATGACAATCCCTGGAACACCTATGTGATCAACGGGCTGCCGCCAACCCCGATCACGAATCCCGGCCGCGCCGCACTGGAGGCGGCAGTCAACCCCGACGAGACCGATTACATCTTCTTTGTCGCCGACGGGACGGGTGGCCATGCCTTTGCCGAAACCCTTGACGAGCATAACAGAAACGTCGCCAGATGGCGGCGGATTGAGGCCGCGCGCGAAGCGGAATCGTCTGAGTGATGTAGCGGCCCGAAATAAACGCCGGAACGGACCCGATAAACTCCAGATTGCCGTCGAGACTGTGGCTCAAAAGCCACAGTCTCGACCCAATTCGGCCCTGAATTCAAAAAAACGCACTGAATCTGCATTTTTTCTAAAATGCCCTTGATATCCTTCCGCGCGGGGGCTAGATCAGCGCAACGGGCCGCGCTCAGGCAGGCCAGCAACGGAAACACAGGGAACAGGACCATGCAACTGCAACTGGAAAAACCTATCCATGAATATACCTTGGCAGAACTCGCTTATCTTGTTCACGACGGCATCATGACTTACGATGAACTGCTAAGTGCCAGGGCTGCATCCAGGGCTGCATTACTTCCTCCCTCACCTCCTCCGGCACCTGATTTTACGCCCCGACATCGTATCGGCGGCGATGGGAACGACTGGTTGCGAGGTGCCCATGGCAACGACACCCTGGAGGGTGGCGGTGGGGATGACTGGCTGGACAGCGGCAAGGGCGGGAACGATCTTCTCATTGGCGGCGATGGAAACGATGACATGTCCAGTGGCGCAGGGGATGACACCCTGATCGGCGGCAGTGGGCGTGATGTCATGGAAAGCGGTGCGGGCGATGACACCCTGAACGGTGGCCGTGGGCGCGATGTCATGAACGGTGGCAGTGGGAACGATCTTCTCATCGGTGGCGATGGGAATGATGACATGCATGGCGGTGGTTACAGCGGTCTTATCTTGGAAGGCGATGACACGCTCCGTGGTGGACGGGGGAATGACCACATGGAAGGCGGCGGCGAGAACGACCTTCTCATCGGCGGCGATGGGGATGACATCATGTATGGCGTTGATGGGAGTGGACCCGATGACACGGGCGATAACACGCTCCGTGGCGGCAATGGGGATGACTACCTGGCAGGCAGCGGTGGCGATGACGTGCTGGTGGGGAACAAAGGAAATGATCGCATCTCCGGCTACGGAGGCGATGACCTGCTGACAGGGAACAAGGGAAATGATCGCATCTCCGGCTACGGAGGCGATGACACGCTGCTTGGTGGCCATGGAAATGATTCACTGTCCGGCGGTTCCGGTGCCGATGATTATATCATCGCAAGCAACAGCGGACACGACACGATCATGAATTTCGGCCCTGGGCATGATGTGATCATCTTCCGGGGTGCTGATGTGCCGGACAGCTTTGACGACCTCACCTTCACCCAGGTTGACGACGAGGGGAATATTAAACCAAATTATAATGTGATTACAGGCACCAAACGTAAGGACAATCTGGTCGGCACTAAAGGGCAGGACTCGATAAACGGCGGTCGGAAAGACGATGTTCTGACAGGTGGCACGGCCAAAGACAGATTCGTGTTCGATTATGGCCACGGGAATGATACCATCACCGACTTTGAAGATGGTGTTGACATGATGGAATTTACCCCACACTGGCCCGTGTTTGGCAGCTTTACCATTACCGGTGGCAATGGTGATGCAAAGGTTGAATGGGATGGTGGCAGCATCCTGTTGGAGGGCGTGGACCATACGGACTTGACGGCCGAGGATTTCATCTTGGACGCCCCCAGAAGGCCATTAAGTGAGTCCGAAAAATATCCCAACACGCTGATAACCTAGGGGGATGAGGAGAACAGCATCTACCTGCAAAAAGTCGGCTACGGAGTGCCGGTCCTTCCGGGTGATCTCTCGGCGGATAATTTCATCTTTGAGGGTGCCGATGATGAAACCGGAACCAGGGGCAAGGTCAACGAGCTCGGCGGCACCGATGCCAGCGATACGCTGACCGGCTCCGGTGGCCGGGACTCGGTGGATGGCGGTGCGGGTAATGACAAACTAATCGGCCGTGCCGATAACGACGTCATCAATGGCGGTGTTGGGCGTGATACCCTGGCAGGAAACCGTGGGGATGATACCCTTGACGGGGGCAGGTATTCCGACACACTGACTGGCGGTCACGGGGATGATGTTCTGACCGGTGGCAAGTGGAAGGATACCTTTGCGTTCGACACTGGCCACGGGGATGACGTGATCACCGACTTTGAGGGTGGCATGGACCTGATCCAGATCACTGCAAGCGATGTCGGGTTTGATGACCTGGCCATCGCCGATGAAGGCAGTGCTGCGGTTGTGACCTGGGATGGCGGCAGCATCACGCTGGAGGGCGTGGACCACACGGCCCTGACGGCAGAGGACTTCGTGTTCGGCTGATTTTCACCCTCACTTCACCCTCAACAGAAGGAAAGTAAAACCATGGGAACACCTGGACAAAAAGCCACCAAAGATGGTGACACGTTCAAGGGCGGTGCGGGCCATGATTCCCTGAAAGGCGGTGATGGGAATGATATGCTTCATGGCTATTGGGGCGATGACACCCTGAACGGGGCGGGGGTGAGGATACCATAAGGGGCGGTAGAGGGGTGGACTGAGCCAGTTATGAGGACTCCAGCCGGGCAGTTCATATCGATTTGGGTAAGAGCGCGGGTTCCAAGAGGAAATGGCAAAAAAATCCAAATGAAGGGACAAACGACAGAGTACACGGAATCGAGAACCTAAAGGGATCAGACCGCGGTGACTTTCTGGCTGGCAACAGCAAAGACAACTATTTGAAAGGCGGTGCGGGGAATGACGACCTCTACGGCCGAGAGGGTAACGATACCTTGGACGGCGGCGAGGGCAAGGATGAGCTGTACGGTGGCAATGGCGAGGACATGCTGACCGGTGGCACGGGCGATGACGAGCTGTACGGTGGCAATGGCAATGATTCGCTGACCGGTGGTGTGGGCAAGGATACCTTGGAAGGGGGTGAGGGGGACGACTGGCTGAACGGCGGCGGTGACAACGATTCTCTGGACGGCGGCACGGACGACGATACGCTGGAGGGTGGTGCTGGCGCGGATACCCTAGACGGCGGCGATGGCAGGGACCGGGCGAGCTATGCCAGTTCCGATAAAGGCGTAGATGTGGACCTGACAAGGAAAACTCCGGAAGGCGAAGATGACACCCCGGAAGCCGACGATGCCCAAGGCGATGTGCTGAAGAACATTGAGGATCTTGAGGGCTTTG
>JACONJ010000020.1:0-153414 GCA_014323785.1 Paracoccaceae bacterium | reverse complement strand
TTGCCTGGAATGACACGCTCACCGGTGACGCCGGAGCCAACCTGCTGCTCGGCAATGGTGGAAATGACGAGATGTACGGCGGCGGTGGCAATGATTCCCTGAAAGGCGACAGTGGCAATGACACGCTGGATGGTGGCGATGACAACGATTCCTTGGACGGGGGCAGTGGTAATGACGAACTGAACGGCGGCGCAGGTAATGATTACCTGGACGGCGGCGTGAACAGGGACAAGCTGATCGGCGGCATGGGCAACGACACGCTGTATGGCGACAAAGGCCACGATTATCTCGTAGGTGACAATGGCAGCGATACCCTGAAGGGCGGCACCGGCGCGGATACGCTGGAGGGCGGCGATGACCTTCTGGAAGGGGGTACGGGGAACGATACGCTAAAGGGCGGCAGGGGCAAGGATACGCTAAGAGGTGGCGATGACAACGATTCTCTGAAAGGTGGTGATGGAGGCGACTGGATGTACGGCGAAGCGGGCGATGATACGCTGGAAGGCGGCGATGGGGGCGATGATACGCTGGAAGGCGGGGCGGGTGCAGACACGGCCAGTTATGCGGGATCAGACGCGGGTGTTACGGTGGACCTGAGTGCCAATACAGTCATCGGCTCCGGTGGCCACGCGCAGGGTGATGTCTTGATCGATATCGAGAACCTGACCGGATCTGAACATAACGACATCCTGACCGGGGATGCTGGTGCCAACGTGCTGCGGGGCGGTGCTGGGGCCGACATGCTGGATGGCGGTGTCGGCGATGACCGTGCCGATTATGGGGGTTCGGACGCGGGTGTCAAGGTGAACCTTGCCACTGGCACGGGCAGCGGTGGCCATGCCTAGGGCGATGTGCTGCGCAATATCAAGGATATCGGAGGCTCGGATCACAACGATACCCTGACCGGAGATAGCCAGAACAACTGGATCGATGGCGGCGAAGGAGACGACAGCCTGACCGGTGCTGCCGGTGACGACAGCCTCCAGGGCGAAGAAGGGAACGACATCCTGAACGGTGGTGCTGGTGCTGATCACTTCCTCTTTCTGGAGTCCGCGTCTGGGGCGGATACCATCACGGACTTTGACGCGACCGAGGACAAGATCGTTCTTGACGCGGGCGCGTTCGCGGACTTCGCGGCACTCTCCGGCAAAATCACAGCGTCAGGGGATGATGTTCTTATTACCCTGAGTGAAGGCAACACCATCACTGTTCAGGGTGCCGATCTGAAAGACATCAATACCGCGGATGTGTTCATGTTCATCGACCCCGACGCCACCCCCATGATGGATGCGTGATCACCCGCATCTGATCCCCTGAACTCTCGCGGTGGCCGGTATCCCCGGCCACCGTTTTGTGCTTTTCACCAGTCCACAACCCGCCACAAACCCGCCAGCACCCGAAGCCGCACAGAGGTTGTTGATCGTGGCGGCGATGGTGGTGTTGAAGGTGGCAGCGTCCAGATCGGCTGAAAGCCCCCCCACCGCACGGCGTGCTGATGGATCAGGCGGTGACGTCGACCACCACGCGGCCCCGCACATGCCCCTGCAGGATCGCCGCGCCCAGGTCCGGCACATCCGCCAAATCGGCGGGTTGGATCATCGCCTCGAGTTTGTCCATTGGCAAATCCCGTGCGATCCGTTCCCAGGCCCGCAGCCGGTTGTCATAGGGCCGCATGACGGAATCGATGCCCAGAAGGTTCACACCGCGCAGCAGAAACGGGATCACCGTCGCTGGCAATTTTGCCCCGCCGGCAAGCCCCACCGCCGCGACCGTGCCGCCATATTTCACCTGGCCCAGGATCCGCGCCAGCATTGCCCCGCCGACGGCATCAACACAGCCCGCCCAGGTTTCGGCCTCCAGGGGGCGTTTCACCGTCTCGGCCAGGTCAGCCCGGGGCACGATGCGCGCAGCCCCCAGATCGGTCAGATACCCCTTTTGTTCGGGGCGCCCTGTCACGCCTGCCACGCGGTAGCCCAGATTGGCCAGTATCGCGATGGCAACGGACCCGACGCCCCCTGCCGCACCTGTCACCAAAACCTCACCCTGATCCGGATGCAGTCCGTGGTCTTCCAATGCGAGCACCGCCAGCATTGCGGTGAAGCCTGCCGTGCCCGCCGCCATCGCCTGGCGGGTGGTCAACCCCTTTGGCAGGGGAACCAGCCAGTCTGCCTTCACGCGCGCCTTTTCCGCATAGCCGCCCCAGTGTAATTCACCCACACGCCAGCCAGTCAGCACGACCTTATCACCGGGCCTGTAGCGCGGGTCATCCGAAGCCTCAACTGTGCCTGCAAGGTCAATCCCCGGTACATGGGGATAGGTACGCACCAGCCCGCCACCTAGTCCGATGCAGAGCCCGTCCTTGTAATTGACCGTGGAATATTCCACCGCCACGGTCACGTCGCCTTGGGGAAGGCGGGATTCCGCGACCTCTTGCACCCCGGCGCGGGTTGTGCCGGTTTCTGTGTCCTTCTCTACAATCAGCGCACGCATCGTTCTTTCCCTTTCTCTGTCTCAGGCGTTCCAGAATTGCTTCTGCACTTCGGCGTCAAAGGTGCTGTCCTGCGTTTTGACCTGCAGATGTGTGCCTGGATCCCAATGTGTCATTTGAACCATGCCAATGGCAACCCCATGCCCGAAATCGGGGGATTGTGCGGCCGATGTTACCTGCCCCACGCGCTGTCCCGCCGCCATCAGGGGCCAGGCCCGATCACAGGGCGGCAAGGCCTGGCTGTCAATTGCGATGGGGCGAATTTGCTTTACCGGCCCCTCCCCGGCTACCTGCAAGAGGGCAGCACGCCCCACACAGCCGACAGCAGCCAGGGGATCACAAAACCGGCCCAGGCCGCATTCATAGGGCGTGTTGGCCATCGTCATGTCATTGCCGTAGCTTAACAGGCCGCCTTCGATCCGCTCAATCATGCTGGGGCAGCCCGCGCGCGCATCAAGATCCCGGCCGGCCTCTGTCAACGCATTCCAAAGCGGCATGCCGAGTGCGCTGTCCTCAACGTAAATTTCAAACCCGCCTTGTTTTGAGTAGCCGGAGCGCGCCACGACCAGATCACGCCCCTGAAACGGAAAATATCCGAAGCGGAAAAACCGCAAATCGCGCACCCGATCGCCAAAAACACGCGCGGCCAGATCATCGGCCAGGGATCCCTGGAGGGCAAGCGGGGACACATCGGGTTCCTTTACCCGCACATCAAGGTGGCCCCCCTGGGCCAGGCCCTTGACCCAGAGCAAAAAATCGCTGTCAGCAAGGGAAATCCACCAGCGGTCTTCGGCCAGTTTTACCGCGACAGGATCGTTCAGCATGCCGCCCGTCCCGTCAACGATGGGGACATAGTAACATTGCCCCGGTTGCGTACAGCGCAAATCCCGCGGGGTAAGCATTTGCATCAGCCGCGCTGCATCGGGCCCGCGCACCTCTACCTGCCGTTCACAGGCCACATCCCAAATCTGCACCGCCCGTTTCAGGTGATGATAATCCTTAACCGGGTCGCAAAACACGGCTGGCAGAAGCATCCGGTTATAGACGGTGTAGGCTGTTACCCCGGCGGCCTCGACCCCGTCAGAAAACGGTGTGCGGCGCACGCGGAGGGAGGGTGCCATCAGTGCCATCGGGGAACATCCTGCGTCAGCAATTGCAAATCAACGCCATCATCGGGCCAGGCGCACACGATGTGGCAGGCGGCAGGATGGTCGCCGTGTTCCGGCAGCGCACCTGCCCCGCCGATCATGATGTATCGGCCGCGGTACCGCCCCAGTTGATGGGGCAAATCTCGGCCGATTTGCCACCAAAATCCCAAACCTTGCCGAAATCCCGCACCTTCGATTTCAGGCCCCTGGCAACGATAATATCGGGGCCCATCCAGTATTTTGAGTTGGTGATCATAACCGGAAGTTCCGGGTTGTCACCGTCGATCATCTCGATCTCGCCTTGGATCTTGCGCCCGATAGAGAGGCCGCGCCTGCGCCCCTTGCGCGTGATTTCAACCGTCTCGCGCTTTGCCGAGACGATGTCAGAGACCAGCATGGTGAACAGACCCGTCGTGCCGCCCGCCCGGCCCGAGAAAATTTCCAAGAGGCCCTGATATGCTGTGCCGCTGGCGCGATGATCAATATAAGCCGCAACCTGCCAGCCGCCTTCGGCCATCTTGCCAGGGATGTAGACCATCAGGCCCACATTCAGCCCGGCCAAGCTTTCGCCCTCAAAATGGCCTTCGTCAATGGCGATGGCCATCCAGGCCTTACAGTCGCCCTCGGTTGGGTCGTGCCGGCCCAGGCTGACAACGCAGGGGCAAAACACCGTGCAGGAACAGTTCAGAAACAGCTCCCCCTTGATCGCCCAATCGCGCGGCGTGATCCGGCGGTGCCTGGAAGTGTCCATGCGCTGATCAATGCGCTGGCGAACGGGAAGCCGATCAGCCCCGGGGCGTTTTGTCACACGCATGTCCGCTCCCCTGTTATGCTGTCACAATTGGTGCCACGGCAACGCCCAATCCGGCAAGGATTAGTGCACCGCCAAGCGGCTTGCGGATCAGAAGCCCTATCTGCGGCAGTTTTTCCAACACCATAAAGACTGTGGCAAGGCCCATCCAAAGCAAGCTCATCATTCCGCCGACAAAGCCAAGTGCCATGACCCCCCAGCAGCAGACAATGCAGAACCCGCCCAGGCCAAGGCCCATGCGCATCCCGCCCCCGAATCCGGTGCGCCAGTGGCCAAGGAAATAGCCCATCGGCGAATGGCAAACCCCGTGGCAGATTTCTTTCACGCGGGTGAACTGAAACAGGCCAGCCGCGCCCAGTAATCCTGCGGCAAACCAGGGGGGCCCGGGCACTGCCCAGCACATCGACCACCCCGCCGAACAGCAGTGCCAGTTGCACCCCGGTGATCACCGCGGCAAAGGCAACCCAGGCCATGAAATATCCCAGCAGAACCCCCAGCCACCCGGCACGGGTACCATCGGCCGCGGTTATTAATGCGTCATAGGTCCGCAGTGTCGGCACCATGGTCGGCAGCATCATGGCGGCCATCATCGCCGCCCACATCCCGAAGAGCGGCCCGAACCGGGCCATAGGCATATCCATGTCCAAATGCGGGTCCATCGCGGCCATGGTGCGCGCCATTTGATTCGGGCGCCCGATCAGATCAAGGCCCATATCGGTTGCCATGGCATACATCATCCACCAGGCCACCAGGATGATGCCAAAGAACCCAAGCCAAAGGGCCGGGCGCACGATGCCGGACATCACAGATTTTGCCCTCCCGGGCGGACTTGCGTCTTGCCTTGCATATTCCCAAAAGATGACGATACCACCCGGATTTGCAACTGTTTTCCTGCTGTGCAACGGGCGGTGTTGCATATCCGTTCATCTGCTTCTGCCCTGCTGCTGCCCCCCGGTATGTCCGCTTTTGTCAGGGCCTGGTCTTCTGGTTCCTTTGCGGCACCGGGTTCATGCCGGGACTGAACGAATCATTTGCGCATTGTCTGCAGGACGTGCACAATGGCGATGCGGACAGCCCGTTGGCAATCATTGCTGCCCCGGCAGTGATGCTCTGGCCCGATGTGTGCACGCCGAATCGGCTTGTGTGACCGCGCAACCATGCGAATCCTCTTGCGATGTTGCCGCAGGGTTCGTAAGAGTGCCCTCTACGCAAACCAAGGATTTGTACCCATGACCTATCGCCTGCTGCTTGGCACTGTTGCCAGCCTTACATGCGCCATGCCTGCCCTGGCCCAGGATGATGACCTGCTGGTCTTCGACTATTCAGGGTTTGAAGTTCCCGGCTTTCACCAGCTTTATATTAACGCCCATGGTAATAGCCCGTCTTTTGTGTTCTTCGGCGATGAGGATGAGGCGTTTCAGCGGCTGGTCGCGGGGTTTCAATCCGACGTGACCCATATCTGCGCGGGCTCGGTGCCGCGCTGGCAGGCCTCGGGCCTTATTGAGCCGTGGGACACGGACCGCATCGCGGCCTTTGATACGCTGAACGCTGACCTGGTGGGCGAAGATGTTCTTGCCGGTTCGGAAGAGATGTTCTTTTTGCCCACCGATTACGGTTCTACCGCCGTGACCTATAACACCGAACAGGTCACGCCTGCGCAGGTTGCCTCGCTTAACGTGTTCGCTAACCCGGATTTTGCCGGGCGCCTGTCGATTCCCGACAATGTGGATGATGCCTATGCGCTGGCCTATCTGGCGACGGGCGTCAGCAACTGGTCAAATGTCACCGACGCCAAATTCGAGGCAGCGACCAGCTGGCTGCGCACGATCCACAAGAATCTGCGCACCTATTGGGTTGATCCCGGTGAGTTGGGCCAGTTGATGGGTTCGGGTGAGGTGCTGGTGGCCTGGGCCTGGAATGAGGTGCCGGTGACGCTGGCCGATGAGGGCTTTCCCGTTGGCTATGCGCGCAACACCACGGAAGGCACCAGTGTCTGGCTCTGTGGCTATGTCAACATGGTTGATGCACCAGGCGTGGAGGATAAGGCGTATGACTATGTTAATGCGCTGCTCGATCCTGCTTCGGCCAGGGCGCTGCTTGAAAACGGCTTTGGCTCGGCCAATTCCGCCGCGCTGGTCGCCCTGGGTACCGGGATGCTGGAGGCCAACGGCCTGGGTGAGGTCACTGTGCCGGTTCTGGCGCAATTGCCCATATCAAATGCGCAGCGTCAACGCCAGGCCGAAGCCTTTGAGCGCATCAAGGCGGGCTTCTAGGCCACCGGGGCCGATACGCCGGGTCACACAGCCCTGCCACCAACAAAGATGCCCGGACCAGCATGGCAGCGGGGTCCGGTTATCATCGGTGCACCATCGGCGATTGAACTTCACAGGGAAGTGCGGGGCGGGTGCGTGGGGGATGGCCATGCCCGCAAGGCAAGGCCCCCCAAGAGTCGAGTCAAATTGGGCCGTTCCAGTCGATTTGAGTGGGATAGCGGCGAAAAAATATCCCTGAACTTACTGGAAAAATCGCCTTCCGCACACTTTTACGGAAAAATGTTCTGGTTTTGCTTGCATTGGCGAGCGGGGATCATATATACGCTTTGTTGTCCCCTCTGGGACTATGGACATAAACGCGCTCGTAATAAGCGAATCGGACCCGGGGGCGGTACCCGGCGGCTCCACCAACATCCCTCTCGTTTTGGGGATCATGGGGCCGAAACAGGATCGACGAACGTCTAAAGGGGTTAGCTTTGTCCCGGTGAGCCACCACCGTTATCGGTGCAAAACGTACAGTTGCAAACGACAACCGTGCTCCGGTCGCTCTGGCTGCTTAAGCGGCTTGAAAGACCGAAATTAAGCCTTTACGCCTAGCCGCGTAAAGCGGGGTTGGCAGGCACCTGGCAACAGAAGCCTGCACTACACAACTGTGGGCCACATCGGCGGGATCAGCACGTTCTTGTTCTTCGGCAGTTTCATCTGTGCACCTCAAAACCGCACCATCCGTGGGCTTGACGGGGACCCCCCCTTGTCGGCACTGACAGGGGAGATGTGATTTGGGGCCTAAAGGGTAACAAAATCCTTGAAGGCAGCGCGGGTTTTGATCCCGCAGGCGACATACACGCTGTCAAAGGCGGCTGTGCCCATGAACCTAGCGGCCATGAACCAGACAAGGCGGACATGCCAAAGGTGACTTGCTTTACGGCATTGAGGCTGCGACGGGGGCGCAACACTTGCATCCTGTTATAGCGACGCGGGCGATTCAATCTTCTGCCCCGCACCCTTACATATGTACCGGGTTCTTTCACCTGCGCGTGATCCGGCCCGTCGCGCCCGCCGTTTAAAGAGGAGACCATTGCCCTGGAGGTTCTGGAATGCTGGCCACACTGACCGCTGTAGATATCATCAATATGCTGGCAGCCCTGCTAACCATCGTTCTTGGCCTGATGGGCTGGCTGGCCCCACGCTGGACCATGGACCAGTTGGATATGCGTGCTGGCCCCACCAACATGGCTTATACCGAGGTCTCTGCCGCCTCGGGCTGTGTGTTTGTTGGGTTGGGCGCGGGTGCGCTGATTATTAACGAACCGTTGGGCTGGCTGATCGTGGGGTTTGCCTATGGCGGGGCTGCCATTGGGCGAATCACATCGATCTTCCGCGACAATGCCGCCTCGCGCCAGAGTTGGACCTTTTTCGGCTGTGAAGCGGTTTTGGCGGCCTGGCTGGTGCTCGCAAATATCTGAACGTGCGCCCCGCCTTTGGGGCATTGGCGGGGCTTTCAATCCCGTTCGAACCTTTCTATGATAGTGTCATCATCTTATGCTTGGGAAGCCTATGTCCGATATCGCGCCCGACTCCATCGCTTATGGGCCGTTGATGCACCGCGCGATGCGCGGGCTGGTCCGGACGGTGCTGGAACATGTCGCCGAACACGGCCTGCCGGGGAAGCATCACTTCTTCATCACGTTTGACACGCGCCACCCCCGGGCTGCGCTGGCCGACTGGCTGACCGAACGCTATCCCGAAGAAATGACGATCATCATACAGCACTGGTTCAACGGGCTGGAGGTGGATAATAACGGCTTTTCCATCACCTTGAATTTCGGCAACACTCCGGAGCCCCTGTATGTGCCGTTCGATGCTATCCTGACTTTTGTGGATCCGTCCGTTAAATTCGGCCTGCGGTTTGAAACGGGAAAACAGGCCCCGGTGCCGGCAGACGGTCCGCTGCCATCCGCAGAACCGGCAGACCGTCCACCCGCCCCCGACGTACCCAATGGCCAGAATGCCGAGGTGGTCAGCCTGGACCGGTTCAGGAAGTCACATTAAGCTTGTCCCTGGTGCGGACTTGCGACGCCGCGCCCCGAAACGTCACCAATGGAACCCCGCGTGATATCCAGTGATTTCCGGCTGTTCATGGGCCAGCTTCTGCGTTACCCGCGTCAGGTAGTGGCCCTTGCGCCCTCGTCTGATCGTTTGGCACACGAGATGGCCGCACGGGTTTACCCAGAGGACGGCCCGGTGATCGAGCTGGGTGCGGGTACCGGCAAGATTACCCGGGCGATCCTGGGCCGGGGCCTGCCAGCGGACCAGCTCCATGTGATCGAGGTAAACCCCGACTTCTGCGCCCACCTGCACATGCGTTTTCCGAACCTGAATGTGTACCAGATATCCGCCGGGAATATCAGCGATCTGCCAGTGGCGCAGGTCCAGGCGGTGGTCTCGGGGCTGCCGCTTTTGTCCATGCCGATAGCCCTGCAGCGGGCCATCTTGACAGGGGCAATGGCAAAACTGGGCGCGGGCGCAGATTATGTGCAATTCACCTATGGCCCTTTCCCCCCGGTTGCCAAACCGGTCCGGGATGAATTGGGCCTGTCCTGGGACGTCAGCGGCAGGTTCTGGTGGAACATGCCCCCTGCCCGCGTCTACCGCTTCCGGCAGGCTTTGGCCACAGATGGCCACCCCACCCGTGCTGTGCCATTCCGGCCGTTGCGCACCTTACCCCGCCTGGATATTCCCCAGGATAAGACACGCCCTTAAAAGGATATCGCCCATGACCGTCACCCGCACCGAGACCGACAGCTTTGGCCCGCTGGAGGTTCCCGCCGACAGGTATTGGGGCGCACAGACGCAGCGTTCGATCATGAATTTTCTGATCGGATGGGAAAAACAGCCCGTCGCGGTGATCCGCGCCTTGGGCGTGATCAAACGCGCCTGTGCCGAGGCGAATCATAAGGCCGGCAAGCTTGACGGTCTGGGCGAGGCGATGATCGAGGCCGCACAAGAGGTGATAGACGGCAAACTTGACGATAATTTCCCGCTGGCGGTTTGGCAAACCGGGTCGGGCACACAATCAAACATGAACGCCAATGAGGTGATCGCCAACCGCGCCATCGAGATCCTCGGCGGTAAGATCGGCTCAAAAAACCCGGTGCATCCGAACGACCACTGCAATATGGGCCAGAGTTCGAATGATACCTTCCCCACAGCGATGCATATCGCAACGGCGATGACGGCGCGGGATGCCACGCTGCCGGGGATGGAAAAATTGCACAAGGTGCTTGAAGCCAAAGTAAGAGAGTTTGACGGGATCATCAAAATCGGGCGCACCCACACGATGGACGCCACACCGTTAACGCTGGCACAGGAATTCTCGGGCTATGCCCATCAAGTGGCGAAATCCATTGAGCGCACAAAGACGGCACTGACCGATATTTATGAGCTGGCCCAAGGCGGCACCGCCGTGGGCACGGGGCTCAACACGCCGCAGGGTTGGGGGGAAGAGGTTGCCGCCAATATGGCCCGCATCACTGGCCTGCCCTTTGTCACCGCACCCAACAAGTTTGAGGCGATGGCAAGCCATGACGCAATGGTGGCCATGTCGGGCGCGATGAGGTCGGTGGCCGCAAGCCTGTTCAAAATCGCCAATGATATCCGCCTCCTTGGTTCCGGCCCCCGCTGCGGCCTGGGGGAATTGATGTTGCCAGAGAATGAGCCCGGATCATCGATTATGCCGGGCAAGGTTAACCCGACCCAATGCGAGGCGATGACCCAGGTTTGCGCCCATGTTATTGGCAATGACGCCGCTGTGGGGTTTGCCGGCAGCCAGGGGCACTTTGAGCTGAACGTCTATAAGCCCATGATGGCTTATAACGTTTTGCAATCCATGCAGCTGATCGGCGACGCCTGCCTGGCCTTTACCGATAATTGCGTCCTGGGTATCCGCGCCAATACCGACCGAATTGAAAAGCTGATGCGCGAAAGCCTGATGCTGGTCACGGCCCTGGCCCCCACCATCGGCTATGACAAAGCAACAAAAGTCGCCAAGATCGCCCATAAGAACGGAACGACGCTGAAGGAAACGGCGATCGGGCTTGGTTTCGTTGATGAAGCGACATTTGAGGCGGTGGTGCGGCCAGAGCAGATGATCGGCCCGAAATAACAAAGGAAATTATATCCTAAATTAACATTGTGCCGGGTCACTTCTGATCCGGCTTCGGGCTGCTGTCTTTGGACCTGGTCATTCGGCTTGTCCTGTGCCTGGTTGGCAAATGTCTATCTCTTGCATGAGTCTGTCAGTTTCCGACAGGATTTTCAGGATGCTTTGATAGTGCCTGATATCATCGAGGCCCAGCGTCCTGCCTTTACGGTCTTTCAGCCATTTCTGTGCGGGCTGGTAGCCGCCGATGTAAAATTCCCACGCCACGTCGGGCACGTTGGCAAAGTATCGGGTTTTGTTGATCCAGACCTTGCCATTATCAAACCGGGGTTTACCCACATTGTTGTCACCATCGCCTTCAAGCGGATACGGGGTATCGCCAATCGCGGCCGGGTCCATCAGGTGCAATTTCCGCAATGCCGCGCCTTTGGTGGATATATCCCAAAACGCGTCCGGCGTGGCGGGCCAGGGGATGCGCGGAAAGTCGGTTTTCAGGAATTCGGCATAGGTTGCACGGTAAGAGGGACTGTGCAGGGTGCCGTAAATGTAATCAAAGGTTTGTAATTCGTCCGGGGTGTCATGTTCGGGGTACGTGGCCAAGGTTTTCAGCTGATCCCACATAGCCGGATCAAAATTGATGCGGCGGGTGGTGTCAAGGTTCTGCTCATCCGGGTAGAGGTAAAGGGGGGCCAGATAATCAATACTTTGCATTCCCGGCCGGGTCCATAAACGGCTGTCGCAGATTGTGTTTGTAACATGTGCGCTGGCACTGTTTCCCTCGGCATCTCCCCGGCAAAAAACAAGGCCCGGATTCTCCCCCGCCAGCATATGCCGCATGACATTCCTTCGGGGCCTACACAAGAATCCGCGATCCTTTCCGGTGTAATAGGTCCATCGTGTATCGAACGGGCGATAGGCAACGGGCATAAGGTTGTCCGGAGAAAGATCGGCGTTCAGGTCGGCCTGCGCCCAGGCCACTTTCCAATCCCGTGCATCCTTGCCCAGGGCATATTTTGCGCGGGCGTTTTCTGGCTCCACTTGCGCGAAGTCCTGAACGCGCTGCCAAAGCCGTTCCTTGCTTTCATCAATTGTAAGACTGTCCCGTGCCGTCACAATACCCGCCGAATTGACCGGCATGAATTCGGTTATCGAAAAGCCCTGTTCATAAACCTGTGCCAAGGCATGATCACGCCGTTTGAACGCGTATTGGGGGCCGCGGACGTCCAGCCTGTTCGGGACCAATTCCTCCATCCTGCCCGTTGCAAGGCTTTCGTATTTCGTATTCCGGCTGCCCCATAAATCGCCGCGATACACCTTGGCCAATTCCGGACCGCCCCCCTTGGTCTTCACGGCGATAAGGATGGCCACGCCCTGCTGAATATCGAACACATTGCTATCGGGCGTGCCGTCCGGGGCAACCTCTTTCTTGTTGCTGTTCCCATGCAGATCCAGCACGTGGATGCTGTCAAAGGTTTGCATCAGGTGCCAACGCATGCCGCGAAAAGTAGGATTATCTAGATAGCCGTGATTGGTGATGAACCCCAGGATGCCCTCGCCGTTCTGTTCAATCAGGTGTGAAGACATGCGGATAAACTTCACATAAAGATCATTCAGCCATTTTGGGTTCCGCTCATCCAGATTGACCTTGCCGCCCGGTTCTTTCTTGTAATCCTTCATCAGGGTGCCGAACCAGCCTTCGGATTTGCCGCTTTCGGCCAGGTATGGCGGATTGCCGATGACGCACATAATGGTTTTTTTTGATTTGATTTCAGCCGCGCTTTTAACTTCTTCCATAAACCAGGGATAGAACAACCCATGAATATCCTTATCTCCCGATTCCAGAGAATTGGTCAGATAAACCGATAGACGCTTCGATTCGTCATTCGGCTTATAAACCAGTTCTTTTAGCATCATACTCAATTTGATGTGGCACACCACATAAGGGGCCATCAATACCTCAAACCCGTGCAGTCGGGGGATCAGGTCTTCCTCTATGTAATCTGACCATCCGTGCCCTGTGACATCCTGAACCCCTGATGCAATCCGTTTGATCACTTCAGCCAGAAACGTTCCAGTTCCAGTGGCAGGGTCCAGTATTTGAACACGATGAACCTGTGTGCCCTTGTCGTCAAGTGTTATTCTCGATGTGTCCGCAAGACCATCGCGCAACATGAACTCCTTTTTCAAGACATCGTCTACAGCGCGAACGATGAATTGCACCACCGGGTCAGGGGTATACCAGACGCCATAATCCTTGCGCTTTTCAAAGTTGTAAATGTCAAGAAATTTTTCATAGAAATGCAGAAAAGGATCGCCTTTGTCCTTGTTTTCAAGAAGTCTGTCCACATCGCATGCTTTGAATACATCCACCAGATCATCAATAATTCCAGCAATACGGCAATCCAGGGAATCTTCCGCGATATGCGTAAATAAACCGCGCAGAAACGGGTTGGATTTCGGAATCATGTCCTTCAGATGCGCACGGGTAAAGTCCTCTTCCTTTGCATGTATACGCGCTGCGAGAACACCATAAGTGACAGTTTCCGCATACGCATCAGCAAACGCATCCGGCGTGATGTCATGAATAAGATGCTCTTTGAAGAATTCAAAAATTTTGTAATGGCTTGTTCCTTCACGCATTGTATGTTTCAGATTGTCTCTGATCAATCTGGCCCGGTGCGCTACTGCCCCAACAAGATTTTCAATACTGGCGATGCTCTGTGAATTTTGAGTTAGAAAATTCAACAGGGTTTTGAGTTTGTGGAAATTGCCACGGGCAGATTTGATATTACCCGATTTCAATGTGGCAATGCTCACCTCGGATATGAGTGCGCCATTCAAATAAAGCTCCCAGTCAAGACCGTTGGTGTAAACCAGTTTATCCATGCTGGCAAGGTAACGCTTTTTCTGGTCTTTGTTCGCGTCATTGAGGTTTGACAGATCAACATCGATGTCTTTGGCTTCCACATGACCAATCGCAATACCGTTGCGGTATAGGGTTATATCGGGGGCGTTGCGGCCAATCTGTCTGGATTCGTTTTGAACGGTGACGCCGTTGTCAATTGAGGATAAAAGCCTTTCCAGGGCAGGCCGATAGGAATGTTCTGTGGCCGTCCCTGTTTGATAAACCCTTCTGATTTCACGAACATAACGCGCGACAGAATCCATAAAAGGGTCTTTATTCGTCATGCGATCAAATCCTGACAGGTCAGTCTTTTGCCAGCCATTCTTGCGATGTGATGGGCGGGCAACACGCTTGCCTCCGGGCATATATAGAGGGGGTGATGATTGCAAGGGGTGTGATGCATGCTTTTATAACTTTTTGCCCCTGCTCCGGGGGGCAACCCAAGGCGATTCCGCACCCACGGACTCGGCTGGAGTGGCCTCCAAGCCACCCCGTTCAGAGTATCGCGCGTGATTTCAGCACCTAGGCAGGCCAGAATTTTGCCCCCCCCCCAAAGACTAAAACGCAAAGTCGAGCTGGCCTCCTCCTTTCCCTGCCACCTGGAACAGGTCGGTCCGCAATTCCGGCAGGCGATGGACCAGACCGAGATTCCGGATCGCCCGGGCGAATCGTTTTCGAATCAGATCGGCCCAGACCCCTTGCCCGGTCATCCGCCTGCCCCATTCCGGGTCGTAGTCACGCCCGCCGTGCATGTCCCGGATTTTTGACATCACGCGGCCCATACGGTCCGGATAATGTTCAGCCAGCCAGTTTTGCCACAGCGGCGCCACCTCTCGGGGCAGGCGCAGGGGGATCGTGCCAGCCGCCACCGCACCGGCCCTGCGCCCCGCGGCCAGGATTGCCTCTAACTCGTGATCGGTCAGGCCAGGGATCAGGGGAGAGGCCATAATCCGCACTGGCACACCCGCCTTGGCCAGCCCCTCAATTGTTCGCAACCGACGGGCGGGCGATGGGACACGTGGTTCCATCCTGCGGGCCAGATCGGCCTGAAGGGTGGTGACAGAGATGCCCACCCGGGTCAGCCCCGCCTGCCCCATCGGCCCCAGGATATCCACATCGCGTTCAATCAGCGTACCCTTGGTGACGATGCCAACGGGATGCTGAAACGCCTGCAGCACCTCCAGGATGCCACGCATGATCCGATGTTCCCGCTCAATTGGCTGATACGCATCGGTATTGGTGCCAATCGCGATGGTTCGCGGGCGGTAGCGCGGATGGCGAAGCTCCCTGACCAGACGCTCTGCCGCGTTCGGCTTTGCGGTCAATTGCGTTTCAAAATCCAGGCCCGGAGACAGGCCAAGCCAGGCGTGGCTTGGGCGGGCGAAACAGTAGATGCAGCCGTGCTCGCACCCCTGGTAGGGGTTGATCGACCGGTCAAAGGGGATATCGGGGCTGGCATTGCGGGTGATAACCGATTTCGCGTGTTCCAGCCGAACCTCGGTGCGCAAGGGGGGCAGATCCTCTTCCCGGTCCCACCCGTCGCTGACGCTCACCCGTTTGAACCGTTCAAACCGGCCGCTTTCGTTACTTGCGGCAGCGCGGCCCTTGCAGCGGTCAGGTGGCAGAACAGAATCCCTAGTCATCGGACCACTTCAGCACAAAAGAAAAACTTTCGCAAGTGTGCGTCGGTTCCGGCGCGGTCTGTGTCGCAATCCTGCGCTTGCCATCGTGCCGCTACACTTAGCACAATTATCAAACGTGATCAGAACGCCCAGTAGCGGGAGGCCCCCGAATGGCTGAAAACGACGACATCATCCTGAGCGCACTTGATGATGACGCGCTTGTGCAACAGATGTTTGATGACCTTTACGACGGTCTAAAGGAAGAAATCGAAGAAGGCGTTAACATCCTTCTTGAACGCGGGTGGGTGCCCTATCGCATCCTTACCGAGGCATTGGTGGGTGGCATGACGATTGTTGGAGCTGACTTCCGCGACGGGATTCTTTTTGTGCCCGAGGTGCTGCTGGCGGCCAATGCCATGAAAGGCGGCATGGCGATCCTGAAACCGCTTTTGGCGGAAACCGGGGCACCGCGTGTGGGCAAGATGGTGATCGGGACGGTCAAGGGGGATATCCACGACATTGGCAAGAACCTCGTCTCGATGATGATGGAAGGGGCCGGGTTCGAGGTTGTCGACCTGGGTATCAACAATGCCGTCGAAAGCTACCTGGACGCGCTTGAGGCCGAAGAACCCGACATCCTGGGTATGTCCGCGCTTCTGACAACAACGATGCCCTATATGAAGGTCGTGATTGACACGATGACCGAAAAGGGCCTGCGCGACAGCTATATCGTCCTGGTCGGTGGTGCGCCCCTGAACGAGGAATTCGGCAAGGCCATTGGCGCGGATGCGTATTGCCGCGATGCCGCCGTGGCGGTGGAAACCGCGAAAGAGTTCATCGCGCGCAAGCACAACCAGATGGCCGCAAGTACTTGACCCGTTGCATCCCGGTTTCCTTTGACCAGGATCCGCCAGGCCATCGGCGATATTGACATGTGCTCAGTCATGCTGACCCTCGCCCGGGATCGCGCGTACCATGGGTTGGTGCCCGTGCCGGCTATCCGTGGTGGCAATTCGGTGGCCCTGGATCCAGACAGCAAGGGTGTGATCGGCAAACAGGCTGTGGCCCAGGCGGTCCCCGCATCATTGCCCGGCGTGGCAAGCACGGCGATCTGCCTGATGGTGGCTGCCAGCCATGGCCCCCCCATGATCGTGCATTGTCATACGCCCGCGGGCCGGGTGGAATATCAGGAAAATCGGGCATGTATGAACATCCGCACCTGTTTCATCGGCCCGTTTCCGGTTGTGGTGATCAAGGGGCGCGATGTCTGGTGCCTCACCAGGGCCGGGCGGGTGCCGGTATGAACACGTGCGCACCCCCGGCCCTGCCATCGCGCGATCTTTTTCTGGTCGGTATTGTGATCCTGGCATGGGGTTCCAACTTCACTGCCATGAAGATGGCACTGGAAGAAATTCCGCCGTTCCTTTTCGCTGGTCTTCGCTTTCTGATCCTGCTGCCGCTCTTGCTGATTCTGCCGCGTCCGCCGGTGTCCTGGCAGGTCATTCTGGCGGTTGGCGGGTTCATCAATATGGGGCAGTTTGCCTTTCTGTTCGCGGCACTGCGGGCGGATGTGACGGCGGGCCTTGCCTCTCTTCTGCTGCAATCGCAGGTACCGTTGACCATTCTGCTTTCGGCCCTGTTTATGGGTGAGCGTGTGCGGGGTGTCCATCTTCCGGGCATTGCATTGGCAGTCACTGGCCTGGTGATCTTCGGGATCGGTGCAGGCGGCAACATGACCCGGTGGGGCCTGGTGCTGATACTCTGCGGGGCACTGTGTTGGGCCTGCGGAAACCTGGTGCTGAAACGACTCTCGGGCATTGCGATGCTGCCGCTTTTTATCTGGGCAAGCCTGATTCCGCCCCTGCCGATGCTGGGTCTGTCCCTGGCGGTTGAAACGTCTGATCCTGTCGGCACCATCGCCGCCCTTGGCCTGCGGCACTGGGCCGCGGTGGTCTATGTTGCGGTGATTTCTACTGTGCTTGGCTATTCGCTTTGGGGCACACTTCTGTCACGCTACAAAACGGCGGATGTGACACCCTTTGCGCTTTTGATCCCTGTGGTCGGCATCGCGACCAGTGCCGCTATCCTGGGGGAACGGCTGACATTGGTGGAAATCCTGGGTGCGGTGGTGATCATGCTGGGCTTGGCCTTGTCGGTTTTGGGACCGCGCCGGCGGTCAAACGATGATAAGCTCACGCCATGAGTGCGGCACTGGATGACAGAAGCCTGACCGAGACGGGGCTGACCGTGAAAAGCAGCGGGCAGATCCTGCTTTTGGCCTGCGGCGCACTGGCGCGCGAGGTTCTGGCCCTGATCGACGCCAATGGCTGGACCCATATGGACCTGCACTGTCTGCCCGCGATCCTGCACAACCGCCCCGATGCCATTGCGGATGCAGTCGAGGCAGCCTTACAGGCCCATCGGGACACCTATGATCAGGTATTCGTGCTTTATGCCGATTGCGGCACCGGCGGCCGGTTGCAGGCGCGCTGCAGGACTCTGGGCGTCAAGATGCTGGAGGGGCCGCATTGCTATAGTTTTTTCGAAGGAAACGCGGTATTCGCAAGCCGTGCCAAGGAAGAGTTCTCGGCCTTCTATCTGACGGATTTTCTGGTTCGGCAGTTTGACGCCTTTGTAACGAAACCCCTTGGCCTGGATCGCCATCCGGAACTGCGTGACACGTATTTTGGCCATTACACAAAGCTGGTCTATCAAGCGCAGATCGATGACCCGGCCTTGACCGCAAAAGCACAGGATTGCGCGGCGTTCCTGAAACTGGATTTTGAGCGCCGCTTTACCGGATACGGCGATCTGGAAACCGCACTGAAACGGCTTTAGGTCGCCACGGTGTCACTGGCCAGCGTCCGTATACGCTTGACCATTGCGCGTAGCCCGTTGGAACGTTGCGCCGACAGGTGATCATTCAGACCCAAACGCGCCAATTCCGCACCCGCATCAACCCGCAGTACCTCATCCACCAACAAACCCGAATAGAGCGCGTGAAGCACTGCAATCAGCCCGCGCACGATCATCGCATCGCTGTTGCCCTGGAACCGGAAGACTGCGCCGGGCCCTTCCCCTTCGATCCGCGGTGTAATCCAGACCTGACTGGCACAGCCATCGACCCTGGTTGCGGGTACGCAAAACGCCCCATCCAGCGGCTCCATCGCCTTGCCAAGTTCGATCACATGGCGATAGCGATCCTCCCAATCCTCCAGAAGTTCAAAGGTCTCGGCAATCTTTTCAAAGGCGGGGCGCGCCATGGATATCTCCGTTCATCTCGCACGCGGTTTGAGGTAACTTGAGGTAAGCTGCGGGGGCCAAAAGGTCCAGAGCTGCTTTTCAACGCCTTCGCAATGGGCTAGGAACAATTCCATGATTATCACCGGAGGGGGCAGGATGACATTTCGCATGGGGATCATGCTAGGTCTGCTCTTGTCGATTTCGGCATGCGCATCGCGGCCAAACCCGGGCAGCTGGTTCGGCAGTGACCGCCGCGAACAGGCCGAGGTGAATGAAACCGGGGGGCCGTTCGTTCGGCATGAATTGGTCAGCCAGGTGATCAGCCTGAATGCGGATGCGCATCCGGGCGGTATCATCCTGCACGCCGTGGGCTTGCCCCAGAACCAAGGCTACTGGGCGGCTGAGCTGGTCGAGATTGAGCGCGCCGGGGGACGCGTTGTATTTGAGTTTCGCATTAAAGGGCCCAGGAACCCAACGCGCCGGGGCACGCCACGCTCGCGTGAGGTTTTGGCAGGCACCAGGCTTGGCACACAGGCACTGCAGGGTATTCGCACAATCACCGTACAAGCCACCGGAAACCAGCGCAGCGTGACCCGGTACTAAAGCCGGATGATCTTCACCGACTGACCTTCTGCTGAAAGTGCGATCTCTCCGCGCGTCAGTGCCAGGGCATCTTCACCGAACACCTCCCGCCGCCAGCCCCTGGACCACAGCCCATCATGACAGCCCGAGGCGATATCGTCCAGGTCTGGGGCCGAGGCAATCAGTTTTTGCGCTACGCCCGCCTTTTCTGCCTTGGCCTTCAGCAGAACGCGCAGCAAGTCCGCAAGCGCCGGGTTCATGGCGGACCTGTCGCGACCCGCGGGTGCCGGTTTGGGGAAATCCCTGGGATCAGCCTTCAGGCCCTTTGCAACGGCCTGCAGCAGCCCTTGTGCGATATCGCCCCGCCGTGCCTCTCGCAGTAGCAGGCGGGATTTGCCCAAGTCTTCCAGCGTCCGTGGTTTAGAGGATGCAACCTCCATCAACGCATCGTCCTTTATAACCCTGTTGCGGGGAATGTTGCGATTTTGTGCGAAACGCTCCCGAAAGGCCGCCAATTCGCGCACTATCGACAGAAACGGGCCCGAATTGCCCCGCAGCTTCAGCCGCCGCCAGGACTCGGAGGGATCCACGATGTAATCGTCGGAATTGGTCAGTGCGCTCAACTCTTCCTGCATCCAGGCGGTGCGGCCCGAGGCCTGAAGCTGGTTGGCAAGATGTTCATAAACCTGCCGCAAATAGGTGACATCAGCCAGGGCGTAGGATTTCTGTGTCTTCGACAGGGGCCGCCGCGACCAGTCAGTAAAGCGAGAAGATTTATCAACGCCGGATTGGGTGATCTTGCGCACCAGCGTTTCATAGCCGACCTGATCGCCGTAGCCGCAGACCATCGCCGCAATTTGGGTGTCGAAAAGCGGTGCAGGCACCACATCGCCAACGACATGAAAAATCTCTAGATCCTGTCGTGCAGCGTGAAACACCTTGACCACATCCGTGTTGCGGAACAGCGCAAACAGCGGGGCAAGCGACATGCCGTCGGCCAGCGGATCAACCAGAACAGCTGTTTCATCCGTGTCGCCGGGAAGCGCGATCTGCACCAGGCACAACTGGGCATAATAGGTGCGCTCGCGCAGGAATTCGGTATCAACGGTGACATAAGGCACGGTGGCAGCGCGCACACAGAATGCGGCAAGCGCATCGGTCGTCGTCAGGGTTTCTGGCACGGGACGGTTAAGGAACCTTGCAAATGGCTGTGTCGGCCCCAAGCCATAGACACTCTTGTCTGAAATGAAAAGGGCTCAAATGGCACAGGATCACGGCAGGTGGATCGGGTGCCAGACACTGTGCACAAATCCGCGCACAAAAATTTTTAGCCGTATGGCCGCCGATCACAATGGGCAGTCTTGACGACCTGCTGTAAACTGATGATAAGGATTCTGCCGGAAGACGGGCCTGTAGCTCAATTTGGTCAGAGCAGAGCGCTCATAACGCTTTGGTTGCAGGTTCGAGTCCTGCCGGGCCTACCACTTTTGCCGCGGCCCAAACCGCCATCGATCTAGGCTGCCTTGCCGGAACAGAAAACGCCAGGGGCCGGGAAAACCGAAAGCCATGGCACCCCTACCGTGCCAGAACAAAATCCACCCGCAGACCACCCAGATCAGTGCTGTCGCTAAGTCGCAGGGTACCGCCATGGCTGTGTGCGATATCGCTGGCGATGGTCAGGCCAAGCCCCACGCCGGACCCTCTGTCCTGATTCCGCGCCCTGTCCAAACGAGAGAAGGGGCGCAGTGCCCCGGCCCGTTTTGCTGGTGGTATGCCTGGCCCATCATCCTCAACCGTGTAGCGCACCGCATGATCCAGGATTTGCAGCGTAACCCGCACCCGGCTGCCGTGGCGCAGTGCATTTGAGACAAGGTTGCCCAAGGCGCGTTGTACAGCCTGGGCGCGCATGTCAACCGGTTGCACCTGCTGCCCCACCTTCAACTCAACGTTGCCGCCCGCCTGTCTGGCATTGTCCAGCACGGCCTTGGCCAGGGCCTGCGGGTCCGCTGGCACAGGGTCATCCAAGGCGTCGGCCCGGGCAAAATCAAGGAACGTATCCAGAAGCATCCGCATTTCTTCTACATCGCGCTCCAGTGCCGCGGTCTCCTCGGACGGTTCCATCAGGCCAAGGGCCAGTTTCATCCGTGTGAGTGGTGAGCGCAGGTCATGACTAACCCCGGACAGCATCATCGTGCGCTGTTCAATCTGCCGCTCGATCCGGCTGCGCATGTCCAGAAACGCGCGCCCGGCCGAGTGTACTTCCAACGCGCCGTGGGGATTGTAATCCAGCACCTTGCCCTTACCAAAGGCTTCAGCAGCCCGCGCCAGACGACGGATCGGCCGTAACTGATTGCGCAGGAAGATATAGGCGATGCCTGTCATCAAAAGGCCCGTGAAGACCATTAGAACCAGAAGCTGATGCGGGTTGGAGGCAGAGACGCGGCTACGCCGCACCGCCAATTCAATCTCTCCCGAACCTGTCAACAATCCGATCCGGACCCGGCGATCATCCTCGGCCAGATCGATGAACCGCACCTCGGGGAGCTCGCGCCGCAGCACCTCGATCACCCGGTGGCCTGACAGATCATACCAAAGCCAGGCATCCTGTGCAGGCGGTGCGGCCCCCGTCATCTCGATCCGAAGATTATCCGCCGTGGCGCGGGCGGCCCCGGGGCCAGCCGCGGCGAGTTGATCAAGCACATAGCGCAAATCCAGAACCAGGGCCGTCGTCAACTGATCAGTCACATCCTCAAAATGCCGTTGCAGGAAGGCCGCAGAGACCACAAGCTGCAAGGTAACGATTGGCACAATCAGGATCAGCGCGGCCCGCCCGTAAAGCCCGCGCGGTAGAAATCTCTTGAACCAGCCAGACATCACTGCCCATCTAACCCGGGCGGTCACAGGGTGCAAAGGACAAGCGATGGCGGCAGAGGAATTGGAACCAGGTCTGCGGGTGATCCTGGCCCCCAACCCCTCCCCCATGACGTTTCGTGGTACGATGACCTATCTGCTCGGTAAACGCGATCTGGTGGTAATCGACCCCGGACCGATGGATCAGGCGCATCTGTCGGCCATTCTGGCGGCGGTCGGGCCGGGGCAGCGAATCACGCGCATTCTGGTCACCCATTCGCACCTGGACCACTCGCCGCTGGCCCGCCCTCTGGCAGAGGCCACAGGTGCCCCGGTTTGCGCAGCAGGCAACAGCCGCTGGGGGCAAAGCGGGATCATGCGTCAGCTGGCCACCGAGGGTGCCCTGGGCGGCGGCGAGGGCGTGGATGAGGGGTTTCAGCCGGACCAGACGCTGCGGGAAGGCGACAGGATTGAGGCGGATGGCCAACCGGTCCTGGTGCTGGAGACGCCGGGGCATATGGCCAACCACCTGAGCTTCGCCTGGAACGGCGCATTGTTCTCTGGCGACCTGGTGATGAGCTGGTCAAGTTCGCTGATATCGCCGCCAGATGGTGATATGCGTGCCTTTTACGCCACGCTCGCGCGACTCGGGGCGCGGTCGGACCGCATCTGCTACCCAGGCCATGGTGGCCCGGTGCGCACGCCCCGGGCCCGCTGCGTCGAGCTGGTCGCCCACCGCCGGGCCCGTGAAGCCGCGATCCTGGAGGCATTGGGCGAAGGCGCTGCCGATACCGCACAACTCGCGCGGCGAATCTACACCGATACCCCCGCGGCCCTCCTGCCAGCGGCGGAGCGCAATATCCTGGCCCATCTTATTGATTTGACAGGGCGAAATATAACTTCACCCCTGGGCAAGCTGACCGCCCACGCAAGGTTCAAGCGCAAATGAACCCGCAGAGCCATTTTTCTCAACGCGCCCACTGGACGATCAACATCAGGCGTGCTACATGCTCCGTCAGTTCCGGCGTAGCTCAGCGGTAGAGCAGTTGACTGTTAATCAATTGGTCGTAGGTTCGATCCCTACCGCCGGAGCCATATCCCCAGCATAGGCCGCCTTATCGTGCGATTACGGCGCACTGTGCTGTGTCTGCAACACGCCTGACTGGCTGCCGAACCATGATGTCCGGAACATCCCTGTTTGCGGTCGGTTGCGTTCACAAGTCGTGTTGTGCAGTCTTGAATTAAGACGTAAGAAATGGTGCCCCCAGAGAGACTCGAACTCCCGACCCTCTGATTACAAATCAGATGCTCTACCAGCTGAGCTATAGGGGCTATCGTCGCTGGTGCGCCAGCACGAAGGTGACAAGGGTATAGCAACCGGCACCATCCCGATGCAACGCCGAAAAGGGGCCGTTTCAACCTTGCCGCACTGTGTGGCACCGCCACGCCCCCGGGTTGAGTGCAGTCACGGGAACCCCGGCCTTGTTTTCCTTCTTCCTCTTTGACGATTTCGATGCGTTCCCGGACAGTATCCAACCCAATGTACATTTTCCTTTGACACATAAGTTCATTATGCATTAGGAGTTGTTCGAGAGTGCGCTGAATCCGCAAGATAGAGACTTTGGGAGGATCTCATGAAAAAATCAACACTGATCACCGCTTTGGCGACAGCCGCATGTCTGGCATCCCCGGCTTTCCCGGAGGGTCACGACATCACGGTTGGTGTGAGCTGGTCGAATTTCCAGGAAGAACGCTGGAAAACTGACGAAGCTGCCATCGTTGGTGCACTTAACGCCGCTGGTGCTGCTTATCTGTCTGCCGATGCACAATCGTCGTCAGCTAAACAGCTAACGGATATCGAATCGCTGATCGCACAGGATGTGGATGCGCTGATCATCCTGGCCCAGGATGCCTCTGCAATCGGGCCAGCTGTTCAGGCTGCTGCAGATGAGGGCATTCCGGTCATCGCGTATGACCGTCTGATTGAAGACGAGCGGGCCTATTATCTGACTTTCGACAACGTTGAAGTCGGCCGAATGCAGGCTGCTGCCGTTCTGGCTGCTCAGCCCGAAGGCAACTACGTGATGATCAAGGGCTCGCCCACGGACCCGAACGCAGACTTCCTGCGGGGTGGCCAGCAGGAAGTTCTGCAAGAGGCGATTGACAGTGGTGCGATCACAATCATTGGTGAAGCCTACACGGATGGCTGGGTTCCGGCCAACGCACAGCGCAACATGGAGCAGATCCTGACCGCCAACGACAACATGGTTGATGCGGTTGTGGCCTCTAATGACGGCACTGCCGGTGGTGTTGTGGCGGCTTTAACGGCACAGGGGCTTGAGGGCCTGCCGGTATCCGGCCAGGATGGCGACCATGCTGCCTTGAACCGTGTGGCCCTTGGAACACAGACCGTTTCGGTCTGGAAAGACGCACGGGCCCTTGGTGCAACTGCAGGTGAAATCGCTGTGGCACTGGCCAGTGGTACCACCATGGCTGACATTGATGGTACGGTCACGTTCAAAACACCGGGTGGCAATTCCATGAACGCCACGCTGCTGGCCCCTGTGCCGGTGACAGCTGATAATCTTGCCGTTGTCACAGATGCAGGCTGGATTGAAGTCGACGTACTCTGCCAGGGTGTAGTCAACGGCCCGAAGCCGTGTAACGAATAAGAAGCCCTTCCCGTAGACCAGCCCCCGAAAACCCGGGGCTGGTTCTTATGCTGTATTTCACACCAGGGTTGCCCCGAGGAGGTTCCTATGGTGCCCCGTCTGAAGATTTTCCAGTGTGTTTCCGGGCGCAGTATTTTTAGAACGCTTGAACTGGATTTGCGCCTCTTGGGGATGATTGGTGCGTTTGTTGTCATCTGTCTGGTGTTCAATATCGCTACGGATGGGCGATTTCTGACACCGCGTAATCTGTTCAACCTGTCGGTCCAGACAGCATCGGTCGCGGTGATGGCGACGGGGATGGTGTTTGTCATCGTCACCCGGCATATTGACCTGTCTGTCGGATCAATGCTCGGCTTCATCGGGATGACCGTGGCATTTTTGCAAGTGCAAATACTGCCGGATATATTCGGATTTGGCCATTCGGCCATCTGGATCATTGCCACCCTGGCGGCAATCCTGATGGGGGCTTGCTTGGGGGCCGCGCAGGGCTGGATCATTGGATATTTGACGGTCCCGGCGTTTATCGTGACGCTTGGCGGATTCCTTGTTTATCGAGGAGCGATGTGGTGGGTCACCAAAGGGCAGACCCAGGCCCCGCTTGATGACAGGTTCCGCTTGATGGGTGGCGGGGCTGAAGGAACCCTTGGCGAGACATTGAGCTGGGGTTTAGGAGGGTGCGCCGCAGTGGCGGCTGTCCTCCTGATCCTGAATTCGCGTCGTCGCAAAATCGGGCATGGCTTTAAGGTGAAGCCGGTCTGGGCCGAAGGCATACTGGCAGCGATGACTGCGGGGATCATCATTGGTTTTGTATGGATCATGAACTCGTACCCTGTGCCTGATGGTGCCATGCGCCGGATCATGACCGCGCAGGGGCTCGAATGGAACGGGGATATCGCCTGGAACCACGGCGTGGCCATCCCGGTCGTAATCCTCATCGTCGTGACCATTGCCATGACCATACTTGCCAGCCGCACCCGTTTTGGCCGCTATGTCTATGCAACAGGCGGTAATCCCGAGGCGACAAAACTGTCCGGGATCAACACGCGGTTGCTAACCGTCAAGGTTTTTGCCCTAATGGGTGCGCTTACAGGTATTTCAGCTGTCATCGCCTCGGCCCGCTTGAACGCGGTTGATGTCGGCCTTGGTACGCTGGATGAGCTGCGGGTCATCGCGGCGGCCGTGATTGGCGGCACTGCTTTGTCCGGGGGCTTTGGCACCATCTACGGTGCAGTGATCGGTGCGTTGATTATGCAGACACTGATCTCAGGTATGGCCTCTGTTGGGGTTGATGCGCCGCTACAATCCATTGCCGTTGGCCTCGTGCTCGTGTTGGCGGTTTGGATCGACATCGTTTATCGCCGCAAAACGGGTGTGAGCTAATGGTCAATCACCCGGAACCACCACTGGTTGAGCTCAATGACATCTCAATCTCATTTGGTGGCATCAAGGCTGTGGATCATGTGTGTGTGGATTTGTACCCCGGTGAGGTTGTGGGGCTGCTGGGCCACAATGGGGCGGGGAAATCAACGCTGATCAAGTGCCTGTCAGGTGCGTATCAAATGGACAGCGGCGAAATCCGGATCAACGGCGACAAAGTCAATATCCAGACCCCCCGCGATGCACGTGCTTACAATATTGAAACGATCTATCAGACGCTGGCTTTGGCCGACAATCTCGATGCCGCCTCCAACCTGTTTCTGGGACGTGAGATCACAACTACCGCGGGCTTTGTTGACGATGTTACCATGGAGGTGGAGACGCGGAAAATAATGGCGCGGCTCAACCCAAACTTTCAGAATTTTACGTCGCCGGTTTCGGCACTCTCGGGCGGTCAACGGCAATCGGTAGCGATTGCCCGTGCGGTGTATTTTAACGCCAGGATCCTCATTATGGATGAGCCGACGGCAGCCCTGGGTCCGCAAGAAACCCGAATGGTAGCAGACCTTATTCAAGAGCTAAAGTGCCAGGGACTGGGCATCTTCCTTATCGATCACGATGTGCATCAGGTGAAGGCACTCTGCGACCGGGCGGCAGTGATGAAGAACGGTACTCTGGTAGGGTGCGTGGATGTGGATGCGGTAAGCACAGACGACATCCTTGCTATGATCATCGCCGGTAAAAAGCCCGGTAAAAAACCCGGACACGTGGCGGTTTGATATGTATCTGGGGCTTGATCTGGGGACATCATCGCTCAAGGCACTTTTGATTGATGAAGGGCAGTGCTCCGTGGCGGAGGCAGCGATTCAGCTTTCTGTCAGCCGGCCACATGATGGGTGGTCAGAGCAGCACCCGTCCAACTGGATCACCGCCTGTGAAGCGGTGCTGGATGAGCTGTCGGCCCGTGTGGACTTGGGCACAGTGAAGGGCATTGGGTTGTCGGGGCACATGCATGGTGCGACGATTCTAGGGGCCGCGGACAAGGTGCTTTGGCCCTGCATCCTGTGGAATGACACCCGGGCGGCGGCGCAAGCATCGGCGATGGACGCTGAACCGGACTGGCGGAAGATCAGTGGCAATATCGTCTTTCCGGGGTTCACTGCACCCAAGGTGCAGTGGATGCGGGAAGAACATCCAGCACTCTTCGATCAAATCCGTTCGGTTCTGTTGCCCAAGGATTATGTTCGACTGTGGCTGACGGGTGAAAAGGTGGCCGAGATGTCGGATGCGGCGGGGACGTCCTGGCTCGACATAAGGGCACGCGACTGGTCCGATGATTTGCTTGGCCGCGCGGGGCTTGGCCGTGATATGATGCCACGGCTTGTCGAAGGGGCCGATGAATCGGGAAGGCTGCGAACCGAATTCGCAACCCGATGGGGGTTTTCAACGTCTGTGCCCGTGGCCGGTGGGGGTGGGGATAATGCTGCATCTGCTGTGGGAATGGGCGTTGTCAGACCGGGGCAAGCTTTTGTGTCGCTGGGGACGTCGGGTGTGCTCTTCGCTGCCTGCGACGGATGTTCGCCCGATGCGGCGTCGGCGGTGCATACGTTCTGTCATGCATTGCCACAGATGTGGTACCAGATGGGCGTGACCCTGTCAGCTACGGACAGCCTCAATTGGTGGGCTGGAATTGTTGGCAGCGATGCGAAGGCGTTGACAGCCAGCCTGGGTGAGCTGCAGGCACCAGGGCGGGTGCTGTTCCTGCCCTACCTTGGCGGAGAGCGGACACCGCTTAATTCGGCTTCTGTCCGGGCCGGTTTCTTTGGGCTGGACCACACGACTGGTCTTGAGGCGGCAACCCGCGCAGTCCTGGAAGGCGTGGTTTTTGCGCTTGTTGATTGCCGGGATGCGCTGGCGGCGGCTGGCACCTCTGTTAAGACCTGCGTGGCCTTGGGCGGGGGCAGCCAATCGGCCTACTGGCTGAAGGCAATGGCAACCGCGCTGGATATCCCGTTGCAGGTGACAGACCGGGGCGAGCTGGGCGCGGCCTTTGGCGCGGCGCGATTGGGAATGATGGTGGCGACAGGGACAACCGATGTCTTCACGCGCTCGCCAGTCTTGAAAACGGTGGAACCTGATACAAGGCTTACCCAGGCTTTCAAAGACACCCATGCCCGCTACCGTGCGGCGACCAGAAGCATAATGGAACTCCTATGACCAGCTTTTTTAAGGACATCCCCGAGATCACATATGAGGGGGCAGATACGGCAAACGAATTCGCCTTCCGTCACTACAACCCGGCAGAGACGCTGGGCGACAGAACCATGGCCGAGCACCTGCGCTTTGCCGTGGCCTATTGGCACTCCTTTGCCTGGCCCGGGGGGGATTCGTTTGGTGGCCAGACGTTTGAGCGGCCCTGGTTCGGGGAGACAATGGAACATGCCAGGCAGAAGGCGGATGTAGCGTTTGAGATGTTTCGCATCCTGGGACAGCCGTATTACTGCTGGCATGATGCGGATGTCCGACCTGAGGGGGACAGTCTTGCGGAAAACCGCGCCCGTATGGAAGAGATGACCGACTACCTGGGCGGGAAAATGGAAGAAGTGGGAACAAAGCTTCTTTGGGGGACAGCCAACCTTTTTTCCAACCGACGGTTTATGTCCGGGGCGGCAACAAATCCGGACCCGGATGTTTATGCCTATTCAGCAGCCACGGTGAAATATTGCCTGGATGCAACGCTTAGGCTGGGGGGTGAAAATTATGTGCTTTGGGGCGGGCGCGAGGGGTATGAGACGCTACTGAATACGGATATCAGGCGCGAGCGGGAACAGGCGGGGCGGTTCCTCTGCGCGGTCGTTGATTATGCCAGGAAGATCGGGTTCAATGGCACCATCCTGATCGAGCCGAAGCCGCAGGAACCAACAAAGCATCAATACGATTTCGACGTCTGCACAGTCTACGGCTTTCTGAAGGATTTCGGTCTTGAGGGCGATGTGAAGGTCAACATTGAACATGGCCACGCGATCCTGGCGGGCCATTCGTTTGAGCATGAACTGGCCATGGCGGGTGCTTTGGGCCTCTTTGGTTCCATCGATATGAATCGCAATGACTACCAGTCAGGCTGGGATACGGACCAGTTTCCGAATTCGGTGCCCGAGGTGGCACTGGCCTATTATGAAGTGCTGAAGGCGGGTGGCTTCACCACCGGGGGCACGAATTTTGATGCAAAGCTGCGGCGGCAGTCGCTTGAACCCGAAGATTTGATCCTGTCCCACGTGGGTGCGATGGATGTTTGCGCACGCGGTCTGAAAGCAGCGGTCGCCATGCTGGAGGATGGTACACTGGAAGAGGCCCGCACAAAGCGGTATGCGGGATGGACAACAAAGGAACGCCAGGCTTTATTGACCCAGCCCCTGGACAAAATCGCCGCTTGGGCTGAGGCAAACAGTATCAACCCAAGCCCGGTTTCAGGCCGACAAGAGCGATTAGAGAAGATCGTCAATCGCTTCGTGTAGGCGGGCAGAGACATCCAGGAACTCGCCTTGACGGGTTTTAGCACCACCCGGGAAGGCTACGGGCGTCTGACATGCTTTGTTTTGGATTCTGGCCTAATGTGACGCAGGGATTTTAAGGGATGGGCAGCGTGGCGGGTAAAAGACGGCCACAGTTGGTTCTGCACCCGTGCCATTTCTTGATAAAATTCTGCCTTTGCATGCGCGGATAGGGGACACCACCTGCATGCAAATCGCCCGCCTGCGCCATTTCCCGGCGGAAGTTCCTTTCTTTCTGTTCCCCCAATCCCTCAAGCACAATCAGCCCGGCCATTGGAACATCTTCCTGTTCCAGCACGCCGCACATGTCGCGCACCACGCCGATGCCGACGTTTGCAGTGCTGGGATTCGCGCTGTTTAATTCCTGCATTCTGCCGTCAAGTGGAGAGCCACAGCAGACCTTCAGGGTGAAATAATTTTGACAGAATCAGTTTGTATCGAGGCATAAAATGGCCTGGAGGATCAGATGAAATCTCCTATGACCTTAAGGGTTGGTCTGATTGGCCGTGGAATCGGGCAATCACGGACACCCCGGATGCATGTTGAAGAAGGTCGTGCAAATGGGCTGTCCTACAGATACGACCTGATCGATACAACGCGGAACGCGGTTTCACTCAAGACCGTGCTGGATCATGTCGAATCCGAAGGGTTTCGTGGTGTAAATATCACACACCCCTATAAGCAGGCTGTGCTACCCTTTTTAGACACACTTTCAAATTCGGCCCAAGCCGTGGGTGCTGTCAATACGGTCATCTTTGAGGAAGGGTGCCGCTTTGGTCACAATACGGATTATTGGGGGTTTGCAGAGGCATTTCGACAGAGTCTTGCGGGTGTGCTGTGCTGCGATGTGCTTCTCTTGGGTGCCGGAGGTGCGGGAGGTGCCGTAGCCCATGGGCTTTTGGACTGTGGCGTAGAACGGCTATGGATCTTTGATGCCAAGCCTCAAGCAGCACTGCGGCTTGCCGATCATATCTCGCAGGTCAGGGGAGAGGGCCGTGCGCAGGTCACGGCCGATCCGACGCTTGTGTTAACCAGGGTCCAGGGCATCGTTAATGCAACCCCCATGGGTATGGCCTCTCACCCGGGCAGCCCGCTCCCCACTGATGCACTCAGCACGGAACATTGGGTTGCGGATATCGTTTACTTTCCGTCCGAAACCGCTTTTTTGAAGGCTGCGGGTGGGCGCGGGTGCCAAGTGATGAATGGGTCCGGAATGGCGGTCTTTCAGGCAGTGCGTGCTTTTGAATTGTTTACCGGAATTGAGCCAGACTCGGACCGTATGAAGGCCACTTTTGATGAATTTGCATAGATGAACGGGATATCCCTGCCAGATTTGAGCGTGGCCTTAATCGCTATGCGCTCTACGCATTGTTCGAGTCCGACAACGCATAGATTCCTGGCGGGGCAGGTTGTCGGCCGCGGTTCTGCATACCTGCGTGACGACGGCCTGCCCATGCCGCGAAAAGGCAGGATATTATGCAGCCTGCCCAGTAAACATTTCGTTAAGATGTTGTCTTGGCCACGCGTCAGCGTATTGTCCGAGAATCTCCGAAGTTTAGCATGCAAAAATCTGTTGATTGTCGAGATGGCATTCATTAGCCTTCATGCTGAAGCTATACCATAGCCGGGGTAACAGCCCCCCAGGGAGGAAAAATGAAACTGACTTCTGTCTTGAAATCCGCGGCCGTTGCGGCCGTGGTTGCCGTCCCTGTGACGGCACAAGAGGTGACACTGCGCATCCAAACGCACTATGCGACCGAGCACCCCACAGGCAGGCACCTGGCCCAGTTCATTGATGACGTGCAGGTGATGTCGGATGGCGAGATCGAAATTGAGATGTTTTACAGCTCGTCTGTTGTTGCATCCACAGAGACCTTCGACGCTGCTATCAACGGCATTCTGGATTGCGATGCCACAGGCGGTGCCTACCAGACCGGTAAAGACCCTGCCTTCCAGTTTGTGGGCGACATCATGGGCGGTTATGAGACGCCCTGGCAGCAATACAGCTGGCTCTACCACGGGGACGGTTATGCTGCCGCACAGGAGCTCTACAACGAACATAACATGCAGCTGATCGGCTGGTCAATCTACGGCCAGGAATCACTTTCTTCGTCTGCTCCCATCCGCGGTTTTGAAGACCTCGAAGGTTGGAAGTTCCGCTCCCCGCCGGGTCTGGAGACCGAAATCTTTGAAGAGCTGGGTGCCTCGCCCATCGTGATGGACTTTACCGAGATTTTCACCGCGCTGGAAACCGGCATTATTGACGGGGCAGACGCCTCTGGTCTGGCAAACAACGTCGGTCTCGGTCTTTATGATATCGTGAAACACGCCACCTATCCCGGCTTCCACTCGATGCCGTCGGACCACTTGGCCTGTAACCTCGACATCTGGAATGGGCTTAGTGAGAAGCATCGCCGCATCATAGACACCGCCTGGCAAAAACTGGCCTTTCAGATCGCGCTTTACAACGAAAAAGCCAACGACGAAGCAGCCGCCATGCTAAGGGAACAGGGTGTTACCCTGCATGACTGGTCTGCTGAAGATCGTGCCACCTTCCGCAAAGCGGCACAAACCGCCTGGGAACGCTGGGCCGACAAGAACGAGCGGACCCGTGCTCTGGTTGATAGTCACAGGGCTTATCTAACTCAGTTGGGTCTGATCGACTGATCACTCCTCCGGGCTGACGCTTGAAATCGGGCGAGCCTCTTTGGTTGGAGGCTCGCCTTTCTTGATGGCCGGCAAAAACAGAGGAAGTACGAATGTCTAAGGACAGCCTCTGGCTTGGTGTGCTGAAAAGACCAGTGAAAAAGGCTATGATTGCCTTTGGTTCTGCAACGGCAATCTTGTTTGTGTTTTTTGTCGGAGGACAGTTCATTTCGAGTGAAAGCATTGGAATGCACGAGATGATCCGGCCCATGGGACGCCCCATTGTTTGGGCCATGCTTATTAGCATTACGGGCGTATTGCTTTTTGCTTCACTCTATCTGTCGGACGATAAGGGGGCAATCGAAATCACGCCCACGGGATTTTTTGACATTGTGTCTCTGGTCTGTTCGCGGCTGGCAATGATCGCGACGGCACTTATTGTAATCATTATGTTTTACGAAGTTGTGTCGCGCTATGTCTTTTCGCGCCCGACGCTCTGGGCCAATGAACTCTCACTTTGGATTGCGGGTTTTGTGTTTTTGTTTGCGGGCCAATACGCCATGCAGCAACGCAGCCATATCCGAATCTATGTGATTTACGACATGATGCCGCGCTGGATACAAAAGATGTCGGACGTGGTTTCCGTTTCGCTCATCTGTGCTTTCTTCTTGGCGTTACTTTGGGGCGGTTACAACGATGCAGTGCGCCGGATGCTGCGGATGGAAACCTTTGGAACTGCCTGGGATCCACCAATCCCCGGAACACTGAAACCCGGTATTCTAATCATCACCTTGCTGGTTACCATTCAGGCAGTTTCCAATCTGATTTCAGATTGGAAAAAGGAGCCGGAACAGCACAATCCCATCGATGAGTTTGACGAGGCCAAGAGCAAGAACATCCGGCGCACTCTGCAAGAGGGGAAATAATAATGGTCGATATCGGCACCCTCTCCCTGATTATCCTTCTGGCTATGTTCGCACTGCTCGCCATTGGGATGCCCCTTGGTTTCGCATCTGCCTTTTTAGCGGTGGTGACACTCATTCTAAAGTTTGACGTCGATATCCTGTTCCGCAGTTTCGGACAGGGGCCGCTTTCTGTTCTGGGGCAGGCAGTTTACCGGCAGATGACAAATTATGTCCTGATATCGGTGCCCCTGTTCATACTTATGGCTGCCTTGCTGGAGCGATCCGGTATAGCACGTGCCATGTATTCATCGCTCAACGCCTGGCTCAGCCGGACGCGCGGCGGCATTGCCATTGTTACCTCTATCATGGCTGTGATCATGGCCGCCATGTCCGGCATCATTGGCGGCGAGGTGGTTTTGTTAGGCCTGATCGCGCTGCCGCAGATGCTGCGGCTGGGCTATAACCAGAACCTGGCCATTGGCACGATCTGCGCCTCAGGTAGCCTCGGCACAATGATCCCGCCCTCGATCGTATTGATATTCTACGGCCTGGTGACCGAGACCTCGATCAAGGCACTCTTCACCGCATCATTTTTGCCTGGCTTCATGCTGGCCTCGTTCTTTATTCTTTACATATTCATCCGCACCCGGATGGATCACTCACTGGCCCCCCTGCCCGAAGTGGATGCTAACGGTCCGCCAGGCGGGGAAAAGGCCTTGATGTTTCTTGGTTTCCTGTCCCGCATGGGGCTCTGGATCACTGGCGCACTGATTTTCCGGGCCCTATTCTTTACGGTGACGGGCGAAAACCTCATTGAAGAGGGTAAGGATCCGATCTTCCTTGGTCAAGTCGCCGATCTTCCGTGGCTGGCAGGGGCTTTTACCGTTTTCCTGGCGATTATCTTCGTGATGGTAGGCCGCGAATGCTCTGCACGCGGCTGGGAGATGGGCAAGGGTCTGGTCGCGCCCATTGTCGTGATCGGTGTTGTGCTCGGTTCCATCTATGGCGGTATCACCGGCATTACCGAGGCTGCTGGCATGGGGGTGATCGCGGTCTTCGTGATCGGCCTGTTGCGGCGGGAGATGACCTTTGAAATTGTCCGGGACAGTCTGATCCGTACGCTGCGTTCTACAGGGACGATTATCTGGGTGACCATAGGGGCCGCGGCTTTGGCGGCGGCTTATACCCTCGCGGGTGGACCAACTTATGTCGCCAACATGATCGTGGGCTCAGACCTGCCGACCATGGGCGTGATTTTGATCATGATGCTGATCTTCCTGCTCATGGGGATGTTCATGGACTGGATCGGTATTGTGCTTTTGATCATGCCAGTCTTTTTGCCCATTGTCATACGGCTCCCGGCCGATGAGATCGGCTGGTTCGGTAGTATTGATGCGCGTTATATCCCGATCTGGTTCGGGGTGGTGTTCTGCATGAACATGCAGGTCAGCTTCCTCAGCCCGCCCTTCGGACCGGCAGCCTTTTATCTGAAATCGGTGGCCCCACAGCATATCTCTCTGACAGATATCTTCCGCGGTTTCATACCTTTTATCTGTCTGCAGCTTCTGGCACTGACGGTGCTGCTGGCCTGGCCACCGATCATCACCTTGTTCCTGTAAAATGGCCTTATCCCCGCACCGCAAGAGCAGCACCAGAGGAGATGACAATGGCCCTTGTGGACCGTTTGCAAAGTGACCACTACCTGATCCCGCTTCCCGTGGCACTTGAAGACAGCATGCACGGAACCATGACCGGCTTTGAGGTGATCACGGTCCGCGTTACCGATGTCGATGGTGCAACAGGTGTGGGCTATACTTTCACCTGCGGCGTAAATGGCGGCGCGATCCACTACATTCTCTCGTGCGAGATGGCACCGCTGGTGCAGGGGCGCGAGGCGGAACACATTGAGGCCATTTGGAAAGACCTTTGGTGGGGTTTTCACTATGGCGGGCGAGGTGGACCGACGGTGCTGGCACTCTCTGCATTTGACATGGCACTGTGGGATCTGAAATCGAAACGTTCCGGACTTCCGCTGTGGAACATCCTGGGCGGATATGACCCTCGGGTGCCATGTTATGCTGGGGGTATCGATCTGCACCTCGGCCCCGAGGATCTTGTTGCACAAACCCATGAAAACATAGCCAAGGGCCACCGCGCCATCAAGATGAAGGTCGGGCGCGACAGGCTGCCGGAAGATGTGGCCAGGATGGGTGCGGTTCGAGACGCTTTTGGCGCGGACCTGACGCTTATGGCTGACGCAAACATGAAATACACCGTCGACGGGGCAATTCGTGCGGCACGGGCGTTCCGCGATTTCGATCTTGCCTGGTTCGAGGAACCCATCCCGCCAGATGATCCGGCCGGACATTACCGTGTCCTGACAGAAGGCGGCATCCCCATCGCCAGTGGCGAGAATCTGCGCTCGCTTTGGGAATTTCGCACCGCCATCGAGGGTGGCGTGACCTTTCCTGAGCCGGATGTGACCAACTGCGGCGGCGTCACGCCTTTTATGAAGATTGCACGTCTGGCAGAGGCATTCCACTTGCCCGTAACCAGCCATGGTGCCCATGACATAACGGTACACCTGCTGGCGGCTTGCCCCAACCGGTCATATCTGGAGGCTCATGGCTTCGGGTTGGAAAATTATATTGAGACACCTTTGCGGGTCGAGGAGGGGGTTGTACGGGCACCCGATACGCTGGGCCATGGCATCGTTTTCGACTGGGAACGGTTGGAAGGTCTGCGACTTTGATTTTTTCTGAGAACCAACATGTTGAAATCTGCCTGTGTCGTGAAGGCAGGTCGCAGGATTTATGAGGTGCGGCTGCACGGGGCCTTCGGTGATATGGCGAAATCAGCGGAACATGGCTTTGAAGACTATGAATTCGTGCTACAGAATATCGGTGTCGTAATGTGATGGCACAGCTTCCCCTTGTGATCATTGGGGCCGGATCCATCGGGAGGCGCCATATCGAGGTGGCACAGGCCTGCCCTGAAACCCGCATCGCGGCGGTGGTGGAGCCATCCGCGTCCCGCCGCGTGAAGTTTACATCTCAAGGCTTAAATGTTGTTGCCGCTCTTGATGAAATCCCCGGGGAGACTCGCGCAGCGGTGGTTGCGACACCGACACCGGACCATCATATCTCGGTACATGCCTGTCTTGATCGGGGTTTGCCGGTTCTGGTGGAAAAGCCAATCGCTGATCGTCTGGATCATGCCCGTGCTGTTCTGGAAAGTGCGACACGAAATAGCCTGCCGCTTTTCACCGGGCATCACCGGCGTTGCCACCCGTTTTCACTGATGGCGCGCAAGGTCTTGCCCAATATTGGGGCGATTGTGGGGATCCAAGGCTTCTGGTCTCTGCGCAAGCATGACAGCTACTACAATGTGGATTGGCGGCGTGCGCCCGGTGCCGGGCCGCTGATGATCAATCTAAGCCACGAGATCGACCTTCTGCGCTTTCTTGTCGGAGACATAGACGAGGTCACTGCGCTTTCCTCAAACGCACGCCGTGGCTTTGCAATTGAGGACACAGCCGTAATTGCGCTGCGTTTTGCAAACGGTGCAATGGGATCTTTCCTAATCTCGGATGCGGGCGTTTCCCCTTGGGCATTTGAGGCAGCGTCGGATGAAAATCCGAACATCGCGGCCTCGCATCAGGACTACATCCGTATCACCGGTACGAAAGGGGCGTTGGAATTCCCGTCTCTGACCAGGTGGGGCCAGTCCGGTCCAGAGGAAATCGAATGGTCCAAGCCACTGGTGCGCACCCCGGGTCCAATCTTTGGGCGTGTCGACCCGCTCTTGGTACAGATCGCGCGATTTGCTGCTGTGGTGAACGGGGGCAGAGGGGATGGGCTTTGCACTGGCAAAGACGGGGTGATGGCACTTGAGATGACACTTGCTGCCGCCTTATCTGCCCAGTCTGGCCGTACGGTCCGAGCTGGTGATGTGCCAGGAGATTTCGACGGAATTTGCGCAGGATATTACGTGCAGAATGAGGACGAAACGACAAGAGACTGACAGGCAAAACGGCATTCGTTACTGCCGCTGGGCTTATCCCCTTCCAATGTAAGGCATGTTGGTCGCCATAACTGTCATGAACTGTACGTTGGTGTCGAGCGGCAGATTGCACATATGCAGCAACGAGCCAGCGACGTTGGAGACATCCATAACTGGTTCCACCGCCATCGAGCCATCGGCTTGTGGTACGCCCTCGGTCATCTTTTCAGCCATGTCCGTTAAGGCGTTACCAATATCGATTTGTCCGCAGGCAATGCTGTATGGTCGTCCGTCCAGGCTGATGGAACGCGTCAGCCCCGTGATCGCGTGCTTGGAGGTCGTATAGGCCGCAGAGCCCCAGCGTGGTACGTATGCCGAGACTGATCCGTTGTTGATGATCCGCCCGCCCTGCGGATCTTGCTGACGCATGATCCGAAATGCGGTGCGGGCACAGATAAAACTGCCGGTCACATTTATCTCAAGGCATTGGCGCCACGTGCCCACGTCAATTTCATCGACCGGTGATCCCGGGACCGAGACGCCCGCATTATTGAAGAGACAATCGAGCCGGCCCCACGCTGTAACCGCTTTGTCGAAGACCTGCGCAACCTCTGCTTCGTTTGATACATCCGCGGGCAGGATTAATGCGTTTTCATGACCATCCGCAGCGGCCCCCAATGTGTCAGCGGTACGACCCACAAGGCCGACACGCCAGCCGTTTTCAAGAAAAAGCTGTGCGCAGGCCTTGCCAATCCCGCGCCCGGCACCGGTGATAACGACAGTCTTGGTCATAGGCATATCCTCAGAGCGTCAGTGGTCACCCCAAGGCAGTTCCTTACATATTCTACAGGCGATTGCCATATCAAGACGTCTGTCACCGGCCAGCAGACCGACAAGAATCCCCATGATCCGGGTGGCACTGGTTATGTTCCGGATTCCGAACTGCTTAAAACCTTTCTCAGTTGACGGGGGTCAGCAATTGCTTGCCGCGGTGGAACGCCCCCATGTTATCGCGTTGAATCTGTCCCATCGCGGCGCGGGTTTCCACTGTGCCCGACCCCTGATGCGGTTGAATGACCACGTTGTTAAGGTCATAGAACCGCGGGTCAATATTCGGCTCGTTCAGGAACACGTCCAGCCCTGCACCAGCGATCCTTCCGGCCTCCAGCGCATCCAACAGTGCCGCCTCATCCACCGTGGTGCCGCGCGAGATATTGATGAGTACGCCGCGCGAACCCAGGGCCTCGATGACCTGTGCCGAGACGAAATTTTCAGTGTCCTTACCACCGACGAGTGCGACCACAAGAAAATCCACCGTGTGCGCCAAGGATACCGGATCTGTGTGATAGGTCCAGCCGGGTGTGTCCTTTTCGGAACGGGCAAAATAATGGATGTCCATCTTGAAAGATGCCAGCCGATTGGCGATCTCGCGCCCGATACGGCCCAGCCCAAGAATGCCCGCGGTGCGGCCCGAGACTTTGCGGTTCAATGGGTATTCACCCTTCGCGGCCCATTCTCCTGTCCGCGCCCAGGTGCTGGCCTGCATCATCTCGCGGCTTTGGCAGAGCAGCATACCAACCGCGATATCGGCGACATCGTCGTTAAGCACATCGGGGGTATTGGTTACCTTGACACCGTGCGCATCCGCAGCGGCGATGTCGATGGCGTCATAGCCGACACCATAGTTGGCCACCAATCTGAGCGCTGGCAACAAATCCATCTCATCCGCACCGAAGGGCGCATGTCCCTTTAGGGCCACCACCGTGACTGCCGCACGGGTACCCTTATCCAGTGTGCCAAGTGTCCTCGGGCTGGCGATAAACAGGGGGGCGAATGTCTCGCTCAACACTGCTTTATCTGTGTCGCTATAGTCGCCGATCACAAGCGTCTCGGTCATTTTGTCACTCCCTATGGCCCTCGCAGATTTTCTGAGTGGCGAAGGCAGCAGCCTCCTTGATGGGGCGGACATTGCAAAAAGGGAAGAACAAGAATGCGCCGTTGTCGCCCTCATTGCCGCCAGTCCCTGGGAAACGTCTTGACCAGTGCGATGAGGCTTTTGCCAGGGGCTGCTGCCCAAGGGCCATTACAACTTTGTCATGCGCGATCTGCCGCAGGATAATTAACACCGGGTGGCCCCGTCCGTTGAAGGCTGCGCCTCCATGCGCTATGGGCCAGGGCCAGCACTCGTGCCGGAGCAAGAACCGGAGTACAAAATGTCCGAGACCAGGAAACTTTACATCAAGACCTATGGCTGTCAGATGAACGTTTACGACAGTGAGCGCATGGCCGAAGCCCTGGGCGCGAAGGGATATGTGCAAACAGACCGCCCGGATGACGCGGATATGATTCTGCTTAACACCTGCCATATCCGCGAGAAGGCGGTGGAAAAGGTTTATTCCGAGCTGGGCCGTTTCCGCCCCCTGCGGCACACAAAGCCCGATCTGAAAATCGGCGTGGCAGGTTGCGTGGCCCAGGCCGAGGGGGAGGAGATCATGCGCCGCCAGCCGATGGTGGACCTGGTGGTGGGGCCGCAGACCTATCACCGGCTACCCGCGATGGTGGAAGCGGTGCAGGCGGGCGGCACTGCACGTGACACGGCTTTCCCGGAAGAGGACAAATTCCAGCACCTGCCGAAGGTGCGCAAACACCCGCGCGGGCCCGCGGCGTTTCTGACCGTGCAGGAAGGCTGCAACAAGTTCTGTGCCTTCTGCGTGGTACCCTACACCCGCGGGGCCGAGGTTTCCCGCCCGGTGCGGCAGCTCTTGCACGAAGCGCGCGAGCTGGTCGCGCGGGGTGTGCGGGAAATCACGCTTCTGGGCCAAAATGTGAACGCCTATCACGGAGAGGGGCCAGAAGGTCAGGAGTGGGGCTTGGCGCGGCTGATCCGAACCCTGGCCGGGATCGATGGGCTGGACCGTATTCGCTTCACCACCTCGCATCCCGATGACATGGATGAGGATTTGATCGCCGCCCATGGCGATTGCGACAAATTGATGCCTTATCTGCATCTGCCGGTGCAGGCTGGCAGCAACCGCATCCTGAAGGCAATGAACCGCAAGTATACTGCCGAGGCATATATCCGTTTGATTGAGCGCATCCGCGCTGCCCGCCCTGATCTGCTGCTGTCGGGGGATTTCATCGTTGGCTTCCCCGGAGAGACCGAGGCGGATTTCCAGGCTACGCTCGATTTGGTGAAGACGGTGGGTTACGGACAGGCCTATTCCTTCAAATACTCTGCCCGCCCCGGCACCCCGGCGGCAGAGCGCACCCCGGTTCCACCGGAACAGGCCGATGACCGGCTGCGGCGGCTGCAGGCACTGCTGGGCGCACAGCAGCGCACCACGCAAGAGGCGATGGTGGGCCGCGTGGTCCGGGTTCTGTTTGAGAAGCCGGGGCGGCTGGAGGGGCAACAGGTTGGCAAGTCGGAATATCTGCATGCTGTCCACGCCGCGGCACCCAAGGCAATTCGCGGGCAAATCGCCCCGGTCAGGCTCACCGGCAGTTCCGCCAATTCTCTGGCGGGTGAATTGATCCAGACTGCACCGTAAATGCACACCGGATATGATGGGGCAGCCAGTAGCCCTTGGGTATACAAACCAGCCTTTGCGGGGGCCACCGCGCAATATGATGCCTTGGCCATTGACGCTGGCAGCACAAAATGTTTCATCACGCGGTGCCGCCTGGATATTGACGCCCCTGCCCAGGACATTTAGAAGGTCTTGACGTTTCGATTCGGGCGCACCACAAAAATGGGAAACCCCATCATGCTGACTGATGTTGCAAGGAGCCAAGGCCCCTGTGCTGTGAATGGTCTGAATAAACCGGTCTTTTCTGTTTGAGGAACACATACCTGTTTTCATCATTTTTGCTTATGCGCTCATCCTTTGTCTTGGGGTGAGCATCTCGGGGTATCTGTCTTATGGGGGCCTGTTGCGCACCGCAGAGGAGGTCACCCTGCCCCTGGTGGTTCTGCTGATGGCGTTCGTCCTTGTAATGGACGCCACGATCAGTTACTTTCGGGCTCAGGAGCGGCGTTTCTACCTGCCCTTGTTCATCTGGGTGGTGGCCGCGTTCTTTTCAATCGCGTCCAATTTCAACTTCCTCTATTCCAACTTTATGCGTGACGACGTGACAGAGAGTACTGTCACCGAGCAGATCGGGGTCTTTCGGGACAATCTTGTTGCCACACGGACAGCCCTTGATGGCATGGAGACCATGGAGTGGGCCCGGAAGCTAGAGGCGGATCTCCAGGTTGAACTTAAGAACCTTTACGAGCAAATCAGCGACCCGCTGCGCCCCGGCTGCGGCCAGCGATGTCGTGGGCATATGGAGGAGATCGAGCGCCTCCTTGGGAGTTCGATCACCAACCTGGCCCTTCCTGCGCCCGGTGCAGACGCAGACACCGTCAACAATTGGTATACCCGCTACAAGGACGCCGCCAATGACATCCTGAGGCTGACGCTTGAGACCACCGAAACCCCGGCGGTTGAAGCCCTTATTCGACGCATTGATTCGGCCCTTCTTGAATACGACAACACGGAGCGGATTCTTCTGACGAAAGGCGGGCTGGATGCCCTTGGTGTTATGTCCGCCATCTCTTCTGATATTGAGCGTGCGGCAAACGCCCTGCTTCCCGAGGATGACAGCGTGTCCCATCAGAATATAGATCCAACCCTGGGTCGCCTTGGAGAGATCGTCTACGCCTTCCAGAATGGTTTTGGCGAGATGCCGAACCCGTTGGCAACCGGGGTATCTTTGATTCTTGCCTCTGTTGTGGATGTCCTGCCTTTGCTTCTGTCCTTTGCCCTGTTTGGTCGCGGTCGACTTGAACGTGCCGTGAAACCCGCCACCGTGCGCGGGGCTGGCAAGCGGCGCGTCATCGGCGGCTAAGGAGGGCGAACAATGGATGAGAAGAACAACCCCCCTTTGCGCGACACCGCTTTCGATGGTCGCCCCGGACGCGCGGAAGCCGAGGCACTTGGCCTGATACCTTTGCAAGATACTGCTTCCGATGGGCACCCCGGGCAAAATAGTGGAGCGAGTTTGCGGCGAGGCCCTTCGCAAGATACTGCTGTCGATGGACGCCCCGGGCAAAATAGTGGGGCGAGTTTGCGGCGAGACCCTCCGCAAGATACTGCTTTCGATGGGCGCCCCGGGTATCTTCGGCGTGTGCGGCAAGTTGCGAAGGATGGCCTGGCAGTTGACGAGATTAAGGCGAGGGTATCCGGCAATTACATCTTTTCCTTCGGGTTTCCCGGAAGCGGGAAAACCACGTTTCAGTGGATGTTGATGAACTACCTTATGAACGAAGGCCCCTTTCGGACGGAAATATCCGTTCCCGACCGCCCCGGAGGCGCGGATTGGGTGGGCAGAACCATCATCAATGCATGGAAAGGCCAATGGATCGAAGGCCGCTTTCCGGATCCAACCCCCTGCCGGCGAAAGCGACATTCGTGAGGTCGTGATTGAGACGCGCACCACGTCCGGGAGGAAAATCCGATCAAACTTCAGCTTTCTTGAAATGTCGGGCGAGCTTTTGCAAGAGGTTCTGCCAAAGCCCGATGCCGCACCCAAAATGGCCCCTGTTTTGCACGCCTATCTGAGCAATCGTAACCTCAGGTTCTGCTTTGTTCTGATGCTGAGCCCGGATATTGAGGAAAACGACCAGCTCTTCGCGTCCCTGGTGGCGTACCTGAAAAAGACCTTTCCGGGCCTGACAGATCGCATGTCGCTTGCGGTGATCATCTCTAAACCCGAGGAGTCCCTTGTGCGTCTTCAGGAATTCGGGTCCAGCGACGGCCAGACAGGTTATGCCAGCTTTACCGAAGCTGCGCAGCGTGACTACCTTAACCGCTTCTGTGGAGAGACCTATCAGCTCTGGCAGCATTGGCCGCATCCGCAAAGGACACTCCTTTCACCGCTTCATCTTGGCAGGATTGAGGTGGACGGCGGGGAACCGCGGCTGATTCAACCGGATTTTACCCATATTGAGGGAATCATGTTCTGGCTGATCGAGCAGTTTGAGGGCAAATCACCGGGGCCAACCTTTTTTCAGCGGCTTAAGGGCGGGGTCAACTGGAAATGACAGACGCCAAAACACCGATCCTGGGCCATGCGATCTTTGGGACGGAACGGGGGCTGGTCGCACAGGGCAACGGCGTTTTTGCCAAAGCCCCCGTCGCCTGTTATGAGTTTGATCGTCGGCGCGGCGGGGTACTTGACCACCTTGCTGCAGGACAGACCGCCTTATTCACCCGCAGGCTTCAGGACGCCCGGACCGTCCAAGGGATTACCCTTGTCGGTACCCTTTCCCCGTGCCGCGATGCCCAGAACCGGCGGGGCTTTTACGGTGCGGCGGTTGCGGTGCCGATTGATGCGCATTCCGAGTTCGGCGACTGGTCCGAATTGGGTGATCCCATCGCCCAATTGATGGCGCAGGCCCGCACACTTCTTGGTGCCGGTGAAACCCTTCAATGGCACAGAATCGTCGGGCAAAGCCGGTCGGACCGGGCGATGGAATGGCAGGTGGTCGGGGGAGAGATTCTTGCGCTTCATCTGTCCCAAACTGAATGGGAAAATCTGACTACGCTTCAGGCCCTCAACTTTCGGTATGGGGCGCATCACACCGCACTTCTGGTTTTTGAAACTCCAACGCCGTCTTCCATACCTTTTGATGATGAGGCGCTCCTTGGGGTGCGCACCGAATTCCATGCCGCAAAGGATGCGGCACAGGCGTTACACTCTGCACAAAGCCCCGGGAACGCCCTTGCCCCGGAGGAGCCGGTGCATGAATCCGGGGAACCAGTGCAAGGGTCCGGGAATGGGGAACTTCTGGCTGCCGTTAAGGAGATAGTGACAGACATTGAGACGACATTACGGACAGACATTGCGATATTAGAGCGCAAGGTTGATTTTCTGTGTAAGCGGCACGAGCCCCCCGCACCGGAACGGCACCTTAACCAGCGGCGTTTTGCCCCTGCCCAGGGGATGAAAGGGCTGCCCGAGGTGATCGAACGGCACTTTCCCCAATGGCCTTTTGCCCTTGCCATTGTTGGTGCTTTTGTCACAACGGCAGTTGTCATGTGGCTTGTTGTTTCGATGTTCAACCATGATGACGACCGAGAACTAGACCAGCAGAAGGGTAGCAACCATATCCAGCCTAATAGCCCCTCGTACTATCAGTATCAAGAATAGCACGGCATGCGGCGATTGCGGCATGACATCCGCGCAAGTTCCGGGAATGGCTTGACGTTCTTGATAAACTGGATACAATTCGTTGCCTTGAGGGATCAGGGTTACCCCATTATCCTAGGGCTTTGTGAGCTAAGGAGGCCTTTTTGCATCTGTCGCCGTTGCCTGCACCCCCTGCTGATGCGCCCTTGGAACTGCTGATCGAATTCCCGGATAACCGCCTGCTGCGCGACCTTTGTGGTGAGGTTGACCGCAACCTTGCCCGGGTTGAGCACCTGATGGCGGTCCAAATCCTGCGGCGCGGGAACCAGTTGGCAGTGCTGGGCAAGGGGCGGGCTGCTGCCGCCGAGGTTCTGCGCATGCTGTATGCAAGGGTCAGGGCGGGTAAAGGCCTTGAACCCGGCGATATCGATGCGGCGGTGCGGCTTGGCAATTCCGCCGGGGATACCGGCGCATGGAACGCGGGCCAGATCGGGATGTTCAGGGGCACTGCCGTTGGGCATACCGAAATTCGCACCCGCAAGAAAACGGTGGAGCCGCGCACGCAGACGCAGCAAGCTTATGTCCGCGCACTTTACGGCCACGAATTGACCTTTGGTATCGGGCCGGCGGGTACGGGCAAGACCTATCTGGCCGTTGCCGTGGCGGTGAACCGCATGTGTAGTGGCCATGTGGACAAGATTGTCCTGAGCCGCCCGGCGGTGGAAGCGGGTGAGCGACTGGGCTTTCTGCCCGGCGATATGAAGCACAAGGTTGATCCCTATATGCAACCGCTTTACGATGCGCTGAGCGATTTTTTGCCGGACAAGCAATTGGCCAGGCTGCTCGGGGAACAGCAGATCGAGATCGCCCCTTTGGCCTTCATGCGGGGGCGGACATTGTCCAACGCCTGTGTGGTGCTGGATGAGGCACAGAATACCACATCGATGCAGATGAAAATGTTCCTGACCCGGCTGGGCCAGGGCAGCCGGATGGTGATCACCGGTGACCGCTCCCAGATCGACCTGCCGCGCGGCGTGACCAGCGGCCTAGTTGAAGCCGAGCGGATTTTAGGGGGGGTCAGCGGGATCAGCTTCACCTGTTTTTCATCAAAGGATGTGGTGCGGCACCCGATGGTCGCCAGGATCATCGAAGCCTATAACAAGGATGCACCGCCGGGGTAGGGGTATCGTTGTACGCGCACCGGTTCCGCTACACATGTGAACCAGCCTGCCCTTACGGGATCAGGGCAATGCACGGCTTGGGTTTCGCGCGGCGGAATAAAGATGGCCACAATACCGAACCAGTATAACCACCGCGGCCACGCTTCTTACCACCCTGTTGTGAGGGACTCACCCCACAGGTATGGCGCACGCGGATGAAGATTGACCTTCTTATCGAGGATTCGGCATGGGACGAACCACGGCTGGGGCGGTTGGCCAAAGCGGCCGGGGCGGTGGCACTGGCGGAGCTTGGGTTGAATCCGGCGCAGTTCGGCATTAGCCTTTTGGCCTGTGATGATGCCCGCATTGCCGCGTTGAATGATGCGTTTCGTGGCCAGCCTGCGCCGACCAATGTACTCGCATGGCCCGCCGGGGTACGCACCGCGGCCGCGCCGGGGAAACTGCCGCATTTGCCGCCCCCCCGTTCCACTGGTCCGCCCCTGGAACTGGGCGATATCGCGATTGCCCACGGGGTTGTGACGCGCGAGGCAAAGGAAAGGTGCCTCGACCTTGATGATCACCTGACCCATCTAATCATTCACGGGCTGCTGCATCTGTTGGGTTTCGACCACATGACCGACCCTGATGCCGCGCTCATGGAAGGATTAGAAACCCGAATCCTTGCCGGATTAGGAGTCGCTGACCCATATTGAAGGAACGGGCCCCGGTTTCGTCCGGTTTGCGTTCGGAAAGGAGTTATGATCTCACCCACTGACCCGCCATCCGGCGCAGCACAGAGCACGCCCCGTACGGAAGACACCCCACCCAGGCGGCCCGGTCTGTTTGCCCGGCTCTTTGGCACGGCCCCGGATGGGCCAATGAATGACACCGGTGTGCTGCCTGCAAACACAGGCGGCGGTTACACGCCGGGCACCGGCATATCGAATCTGCGGCGACTTCGGGTTGAAGATGTCTTGATCCCGCGGGTAGAGATCATCTCGGTCTCTTGCGATGCGGGGCTGGAGAATCTGGTGGCCGTGTTCCGCGAAAGCGGCCTGACGCGGCTACCGGTTTATGACGGCACGTTGGATACGCCCATCGGCATGGTGCATCTCAAGGACGTCGCGCTGCGCTATGGGTTCAGCCCCCTCGCCGACCCTTGCCACGAGCCTGCCACGAATTTCGGCCTTGCCCGCCCCGTATCATCGCCCGAACCTGCCCCCGCTGTATCCGCAGAGACGGACCCGGACGGCCACCAGTCGCACCGCAATGGCGGCGACAAAGGTTTCTCTTTACGCTCGCTGCTGCGCCCGCTGCTCTATGTGCCGCCGTCGATGCCCATCGGGGTGCTTCTGCAAAAAATGCAGACCGACCGGACCCATATGGCACTGGTGATCGACGAATATGGCGGGGTCGATGGGTTGGTGACAATCGAAGACCTGATCGAACAGGTCATTGGCGAGATCGAGGATGAGCACGATGTGGAGGAGGATCGCCCCTGGATACCAGAGGGGGACCGCACCTATCTGGTGCGCGCCCGCGCCCCGCTGGAGGAGTTTGAGGCGGAAACCGGCGTGAAGCTGGTTGAGGATGGCGATGAGGATGAGATCGACACACTTGGCGGTGTTGTCTTTATGCTAACCGGCCGGGTGCCCGCAAGGGGAGAAGTAATTCCGCACCCTTCAGGTGCGGAATTTGAGGTGGTTGACGCCGACCCGCGCCGTATCAAGCGGCTGCGCGTACGTCTGCCCGACCCGGGGCAGGAACCCGGGTGAACGGCACCGCCCGGGCAAAGGCCTGGCTGGCCACCCGGCACACCATCACGCAAAGGGTTCTGGTCGCTGCGGTCGGGGTGCTGGCAGCCCTAGGTCAAGCCCCGTTCGATTTGCCATGGCTGGCGGTCCCGGGTCTGTCCTGCCTTTGTGCTTTGGTAATCCTGGCACCAGGCCCGCGCACCGCACTTTGGCACGGGCTGTTCGCGGGCGCGGGCCATTTCGCCGTCAGCCTGCACTGGATTGTCGAGCCGTTCTTCGTGGATGCACCGCGCCATGGCTGGATGGCCCCCTTTGCCATCGTGCTGATATCCTTCGGCATGGCACTGTTCTGGGCTGCGGCGGCCTGGCTTGCGGCACGGCTGGCCCCTGCGGTTCTGGCGCGGGCCCTGGTCTGGGTGGCACTGCTGACCGCAGGTGAGTGGCTGCGAGCCACCATCCTGACCGGCTTTCCCTGGGCACATCCAGGCCATATCTGGATCAATACGCCGCTGTTGCCCCTGGCCGCCTGGGCCGGCCCCCATGGCTTCACGCTTTATACGCTTGCGCTTGCTGCCGGGCTGGCTTGCGCGGTGCTGGTCCGGCCCTGGCTGGCCTTGGGCTTACCGCTTCTGCACGCAGCCGTCCTGGGCCTTGCCTTTAGCCTGCCGCCCGCACCGGCACCAGGGCCGGATGCGGCCGTCATTCGCCTGATTCAGCCCAATGCGCCGCAGCACCTGAAATGGCAGGCGAAGATGATCCCGGTCTTCTTCCGGCGCAACCTGTCCCTGACCGCCGCGCCACCGGAGGATCCGGCACAGCCTCCTCGGTTGGTCATCTGGCCCGAGACCTCTCTGGCGGTGCTTCTGAATCACTCGGAAGAATGGCGGACGCAAATCTCGCAGGCGGCAGGACCAGTCCCGGTGATTCTGGGTGCGCAGCGGCTGGAAGGGGAGGGGGCGCGCAACGCGCTGGTCGTGCTGACCCCGGATGGAGAGATTCAGGCGATCCAGGACAAGCATCATCTGGTGCCTTTTGGTGAGTATATACCCTTTGCTGATCTGCTCTCGGGGCTTGGCGTCCGCGGCCTCGCCGCTGTCTTGCAGATGGGGTATCGTCCGGGCCCGGGGCCCGGGGTGCTGGATTTGGGTCCACTTGGCCACGCCTTTGCGATGATCTGCTATGAGGCGATCTTTCCCGGCTATATCGGCCGGGTTGAGCGGCCCGATTGGATGGTGCATATAACCAATGATGCCTGGTTCGGCCGGTTCTCGGGCCCCTATCAACATCTGGCCATGGCGCGGCTGCGGGCCGCTGAACAGGGGCTGCCGGTCTTGCGCGCCGCCAATACCGGCATTTCCGGCGTGATTGACGCGCGCGGCCAGCTTTTGGCCAGCCTGCCGCTTGGCCAAGCTGGCGCACTTGACGTATCCTTGCCCCCGGCACTGCCGCCAACAGTCTATGCGCGGATGGGCGACGGGCCTGTGTGGCTGGCCATTCTTGCGCTACTCTTGCTGGTTGCTGCTATGCGCCGCGCAAAGGGGCGTTGACCCCCGGTACGGTTGGGCGTAGATGTTCGTGCTCAAGGCCCCACAACGGCTTCCTGGCGTGGGGTTTGGAGTACTTAACGGAGCACTTTCATGCCACGACAGAATTTTACCTTCACCTCTGAATCCGTATCGGAGGGACATCCCGACAAACTATGCGATCGTATCTCTGACGCCATCCTGGATGCGCTGATCGCCGAAGAACCCGAAGCGCGCGTGGCCTGTGAGAGTTTTGCCACAACAAACCGTGTTATCATTGGCGGGGAAGTGGGACCGAACAGACTGCGTGACTATATGATGGACCGGATCGATCAGATCGCGCGGACATGCATCAAGGACATCGGCTATGAGCAGGACAATTTCCATCACGAGACGGTGGAAGTGACAAACCTTATTCATAAGCAATCCGAAGATATCGCCCAGGGCGTCGATGCCTTGGGCGACAAGGATGAGGGTGCGGGCGACCAGGGGATCATGTTTGGCTATGCCGTGAACGAGACGCCGGAACTGATGCCGGCCCCCATCCAGTATTCCCACGCTATCCTGCGCAATCTTGCAGAAGCCCGCCATGCAGGGGATACTCCACAGCTTGGCCCGGATGCGAAGTCCCAGTTGACCGTGAAATACGTTGACGGAAAGCCGGTCGGTGTGACGTCTATCGTTCTATCGACCCAGCACCTTGATGCCTTGATGAGTGCTCACGACGTTCGTGCGGTTGTGGAACCCTATATCCGCAACACCTTGCCCGACGGTTGGATCAGCACTGACACCAAATGGCATGTAAACCCAACCGGCAAATTTGTCATTGGCGGGCCCGATGGGGATGCGGGCCTGACCGGACGCAAGATCATCGTCGATACCTATGGCGGTGCGGCCCCCCATGGTGGCGGTGCGTTTTCCGGCAAGGATCCGACCAAGGTGGACCGTTCGGCGGCCTATGCCGCGCGTTATCTGGCAAAGAATGTCGTGGCCGCGGGGCTTGCCCACTGCTGCACCATTCAGCTCAGCTATGTCATCGGCGTGGCGTGTCCGCTTTCGATCTATGCCGACACCCATGGCACCGGCGCGGTACCTGAAAGCAGGATCGAGGCGGCGATTCGCGATGTAGATGTAATGGACCTGACCCCGCGCGGGATTCGCACCCATCTGGGCCTGAACAGGCCGATTTATCAGCGCACGGCAGCCTATGGCCATTTCGGGCGCGCACCCGAGGCTGATGGCGGCTTCTCGTGGGAGCGGACAGACCTGGTGGATACGCTGAAGGCGAAGGCGTGACAGTCGCGCCGTCCTGCGCATGATGGCCATTGAGGTCAAAGGGTTTCGGGCGGGCAATGCACCCACGCTGGCCCGGCTTCGTGTCTGGGTGATTGCAGCCATGCCCGATGCGGTCATGCCGCCGAACATCTGCACCAGTTGTGCCAGGGACCGAGATCATTGGGCTTTATGTGGATCCCGCTTATCAGCGTCGGGGCGTTGCGCGGGCCTTGGCGGCCAAGGCGGAACGCCGCCTGTTCAATCAGGGCACAGACCAGATTACGGCAAAGGTCAGCCCGGCGGAAAAGGTCGCATGACGCAGGATGGGGTATCGGGTGGTCCGCCCCAGGTTCCATGACAGCCTCGGGGGGCCTGTCGATTCCGGTGGCTATGATGGAAAAACACGCGCACACTGCTACGGTGCGCCCCGTGCGCAACTTCTATGGCCGGCGCAGGGGGCATCATCTCAAGGACAGTCAGGAACGCTATCTGGCAGAGGATCTGGTCGCACTCTCCCCTGGGCCCGTGGGGTGGACGGAAAACCCGTCCCGCGCACCGCTGGATATGGACGCGCTCTTTGACGGGCGCGAGGTCTGGCTGGAGATCGGCTTTGGTGGCGGTGAGCATATGGTACATCAGGCGGGTCTTAACCCCGATGTGGGGATCATCGGGTGTGACCCCTACATCAATGGGGTCGCCATGCTGTTAGGGAACATCCGCAAGACCGGGGTCACAAACCTGCGCGTTCATCCCGGCGATGTCCGTGACCTGTTTGATCTGCTGCCAAGGGCTTCAATCTCCAGGGCCTTCCTGCTGTACCCTGATCCATGGCCAAAGGTCCGCCACCATCGGCGGCGCTTTGTTACGCCGGAGCATCTTGTGCCTTTGGCCCGGGTGATGCACCTTGGGGCAGAGCTGCGGGTGGTAACTGACATCCCCAATTATGTGTGCCAGACCTTGCAACAGGTGCCCCGGCATGGCTTTCACTGGCTGGCGGAACGGCCCGGCGACTGGCGCACACCATGGCAAAACTGGCTGTCTACCCGCTATGAACAAAAGGCACTGCGGGCGGGCCGGGTGCCGCATTATCTGCGCTTCGTGCGGGTCTAATAAGGCGGGATTTTAAGGCACCTCCGGCCCGCTACAAAATTGACGTGCGGCCACACGTCACCATTGAACCCAGTCCGCCCCCACCGGGGCGTTTGACGGCGGCTGCCACCTGTCAATCGACAAGGCGGCGGTTGTTTGAGTGGTGGCAAATGGGGGCACCACGCGACATGACGGACCGGCACGCGCCAGCGGCACCCCGTCCTTCAGCATCATCCCCCGTGGGGCCGTGCCGGGGCGGGGTTCTGTGCGTGGTCGTGCCAGTCTGGCGGCCCCCCCCCGTAGCGGGTTCATGTTGGAACACCAACGCCGGTCCTGTGAATTCCCCGTGCCACACTACGGGTTTGCCTGAGTCCAATCCAGGCGTATCCTAGGCTAAAGCCGTGCGCCGGGCAGATTGTGAAACTGGTTCATGAAGCGGCGGTCGATCCGGTCTTTCCAGTACCATACCCATCTGCCACAAACGGCGATCCCGCGTTTTTCCCCCAAGGCGGACTTGCTGCCGAGAGAGATCAGCTTCAGGTAATCACGCTGCGGGTGGAAAGGCCGTTGCGGGTCGCCAGTCACAGCAGCTTTCAGGTTAGCCATAAGGATCGGTGCCGCGCGCACGGCGAAAACGCCTGCCTTTGGGCGCGGCGCGTGGGACAGGCAGGCGCAATCCCCCACGGCATAGATCGCCGGATCGCGGGTGGTTTGCAGCGTCTCTGTCACGCTCAGGAAGCCAGTCTTGGTCTCTAGCCCAGTCTCTGAAAGCCAGGGATGCGGCCGCGCCCCTGCTGCACCGATGGTCAGGTCGCTGGCCAGGTTCTTTCCTGACGCCAGGTGAACAGCATCCGCCGAGATACGCTTTGGCATTGTGTGTTCCGCCAGTTTCACGCCCGCTGCGTCCAAAGCGTGGCACAGGCGGCGGCGGGTGGCCCCTGGCGCGGTTGTCAGGGCTGCGCCGCGCTCCAGGATTGTAACGATGGGCTTTGCCCCCTGCCGAATCAGCCTGTACCGGGTGGCCATGGCAAGTTCCACCCCCGCAACGCCGCCGCCAAGAACCGTGATCGCGGGTGCGGCAGGCGGCGCGGCACAGAACGCAGCCCATCGCGCGGCAAAGCGATCCAGCGGCCTGGCCGGGATCGCATGCGCAATGAAACCTGGCAAATCCGCCAGGATCGAGGTCACGCCGATATTGATCGAAAGCAGATCGTAGGGGAGGGGATCGGGATGGCCGGCAATGGCTACTGTTTTCGCGGCCGTGTCGATTCCCGTCGCGGTGCCCATAATGAACTCTGCCCCGGCGAAATGCGCCAGGGCGGGAAGGTCTATATCCAAATCCGGCTTCTGGTAATGGCCGGCAACATAGCCGGGCAGCATCCCGGAATAGGGGGCCGTGGATTTCGGATTGATCACGGTCAGCCGGACCCTGGGCCCCGGTACCCTGAGCCCCGGTGCGTGCGCATGCCAGTAGCGCAAGACAAGCGCGTGCGCATGCCCGCCGCCCAGCAGAATCACCCGTGGCGCGTAAGCGGGTGCCGCGCTCACCCGGCCCCCGGGGCGAAAGGATTGCCCGAATACCGCACCCTGGTCAGGTAGAGACCATCGGGCGGGGCCACGGGGCCGCATCGGGCGCGATCTTTGGCGGTGAGTGCCTCAGCGATCTCTCCGGGTGGCCATGCCCCGCTGCCGACCCGCGCCAGGCTGCCGATGATCGAGCGAACCTGATTGTGCAGGAACGAACGGGCGCGCAGGTGAAAGCGGATTTCCGTTTGGTCGGGGCCGGGACAGGCCTCGACCCGCAGCTCATCAAGGGTCTTTACCGGGCTTGCCGCCTGGCAGATTGAGGCGCGGAAGGTGGTAAAATCATGCCGCCCGATCAGATGCCGGCTGGCCTTCTGCATCGCCTGTGGATCAAGCCGGGTCTTGACCTGCCAAACCTTGCCCGCCTCCAGTGCCAAAGGGGCACGGCGACAAATGACCCGGTAAAGATAGCATCGTTCGATGGCGGAAAAGCGGGCATGCCAATCGTCGTTAACCCGCACACAGGCGATCACCGCGATTGGGTCTGGCTTCAGGTGATGATTCAGGGCCTCGGACAGGCGAAACGGGGCCCAGTCCCGTGCCATGTCGCAATGGGCCACCTGGCCGGTCGCGTGGACGCCCGCATCGGTGCGCCCCGCGGCGATGATCGAAGGAATGTCCGGTTCCAGCATCGCCAGCGCGGCCTCAAGCCGGGCTTGCACGCTTGGAACCCCGGCCTGCCGTTGCCACCCGGCAAAAGGTGCGCCATCATATTCCAGCTTGAGGGCGTAACGGGGCATGGCGGCGAGCTTACCGCAATCGGCCCTGCCCGCACAATCAGCCCTGTATAGCGTGGGCCTGGATGGCACGTGTGGCCCCATGACCCGGTCGCGTCCTTTGGGCTCTGCTGGTGCGATCCTTGTGGCCTGTTGGTGGGTGGTGGCCCTTGGCAAGGGGTCGGATGTGCTGACACGTCCAAGGGCACTTGTCAACATCGCGGCCGGAGGCTACGCTGAACATCGCGAGCCCCAGGCACCCACGCCCATGGTATGGCCCCTCCGGCCCCGGCGGTCCCCAGGGCAGGCACGGCAGCCAGGGACACTGACCCGATGGGTGTATCCAACACGCAAAGCTTCACCTGGCAAAACTGGATCAGCGACAGCATCGCACGCGGAGTGATCGGACTGGCCTGCGCCCTGCCCTATGACCGCCGCGTCCCGATAACGGGCTGGTTCATGCGTCGTGTGGCCGGCCCCATAAGCGGTGCCAAATCCCGCGCCCTGGCCAATCTGGCCCATGTCTGGCCGGATCTGCCCCCTGGTCGGGCCGGGCGGATTGCCGATGCCGCAATTGACAATTTCGGGCGTATGCTGATCGAGAATTACTCCACGGCGGAACTGCTGGCCCGTGCGAAGGGGTGGGTGCCTTTGGGCCCCGGTGTGCCTGCCCTGGCCAGGGCCAAAGCCGCAGGACGGCCGGTTCTGCTGATATCGGGACATTTCGGGAATTATGAGGCCGCCCGTGCCGCGCTGACCGTGCGGGGATACACCATCGGCGGCCTTTACCGGCCCATGAATAACGGCTATTTCAACCGCCACTACGTGGCAGCCATGGAACGCCTTGGGGGGCCGGTCTTTCCGCGCGGCACCCGTGGCATGGTTCAATTTGTGCGGTATCTGAAATCCGGTGGCCATGGCGTGGTATTGATTGACCAATACACCGCTGGCGGGGTGCAACTGGATTTCCTGGGGCAACCTGCCCCCACCGGGCTGGCCGTCGCCGCAATGGCCCTGAAATACGATGCTGTGCTGATCCCGTTCTATGCCGAACGCATGGCAAACGGCCTGGATTTCAACGTCACGCTTGAGGCCCCGATCCCGGCAAGCGATGCCGAAACGATGACCCAGGCCCTGAATGACAGTCTGGCCCACAGGGTGCGCACGCGGCCGGAACAATGGTTCTGGGTGCATCGGCGCTGGAAACCGTGGCGGCAGGCCCGGTTCGTTTCGCACCAGAGGTGATGCCCGGGGTAGCCGCACACCCCATTTTCAAATGCTGAGGGGTTGCGGGGGGGGGGGGGTACAATACGTTAGGCAGGATTCGGGGTCAAGGATAACCTGACCCTTGGCAACATGCATAACGGGAGTTCAACGCATGAACATGAACGTATCAAAATTTTGCGCAGCAACGGGGGCCGGCCTGGTGCTGCTGTGTGGCCCTGCTGTGGCCTAGGAAACCGAGTTTGGCATCATCTTCCAAAGGGCGGAGTATGGGGCTACCGTTCCGGGGATAGGTGACATCGGTGACGAAACCGGGGAAGCCGCAGGTGGTGAGGAAGCCGGGGAAGTCCTGGGTGCTTTTCGCCGCACCAGCCCAACGGCTGTGGGTGCTGTGTTGCGCCGCACCAGCCCAACGGCCAATGGAGGCTTCATCGGGTTTCAAGGGGCTCTCACCCTTGAAAACACGTCCTATGAAGCATCCTTCAATAATGTAGAGGTAGGAAATAACACTCTGAACGGGGAGATAGAAATCAGTACAGACTTCAGTGCTGACATTCTGTTTCTGGCCGGGGTCAACACAACCGATGCTCTTTCGTTCTACGGAGGCATCGGCCTGTCCGCGATCAGTGCCGAGATTTCTTTATCGGATGTTGAGGGTGACACCCTCGATTCCGGTTCTGACAGCAACTTCCATTTCGGTCCCAAAGCGGTGCTGGGGGTGAACTATCAACTGTCGGAAGGGCGCAAAGTGTTTGCACAGTTGGAACACGCCCGCTATCGGGAGGAGGACTACTTTTTTATCGTGCCGCTTGAGTTCGATCAAACCAAGTTTGGCGTCGGGATGCTCTTCGCGTTCTGACCCGGCGGTGCGCATCTGAACCGCAAGCGCACGACATCGCCCCGGTCTGGTTTCAGGCCGGGGCGGTCCTGTATCAGTCCCTTTTGGAACCGGGTGCGCCCGTATCCGCGGTGACCGAAAGCCCGGGCCAATCGAACGCGGGGCGGATATGCATCCGCCGCCCCTTTGGCATGCGCACCGCCTGCCGCACCCCCATAGAGATTTGCGCCCAAACCCGCCGCCTGCGGAACCCGCGCCGTGCTGCGGCGGAATAGCCGCTCCAGTCGGTCGGCTTATCTTCCACATCAACCAGGGACCGCACCGGGATCGCCTGCGGAATGCCGTAGCGGTCACACATATCCAGTTGTACGCTCAGGGCCGGATCGGCCTGAAAACTCTTCATGCCCCAGGTTCCGCTGATCACCGCGTCCGCAGGGCCCCCCCCTGCCGCGTGCGCCCTGGCCAGCATCTGACGCGCCCCCCTGGGCCAGGCGATATAGGCGGCAGCCCCGGTGCGATCCTGCCACAGCCGCCGGACAGGCGCGGCCGGATGCATGTGAATACTCACGAATTTCCTGCGCCCCCGCGTCTCCAGGCTTAGATGGTCGATGTTGGGCAGCCCCGTCACCCGCGCCAGAAAATCGGGAAGATCAGCGGCAAGGACAGCGTCATCCTCTAATATCAGACAGGGCGCGTCGTGTTTCAGCACCTGCTCCCAGACCCGCATATGAGAGGCACAAAGTGCCATTTCCGTTTGCCGCAAGGGCCGCTGCCAGCGGCGCCAGACCGGATCATCGGCGGGCGGGGTCAGCGTGGCGGGGGTAACGGCCTCTAACCGTTCCCAGGACAGGTTGAAGTGCGCCATCTGGGCGGCCATGAACCCCATTCGATCCGTGGCGGTGGCCATATTGATGATGATCGTGCGCAGCATCCGGCCCTAGAACTGTCGGTCAAAAATCTCAAGATAGCGGTTGACCACGGCGTCTTGCGTAAAGCGGGCGGCCATCGTGGCGCGGCCACCTTTGACCAGTTGCGCGGCCATGTCCGGGGCCGTGCGCAGCCGGGTGATTGCCGCTGCCATGGCGGTGCTGTCATCGATATCGACCAGCAGGCAATCCACGCCATCCGTTGCAAACCAGTCTGGCCCCTCTGATCGGGTAGAGATGACCGGCACACCAGCGGCCCAAGCCTCAAGAACAACATTGCCCAGGGGCTCCTGTCGGCTTGGCATGGCAAAGACATCTGCCGCAGCGATGTAATCCTGTGGGCGGTTAACCCAGCCGACAAAGCGGGTGCGCGCCGCCATGCCCAGCGCGGCCACCAGTCGTTCCAGTGCGGCACGCTCTTCCCCGTCACCCACCAGCCAGAGCCAGGCATCGGGGCAGGCGGCAGCGGCATGAATCAGGGTGTCAAACCCCTTGATTCGAACAAACCGCCCTACCCCGATGATCAGGAACGCATTCCGGGGCGTGTCAAACGCCGCACGGTTCACGGGAATGGGCGCGAAGGTTTCCGGGAGGAAGTTGGGGATCAGGCGCATGGGGCCTTCCCACCCCAAGCAACGGCAATGTTCCAGCACCGGGGGTGAGACGCCCACCAAACAATCCAGATACCCGAAATGCCGCAGATGCCTTGGGTAATCGCCTAGGATCGTGATCTTGGCGGCGGTTGGCAGTGCAGGGATCAGCCGGGCCGCAGGGGCGCGCCAAGCCATCACCGCCTGTGCACCCGACGCCATGATCCGGCGGCGCAACCGGGCCGCCTGCCACAGGCCCAAGGGGGTCCGGCGCAGGAACCAGCCCTCATGCACCGGGCCGAGCTGGTCCAAGGTGCTGCGCCAGGAATTGCCGGGCCGGATCGCGAATTCCTGCACCACACCGCGTGCGGCAAACGCCTCGGCCAAACGCAGGAAGGACCGCTCAGTCCCGCCGTCCCGGCCGAATTGCAGATGAAACAAGGGGCCATCGGTCATTTCGGCGACCCGCCCGGACGGTAACGCAGCAGCCCGGCCATATAGCCCGCACGATAGGTGATCCCGCGCCAGCCCCGGGTGATGGCACTGCGCGGGTCCACCTGCATGGCGCAGCGGCGCGCCGCACCCACCGTGCCGCTTGCCGCCTCCTGCATGCCGACCTTGATCGGGTACGGGGTGACGAGCGTGACGGACAAATCAAAATCCCAGAAAAACTTGTGATCCTCATCAATGGGCCGAAAGAACGGCGGCACGCATGCCAGCAACTGCTCTGCACCCGCCCGCGTGATTGCGTAGCCAAGGGTAGTAGCGGGCACACGCACGGGCCAGCCGATCCGGTAGCCCGCGACAAGATCACGCGGCAAACCGCGCAAGGCTATCGGTTTTAGGGAAAACAATTTGGCAATATCCCAGCCACCATAATCCCGCGCCAATGCCTCTGACACGCCCGCCAAATCGCCGGTGACGAGCAAATCATCTTCAAACACAAAGCCGCCCTGGTGGTCACCTGCCACAATCGCCTTCCACGCCTTAATATGGCTGAGGTAGCAGCCGATCTCGGGGCGGGTCAGGGGATGTCTGGCACGCCGCCGGTTGGCCCCGATATCGTAGACTTGGGCGACCTCTTCCCAACTTAGCGCGCGGCCATCCACCGCCTCCAGCCGCACCCAAGGCACCCCCGCCCGGTCCAGCTCGGCCCCGGCCCGGGCCAGCCGTGCGGTATCCTGGGCCATATTGATGACAAAAGCGGGCCACATCCAGGGTTCGGTGCCTCCCTCCGGGCGTGCTGTTTCACGGGGCACCAATAGGCAAAGGGACAGGCGGGGGCAAGTACCCGCCTGGGTGCAGGGCGGGGATTGGCGGCTGTTTCAAAAGGGGGAATGTGGGTGTCGGGCTTCAAAGAGGGGGGGTATGTCGTCGTTCCCTGCATCGCCCGGCGTGATTCGGGCCGCCGTCTTGCCCTTAACCGCTTGCACGGTTAAGCGGGGGGCCATGCGGATTGTGCGCAACTATCAATATGCCACGCCGAAGGATCGGGGGGCCTCGGTCGCCATCGGCAATTTTGATGGTCTGCACCTGGGCCATCAGCGCGTGATCGACATCGCCCGCGCTCATGACGCGCCCTTGGGTATTCTGACCTTTGAACCCCATCCCAGGGAATTCTTTGTTCCCGACGCCTTGCCCTTTCGGTTGATGAATGCGCGGGCGCGGGCTCGCCGGCTGGAACAGTTGGGGGTGGAACGGCTTTATGAATTGCCCTTTGGCCCTGCGCTGGCGGGGCTGGAGGCCGAAGATTTTGCCCGGGATGTTCTGGTCAAGGGGCTGGGGGTCCGGCATGTCGTTATCGGTGCCGATTTCCGCTTTGGCCGGGGCCGGGGCGGTACGGTGTCCCTGCTGCAGGTGTTCGGCGCACGCCATGGCTTCGACGTGACAGTGGCCAAGGTCATCAAAGGCGATTCTGGTGCTGTTTCCTCAACCAGTATCCGCACCGCGCTTGGCGCGGGCCGGGTGCGGGACGCCGCGGCGATGCTGGGCGATTGGCACCGGATCGAAGGCCCCGTGCTGCATGGCGAAAAGCGCGGGCGGCAATTGGGGTATCCAACCGCGAATATGTCCCTGGCCGGTCTGCATGTTCCCAGGCACGGCGTCTATGCCGTGCTGGTCGACGTCCTGGATGGTGCGCATCAGGGCAGCTATCGCGGCGTTGCCTCACTTGGCGTCCGCCCGATGTTTGGCGGGCAGGTGCCGAATTTGGAAACCTTCCTTTTTGATTTCAGCGGTGATCTTTACGGTGCGCACCTCTCAGTGGCACTGGTCGATTTCCTGCGCCCTGAGGCCCGTTTTGACAGTGTCGATGCGCTGATTGCGCAAATGGATGCCGACAGTGCCGCCGCGCGCGACGTGCTCGGCACGCTATGAGGGGGCGATTCTGGGAGCACGTTCCGATGGCGCAAATGACGCCAAAGGAGTGGGAGGCACTGTGCGACGGCTGCGGCAAATGCTGCCTGAACAAACTGCAGGACGACGCAACGGGAGAGGTCGCGCTGACCCGCATCGCCTGCCGCCTGCTGGACGACACAACCTGCCAATGCACCAGCTACCCCACGCGCAAGGCCCTGGTCCCTGAGTGTATCCGGCTGACGCCCGGGACCATGGATAAGGTCGCCTATTTTATGCCCGCAACCTGCGCCTATCGCCTGATTCATCAGGGCAAACCGCTGCACTGGTGGCACCCCCTGATCTCGGGCGATCGGCGCACCGTGCATCAGGCCGGGGTTTCGGCCCGGGGCCTCACCATACCCGAGGTCGAAGTACCTGAAGAGGACTGGGAGGCGTACATCATCAGGGAACCCGGGACATGACCCGCATTTGCGGGGCGGAAACGGATTTTTAGACAAGACCAGATTTTTGATTGTGAGGGGTTGCGGGGGGGTACAATACGTTAGGCAGGATTCGGGGTCAAGAACAACATGACCCTTGGCAACATGTGTAACGGGAGTTCAAAGCATGAACATGAACGTATCAAAATTTTGCGCGGCAACCGGGGCCAGCCTGGTACTGCTGTGCGGCCCTGCCCTGGCGCAGGAAACCGAGTTTGGCATCATCCTGCAAGGCGCGGAGTATGAGGCTACCGACACCATAACCAACCTAAGCGGTGACGAAAACGGGCAGGCTGTGGGGGTTGTGTTTCGCCGTACCAGCCCAACGGCCAGTGGCTTCATCGGGTTTCAAGGGGTTCTCGCCCTGGAAAACACGTCACGTGAAGTAACCGAGAGTGAGGTTATTTCAGCGATTGAGGTTAGCGGTACAGGTGAGATCAGTACTGACTTCAGTGCGGATGCCCTGTTCCTGGCCGGGGTCAACGCAACCGATGCCCTTTCGTTCTACGGAGGCATCGGTATCTCTGCGGTTAAGGGTGAGATTTCGTACTCTATCTCAGCCTTGGGATCCACCGTCTCCACTTCCGACAGCAACATCCACTTCGGTCCCAAAGTGGTGCTGGGGTTGAACTATCAAGTGTCGGAAGGGCACAAGGTGTTCGCACAGGTGGAACACGCCCGGTACGGAGATGAGGACTATCACAATGAGATGCTTGGGGTCCAGGTTAATGAGCCGATTGAACTCGATCAAACCAAGTTCGGTGTCGGTCTGCTCTTTGCGTTCTGATCCGGCGGTGCGCATCTGAACCAAAAGCGCACAAAATCGCCCCGGTCTGGTTTCAGGCCGGGGCGACCTCGTCACATTGCGCCGGAAAGGTACAGGTCCAGATCCTCCAGCCGGTCCTGGCCCCAGAAGTGTTCGGTCCCGTCCACCACATAGAAGGGCGCACCGAAAACATTGCCAGCGACCGCGTCCTCGAGATTGGCGGCGTATTCCCCGGCCCCTGTCACCATCCCGCTTTCGGCGAGCGCGGGGGCGAATCCGGCCTCTTCCAGTGCGTCGCGCACCACCTTGTCTTCGGCGATGTTCTGTTCCTCGGCCCAGACCCGGCGCGTCACAGCGTGAACCAGCGCGCCCAGATCACCGCCCGCCTTCTGCGCGGCGATAATGGCACAGGAGGCCGGCACCGGGTTCGTGGGCCAGAATGCCGGTTGCGGGTTCAGCGGAACCCCCCGCTTCCTGGCCGTGCGAGCCAGATCCTGCAGCCGATAGGCCTGTCGCGCGGGGTGCCTTTCTTTCGGGGGAAGGCCACCGGTGCGCGCGAACAATGCCATGATGTCCAACGGTTTATACGTCACGCTTGCGCCATGGCGGGCCGCGCTGTCCTCGAGCCGGTGCCCGGCCAAATAGGTAAAGGGCGAAAGTACCGTAAAATAGTAATCGATATGGGCCATCTGATTCCCCCGGGTTCCAGCTTTGCGGATACTCTGTTCAAATGCTAGGGAAGTGTCAACACCCCGTCAGAGGCCAGGACCAAAAGGCGCAGCCGCCATGCCCGCCACCGCCCCGAAACTGATATCCGGGAACGCCAATCGCCCCCTGGCCCAGGCCATCGCCGGGCGCATGCCCATGCAGATCGGGCTGGTCGATGCGCGGGTTGAGCGATTCAGCGACCAGGAAATTTTTGTCGAGGTTTTTGAGAACGTCCGGGGTGAGGACATGTTCATCATTCAATCGACATCAAAGCCGGCCAATGACAATCTGATGGAATTGCTTGTCATGGCTGATGCGCTGCGCCGATCCTCGGCCAGCCGGATCACCGCCGTAATCCCCTATTTCGGCTATGCCCGCCAGGACCGCCGCACCAAGGCCCGCACCCCGATCTCGGCCAAACTGGTCGCGAACATGGTCACCACCGGCGGGATCGAGCGGGTTTTGACCATGGATTTGCACACCGCCCAGATTCAAGGGTTCTTCGATATCCCCGTTGACAATCTTTATGCCAGCCCAATCTTTGCGCTTGATATCCTGCATCAGTTCAACGGCACGGCAGGGGACGTGATGGTTGTCAGCCCCGATGTCGGCGGGGTGGCGCGGGCGCGTGACCTGGCGCAGCGAATCGGTGCGCCCCTGTCCATCGTGGACAAGCGCCGCGAACGGCCGGGCGATGTGGCCGAAATGACCGTGATCGGCGATGTGACGGGCAAGATATGCCTGATCGTGGATGATATCTGCGACACGGCCGGAACACTCTGCAAGGCTGCGGAAATTCTGATGGACCATGGCGCAACCGAGGTTCATTCCTACATCACCCATGGCGTGCTCAGCGGCCCGGCAGTAACGCGGATTTCCACATCAGCGATGAAACGGTTGATAATCACCGACACGATCAAAGTGACCAGAGCGGCCGAAGCCTGCAGGAAAATTCGGGTGATCCCGACCGCCCCGATGTTCGCGCAAGCGGTTCTGAACATCTGGAGTGGCACCAGCGTATCGTCGCTTTTCAACACCGGTGCGCTGGTGCCAATCTATGAAGAGCTCTACCCCAACGGGATGTGGGGCCGGTAGGGGCAGATTTTCGTGCAGAGGGGTGGCGGGGGCTTGCTTGTGGCCCGCTACAGTTCAACCGCCCCGGGCACTGGCAGGCTGGGTCAGGTGGCCGTGCTGGCCTGGTCATCATGCCAAGTCCATGGGTGCGTGAATTCCCCCAGCACCTGGGCCAGTTTTGCCTCATCCACATCACCGCGGCACTCCAGATGTGCAACCAGCCCCCGTTTTTTATCCTCGCGCACCGCGACGACCCCGGCGGCCAGCCCCGCCCCTTCCAGCGTGGCGTTATACACCCGGGTGATGGCCCGCCCGCGCAGGGCTGGTTTGAACACCTTGCCGACGGCGGTTTTGGGGAGCTCATCCAGAATTTCCAGATGTTTCGGGATTGCCGCGCGTTCGTGGATATGCGCCTTGCAATGGTCCATAAGCGAATCAGCCGTGATGTCGGCCTCCTTGACCAGTTCCACATAGACGCAGGGAACCTCTCCCGCCATGGCATCGGGCTGGCCGATGGCACCGGCGAAGGCGACGGCGGGGTGGCTTGCCATGGCCTCTTCAATCACGGCGGGGTCGATATTGTGGCCACCGCGGATGATCAGATCCTTTGCACGGCCAGTGATCCACAGATAGCCATCGGCATCCACCCGCCCCAGATCGCCCGTGCGCAGATAGACATCACAGGCGAAGAGGTCGACATTCTTGTCATCCTCGGTATAGGTGGCCCCCTGGAAAACGCCGGGATTGTCAACGCAAATCTCGCCGATCTCATCGGGTTTACAAACACTGGCCCCATCCTTCCCAAGTTTCAGAATGCGCAGTTTGGTGTGGGGGAAGGGTATTCCGACCGAGCCGATCTTTCTTGGCCCGTCAACCGGGTTGCAACTGACCAGGCATGTCGCCTCGGTCAACCCGTAGCCCTCGATCAGGGTTACCCCGGTGGTCTTTTCAAACCGCCTGAACAATTCCACCGGCAGGGGGGCGGATCCGGAGAAAGCGGTTTTCACAGTGGAAACATCCGCATCGACCGGGCGTTGCATCATCGCGGCAATCGCCGTGGGCACGGTGATGATAAAGGTGATCTGCCAGCGTTCGACCAGTTTCCAGAAATTGTCGAACACCCCATCCCCACGGTAGCCTTGCGGCGTGGGGAAAACCACATGCGCACCCGAGGCCAGGGCCGCCATCAGGATCACATGACAGGCAAACACGTGGAACAGCGGCAGCGGGCACATGATGTTGTCTGTTTCCGCGAACAGAAGCGTGCGCGCGACCCAGCCATTGTAGATCATGCCAGAGTACGTGTGCTGCGCAACCTTGGGCATGCCTGTTGTGCCGCCTGTGTGGAAATAGGCCGCGACGCGATCACCCGCGCTATCCTTGAACTCCAGACCGTCGGCACGCTGGCGGTCCAGCTCGGCGTTGAAATCCAGAACGCGTGCCTTGTGCCGCATTTCAAATTTCGGGCGGATGAAGGGGACGATGAGCTTCTTGATGCCGGTCATGTAGGGCAAGAGGTCAACCTGTAGCACTGTCGTAACGTTCGGAGCCCGTTCCACGGCTTCCGAGACTTTCTGCGCCACATCGGTTTTCGGAAACGCCTTCAGCGTAACAACAACCCTGGCGTTCGTTTCCCTTAGGATCGCGCCGATCTGTTCGGCGTCCAGAAGCGGGTTGATCGGGTTGGCAATGCCCGCCACCGCCCCGCCGAGCAGGGTTACGGCCGTCTGATTACAGTTCGGCAGGATATAGGCAACTGTATCGTTCTCGCCGATCCCCAAACTGCGAAACAGGTTCGCAGCCTGCGTGACGCGCCCGTGGAACCCCGCCCAAGTCAGGGTCTCTGCCTTGTCCCGGGGGCCGGAGAAGAACTGAAAGGAAATCGCATTGAGGTTGGGGAACCTGTCTTTGGTCCGGCTGAGCAGTTGATAAATTGTCCCGGCCGGCTGACTTTCCGGCCATGGACACTCCTGTTCCACCGCCTTGATATCATCCACACTGGCAAACTGAACCATCTGCCGCCCTTCCCTTTTTATGGTTGTCTGGCGGCGTTGTGTTTAGGGCTCCGCCATCCGTAATGCCAGAATGGACCAAGGCGGGGGCGGCTGGCAAGCGTAACCCTGCACGCCCGGGAATCGGGGCCTATTTGGCGGTGCGGCCTTCGGTGAATTGCAGGCGCGCCAGCCGGGCATAAAGCCCGCCCTGCGCAACCAGGCTGTCATGGGTGCCTTCGGCCACGATCTGACCGTGATCAAACACCAGGATCCGGTCGGCCTGTTTGACGGTGGCCAGGCGGTGCGCCACGATCAGCGTGGTGCGGCCCGCACTGAGCCCGGCCACGGCATCCTGCACGGCGTGTTCGTTTTCGGCGTCAAGTGCGCTGGTCGCTTCATCCAGCAGCAGGACCGGCGCGTCGCGCAGAATGGCGCGGGCGATGGCAATCCGTTGCTTTTGCCCGCCGGACAGCATGACGCCGCGCTCACCAACATAGGTGTCATAGCCATCCGGCAAGGCACTTAAGAAGCCATGCGCGGCGGCGGCCCTGGCGGCGACCTCAACTTGGGCATCCGGGGCTTCGGGACGACCGAAGCGGATATTCTCCCGCGCTGTGGCGGCGAAGATCACCGGATCTTGCGGCACCAGTGCCATGGCCGTGCGAAATGTGGTGCGGTCCATCTTGCGCAGATCAATGCCATCCAGGGTAATGCGCCCGCTTTGAGGATCGTAAAAGCGCAGGAGCAGCTGGAAGACGGTCGATTTGCCCGCCCCTGACGGACCGACCAGTGCCACAGTTTCCCCCGGTTCCACCGTCAGGCTGACACCATCCAGGGCGGCCGTTTCAGGCCGGGCAGGATAGTGAAACCGAACATCCTTAAACCGGAGCGACCCGCGCCCCGCCATGGGCAGTGCAACGCCCGCAGGCGGATCGGCAACTGTATCATCGGTGTTCAGCAATTCTACCAGCCGTTCCGTTGCGCCAGAGGCGCGTTGCAACTCACCCCAAATCTCGCTGAGTGCGCCAACCGAACCCGCAACCATGATCGCGTAGATCAGAAACTGGATCAGCTCCCCGATGGACATCATATCAGCACGAACATCGCGGGCACCAATCCACAGCACCCCGACGACCCCGGCAAAAACGAGGGATATGACAATCACCGTCATTGCCGCCCGCGTTGCGATCCGCTTTTTTGCACTGTCGAAACTGCGCTCGGTTATCCGGTCAAAATCCGAGGCTGAGGTACGCTCGTGGGTGAAAGCCTGCACAATTTGCACCGACAACAAAGCCTCGGACGCATTGCCGGAGCTTTCCGCGATCCAGTCCTGGTTCTCACGGCTCAGCACCCGCAACCGGCGGCCCAGAACAAGGATCGGCACGATGATGACCGGCACGATTAGCAACACCGCCCCGGCCAGTTTGGGCGAGGTGGCCGTCATCAGAATCAGCCCGCCGATCAGAATCAGAAGATTGCGCAAGGCAACCGAGACAGAAGAGGATATTACGCTGAGCAGAAGGGTTGTATCAGTGGTGATCCGGCTTAAAACCTCACCCGTCACGATCTTCTCGTAGAAGGCCGGGCTCATCCCGATCATCTTATTGAACACCGCCTTGCGAATATCGGCCACAACCCGTTCGCCAAGCCGGGTCACCAGATAGTAGCGCAGGCCCGTTCCAAGTGCCAAAAGCACCGCGATGCCAAGGGCGGCCAGGAAATACGTATCAAGAAGCGCGGCACTTTCGGTCTCGAACCCGTCCACCACGCGGCGCACGGCCAGCGGCAGCGTCAAGGATACAAGCGCGGTTAGAACCAGCGCACCAATGGCCGCCGACAGCATCGCGCCATAGGGTGCAAGAAACGGCCCGAGAGCCCGCAAGCTCCCGATCCGTTTTGACCTTTCCCGGTCATGCGCTGATTGTGGGGGGACATGTTGCTGCCCGGCCATGAGTGTCCTGGTCGCTGTTCGGGCGTTTGAAACAGAATAATTGTCCGGACACGCCCGCACAACCCCCAGGATGATCGAAGACGCACAAGCCAGCAGAACAAGTGGTGGAGCGGGCGGCGGGAATCGAACCCGCTTCATCAGCTTGGAAGGCTGAGGTAATAGCCAGTATACGACGCCCGCCGGGCAAGTATGGTTTTAAGTTCGTCGCCGTTCAGCGTCAAGCGACGATTCAGCGATACAAGCATTGAACAGCGTTCGCATGCTGGTTGGCAGGCGGGAGTTGCGGAAGTAGGGCGATATTGGCAAGGATTCGGCCAAAACTACGGTGCGCGGCCTGGCTTATTGCCCGCCCCACAGCAATGGCAAAGGTAAGGTGATTGGCACGGCCAAAGGCCGGGACACACAAAAACCAGTTACCGGTCGTGGACGCGTTTAGGGAAGTTGGGGCCCAAGGTTCTGGGCATAAAGCCGACGCCAGCCTTAGTTGAAGTGGCGCAGTGCCGCTCTGGCACGGCAGATTCCAGGCTGGTCCATCACCGCTTTCGGCCACAGTGGACTTGACAACTGGCGCGTATTGTGCTAGAAGGGTCGTGTTCGCAGGGATCAGTCCGAGCTGAGGCACACATGCCCCTGCGGTCACTTACAGGACGAAGGAGGCCAGAGATGAAGAAGTGGGTAGTAGGCTGGATGAAGGTGGATATTGAGGGCGATTGGGGTTGCGGTGGTATCCCTGGGCAGCTGGAATTTGACACCGAGGAAGAGGCTCGGAAATTTGCGCATAGTTTGGAGACGCAAATGAACAGAAAGTTCGTGGGTGTTAAGGAGGTTGAGGTTGAACCGAAGCCGCCTGTGGAGCGTTACAGCGTGCATAGGGAAAGGGGCACTTGGAGGCAGTTTCATCGGAAATATGCTTGACATTCCTGAAAAAGTGTGTTATGTAGGAGGTATAGTCTGCCCATGACTAGAGAGGGAAGACCGATGTTGATAGAACAGGTAAACGCCGTCGGTCCATAACGGATGTTTTCAGCCCGTTCCCGTAAAATTTTGCGTCAAATCGTGTGCCAGAAGCTGGAAACTGCATAACTCCCCTGTTTGGCCAACCGTTAAGCTCAACGGCACACGTCACCAGAGGGACGGTCCGCAGCGGCTGGTTTGACTGGACACCACGGCAAGAGGCATCTCCCCACAGATTATCCCCCATCCCGGCTACACTGGGGCCAAATGCATGTTGCCGTCGCAAATCCACCGCAATTGTGCACCCCTTTGCGGTCCGGATCGGTGCCGGGGCAGTGGTCGTCAATCCGGTGTCGCGGCCCGGCCTGCCACTGACGCTTCGTCCATCGCTTCCACCAGAACCAAATCCCGCTGGGACGCACCGCGCGCATGGCTTAACGCCTCCTGATAGGCGGTGCTTTCATAGCAGGCATTCGCCGCGGCCAGGCTGGGGAAGCGGGCCACGACATTGCGGGGATGGGCGCGGCCTTCCTTTTGGATCGCCTGCCCGCCGCGCACCAGGAAGGTACCGCCATGGGCGATAATTGCCCTGGTGGCGAGTGCCGCATATTTCATATAGGCCGCCTCATCCGTGACGGTCACATGGGCAATCCAGTAGGCACATGGCATTGGTCTATCCTCGCCGCAGGACCGCTTCGGCGGCCGTGATCGCGGCCCTGGCCTTGGCGGGGTCGGGTCCGCCACCCTGTGCCAGGTCGGGGCGACCGCCGCCGCCCTTCCCGCCAAGTTCGGCCACCGCCGCCTTAACCAAATCAACCGCGTTCAGACGGTCGGTCAAATCCCGGGTCACGCCAGCCGCCACCGCCGCTTTGCCGCCCGCATCCGCGATCAACAGCACCGCGCCGGTTCCAAGCCGGTCCTTATGCGCATCGATCAGCCCCGGCAGTTCCCTGCCCGTCACGCCCTGCAATATCCGGGCGTGAAAGTGGATGCCGTTGACATCACGCACCTCGGGCCGGGTGGCCCCCGCACCGTCTGTCATGGCCAGCTGCTTGCGCAGCTGCGCCACTTCACTGACCCGCTGCCTGCGATCCTCTTGCAAGGCAGCCACACGTTCCACCACATCACCGGGCTGTACCTTCAGTGCCAGGGCAACCTGGGCCAAGCGATGATTCTGCGCACTAAGGTAATCGAAGGCCGCCGCGCCTGTCAAGGCCTCAATCCGGCGCACTCCGGCACTGGAGGCACTGTCACCAAGCGTGATAAAAACGCCGATTTCGCCAGTCCGGCGCACATGGGTGCCGCCACACAGTTCGATCGAATAGGTGCACCCGTCATTGCCCTTGCCCGAACCATCACGTGTACCCATCGAGACGACACGCACCTCATCGCCGTATTTCTCTCCGAACAATGCCTGTGCGCCCAGCACCCGCGCGGCATCGGGTGTCATTATCCGGGTCTTGACCGGAGCATTTTGGCGGATGAGGGCGTTCACCTCTGCCTCGACCTGCGTCACCTCGTCAGGGCTGAGTGCCTTGGTGTGGCTGAAATCGAACCGCAGACGGTCGGGCGCATTCCGCGAGCCGCGCTGCGCGACGTGGTCGCCAAGTACCCGGCGGAGTGCCTCGTGCAGCAGGTGTGTGGCGGAGTGATTGGCCCGGATCATTGAGCGGCGGGGATGGTCCACCTCCAGCCGGACTGCCTCCCCCACCTTCAGGGTTCCGGCATTGACCGTCACGAAATGGGTAAACACCCCGTCGCCGCGCTTCTGCACGTCACTTACATGGCCCATGAAACGGGTTTCCCGGTGTTCATGGGAAACTTCGACACTCTGGACATAACCGTGATCGCCAACCTGACCACCGGATTCGGCGTAGAAAGGGGTTTGGTTAAAGATGACCCAGGCGGTGCTGCCCTCGGCACCAATGCTCTGCACCTCTTGCCCGTCCAGGACCAGGGCCAGCACCACGCCCTCGGCGGTGTTGGTGTCGTAGCCCAGGAAATCCGTCACGCCATGGCGTTCGGCCAGTTCAAACCACATCCCGGCATCCGCGGCCTCACCCGATCCGGCCCAGGCCGCACGCGCCCTGGCCTTCTGCCTGGCCATCGCGTTGTCGAACCCCTCTGTATCAACATCCCGGCCCGTCTCGCGCAGGGCGTCCCGGGTTAAATCCAGGGGAAAGCCATAGGTATCGTAGAGCCTGAAGGCCGTCTTACCGGGCAGATGCGCCTTGGGCGGCAATGCGGCCAGTTCCTCGCCCAGAAGACGCAGGCCCCGATCAAGTGTGGTGCGAAAACGGTCTTCCTCTTGCTTCAGCGTTTCAGTTATCAGGGCCTGCGCCCGGCCCAATTCGGGATACGTTTGGCCCATCTGGCCCACCAACGCTGGCACCAGCCGGTGCATCAGGGGATCAGCCGCGCCCAACAAATGCGCATGGCGCATGGCCCGCCGCATGATCCGGCGCAGAACATAGCCGCGCCCCTCATTCGACGGCATGACGCCATCGGCAATCAGAAAGGCGGTAGAGCGCAGATGGTCAGCGATCACCCGATGATGAACGTTTTTCGGGCCGTCGGGTTCCACACTGGTGGCATGGGCCGAGGCCTCGATCAGGCAGCGCATCAGATCGGTGTCGTAATTGTCATGCTTGCCCTGCAATAACGCACCGATCCGCTCCAGCCCCATGCCAGTGTCAATTGACTGCATGTCCAGAGGCACCGTAGAACCATCGGCAAATTGTTCATTCTGCATAAAGACGATGTTCCATATCTCAATGAACCGGTCACCGTCTTCTCCGGGGCTGCCGGGCGCACCACCCCATATATGATCGCCATGGTCATAGAAAATCTCGGTGCAGGGGCCGCAGGGACCAGTTGGTCCCATCTGCCAGAAATTGTCCGAGGTCGCGATGCGGATGATCCTGTCTTCCGGGACACCAACCTTTTTCCAAATATCAAAGGCGTCGTCATCGGTGTGGTAGATTGTGGTGTAAAGACGATCCTTGTGGATCCCGAAATCCTTGGTGATCAACTCCCAGGCAAAGGGGATCGCCTCTTCCTTGAAATAATCGCCGAAGCTGAAATTCCCCAGCATTTCAAAAAAGGTATGGTGTCGCGCGGTATAGCCAACATTGTCCAGATCGTTATGCTTGCCACCCGCCCGCACACATTTCTGGCTGGTGGCGGCCCGCTTGTAGTCACGATGTTCCAGGCCAGTGAAGACGTTCTTGAACTGCACCATGCCGGAGTTTGTGAACATCAGCGTCGGGTCATTGCGCGGCACCAAGGGCGAGCTGCCAACGATTTCATGCCCGTTGCGGCCGAAATAGCTCAGAAATGCGGCGCGAATGTCGTTCAGGCTGGCCATGGCACGCGGTCTTCTTCCAACTGGTTATTTTGATGAGTGTAGAAGCGCGGCTTTCTGCTGTCCACAGGACACAGACCAGCACCTGCCCGGCAGGCAAATGACGCATAGGCGAACAACAGAGCCAGTACAAGACCCAGAGCGCAGGCTACAAGAGCGCAGCACAAGCGGCAGGCGACACAGGGAATATCTTGCGGGTGCAAGACCGCCCAACAGAACGGGTCATGCCACGCCTGATCCGACGGGGGCTGTCACCCTTTGGTCATCCCGTCATCGGCCCCGTCCCTGTGGGCTTTACCCGAGGGCATATCAGAGTCAAGCCCATGGGCGGCGCGGATCTTACCCTCTATTTCCAGCGCGACTGCCGGATTATTCTTCAGGAACTGCTTGGCGTTCTCGCGCCCCTGGCCAATCCGTTCATCACCGTAGGAGAACCAGGAACCCGATTTCGCCACCACTCCGCACTTGCCGCCCAAGTCCAGCAACTCACCCATTTTGGAGATGCCTTCACCGTACATGATGTCAAACTCAACCTGCTTGAAGGGCGGGGCGACCTTGTTCTTCACAACCTTCACGCGGGTCGCGTTGCCGACCACCTCATCACGGTCTTTCAGTGCCCCGATGCGGCGAATGTCCAGACGCACGGAAGAGTAGAATTTCAGCGCGTTGCCACCCGTTGTGGTCTCGGGCGAGCCAAACATCACGCCGATCTTCATCCGTATCTGGTTGATAAAGATCACCATGCAGTTTGAGCGACTGATGGAACCTGTCAGTTTCCGCATCGCCTGGCTCATCAGCCGGGCCTGTACGCCGACGGCACTGTCGCCCATATCCCCTTCTAATTCAGATTTGGGTGTCAGGGCGGCAACCGAGTCGACAACCACCAGATTGACGGCACCAGAGCGGACCAGCGTATCGACAATCTCCAGTGCTTGTTCACCGGTATCGGGCTGGCTGATTAGCAGCTCATCCAGATCGACGCCGAGCTTCCTGGCATATTGTGGATCCAGCGCGTGTTCGGCATCAACAAAAGCACAGACGCCGCCTTGCTTCTGTTCCTCGGCCACAACGTGCAGGGTCAGCGTGGTCTTGCCCGAACTTTCCGGCCCGTAAATTTCCACGATCCGCCCCTTCGGCAAACCGCCGATCCCAAGCGCGATGTCAAGACCCAGAGAGCCGGTCGAGGTCGCCTCGATCTCCTGCACGGCGTTTTCGCCGCCGAGCTTCATGATCGACCCCTTGCCGAACTGCCGTTCAATCTGGGCCAGTGCGCTGTCGAGTGCTTTTTGTTTGTCAGCAGATGTTTTGTCGGCCATGTCCGGGGCTTTCGCAGTTGCCATATCGTGCGTTCCTTGTTTCATACCGCGCAAGGGGCTGCAATGGCGTTTGGTGTTTGCCCGTCGCTGCTTTCTATGTGCGCGACAAAAAGGCAACCTTTTAAGGAGAATCTCCCGGGCAAAAATTTTGTCGGGGAAGGTTAAGAAGGTATTAACGTGTCAACAGCCCGTGCAACTTCCAGCGTTTTGGACGCAGAAATTTAGTGCCACTGGCCGCTACAGCGGAACCACGGCTTTGGATGCCGCCCTACCCACTGCCCACCGATGCGACGGCAGCGATTCGTGCTTTGACGGCATGAACCAGGGTAGCAAGCGCAGAATCGGCGGAATGCAACCGGGCGGAATCGGGCTTTTGCATCACGGCAACAGCCACCAATCCCGCGTCACCTTGGGCGATCCCGCATAATCGCCGAGGGTCTACCCCCGTGCTTAACTGAATTTCCCATTCTTATCCCGCCAGACACCAAGACGTTCCTTGCCGTGCCGCTACACTTTGACCAAGGATACAGGCGCCGCTACCCGAATTTGTGGGGGAAATCGCATGCATCGAAAATCCCGTCCGATCCCAGGGAAGGGCATGGCCTTTTAATTTCCGTACAATTCGGAACTGTTCCCTGGAATGAAGAGGGAGGTTGGATCAGCGCGGGGCGGGGTGCATTACCTTGTTATAGGGCTGCCAATCGGTGATCTCGGGATAATACAGCTGCCGCCATTTGCGCACGCGCGGGTTCATCACGCGCCGCCAGAGGGGGGGCGCCATGGCCGCCGCCGCCATCACGGGATAGCCATGGGGCAGCTGCGGGGCGTCGGCCTCGGTGTAGTTCTGCAACAGCGGGAATCGCCGATTCGGTTTGTAATGGTGGTCCGAATGGCGCTGAAGGTTGATCAAAAGCCAGTTAGTGGCCTTATGCGCCGCGTTCCAGCTATGGTGCGGTTTGACATGTTCGTATTTGCCAGCACCCAGGTGCTTTCGCGTCAGGCCGTAATGCTCTATATAATTGGCCAGTTCCAGCTTCCAAATTGCGCTTAATGCCTGGCAGAGGAAAAGTACCAAACCCGCGATACCGCCAAGGACGAAGGCAAGCACCAGGAATGCCCCCTGCAGTGCGGCGTAGAACCAGAACGGGTTGCTGCGGTGGTGCCAAGGAAGGCCCTTGCGTGCCAGCATCGCGGCCTCGGCCCGAAAGGCGGAGATCAGGCTTTCGCGCAGCACGCGCGGGAAAAAGTACCAGAAACCTTCATCATAGCGCGCGGTCACCGGGTCGCGTTTGGTGCCAACGTAGCGGTGATGGACAAGCAGATGTTCTGAGCGGAAATGCGAATACATCACAGTCGCCAAGAGCAGATCGGCCAGCCAGCGTTCCACCAAACTTTTCTGGTGCATCAACTCATGGCCATAATTGATCCCGATTGCGCCCGAGATGATGCCGACAAAGAGGAAGAGGACGACCTGTTCCAGAACGCTTAGGTGATCCGTCTGGCCGACATAGATAATCAGGCCAAAGATCACGCAGAACTGCATCGGAAACCATATGAGCAGGATAAGCCGGTACCAAAAGAGCTGTTCCTCGGGCGTGTCCGGATCGGGGTTTTCCAGGTTGAGGCCTGTCAACCGATCAAGAACTGAGAAAAGCCACCAGCTGGAAAGCGGCACCAGGATCAGCCACCAGCCGCCCTGCATAGCCACGAACACGATCAGCGGGATCAGCCCAAGCGGCATCCAGAACGGCAGGACGTTCCGAAATCGGGTGACTTGAGTAGCAGAGATTGTCATCTTTCAGTCTCCTGGGCGGGTACAGTGCGGCACAAGCGACGAGCTACCTCAAATTTTTTACCATGGCGTTTTGCGCAAGATCAAAGGCTTTTCGCATGACAGTCGGCAGGGCCGAGGGCCGGAATTGGGCGGGGATAAGGAATTCGCCCCGGTCGGGCTGGGCCGATACAGGAACATCAGCCACGCGAAGGGCCAGGCGCAGGTGAAAATGCGTAAAGGTATGGCACACCTCGGCCCCCGGATCGCGCCAATTCGCGGGCAGCGGCGGCACCTCTGCCGGGGCGGTTTCGGTCCAGTCGCTACCCGGCCAGCCGCGCATCCCACCCAGAAGCCCCCGTTCGGGGCGGGTTTCCAGAAGCCAGGCACCATCCTTCCGCCGGGCAAGATAGGCGATGCCGAATCGCGTGGGGTTCGGTTTTTTCGGTGTTTTGTGTGGCAGTTCGGCAGCGATGCCCCGGGCCCGGGCGGCGCACGCCGTACGCAAGGGGCAGAGGCCACAGGCGGGGTTGCGAGGTGTGCAAAGCGTGGCACCCAAATCCATCACCGCTTGCGCATAGTCGCCCGGTCGCCCGGCCGGGGTCAGCCGGGTTGCATGGGCCTTTAACTCGGGCCTGGCGGTGGGCAGGGGCGTGTCCACTGCGAACAGCCGTGCCGTCACACGCTCCACATTGCCGTCCATCACCACGGCGGGCTGATCGAAAGCAATCGCGGCAATGGCAGCGGCAGTATAGGGGCCGATACCGGGCAGGGCCAACAGTGCCTGTTCGGTATCGGGGAAGGTGCCGCCCAGCTCATCGGCCACGACGCGTCCGCATTTTAACAGGTTTCGCGCCCGGGCGTAATAGCCAAGCCCGGCCCATTCCCCCATCACCTCGGCATTTCCGGCGGCGGCCAGCGCGGTGACTGTCGGCCAGCGCGTGGTGAAACGGTGAAAATAGTTCTTCACCGACGCGACGGTGGTTTGCTGCAGCATGATCTCTGACAGCCAGACAGCGTAGGGGGCGGGCAACTGCCCTGCCCGCCGATCTTGCGGTCCCACACGCCAGGGTAGAACGCGGGCATGGCGATCATACCATTCCAGCAGGCTGGCGCTGATCTGACCTTCACGCATTTGTTCTTTGCCTGTTCTGTGGTGCGGCACCCTTGCCCCATTCGCGCCTTGGTAATATATTGATCTAAACCTACGGCCAGTCCCAGGAAACGCTACCCAAATGACACAGACCGGCACCACCCGGGGCTTTCGCCGGGCGAATCAGCAGCTGCGCAGCAGCCTGGGCAAAGTTTTTGAGAAGCGCGGCGTCGTCTGTGCGCGGCTGCTGACCCGTTGGGCTGAATTCATGGGCCCTGAGATTGCCCGGATCGCCCGCCCGGTGAAAATCAGCTACGGACATCACGCCACACGATCCGCCACACTTGTGCTGCTTTGCACCGGGGCCAATGCCCCGATTGTGGATATGCAAAAAGAGCAGATCATATCCCGCGCAAATGCCGCCTTTGGGTACCGGGCGATCACGGACGTGCGCATCACACAAACCGCGCCGCACGGGTTCACCGATGATCGGAGGGGCCGCGCCACACGCCCTTCGCGCCCGCCGCTAACCCCCGAAGCGATGGCCAAAGCCGAAGCCATGGTCGCGGGGATGCGGGATAGTGCATTGGCCGAGGCATTGAAGCATATGGTCACAGCTCACCAAGGCGCGATTTGGGGCGGGGGGAAAGTTTGATGAAACGCCGCACGATGCTTGCAGGGCTTGGTACCTCGGGTGTTGTCCTGGGCGGTGCAGCACTGATGCGGCCATGGAAAGACCGGTTGACGCCCCTTATCGTTCCCGCCAGGGCCGCGGGGGCCCAGGGAATCGCGGCGGCCCCGGTGATCGAAGAGATGGTAAAGGGCAGCGATGACGCGCCCGTCACGGTGATCGAATATGCCTCTTTCACTTGCCCGCATTGTGCACGCTTCCACGCCGATGTGTTTCCGCTGATCGAGGAGAATTACATCAGGCCAGGCCATGTCCGTTTTGTTTATCGAGAGGTATATTTTGACCGCCCCGGCCTTTGGGCGGCGATGGTGGCGCGCTGTTCGGGGAGGGATCGCTATTTCGCGGTGGTTGACCGCATCTATGAAACGCAGCACGACTGGACACAGGGCGAACCCGCGGCGATTGCCGAAAACCTGCTCCGCATCGGCCGGTCCGTGGGGATGAGCGATGAGGAGTTGGACCGGTGCCTGACCGATGGTGCGATGGCCGAGGCGATGTTTAACACCTATGAAGCACAAGTGGCCGAACACAATATCACGGCCACCCCTTCCTTCGTGATCGGCGGAGAACTTTACAGCAATATGAGATACGCAAGCCTTGCCAGCATCCTGGATGAGCACCTGGCCACGCAGAAATGATGTTTCCCCTTGCGGGTCTGAAGGTGCTGGAATTGGCACGGATTCTGGCGGGCCCCTGGGCGGGGCAGACGCTCGCGGATTTGGGGGCGCAAGTCACCAAGGTCGAAAGCCCCGGAGGTGATGATACCCGCCGATGGGGGCCGCCCTTTGTGGAGCGTGACGGCGATGTTTCGGCGGCGTATTTTCATGGCTGCAATCGCGGCAAGCATTCGGTTATCGCGGATTTCAAAACCGAAGAGGGGCAAGAGAAGGTCCGCGCCCTGGCCGTCGGGGCAGATATTCTTATAGAAAATTTCAAACCGGGCGGGCTGAAGAAATATGGATTCGATTACGACAGCCTGAGGGCGTTGAATCCCGGGCTGATCTACTGCTCGATCACCGGGTTTGGGCAAACGGGCCCCTATGCCCATCGTGCGGGGTATGATTACATCATCCAGGGCATGTCCGGGATTATGTCTGTCACCGGTGATCCCGCTGACCAGCCACAAAAGGTCGGCGTTGCTGTGACCGACATTCTGACCGGTCTTTATGCCACGAATGCAATTCTGGCCGCCGTGCATCTGCGAACACAAACGGGGCGCGGACAGCATATCGACATGGCACTGATGGATGTCGCCACGGCCTTCATGGCGAACCAGGCAATGAATTATCTTGTGACTGGCACTGCGCCCGGGCGGATCGGGAACGTGCATCAGAATCTGACGCCCTATCAGGTGTTTGATTGTGCCGATGGCTGGGTAATCATCGCCACCGGAAATGACAGCCAGTACCAGCGGCTGTGCCGCCTGTTGGGTCTGTACGCGATGGCCTGCGCACCCGAGTTCCGTACCAATGCTGATCGCATCGCCAACCGGGATAAGATGACGCAACGGCTAACCAAGGCCACACTGACCCGCCGCAAGGCCGATCTTCTGGCAGCCTGTGAGACTGAAGGCATACCCGCCGGGCCAATCAATGATTTAGCCGATGTTTTCGCCGATCCTCATGTGCAGGCGCGCGGCCTTCGGATTGAACTTGATGGCGTACCAGGTGTGCGGTCCCCGTTTCGGTTCTCCGATGCTTCCGTCGCGTTGCATCGCCCTGCACCGAAACTGGGTGAGGACGACGCGGGCTAATGCGTTACCGATTTTCACGGCAGCGAAAAGCCTTTCATCAACGCATGGAAGGACCGGTTGGGGGGGGGTAAAACGGCGTGAACAAGGGGTGCAGGGCGGTGTTATACGCAGCCTTCGCGTTCTCGTACGATACGGTTTTGGCCTGCCTGCGAAAGGCAGGTTGAAGATGGAATCCCAGAAACCTTTCATCTTTGCGGCTGGAATGATGATACAAGCTTATTCGGAATAAAGTTTTTGTGACGTGTAACCTATTGTTAGCGGTTTGTTTTCAGCCACGTCAAATCCAATCGGAAAAGCTGACGGTATGAATTTTATACATAAGCCAGCTTCCGTTTTTTGAATCCGAAGATGACGTCTGCCGGTTGGTCAAGCCAGCCACCTCGCTAAATTCCTGTCCAAAGTCCGCTGCTCATGTTGCTTTGGAAAATAATTTCCTTTTGCGATACACAGGTGAAGACGCTCTAAGCCGACAGCACCCCATCAAGCGCGGCGTCCAGCGGTGCGATATCGTCCAGCCGCAGCCGGACCGGAATTGTGACAACCAGCGCACGAAAGCGCGGCGGCAACCGCACCGCATCCTTCTGGGTTGTGACAAGCTGCGCACCCAGGGCGCGGGCCCGCGCCCTCAGCCGGGTCATCAGCGGCTCGGTCAGGGGCTGATGATCCGACAGTGCCTCCGCCCACACCAGATTGACCCCAAGTTCTTTCAACATGGCAAAGAATTTCCCAGGGTGGCCGATCCCGGCAAAGGCCAGAACTGGTGCGCCCGCCGGCGGAAGCCCCGTGGGCAGGGGAACCAGGTTGCCTTTCAATCGCGGCACTGTCACCTGCGCCCCCCAGGTTTGTTCAAACGCCTCCTGCGCCGCATCCGGGCCAATGCTCAGCAGCAGGTCGGCCCGTGCCAGCCCCATGGCCACTGGTTCGCGCAAGGGCCCGGCGGGTATCACCCTGCCATTGCCGAAGCCGCGCACGGCATCCACCACCACCAGCGACAGGTCGTGGGCCAGGGCGGGATTCTGAAAGCCGTCATCAAGCAGAATTACCCGTGCCCCGGCCCTGACTGCTGCTGCCGCGCCTGCGGCACGATCCCTGGCAACCCAGGTCGGTAGAACCGCCGCCAGAAGCAGGGGTTCATCCCCGGTTTCAGTCGCCTTGTGGCGCATCGGATCAACCTGCACTGGCCCTTGCAAAGAACCGCCAAACCCGCGGGTGACGGCATGTGCATGCCCCCCTCGCCTGGCCAGCCGTTTGGCAAGTGCGATGACTGTCGGTGTTTTACCGGTGCCGCCAACATTAATGTTACCAACGCAGATCACCGGTGCCCCGATACGCGCACGCGGCCCGCCCCGCAGCCGCCGCGCCGTCCCCGCGGCATAAAGCGCACCCAAAGGCGACAAAAGCGCGGCGCACAGGCCCGGCGGCTGGTACCAGAACTCTGGGGCCTGCATCACCCGGCCCTTGGGGCAGCCCCCCCCCGTTCAACCTGGTCAAGCCAGTCAAGAAGCAGCCCCGCCGCCATGTCGGTGACATTCGCCCCGGCAGAGGACACGTCCCAAGCCGCACTGGCCATCGCTGCCGCCGTGCCGGGGTTCATCAGATCATTGACCGCACGGGCCAGCGTATCAGCCCCCAAGACAAGCCGCACCGCCCCGGCTTCGGTCAGGCGCTGATAGATATCGGCGAAATTCGTCACATAAGGCCCGTGCAGAATGGCCGAGCCGAGAGCCGCTGGTTCAAACGGGTTATGCCCGCCGGTCCTGGTCAGGGAACCCCCGACGAAGCTGATTGGGGACAGGCGATACCACAGCCCCATCTCTCCCATCGTATCGGCCAGATAAACCTGGCAATCGGGGCCAAAACGCGCATCCCGGCTGCGGCGCGCGATAACCCAGCCATCCCCTTCCAGCCACTCGGCCAGGGCATCGCCGCGCTGAGGGTGGCGCGGCACCAGGATCAACAGGAGCCTTGGATTGCCCCTTAGTGCCAGGCGATGGGCTTCTAGCACCTTTTCCTCCTCTCCCTCATGGGTAGAGGCCGCAAGCCAGACCGGGCGACCCGACAGGTCCGAAGCCAGTTGCGCCCGCTCGCCTTCGTCATAAGGCAGTGCCGCCGCGCCTTCCTTCAGCGTGCCGGTTACCTGCATCCGCTCTTCGGGCAGGCCAAGTCGCCGAAGATATCCCGCGGTGATATCGTCCTGCACGTGGGCAAAGTCGAAGCGTTGCAAAAGGCTGCGTGCCATCCCCCGGAGCCAGCACCATTTATCGTAGCTTGCCTTGGACATCCGTGCGTTAATCAGAAGCATCGGGATGTTGCGGGCGTGGGTTTCGGTCATCAGCGCGGGCCAGAGCTCACTCTCGGTCCAGACAGCCAAAGCCGGGTGCCAATGGTCCAGGAATCGCCGAACAAAAACCGTGGCATCCAACGGGATATATTGATGAAACGCACCATCAGGCAGGCGGCTTTCCATCACCGCGGCCGAGGTGACAGTGCTGGTTGTGACCAGAACTGACAGCTCCGAATCATCCTCGATCACGCGCCGGATCAGTTCCAGAAGCGCAAGTGACTCGCCCACGCTGGCAGCATGAAACCACAAAAGCCGTCCATCCGGCCGGGGGCGAGAGGCGATGCCCCGACGCTCATCAAGGCGGGTGGCGTCCTCTTTGCCAAGTTCCAGCCGCCCGGCCAGTTTGCGCTCGGCGAAACGCTTTGCCCGCCCGGCGAACAGAAGATATCCGGCCAGGGCCAGAGACATCGGCGGGCGAAAGAGCATTTAGCCCGGCTTTTCGGCGGTGGCTTCGGTCTCATCCTCCCGCAGGGGGTGAATGTGGGCAATGAAATAACGCATATGCGCATCGTCCACGGTCCGCTGTGAGGCGGATTTCCAAGCGTTATAGGCACTGGCATAGTCCGGGAACATGCCGATGATGTCAATATCATCAACATCGCGGAAGGTATTCCCGGAAGGATCCGTCAACTCTCCGCCAAAGACAAGGTGCAGGCGTTGGGACATGGGCTTGGCCGTGCTTTCAAAAGGTTTCTGTCTCCCGCTGCATAAATCCAGGGATTTACGAAGGGGGGCAAGTTGTAACACAACAGAAGATTTACGGAACCTGGCAGGATCGTGCGAAATAAGAGTGGGGAAATAAGGAGGCGCATGTTGGGAGGGGTTCGGGGCCTTAAGTCAACACGGCACTGCAAGTGGGGTATCAACCATACACACCCTTCATGCGAGTCTTCGGGTTTGACTCCTCTTCGTCCTCTCCCTTGTTTCGTGCGTGCCGCCTTGCTACGTTACCTTGTTATTTTGGCACTGAACCTCGGGAAGTTAACCCGATTCGCACGGACCTTTCCACACTTGACCATATCCGCCCGGCAGTTTGCAACAGTTTTTTGACGGTCCGTAAATTTTTCGCAATTCGCCCCCGCTGGTGCTGTTTCGATGAAGGTATACACCCCGCGCACATCACACAAGGATTGCCATACCGGATGCATCCACACGGCTTATCAACGGGCGCGTCGGCCCTTGCCCCGGCCCCGATTGCCCCCTATGTTTTGCCCCATGGACACGCCCGCACCCTTGATAGACCCCTTTTTTCGCACCATCAGCTATTTGCGCGTCTCGGTAACGGATCGCTGCGATTTTCGCTGCGTCTACTGCATGTCAGAGACCATGACTTTTCTGCCCAGGAAGGCACTTCTGACGCTGGAAGAACTGGATCGCATGTGTTCCGCCTTTGTGCGGCTTGGGGTCAGCAAACTGCGGGTTACCGGGGGCGAGCCCTTGGTGCGGCGGGATATTATGACCCTGTTCCGGGCGATGACCCGGCATCTGGACTCCGGTGCGCTGAAAGAACTGACGCTGACCACCAATGGCAGCCAGTTGGAACGCTTCGCAGGCGATCTTGCCGCTGCTGGTGTACGGCGTGTGAACGTCTCGCTCGATACGCTTGATGAGGCAAAATTTGCCAGAATCACCCGTCGGGGTCGCCTGCCGCAGGTGCTGCGCGGGATCGATGCGGCACAAGATGCCGGGTTGCGCGTCAAGATCAACACCGTCGCACTGAAAGGGATCAACGAGGATGAGGTGTTCGATCTGCAGGCCTGGTGTGCTGCCCGCGACATGGATCTGACCTTTATCGAGGTCATGCCCATGGGCGATTTGGGCCGTGAGGACCGGTTGAATCAATACTGGTCACTCAAAGACCTGCGCACGCGTTTGGCCGGGCGATTCACCCTGATCGATATGGCCGCGCATACCGGTGGGCCCGCCCGCTATGTGCAGCTGCGGGAAACCGGACAGAAGATCGGTTTCATCACCCCCCTGACCCACAATTTCTGTGAAAGCTGTAATCGCGTGCGTCTGACCTGTACCGGAAATCTTTACATGTGCCTGGGTCAAGAAGATATGGCCGATCTGCGTACACCGTTGCGGGCCTCGGCGGATGATTCCGTACTGGAAGGTGCCATTCGTGCCGCCATCGCGCGCAAGCCCAAGGGCCATGATTTCGACTATTCGCGGCAGAAGGCGGGGGGGCAGATTTCGCGTCATATGAGCCATACCGGGGGCTGACCCCGCCTCTTACTTAACCCGAAGCGGAGGCGCGGTCATGGACCTGTTTCTGGATTTTCTGACGCGGTTTGCAACGCAGTTTCAAAGCCCGACCTTGGCCTTTCTGATCGGTGGCATGCTGCTGGCCGCCTTTGGAAGCAAATTGCAAATCCCGAATGCGATCTATCAATTCGCGGTCTTCATGCTGCTTTTGCGGATCGGGATCAGTGGCGGGATAGAGATTCGCCAGGCGGAATTGTCGGCACTGCTGATACCCGCGCTGATGTCGATCCTGCTGGGCCTGATCATCGTTGCCGCGGGGCGGACTGTGCTGGCCGTGCTGCCCGGTGTGAGGAGCGATGACGCCATCGCCACGGCGGGTCTGTTTGGGGCGGTCAGTGCCTCTACCCTAGCCGCCGCCATGGTGGTGATGGATGAAGAGGGGCTGAGTTATGAGGCATGGGCCCCCGCACTTTACCCCTTCATGGACATTCCCGCCCTGCTTCTGGCCATCATCCTGGCCAATCTGCACCAGGCACGGCAAAGCGACGGGACCGCGACCAAAGTGAAGCTTTGGCCTATCATCAGGGACAGCCTGCAGGGTGCGGCACTCTCGGCCCTTCTGCTTGGTCTTGCCCTTGGGCTTTTGACCCGGCCTGAGCGGGTTTTTGAAAGTTTCTATGACCCGCTGTTCCGGGGGCTTCTGTCGGTCCTGATGCTGATCATGGGAATGGAGGCTTACCAGCGGCTTGGCGAATTGCGCCGCGTGGCGCATTGGTATGCGGTTTATGCCTTTGTCGCGCCGATCACGCATGGGGTTCTGGGCTTTGGTCTTGGCTATCTTGCGCATTTGACGGTCGGATTCAGCGCGGGCGGTACCGTGATCCTGGCGGTTCTGGCTGCCTCGAGCTCTGACATATCGGGCCCCCCGACCCTGCGCGCGGCGATCCCGACAGCGAATCCCTCGAGCTATCTGGGCGCATCCACCAGCATCGGAACGCCGGTTGCAATTGCCGTCTGCATCCCGCTGTTTGTGGCCATGGCCGGGGTCATGTTCTAGCGGGCGACCTCACCGGGCTGAACGAACTTGTGCTGGCGCAGCACCTCTACCTCTTCAATATAGGCGATGCCAGAGTAATGGGTGAAATACGCACCGGCCACATGGTCGGCGATGCGTTCGGCGGTCTTGTGGTCGGCGGTGATGACCTCGATCTTGATGTTACTGAACGCCTCAACCACCGCCGCCCGATCCATTCGGCGCATGCCGCGGCTGCCCTTGCCACCAGCGGCCACGATCGTGTAGCCGGTGCCGCCAGCTTCTTCTATGGCTTGTGCCACACGATCAGCCAGGACTTTCTCGGTGATGATCACCGTCTTGAAGGCCCGGTGCGTCATTGAACATTCCCTTCTGGCCAGACGTTCAGGTGGCGGGCATCCGGTGCTCGACAATCCCGGCCCACCAGGAACAGCCTGCCGGAATCGCCTCATCGTTGAAATTGTATTTCGGGTGATGAACATGGGCCGTATCGCCATTGCCCACCAGGATATAGGCACCAGACCGGGCATTGAGCATGAAGGCAAAATCCTCCCCCCCCATCACTAGGGGCGCATCATCGCAACTGCCCGAGACGGCCGAGGCGACCTGTCTTGCGAACTCTGTCTGCTCCGCGGAATTGACCATTACGGGATAGCCCCGGTGATATAAGACCCGGACTGTCGCACCAAAGGTGGCGGCTGTACCCTCGGCAATCTCGTTCAGGCGTTTTTCCGCCAGATCCTGAACAGCCGGTTCCATCGTCCGCACGGTGCCGCGCAAATGCACGGTTTCGGGGATGACGTTATGCGCCTTTGATCCGGTCTCGAACGAGGTAACAGAGACGACGATCTGCTTCACCGGGTCAGTATTGCGGCTGGCGATGGTTTGCAGTGCCAGAACCATATGGGCCGCCACAACAGTGGGATCCACGGTGTTCTGCGGTTTGGCGGCATGCCCGCCCTTGCCAGTGATGTGGATGTCGAACTGATCAGCTGCGGCAAAGAACACACCGGGCCGGATTGCGAAAGACCCGACCGGGCGACCCGGCCAATTGTGCATGCCATAGACTTCATCGATCCCGAATCGCTCGACCATTCCATCATCGACCATCTCCTTGCCGCCCCCGCCGCCTTCTTCGGCTGGCTGGAAGATCACCGCGACCGTGCCGTCGAAATTCCGCGTTTCGGCCAGATATTTCGCAGCCCCCAGCAGCATGGCGGTGTGTCCGTCGTGGCCACAGGCATGCATCGCGCCCGGCGTGCCAGAGGCGTAATCAAGCCCTGTCTCCTCGGTTATTGGCAGTGCGTCCATATCCGCGCGCAGGCCAATCACCGTGCCGGAAGTGTTTGATTTGCCCTTGATAAGACCAACAACACCCGTCCGCCCGATGCCGGTGGCGATCTCATCACAGCCGAACTCCTTCAGCTTCCTGGCCACAATGGCCGAGGTACGATGGGTGTCGAACAGAAGCTCCGGGTGTTTATGTAGGTCGCGCCGCCAGGCGGTGATCTCGGGCAGCAATTCAGCAAATCGGCTCTTGACTGGCATCTTCAGTTTACTCCTTTGTCAGAACGTCCAGAAGGTATGCCACAAAGTGCCCTTCTGGAACTGGTCGAGGGGTGTTATGAATGCATTATCACCAAGTTAAAGGTGCGGCTGTCGCGCAGGTGATAAGGGCAGTTTCTATTCATGTAAGCCTTTGTTCAATATCCGCTATCCGTTGTCAGGACGAAATGCCCCGGCGCAATCTCTGCATACGCGGACGGCGCAGGATTATGATCCAGGGAATAAACAGGTGAGGGGATTGGCCTGAAGGTCAAGTTCTGTTCGTATTTTCCTTGCATCGGTTCGGCAATCGGCACCGCACTAAGCAAAGCCCTGGTATAGGGATGCTGCGGGTTTTCAAAGATGCACGGGCGCGGCCCCATTTCCACGATCCGGCCCAGAAACATCACGCCCACATTATGGCTGACCCGCTCAACCACGGCCATATCGTGGCTGATGAACAGGTAGCTAAGGCCCAGCTCGGCCTGCAATTCCAGCATCAGGTTCAGAATCTCGGCCTGTACAGACACATCAAGGGCCGAGACGGCCTCATCAGCGATGATCATTTTCGGGTTCAATGCCAGGGCGCGGGCGATGGCCACACGCTGCCGCTGGCCACCCGATAATTCATGCGGGTAGCGGGACATGAAATCCCGCGGCAGGCGGACGCGGTCGAACAGCATCGCTACCCGGTCGGCAATCTGGGACCAGCTGGCAGTGTGATAGTTCTGCATGGGTTCGGCCACCTGGGCGGCCAGTTGCATCTGCGGGTTAAGGGACGCGAAGGGATCCTGAAACACCATCTGCATGTCCTGGCGCACCTTGCGCAGTTCGGCGGGGCCAAGTGCCATGATATCCCTGCCGTCCAGCTCGATCCTGCCCGATATCGGCTCAACCAGCCGCAGGATGGACCGGCCCGCCGTGGATTTACCGCAGCCGGATTCACCCACCAAGCTAAGCGTCTGACCCCGGTTCAGTGTCAGAGAGACATCCTCGACCGCGTGTACATTAGCAATGGTGCGGCGCAACAAACCGCCCCTGACCGGAAAGCGCGTTACAAGGTTCTCGACCTTCAGCAGCCGTTCATTGGTACCTTTGATCGGCCGCGCCGCGGCGGCTTCCGCCCCCATCAGCTTCATCGGTTCGGGCAGTGCCTTGCCCCGCATTTCGCCCAGTTTCGGCACCGCTGCCAGCAGTGATTGCGTATAGGGGTGCCGGGGCCTGGCAAAGATTTGTTCAACCGGCCCCTCCTCTACCTTGCTGCCGCGATACATCACCACCACGCGGTCGGCCATGCGGGCCACAACCGCCATGTCATGGGTGATGAACATGACCGATGTGCCGGTTTCCCGCTTCAGCCGGTCGATCAGTGCCAGAATCTCGGCCTGGGTCGTTACATCAAGCGCGGTGGTCGGTTCATCGGCAATCAAAATGCGCGGTTCGCAAGCAAGCGCAATGGCAATCACCACGCGCTGCCGCATGCCGCCAGAGAGTTCATGCGGATATTGCCGCAGCCGACGCTCAGGTTCGGGGATACGAACCTGGCGGAGCAGTTGCAATGCGCGGTCCCGTGCCTCGGCCCGGTTCATAGTCTTGTGCTGCCGCAAACCCTCGGCCAATTGCCGTTCAATCGTAAAGACGGGGTTCAGCGCGGTCATCGGCTCCTGGAAGATCATGCTGATCTCATTACCGCGAATCTTGCGCATCTCTTTGCCGCTGGTTCTGGCCAGGTCGATGATATCGCCATCCTTGCGGTTGAACAGAATCTCTCCGCCCGCGATCATGCCGCCGCCGAATTCCACCAACCGCATCATCGACAGTGATGACACCGATTTGCCCGATCCGGATTCACCTACGATACAGACAGTCTCACCCAAACCCACGTCAAAGGAGGCATCCGCAACCCCCACCACAGTGCCGCCCCTGGTCTGAAATTCGACGCGCAGTTGGCGCACCTGCACAATCGGCTGGTCAGGCATGTGTTTCCCTGTTCCCGGGATGTGGCCCTATGATGCTAGGGCAGGGGCAAACCAGTGTCAAACATACCGGGCAAAGCAGCATTTGCCTCTGTGGCAGCATTGGGCTTGACAATTGCGGGGCAAAATAAGTTCGATGATTCCCAGGCGGGGCATACGGCCCCGCGGACATCACTTGGGACAAGGAAATTCACCATGAAAATCGGAGCGTTTTTACTGGGAACGGTCGCCGTAATGGCCATGGCCCCGGCAGCGGCCCTGGCCGAGCGCGGTTCATCGGGTCATCTCAACATCATCTACTGGCAAGCACCATCGACGCTGAACCCGTATCTGTCGGGCGGCACGAAAGAGGTTGAATCAGCCTCCCTCGTGCTTGAGTCCATGGCGCGGTTCGATAATACTGGCACGATGGTGCCTTGGCTTGCCACCGAAATTCCGACCGTGGAAAACGGCGGCGTGGCCGGGGATTTGACCTCGATCACCTGGACCATCGGCGACGGAATCACCTGATCAGACGGCACCCCGCTCACCTCAGAAGACTTTCGCTTTACTTGGGAATACTGCACCCACCCCGAAGGCGGCTGTGCGCAAGCAAGTTTTTTCGACGGTGTTAGCAGCGTCGAGACACCGGATGCGCGGACCGTTGTGGTGAATTTCAACACGCCAACGCCCTTCCCCTACACCGCTTTCGTCGGGTCCGAAAGCCCGGTGATCCAGGCTGCGCAATTCGCCGGGTGCCTTGGCACGCGGGCCCCGGAATGCACCGAAGCCAACTTTGGCCCGATTGGCACCGGCCCCTTTGTGGTGGATGAATTCCGTCCCAATGACGTGATAGCGTTCTCGGCCAATGAAAACTTCCGCTTTCCCGACCGGCCGTATTTTGGCACCGTGACCTTCAAGGGTGGCGGTGATGCGGCAGCGGCGGCACGGGCGGTTCTGGAAACGGGTGAGTTCGATTATGCTTGGAACCTGCAAATCGACCCGACGATCCTGGCCGAGATGGAAGCGCAGGGGAACGGCACAGTCGTGAGTGCCTTCGGCACCTCGGTAGAGCGTTTGCACCTGAACCAGACCAATCCCGATGCCGCCTTAGGTGACATCCGCTCAACCGCCGAGGCCGGGCCGCACCCGTTCCTGACCGATCCGGTGGTCGGCAAGGCCATGTCGATGGCCATTGACAGGGCACTTCTGGTGGAGATCGGCTATGGTGCGGGCGGGCAGCCGACCTGTAATGTGTTGCCGGCACCGGAACTTTACGCCTCTACTGCCAATGATGCGTGTTTGGTACAGGATATTGCCGGTGCCAATGCGCTGCTGGATAAAGCCGGGTATCTTGATACCGACGGCGACGGTATCCGCGAGGCCGGGGGTGTTCCGATCTCGGTGCTGTATCAGACCTCCACCAATGCCGTCCGGCAGGATACCCAGGCACTGGTGAAGCAGTGGTGGTCCGAAATCGGCATCGACACCGAGCTCCGCAACATCGACGCTTCGGTCTTCTTTGGCGGTGATCCGGCCAGCCCGGACACATTCCAGAAATTCTATGCCGATATCGAAATGTACACCAACAATTTCCCTGGTGTGGATCCGCAGGCTTACATGGCAAACTGGATTTACGATGAATGGCCACGCCCGGATACGCAATGGCAGGGGGCCAACATCCAACGCTTCTGCAATCCCGCCTATGACGCGCTGGTTGACGAAATGGCACAGACCGCGGATATTGCAGAGCGTGGCCGCCTGGCGCGGGAGATGAACGATATGCTGGTGCAAAGTTACTCGATCATCCCGCTGGTCCACCGTGGCAACCCCTCGGCCCATGCCAACAGCCTGGAAGGGATCGCCATGTCGGATTGGGACACCGAACTGTGGAACATCATGGACTGGCGTCGCGCCGAGTGAGGCACTGAAACCTGGTGCCGCCCTGCCTGGCCGGGGCGGCACCGCTATGGGATGCACCCTTTCCATGACCCCGGAGTTTTGTCTTGCCTGTCTGGTACCCGTGGTGGTTTTCCTTACATTGTTACCGGTTTGCGGTCGGATTTTGATGATCTTTCCATCGCGCGGCCACCGCCTGCCTTTTTGCCCGGTTAGCGATGCGCGGAGGCCATCTCAACCGTGTTTCCGGCAGCCTGATGATCAGTGTCGTGCGGCGTCCAACCCAGCACGATGCACAGGCCCGTTGAAGGGAATGCCGTCATGCTGACGTTCACGATCCGGCGCCTGATCCTTGCGATTCCGACGCTTCTGTTCATCAGTTTCATCATCTTCCTGATCGTGAAACTGAGCCCCTCGGACCCGACAGCGGGCCTGCCCCTAACCATCCCGCCGGAAGTGCGGGCACAGATTCGCGAAAGCCTTGGGGTCAATGACCCGCTTTTCGTGCAGTATTTCAAATGGCTGAAACTGATGGTGTGGGATGAACCCTTGCACCTGTTTGAGGGGTGGACTGGCTGGAATGCGGCCCCCGATGATGGCGCGCGCATCATCTCTTACCAGACCCGCTCACCAGTGACGGAATTGATCGCGCAGCGCATGCCGCAAACCCTGTGGGTGGTCGGTGTCAGTTACATCGTCGGGGTGCTGATCGCACTGCCCATAGGCATCATCTCGGCCTATCGCCAGTACTCCTGGTTCGATCAGATTGGCACCTTTATCTCGATGCTGGGGTTTTCGGTTCCAACCTTCTTCACAGGCGTTCTGCTTATCGTGATCTTCGCCGTGAACCTGGGCTGGTTCCCAAGCGTATATGACACCACCCATAAGGTAACGGATTGGGACAGTTTCATCGTGCAACTGAAGCAAAGCATCATGCCGGTCATGGTGCTGGGCTTGTTCAATGCCAGCCAGATGAGCCGTTTCATGCGCGCCTCGATGCTCGATAACCTGAACCAGGATTATGTGCGCACCGCACGCGCCAAGGGCCTTGGCGAACGTACCGTGGTGCTGGTTCACGTTCTGCGAAACTCGCTGATTCCGGTGGTGACTGTCATCGCGCTGAACGTTCCTGCGATCTTTGGCGGCGCGATCATCACCGAACAGGTGTTCAAGGTGAATGGCATCGGCCAGCTTCTGATTATCGCGATTCAATCCGGTGATATCCCGACGGTGCAAACCGTCAGCTTCATCTTCGCGGTCTTGATCGTGCTCTTCAACCTGGCTGCCGATGTGCTCTACGGCGTTCTTGACCCGAGGATTCGCTATGACTGACGCACAAGGCCCGAAACAGCCGCTGGCCGCATCTGCAGGCGCAGCACCGATGGTTGAACCGGTTCCGGGTGCCCCGCCTCGAAACCAGTGGTGGAGTGTCTGGGATCAGTTCAAGACCCATCGGGGTGCACTTCTGGGCCTTGGCTTTTTCGTCTTCGCGCTGCTTTTCGTCTATATCGGGCCGCTGGTCTGGATGATCGATCCGCAATTTATTGACATCCGCGCACGGAACTCTGGCCCAACCCTGGCGCATCCCATGGGGACTGACCAATTAGGGCGCGATACGCTGGCGCGAATGATGGCGGGTGGTCAGACCTCCATCGCCGTGGGGCTGACCGCGATGGCACTTGCCCTGGTGCTCGGCACACTCATCGGGCTGGTCGCGGGCTATTTCAGGCGACTGGACGGCATCCTGATGCGGATGACTGACCTGTTCCTGGCCATGCCGCTTCTGCCACTTCTTTTGGTTATCATCATGCTGTTCCGGGATCATCTGCGCATTACTTTTGGCCCCGAGGGAGGCATATTCATCCTGATCGTCTTTGTGATTGGGGTCACAAGCTGGATGCAAACCGCCCGGGTTGTGCGGGGCGACTTACTGGCATTGAAAGAGCGCGAGTTCGTGCTCGCCGCCCGGTCCATCGGCACACCACCGCATTTGATGATCCTGCGGCATATCCTGCCCAATGTGATGTCGCCCATCATGGTTTCGGCCACGCTTGGCATCGCCAACGCGATCATCACCGAGTCGGCACTTAGTTTCCTGGGCCTGGGTTTCCCGAGCGATTTTCCAACTTGGGGGCGGCTTCTGTTTGACGCGACCGACTGGCTGCAACAAAACCCCGAACGGGTGATCTGGCCGGGCCTGGCGATTTCGCTGACGGTGCTGTCGGTGAACTATATCGGCGATGGCTTGCGCGATGCCATGGATCCCCGCATTCGCGGACGCTAAAATTTAGCGTCCCAAAATAAAACCAGAATCGTCACCGTACAGAGGGGGATATTGTGAACAGTGTCAGGGGCGCGGCAGGGACCGCGACTGGCCAAGATTGGGAAACATCAAAACCGCACCAACAGAACGGATATTCCATGACTTCGCTTTTTCAAATCCTGATGCTGCTTCTGGATGTAGAGAGATTCAATCGTCACTGCCATGCCCAGCATCATTGTTTTCACGTTATTGCGGAGCGGAAAAATGCCGCTTGAAACCCAACGTATCGGGTGAGACATTGCGCCATGGAAAAGTTGACAACCTGGGCCGAGTGCGCCGCTGATCTGATCGCGGTGGCCGCAGGCCGTGCCTCTGCAAACCTGGTGCTAACGAATGCGCGGCTGGTGAACGTCCAAAGCCGCGAGGTGCTGGAGGGCTGGGCCGTGGCCATAGCCCACGGGCGCTTTGCCTATGTCGGGCCGGATGCTGCACACACCATCGGCGCAGCGACAACGGTGGTGAACCTTGATGGCACCTACCTGATCCCTGGCCTCTGCGATGGGCACATGCACATCGAGTCGGGCATGTTAACCCCGGCAGAGTTTGCCCGCGCGGTCATTCCACATGGTACCACAACCATGTTCACCGACCCCCATGAGATCGCCAATGTTTTCGGCCTGCGCGGTGTGCAGCTGATGCATGACGAGGCGATGCTGCAGCCGATCAGTATCTTCACGCAGATGCCGTCTTGCGCCCCATCGGCCCCGGGGCTGGAGACGACAGGCCATGAGATCACGCCCGGAGATGTGGCCGAAGCCATGGCTTGGCCTGGTATCATCGGCTTGGGCGAGATGATGAATTTCCCCGGCGTCGTGGCGGGAGATGCAAAGATGCTGGCCGAAATGGCCGCGACTCGGGCAGCGGGCAAAAACATCGGCGGGCATTATGCTTCCCCAGACCTGGGACCAGCGTTTCATGCCTATGCCGCTGGTGGCCCTGCCGATGATCATGAAGGCGTGACCGAGGCCGACGCGATGGCCCGTGTGCGCCAGGGGATGCGGTCCATGCTGCGCCTGGGCAGCGCGTGGCACGATGTGAAGCAGCAAATCACGGCGGTGACGGAACGTGAACTCGACCCGCGGAACTTCATCCTCTGCACCGATGATTGCCACCCCGGCACTTTGGTTAATGACGGCCATATGAACCGCGTGCTGCGCCATGCCGTGGATTGTGGTTGCGATCCGATGATCGCGCTGCAAATGGCCACGATCAACACCGCCACCCATTTCGGACTGGAACGGGAATTGGGTTCCATTGCGCCGGGACGGCGGGCGGATATGATCGTGACATCGGATTTGCGATCATTGCCCATCGAGATGGTTTACGCGCACGGCAAAAAGATCGCCGAGGCAGGCCAGTGTCTGGTGGATTGTCCACACCTGTCCTGGCCCTCTGACACGCGTCAATCAGTGCATCTGGGCAAGAATCTGACCGCGGCGGATTTTGAGATTGCGGCCCCCGGTGGTGCCAGCCATGTCAAGGTCAAGGTCATCGGTGTGGTGGAAAACCAGGCCCCTACAAAGGCACTGACTGCGGATTTGCCGGTCCATAATGGTGTGGTCAACGGCAAAGGGCCAGTCTGTCAGATCGCGCTGGTAGAGCGCCATAAGGGCACTGGCAGCGTGGTGAACGGCTTTGTTTCGGGCTTTGGGTATCGCGGGCAGATGGCGATTGCATCTACCGTAGCTCATGACAGCCACCATATGATCGTCGTGGGCACTGACCGGGGTGACATGGCCAGGGCAGCCATGCGCCTGGCCGAGGTCGGGGGGGGCATTACGGTTGTTCAGAACGGGGAGGAGGTCGCCCTGGTTGAACTGCCGATCGCAGGCCTTATGTCGGACGGCCCGGCAACCGAGGTCGCAGCAAGGGCAGAGGCGATGGTCGCCGCGATGGCCGCTTGCGGCTGCACATTGAACAATGCCTATATGCAACATTCCCTTCTGGCACTCGTTGTGATTCCGGAATTGCGCATCTCGGACCTGGGCCTGGTTGATGTCAACCGGTTCGCGCTAACCGAGTTTTTTGAAAAGGACAGCCCATGACCACGCCAGTGAAATCTCTGCCCGTATCCCTGCCCGAGGCCATGGTCAGACGCAAATTCACCGATGCGAAAGCGGCGGTCGCCTATCTGGAGGTACTCTACCGATCAGCGACACAGTTCCTATGCGACCGCTTTTCCGGGGTTCTTGGAACTGGCGTGCCTGACCATCGCTATCGCGCCTTCTACCCAGAGGTTCGTTTCACCATAACAAGCTACGGGCAGATCGACAGCCGCCTCTCCTTTGGTCATGTCGCGGAGCCTGGCACCTATGCCACAACGATCACGCGGCCTGAACTGTTCCGTCACTACCTGACGCAGCAAATCGGCCTTTTGCTGGAAAACCATGAAGTTCCGGTGGAAGTCGGCCCCTCGGTAACGCCGATCCCGGTGCACTTCGCGGTATTGGGCGATGATCAGATCGATGTGCCACAGGATGGTGCCCTGTCCTTTCCACTGCGCGATGTCTTCGACGTGCCGGACCTGGCCACAACGAATGACAAGATCGTCAATGGTTTCGGCTTTCACAACGAAGACGGGTCGGGGCCCTTAGCCCCCTTCACCGCACAGCGGGTGGATTACTCTCTGGCGCGGCTGTCGCATTACACCGCCACGGCCCCGGAGCATTTTCAGAACCATGTACTGTTCACCAACTACCAATTCTATGTTGAAGAGTTTGTGGAATTCGCGCACCATGCCCTGCGCGATCCCGATAGTGGTTATCAGGCCCTGGTAGGGCCGGGAAACGACATTATCGCGGATATCAACAGGCCGCTGAACATCCCCCCGAAACTGCCACAAATGCCAACCTTCCACCTGACGCGCGAGGGGCGCGCGGGAATTACGCTTGTCAATATCGGGGTCGGGCCGTCGAATGCCAAAACCGCCACCGATCATATCGCGGTTCTACGGCCCCATGTCTGGTTGATGGTCGGCCATTGCGCGGGTTTGCGGAACACGCAAAGCCTCGGTGATTATGTGCTTGCCCATGCCTATCTGCGCGAGGATCACGTGTTAGATGATGATGTGCCGGTCTGGGTGCCCATCCCGGCCCTGGCCGAAGTGCAGATCGCGCTGGAACAAGCCGTGGCCGATATAAGCAACCTAGACGGGTTTGAGTTGAAGCGGATCATGCGGACGGGCACCGTTGCCACCATTGATAACCGCAACTGGGAGTTGCGTGACCACAGCGGCCCTGTCCAACGCCTTAGCCAGTCCCGCGCCATTGCACTTGATATGGAAAGTGCCACGATCGCCGCCAACGGATTCCGGTTCCGTGTGCCCTATGGCACACTCCTCTGCGTGTCCGACAAGCCGCTTCATGGTGAATTGAAACTGCCAGGCATGGCCAGCACCTTCTACAAAACCCAGGTTTCGCGCCATTTGCAGATCGGAATTCGTGCGATGGAGAACCTGCGAGAGATGCCTTTGGAACGGCTTCATTCCCGAAAACTGCGCTCTTTTGAGGAAACAGCCTTCCTGTAAACGCAAAAATACCACGAAGCAGGTTGTTTTTGCCAATTTTTACATACCAAGTTGTTGTGCGGGTTATCATATTTGGGTACGACGCAGCCGAAGTGCCCTAGGCTCGGGCAATATAGGAGAATAAAAGCATGGCACAGAACCCCATGACCAAGACCCAACTGGTTGCCGCACTGGCAGACGAGATGGGCAGCGACAAGAAAACCGCCAGTGCTGCGCTGGACGCAGTGGCCCGCGTGATCATCAGGGAGGTTTCCGCAGGCGGAGCCTGCGCGATCCCGGGTGTTGGCAAGATTTATTGCCGTGAGCGCCCCGCCCGCATGGCCCGCAACCCCGCAACTGGTGAACAGATTCACAAAGCTGCCGACAAGGCCGTGAAAATGACCATCGCCAAGGCACTGAAAGACAGTGTCAACGGGTGATTTTACAGAGCCGAACCCTTGAAAAGGGTCGTCAATATGGCGACCCTTCTTAAGTCTCCTCACCCGGCGCATTTTACCTGACGGCCAAATGGGAAAGGGGCATCTTCACCAGCCACGACCCGCCATAACCGATAACCTAGTGTAACCGAATGGCATCACAGCGGGTGGGTGCTCATGTTTCCCGCCAATTGCCGCATTCGCCCACGGACGGAAGCAGTTCATACCATCCCCTTACGCATCTTCCCGGCCGTGGTCATCAGAAAGGGACGTCGCCTGCATCCGGGTGGTTTGCGGCGTAAGTCAGAACATTATGGTCTTTGATACCCCGCAGGCTGACGCTGTTTTCCTGGTCCGTGCACTCTAGGTGATTCGGGCGAAAGTGACATTGTCTTCCATGACTGTCTTGATGCTCAGGTTCAGGAAGGTGTTCTTGTCTTCGAATTTGAGATTGTCGACCTTGTCGTTGAAATCCGCTATCCAGTCATCGCCGGAGTAACCTCCGAAGATGAACGCTACATTCTTGTTGGTTTCAGTCCGATTCAAGAAAACCGGATCAAATGCGGTCGACTGCTTTATCAGGTGGTCGCGCGATGCCTCGTAGACCACACCTTTCGTTGTGATTATGCCCCACGACATCCCCCGCCCGTAAGCGTTCACTCCTCCCACAAGGGCTGGGCTATGCCTATTCGTAACTTGCTCTCCCCAATCTTCGCGGCGTGAGGGACCCCTACAGGTTTGGCATCACGGCCCCCGCCGCCATCGTATGTGTAGCGGCGTCAACCCACGCCGCAGACCGCGCAATCGGCCCGCCGGGTCAGCGTTATGGTTCGCATCTCTGCCGACAGCCCGTCATAGATGACCATCCGCCCCCGCAGGCCCGTGCCTGCGCCCGTGATCTCTTTGATCGCCTCCATTGCCATCATCGTGCCGATCACGCCCGGCAGGGCACCGATCACGCCAGTCTCGGCACAGGTGACGGCCAAGCCGGGTGCTGAGGCTTGCGGAAAGATGCAGGCGAAACACGGCGCACCCTGCGCCGGATCATAAAGCGTCACTTGCCCCTCCCAGGCCGAGATTGCACCCGCGATCACCGCCCGCCCGCTGGCCTGAGCCGCCTTGTTGATCAGCGCACGGGTGGCGTAGCTGTCGGTCCCGTCCAGAACCAGATCATATTCCGATATCAGATCAACCGCGATCCCGGATGTCAAACGGCGGTGATAAGGCTTGACCCTCACAAACGGGTTCAATGCCGCCAATTCCTGCCGCGCTGAACGCACCTTGGGCATGTCCAGGGTTGCATTGCGGTGGATGATCTGCCGCTGCAGGTTCGACACATCGACCGCATCATCATCGATCACGCCGATTGTACCGACACCAGCCGCTGCCAGATAGAGCAACACAGGGGAGCCAAGCCCCCCTGCCCCCACCACCAGCACCCTGGCTGTTTTCAGCCTGCGCTGACCGACCCCGCCTATCTCGGGCAAGGTGATATGCCGGGCATAGCGCTGCAACTCATCCTTCGAAAATAGCCCGCGGTCGCGCCTGTGGGCATTCCGGCCTGCCTCGGGTCGTCGTGGCCGCCCTTTGCGCGGCAAAAACATCATATAATCCCTGTGGATCCAAACCCACCTTCCTTGCGCTCGGTTACGGACAGGCTGTCGACCAAGGCAAAGCAAGCCTGCACCACCGGAGCAATGATTGCTTGGGCAATCCGATCCCCGTGGCGGATTTGATAGGGTTCAGCCCCCAAATTGATCAGTAGAACGCCAAGGGCCCCGCGATAATCTGAGTCAATCGTTCCCGGCGAATTGAGAACGGTGACACCCCGTTTCAGGGCAATACCAGACCTTGGGCGAATCTGCATCTCATACCCTTCGGGGATCGCAACCCGCAGCCCTGTTGGCACAAGCTCACGGGCCATCGGTGCCAGAAGAAGCCCCGCCTGCCGTTGAGCCGCGGGGAAGTTCGCCGGCAGTTCGGCCCCCGCCGCGCCCTCTGTGGCATAGTCGGGCAGGGAAACCTTGGGGTCAGCCCAGTCTTCACGCCACAGGTCAACACGCATTCCCATCGTCGCCTTTCCTATCTCGCCACCATAGGCAATCCCGCCTCCCCCTCACCCAGTGCACAGGTGGGCGAAGATACGGGTGGCCAGCCGCCGGGCAACCGCCGCCTTGGCCATGCGCGGCCAGGTCTCTACACTATCTCCGGTCACCAGATGCACCGCGTTCTCTGTGCCACCCATGATATCGGTTTCAGGCGAGACATCATTGGCGACGATCCAGTCGCAGCCTTTGCGTGCGCGTTTCGCTTGGGCCTGGGCCAGCACATCGGTGGTCTCGGCGGCAAACCCCACAACCAGCGCAGGTCGCCCCTCGGCCATCCGTGCGACACCAGCCAGAATATCCGGATTTTCGGCAAAGGTAAGGTGCAGCACCTCGCCTTCCCTCTTCTTCATCTTTTCAGTTGCCTCGTGTTCAACTCGCCAATCGGCAACCGCCGCGGCAAAAATCGCCGCATTGGCCGGAAGTGCGTTGGTTACGGCCTCCTGCATCTCGCGCGCGGTCTTCACCCGTACCACCGTGACGCCGTCGGGTGGCGCAACCCTGGCCGGGCCAGTCACAAAGGTGGTCCGTGCGCCCATGTCACGCAGTGCAACGGCAAGTGCCGTACCTTGTGTGCCCGAGGATCGGTTGGCGATATAACGGACCGGATCGATCAGCTCATGGGTGGAACCAGAGGTCACAATGATATGCTTGCCCGCCAGTGGCCCAGCCCCGAACGCCGCCCCAATGGCCGCGATGATCTCCGGTACCTCGGCCATCCGGCCCGGCCCAAACTCACCGCAGGCCATCTCACCCTCATTCGGCCCGACAACCAAGACCCCATCGTCCCGTAGCGTCGCCAAGTTTCGTTGCGTCGCAGGATGCTGCCACATCCGCACATTCATCGACGGCGCGATTAGCACCCGTTTATCCGTGGCCATCAGAAGGGTAGATGCCAGATCATCCGCATGCCCACCTGCCATCCTGGCCATCATATGCGCCGTGGCTGGCGCAACTATTAGTAAATCCGCCACCCGGCTGAGCTCGATATGGCCCATCCCGGCCTCATCGGTCAGATCAAACAGATCGCGATAGACTTTCTCTGCCGCGAGTGCTGAAACCGACAAGGGGGTGATGAATTCTTCCGCTGCACGGGTCAGCACCGGCACAACAGAGGCACCCTGTTTCCGCAACTGCCGGATCAGGTCAAGCGACTTGTATGCCGCGATTCCCCCGCCAATTATCAAAAGGACGCGGCGACCGGTCATGACAGGGTGCATATGCGCCTCACTCAATGCCCATTGACCCAGTGTAGAACGCCCGATCATCCGGGACAACTGCCGCGACGTCTTTCACCCCTTTTATTCTGGTTCAGGCGCGATGCGAATGCCGCGCATGTCCTCTGCCTGGGATGATGGCCATGATTTGAAATAACGACTCATTTGGCCTCCCCCCGATGGTGATTTTGTCGGCCACGCGTTGGTCATAGGTCGGCCCCCGGCAGCCTTTGTCCGTCAGATCGTTGGGACAGCGAACGATCATGCGGCGAAGAATGACAATACCTCTTTCGACTGCGCCTCAAGATTATCGCGCATCTTGGCAAAGGCTGCAGCCTCCAGCTGACGGATCCGCTCCTTCGAGAGGCCAAGCTCATTACCCAAGCTTTCCAGGGTGCGCGGTTTTTCCCGCATCTTACGTTCGCGCACGATGAGGCGTTCGCGGTCGCTCAGTGCCTGCATGGCGGTGATCAACCACTCGCGCAGCTGTCCGGTATCGTGGCTCTCTTCGACCAGATCGGCGGCCTGTGCGCTGTTATCCTCCAGCGCGTCGATCCATTCGAGCCCTTCACCCTCGACCGATTGCGTGACGTTCAGAGAGTAGTCAGCCCCCGCAAGGCGACCCTCCATCATCTCCACAGCACGCAGCGGCACGCCAACATCGGCCGCGATCATCTGGCGTAGCTGGTGCTTGTCGAGTGTTTTCCCTGCCGCCAGTGCCGACCGCTCTAGCCGCGCCTGCACCCGGCGCATGTTGAAGAACAGCGATTTCTGCGAGGAGGTGGAACCAGTGCGCACCATCGACCAGTCACGCATCACATAATCCTGGATTGACGCCCTGATCCACCACATCGCATAGGTAGAGAAGCGGACGCCGCGATCAGGGTCGAACTTGTCGGCGGCCTTCATCAGACCAAGGCTCGCTTCCTGGATCAGATCATTTATCGGCACCCCATAGTGCTTGAACTTCGCGGCCATCGAAATCGCCAGACGCATATAGGCCGTGATCAGCCGGTGCAGGGCCGCTTCATCGCGACACTCACGCCAAGCATAGGCCAGTCTTAACTCGGTTTTTGCATCCAGGAGCTCCGCCTTCATCGCGCGCCGCGCCAAAGACCGATCTTCCCCCATATCTGGTGCCATGCCTCACCCTTGGCAAGTGGTTGAACTGGCTACCCTTGCTTATGGGCTTGCAAGTGTTACGCAGTAATCATCTTATTGGTTTACTTTCTGGAGAGAGACAATTGCGCCTTCCCCCTCTGAGCTTGGTCCTGGGCGGTGCAGCATCGGGAAAATCTGCCTTTGCCGAAGGACTTATGGATGATCTGGCCCGGGACAAGATCTATGTCGCCACGGCCCGGGCTCTCGATGCCGAGATGCAGGCTAGGATCGCTCAGCATCAGGCAGTGCGCGATGGCAAGGGCTGGCACCTGGTAGAGGTGCCGCTGGATTTGGCTGGTGCCTTGGCCGTGCGCGGGACAGGGCAGGTTGCCCTGGTCGATTGCGCAACCCTGTGGCTAAGCAATCTGATGATGGCGGGCCAGGATTGGCAGGTGGCGATGGATGCGCTATTAGCGAGGCTGGACCGGGCGGGGGCACCGGTTGTCATCGTCAGCAATGAGGTTGGGCAAGGCATCGTGCCCGATACGCCGCTTGGCCGACAGTTCCGTAACGCCCATGGCGCGATGAACCAGTGCCTGGCAACACAAGCCGATATGGTGGTGCAGGTGATCGCGGGCCTGCCGCACCTGCTGAAAGGGGATCGCCTGTGGTGACACGGTTCTGGTGGGTGCGCCATGGCCCGACACATGAGGCAACCTTTGCTGGCTGGCGCAATGTACCCGCGGATCTGTCCGACATCGCCGCGCTTACCCGGTTGAACGTCACCTTGCCGTCAGAGGCGATGCTCATCTCTTCCGATCTGTCCCGCGCGATCACCACCGCCGACACCCTGGAGGGCAGGGGCCGCCGCCGCCTACCCCATGATGCAAACCTGCGGGAGTTTAATTTCGGGGCCTGGGAAGGTTTGCGCTTTGACGCCGTGGCCACCCGCAACCCAGAGCTTAGCCGTGCGTTTTGGGAACAGCCCGGTTCAATCTCTGCCCCGGATGGGGAAAGCTGGAATGCCGTCACCGACCGTGTGGAGCACGCAGTTGGCAAACTGCGCCAGGCCTATCCAGACGGCGATATCATCGCCGTAACCCATATTGGCGTGATCATGAGCCAGATCGGCCAAGCCAGCCCCGGCGGTGCCATGGACGCTTTGGGATATAAGATCGACACCCTGTCGATCACACAGATCGAGATCGGGCCGGACAGCCGACGGATCGTCGCCATCAATCACTGCCCGTAATGGTCCCCACTCAGATGTGATCACTTGCCCCGGTCAGGATCGACCCGCCAATTGGGGCCATAACCTGTCACCTGCCCTCACATGAAATTTTCCCGTTCTATGTGTGCTCGATGGCCTGGCATTTGGCGGAGGAATTCCCGTATTATGGCTTTCTTCCATGAGGTAGGCCCGGTTTCTTGCGCTACAGCCAGAACTCTTAAGAATCTGTAGTGGTGTGGCAGCTTGTAACGATGAGGTTCGCATGATATTCGTTTGATTAAATCAATAACTAAATCCCGATGTTACACCTCGGGCCAGAACTAGGGGAGTAGATACATAACCCCAAATACAACGTGAAACCGTTTGAAAATCTTGGTCTCGACAATATGATGAAAGATACTGAGCAACCTCGTCGATTTAGCTCCCAACTGGTGGCTTGCCCCGCCGGGGAAAACACGCCACGATTAGGTCTGCCGTCATGGTGCTTTACGAGGCTGACACCGACGCGGCGTTAACAGTTTCCTAACCTTGCCTGCGTAGTTGCTTAGCCATGCTGGATGCCGCCCGCCCCGAGAACCTTGCCAAATGCCACACCGTCGCCTTCGAAGGCTTGGAGGCACGGCGGGTAGAGGTACAGTGCGCGATCACGCCCGGCCTTCCGGCCTTTTCTGTGGTTGGCCTGCCTGACAAAGCGGTCAGCGAAGCGCGCGAACGGGTGCGTACCGCACTGTCTTCGATGGCCATCGCGCTACCGTCGAGACGGGTGACTATCAACCTCTCGCCTGCTGATCTGCCAAAGGTCGGATCGCATTTTGACCTGCCTATCGCGCTTGCGCTTCTGGCCGCGCTTGATCTTATCCCCCGCGACCGGACGGATGGAGCGGTCGCGCTTGGGGAGTTATCGCTTGATGGGTCGCTGGTCGGCGTGATCGGGGCCTTGCCCACCGCACTGGCTGCCGGAGAGGATGGCCGGGTTCTGCTTTGTCCTGCCGTCTGCGGGGCCGAAGCGGCCTGGGTCGGCGCGACGCCGGTTTTCGCCGCCCGTGACCTGGCCGAAATGATCGCGCATCTGACCGACCGGACGCCGCTTCTTCCCGCTGAACCGGGGGAGGTCGTGCAACCAGCCTCGCCCAATAATCTGTCAGAGGTACGCGGTCAGGAACGCGCCAAGCGTGCGCTGGAGATCGCTGCGGCCGGGCGGCACCACATGCTGATGGTCGGCGCACCGGGATCGGGCAAGTCCATGCTGGCAGCCCGCCTGCCCGGCCTTTTGCCGCCGCTCTCGGCAGCCGAAGCACTTGAGACATCGATGATCTATTCGCTGGCCGGACTACTCAACAATGGCGGCATTTCCCGGACGCGCCCATTCCGTGCGCCGCATCACACGGCCTCTATGGCGGCGATTGTCGGCGGCGGGCGCCATGCCCACCCGGGAGAGATCAGTTTGGCCCATAATGGGGTTCTGTTCATGGACGAGTTCCCCGAATACCCCCGTGCAGTTCTGGAAACCTTGCGCCAACCCATCGAGACCGGGGATGTGGTCATCGCCCGCGCCAATGCCCATGTCACCTATCCATGCCGGTTCCTGCTGATCGCTGCTGCCAATCCTTGCAAATGCGGGCATCTTTACGATGCCGATCAGGCCTGCGGGCGGGCCCCCCTCTGCGGCGAGGATTACATGGGCCGCATCTCTGGCCCCTTGATGGATCGCTTCGATCTGCGACTAGAGGTACCGCCTGTCAGCTATGCCGATCTGGACCTGCCGCCCCCGGTTGAGGACAGCGCGGCAGTGGCGGCCCGGATTGTGGACGCCCGGCAAAGGCAAGAGGCGCGATTTGCGGCACTTAAGGCACCCGCACGGGCTAATGCGGATGCTGAAGGTGCGCTACTGGATCGAATCGCAACACCGGATGCCGAGGGCAAAGCACTTCTGTCGCGGGTCGCCGACCAGCTCCGGCTGTCGGCGCGCGGCTATCACCGAGTGCGTCGGGTGGCGCGGACAATCGCCGATCTGGACGGTGCCGAAGAGGTGGGTACCCCGCATATCGCCGAAGCCGTGAGCTTTCGACTGATTGGGGCGCAGGCAACCCGCCTGACCTAACTGCCTGCTAGCGGGTGGCGCATTTGGCCTCAACAACTTCCCATATCCGCGCCGCGATGTTCACACCATCGAAGCACTCCACCTCTTGAATGCCGGTGGGGGAGGTCACGTTGATCTCGGTTAGCCAGCCACCGATTACGTCGATACCCACAAAAACCTGGCCCTTTTCCTTCAGCAGCGGACCGATCCGGGCGCAAATCTCGCGATCCCGTCCGGTCAGGGCCGAAGTTTCGGGCCGTCCGCCCACATGCATATTGGAACGCGTCTCTCCGGCTGCGGGGATGCGGTTGATCGCGCCTGCCGGTACCCCATCGACAAGGATAATGCGTTTATCGCCTGCACTGACATCGGGCAGGAATTTCTGTGCGATCAGTGGCTCCCGGTTGATGCTGGCAAAAAGCTCATAGAGTGCGTTGAGATTGCGGTCCTCCGGCGTCAGTCGAAACACCCCGGCTCCGCCATTGCCGTAAAGCGGTTTGAGGATGATATCGCCATGAGTAGCCTGGAAGGCTTTGAGCGTGTCAAGATCGCGCGCGATGGTAGTGGGCGGTGTAAGATCGGGGAAGTCAAGAACCAAGAGTTTCTCGGGGCAGTTCCGTACCCAGAACGGGTTGTTCACCACCAGCGTTTCGGAATGGATAAGGTCAAGAATATGGGTGGTGGTGATGTAGCCCATATCGAAAGGTGGATCCTGTCGCAGCCAGACGATATCCTGGTCAGCCAGATTAATTTCGGTTCGGGGACCGAGCTCAACGTGATTGCCCTTTTCCCGCCGAACAGTTATCGGCCAGCCACGTGCAGTCACGTGCCCCTCATGATAGGCTAGTTGATCGGGCCGGTAATAAAACAGGTCATGCCCCCGCGCCTGTGCCTCTTCGGCCAGACGGAAGCTGCTGTCGGCATCGATATCGACTGCCTCAATTGGATCCATCTGAAAGGCAACCTTCAAGCCCATGCTATGCCCCGCACGGTGTTCTGCCCCGCTTAAATGACAAGGCTTTGAGCGGCGTGCAATAACCAGGTGTGTTCAGGTAATCAGGGCATTTTCGATGATGTCGATCCGGCCCGACGCATCAACCAGTGCCACATCAAACCGGGTGTCCGTGTTCAGGCCATTTGGCAGCTGGCCCAGGTAGTCCGCCGCGCCATCCATCAGTCGTTGAATCTGCCGGGCGGAAAGCCGGAGTGCTGCCGTGGCATGGGTGCGGCTTTTTTTCACCTCAATGAAAACCACTGTACCGTCGCGTTCCCCAACTAGATCCAGCTCACCGCCTTGCCCGCGCCAGCGCCGCGCAAGAATGCGATACCCGCCGCGCTGATAATGCGCCGCGACTTGCTCTTCCGCGGCGATACCGGCCAGATACCCGACCCGGCCGCTCATTCCTTGCGCCCGAGGGCAAGGGCCGATTGATAGACCACCCGCTTGGGCAATCCCGAACGCGCGGCCACCTGGTCCACCGCCTCTTTCACGTGTCGGGTCTTCAACATCTCCCGCAAGGCATACTCCATCTCTTGCGCGTCGGTTTCCGTTGGTTGGCCCCGATCAATCACCAGAACCGTTTCGCCTTTCAGCCGCCGTTCCGCGATTGTTTCGGTAACTTCCGCCAGGGAACCGCGCAGCACCTCCTCAAACCGCTTGGTGAGTTCCCGGCACAGCGCGACCTGCCGACCTGCCCCCAAAGCGTCGGTCAGAACATCCAGCAGCTGGTGAATACGTTTCGGGCTTTCATAGATAATGAGCGTTGCATCGACCCGGCGCAACCCTTCGGCCCATCGGGTCAATGCGCCTTTACGGGAGGGCGGGAAGCCTGCAAAGTAGAACCGATCACTTGGCAAGCCCGAAACAGTCAGCGCGACCAGGGACGCTGATGGGCCGGGTGCAGCAAAAACCTCGTTACCTGCTTCCAACGCGGCGCGCCCCAGGGGAAAACCGGGGTCTGCGATCAGGGGGGTTCCGGCCTCGGACACATAGGCGACGGATTTGCCATCGGCCAAGGCCGTAAGAATGCGCGGCCGCTGCGCCGGACCGTTATGATCATGATAGGTGACAAGCGGTCTCTTGCCCAGAGGGATGCCGTGAAGCACCATCAATTTGCGCACGGTGCGGGTATCCTCGGCCGCGATCACATCGGCACTAAGCAGAATATCCAGGGATTTCAGCGTGATATCCCGCACCGCACCAATCGGCGTGGCCACGAAGTAGAGCCCCGGCTTTAGTGCAACCCGGCGTGCGACCCCTTGGCCTGGCGCAGGTTCCGGGGGCGAGTCGATCATTATGGTGGCCTCCGGCATCGGTGACTTGGCAGTATTGAGTGATCAGCCCCGGCCACCGGTGGTGACAAGCACCCCAAGGAGAACCTCATTGCCACGGTTCCAGCTTTACCCCACCTCTGCAAGGCGTTCGCATGGCTGTTTGGGGGTAGAGGATCTGACCGCCTTCCGTCCTCCCCTAGCCTCGCGGGCGTGAACAGGATATTCTGCCTTTGAGACAAATGACAGATAACCAGGTGGCCATGATTGACCCTGCCCCAAGACGCCTTGGCACCGCGGGTGTCTGACCTTACCTCACCGCCCGAAAACATCAATACTGCGGTCGCCGTGCCGCATCTGATCTGTCATGCTGACGAGTTTTTTGGCAGCGCGACGCAGCGACGGGCACTGGACGTGCGCCTATCTGCCATGACCAGTGCCACCGAGATTCGGCGCGCGGTGGTTGAATATTTGTCAGCCGCACAGGATCATGGCCGCGCCCGGATTGCCGAATCTTTCGCCGCCGACCCTATGGCTGCGCGGCCCGTTTTATCCGCGTATACCTGCCTGACCGATGGGATAGTACAGACGATTCTGGATGTGTCCATGACACGGCTGCATCCCAACAGCCAGCCCACGGATGCCGAATGCGTGGCGGTGATGGCGGTGGGCGGTTATGGCCGAGGCGAAATGGCACCCTGTTCGGATGTTGATCTTCTGTTCGTCACGCCGCGGAAGATGACTGGCTGGACCGAAAGCGTGATCGAGTCGAGCCTTTATATGCTGTGGGACATGCGCCTGAAAGTTGGTCATGCCAGCCGTACGGTGAATGAGTGTTTGCGCCTGGGCAAGCAGGATTACACGATCCGCACCACCTTTCTGGACATGCGGTTCCTGAGCGGGGATGCAGCTCTGGGGCAGGTGTTGCAGCAGACGCTGCGCAACCAGCTCTTTGCCGGAACCAGTCCGGAGTTCATCGAGGCCAAACTGGCAGAGCGCGATACCCGCCACCGCAAACAGGGTGGCCAGCGCTATATGCTGGAGCCGAATGTAAAGGAGGGCAAAGGTGGCCTGCGCGATCTTCAGACACTCTACTGGATCGCGAAATACCTGCACGGGGTTAATCAGACTGCCGAATTGGTGACACTCGGGATGTTCAGCCAGGAAGAGTTTGATGCCTTTGAAGCGGCCGAACAGTTTCTGTTCGCGGTGCGTTGCCATCTGCATCTGATCGCGGGGCGCGCACAGGATTTGCTGAGTTTCAACAACCAGATACGCATCGCGGAATGCATGGGGTATAAGGATCACGATGGTCGCCGGGGGGTTGAGCATTTCATGCAGGACTACTTCCGCCACGCCACCCGCGTGGGGGAGTTGACGCGCATCTTCCTGACCGCCCTGGAAGCCAGCCACGTGAAGAAAGAGCCGGGCCTGTTCCACTTCTTCCTCGGTCGAAAACAGGGTCGACGCCGAAAGCTGAAACCGGGCTACGCGGTGAAGCAGAACCGTCTGATCATCGCCGATGAGGACAGTTTCTTCAAAGACAAACTGAACATCCTGCGGGTTTTTGAAGAAGGGTTACGCACCGGATACCTGCTGCACCCCGATCTGATGCGCCTGGTGGCCGCCAGGCTGGCCATGATCGACGGGGAATTGTGCCGCAAGCCAGAGGCGAACCGCATCTTCCTGGATTTGCTTTTGAAACACGGCAACCCAGAACGCGCTCTGCGCCGGATGAACGAGTTGGGGGTTCTGGGTGCTTTCATTCCCGCGTTCGCCGAGATCGTGGGGATGATGCAGTTCAATATGTATCACAGTTACACGGTTGATGAGCATACGATCCAGGTAATCTCTATCCTGGCACAGATCGAGCGCGAGGAGTTGATCGAGGAGCTGCCCGTCGCCTCCCGGATCCTGAAGGAGGGCGTGAACCGCCGAATCCTTTATATTGCCTGCCTGCTGCACGATATTGGCAAGGGCCGGAAAGAGGATCATTCGATCCTAGGGGCACGGATCGCCCGCAACCTGTGCCCGCGCCTTGGCCTGAAACCGGCGGAATGCGAGACGGTGGAATGGCTGGTCCGCTATCACCTTCTGATGTCCGACATGGCGCAAAAGCGGGATATATCGGACCCGCGCACGGTGCGGGATTTCGCCAAGGCAGTCCAGACGCGCACCCGGCTTGATCTGCTAACGGTGCTCACGGTCTGTGACATTCGCGGCGTGGGGCCCAGCACATGGAACAATTGGAAGGCCACGCTGTTGCGCGGGCTCTTTCGTGCCACCGCCACGGCATTGGATACCGGGCTGGAAGATATCAATCGCAACAAGCTGGAAAGCGAGGCGAAACGCGCCCTGCGTGCGGCCCTAACGAATTGGGAGAAGGCCGATTTGCGCACCGAGGTGGCGCGGCATTACGGTCCCTATTGGCAGGGTTTGGACCTGGCCAGTCATGTCACTTTTGCCGGGATGCTGCGGGGGCTGAGTGATGATGAGATTCGTATCGACACCCGATCGGACACCAGTCGTGATGCAACGCAGGTATGTTTTGCTCTGGTGGACCACCCCGGCATTTTCTCACGCCTCTCCGGTGCGCTGAATCTGGCGGGTGCGAATATCGTGGATGCCCGCACTTATACCTCCAAGGACGGGTTCGCAACCGCCGTCTTCTGGGTGCAGAATGCCGAGGGCAGCCCGTTCAAGGCAAGCCGCCTGCCGCGGCTCAAGGGCATAATCAACGAGACCCTGAAGGGCGAGATCATCGCTTCGCAAGCGTTTGAACGGCGCGACATGATCAAGAAACGCGAACGGCCCTTCAATGTGCCAACCAACATCACCTTCGACAACGAAGGCTCGGATATCTACACAATCATCGAGGTCGATACCCGTGACCGGCCCGGATTGCTTTATGATCTGACAAAGACGCTGGCCACCAGCAATGTCTATATCGCCAGCGCGATGATCGCAACCTATGGGGCACAGGTGGTTGATACCTTTTACGTCAAGGATATGTTCGGGCTGAAACTGCATACAAAATCCCGGCGGGACAGTCTGGAGCGCAAGCTGCGCGATGCGATTGCCCGTGTCGCTGAACGGGCCGGGGCCTGAGGCGGAACCATGGCGGTGGTGCGTCCCATTCGCCTGGCTGCGGGGGTCCTGACCGTAGGAATATGGACATTGGTTAGCCGGGTGTTCGGCTTTGCCCGCGATATTCTTATGGCCGCCTTTATGGGGTCTGGCCCGGTGGCCGAGGCGTTCCTGGTGGCCTTCGCACTGCCCAACATGTTCCGCCGCTTCTTTGCCGAAGGGGCATTCAATACCGCTTTCGTGCCGCTGTTTTCCAAAAAACTGGAGGCAAAGGAGGACGCAGCGAATTTTGCGCAGGATGCCTTTGCCGCGCTTGCCGTGCTTCTGATCATCTTCGTCCTGATCGCTATGGCGGCAATGCCATGGCTGGTTCTGGCCATGGCCTCGGGCTTTGCGGGGGATGAACGGTTCGACATGGCGGTCGGTTATGGCCGCATCACCTTTGTCTATATTCTGTTCATCTCGCTTTCGGCATTACTTTCTGGCGTTTTGAACGTCACAGGGCGATTTGCCGCCGCGGCCGCCGCACCAGTTCTGCTAAACATATTACTGCTTGGGGCACTGATTCTGGCTCACCGGGCGTACCCGGCGGGAACCGAAGCCAGGCTTTACGGTCTGTTCCTGACCTGGGGGGTACCTGTCGCCGGGATCGCGCAACTGGCTTTGGTCTGGGTGGCCGCGGCCCGGGCGGGCATTCGTCTGCTGCCGCAGATACCAAAGTTGACGCCGGATGTGAAACGCCTGGCGATCATCGCGGCACCGGCCATGCTGGCCGGTGGTGTGGTACAGATCAACCTTCTGGTCGGGCGCCAGATCGCCAGCTTCTTTGATGGCGCGATTGTCTGGCTTGGAATCGCCGACCGGCTTTATCAATTGCCGCTTGGCGTTGTCGGCATTGCCATTGGTATCGTGCTGTTGCCGGATTTGTCGCGGCGGTTGTGCGCCGGGGATGGTGCGGGCGGGCGCAAGGCACTGAGCCGCGCGGGAGAGATTTCCATGGCATTAACAGTGCCCGCCGCGGTGGCACTGATGGTGATCCCGCTACCGCTTGTCTCGGTCCTGTTCGAGCGCGGTGCTTTCGGTGCCGATGATACCGCCGCCACGGCCTTGGCACTGGCTGTCTATGGTGCGGGACTGCCAGCCTTTGTGCTGCAGAAGGTGCTGCAGCCAGTCTATTTCGCGCGCGAGGATACGCGAACCCCGTTCCGTTATGCCCTTGTGGCCATGGTGGTGAATGCGGTTGTTGCCGTCGGCCTGGCCTGGGTCATCGGTTTTCTGGGTGCGCCCATAGGCACGACGGTTGCGGCCTGGGTGATGGTGTGGCTGCTGGCCCGCGGCACCCGCCCAATGGGAAAGGTCGCACATTTCGATGATCGGTTTCGCCGCCGGAGCGGGCGCATCATCCTGGCCTCGGTCATCATGGGGGTGATCCTATGGGGCCTTATGCTTCTGATTGGGCCGCTTTCTGGCACTGGCAGCTGGCGTTATCTGGTGCTTGCCGCGATGGTGATGGCAGGGGGCGTCAGCTATCTTGGGATAGGGCAAGCACTGAATGCGTTCCACCTGTCCGAATTCCGCGCTGCGCTGCACCGCCCCTGATGGCACAACAAATCAAAAGGCATGCGGGATGTGAAATGAGGAAGAACGAAATAAACCCAGAATCGGGGGCATTTAGGCGGGATGGGGTGGGATGAGTGTGCCGAAAATTCTTGCGCCCGGGGGGTTCTAGGAAGGCGCGATGACCCACAAGACGTGCACTCCGGACCTGCGCCCCCACCCTGAACACGGGGGGCGGGGACCGTGGGGGCAGGTCACAAGCCATCCTCAGGTTCTTACCCGCCTTGTCCTGAAGCGGAGGCCGCGGCGTCAGCCTGTCAAAACGCCCGTTAGGACATAACGCAGAATCTCGATTACCTGGCGTGGTTCCTCGGCCACGGCTAGCGCGGCGGCGTGAACCTCTTTCAGGGCGTGCCGCTGATCATGCAGGCTAAGGATAATCAGCGATTTGTCAAGGGCCGCGGCATAACCCGCATCAAAGGCCGCGTTCCACTGGCGGTATTCCTCTCCGAAGCGGACAACGACGATATCAGCATCTTCGATACCCTTGCGGGTGCGGATCGCATTGATCTTTGCGCCCTTGTGGTCGTGCCAATACTTGTCCGGCTCCCGGCCCAGGATCGCCACACCACAATCATCGCTGGCGGCGTGGTCCGTGACCGGGCTGGAAAAAGTCACATCCAACCCTTTGGTCCCGGCGATGATCTGATCTCGCCAGTCGGTATGGATTTCCCCCGACAAATAGACGTTCAACGCCATCTTATGCCCTTTTTCATGACCGTGGCTTACCCGGGGGAAGCCCTCGCTTAACTTCGTAATACGCTACCGGTGGCTTTGGCAACCTTCTTGACGATCATGGCACACACGGCCTCAATCTCATCCTCGGCCAACGTCCTGTCAACTGGCTGCATCCGGACCGTCAGTGCGATGGATTTTCTGCCTTCACCCAAGGAACCACCAACGTATTCATCGAAGACGCGTACATCTTCGATTAGGGCCTTGTCGGCACTGGCTGCCGCGTTGACCAGGGTCACCGCCTCTACCCTGGCATCGACGACAAAGGCGAAATCGCGGTCCACGGCCTGCAAGTCACGCAACTCCACCGCGCCCTTGCTTGCGTTCCCGGTGCGCGGTATCGGAATTTCGGCGGGCCACAGGGTAAAGGCCATGGCCGGGCCCTTAATGTCCATCGCCGCCAGGATTTTCGGGTGCAACTCACCAAACACGCCCAGCACCCTCTTCGGTCCCAGACAGATCATGCCGTGGCGGCCCGGGTGCCACCATTCACGCGCTCCGCGTTGAATCTGCACCTTGGCCGGTGCGCCCATTGCGGCCAGCACGGCATCGGCATCGGCCTTTACGTCATAGATATCCACCGGGCGGCGGGGGCCATGGGGTTCGCGGGGGCCGGACTGGCCGACCAGCAGGCCCGTGACCAGCGTATGCTGCGCCCCGGGTTCACCGCCATGGAAGGCCGCGCCAACCTCAAACAATGCCAAGTCCATTCGGCCCCGCGCCTGGTTATGCGCCGCGGCCCGCAGCAACCCGGGTAGCAGCGCAGGGCGCATATAGCTCATCCCGGTAGAGATGGGATTGTCCAGCATTGTGGCCACATCCCCACCGCCGAACAATGCGGCACTGGCCTGGTCAACGAAACTGTAGGTGACGCATTCATTGTAGCCGAGCGCGGCACAGTGGCGTCGGGCCGTCCCCTCGCGCCGTTGCATCAGCGTCAGGATCGCTGTGGGGCCCCCAGCCGACACAGGGCGCATGGGTTTCGGCCTAAGTTTGGTGAGAGAGGCCATGCGCGCGACCTCTTCCACCAAATCGGCCTCACCGCGCACATCCAGCCGCCAGGAAGGCACTCGCACCTCAAGCACATTCCCCGTGCCGGTGGCGCGGAAGCCAAGTGCGGTGAGGGAGACGATCTGCCCTTCCTTCGGGACTGCCATGCCAACCAGGCTTTGCACCCGGTTGGTGTTCAAAGGGTAGCTGCGTGCGGTCTCGACAGGGGCACCGGCTTGCACGATATTCGAGGGCACCCCGCCGCAGATATCCAGGATCATCCGGGTTGCGGCCTCGAGCCCCGGCAGGGTGAATTCGGGATCAACCCCGCGTTCAAAGCGGTAACGCGCATCGGAATTAATCTTCAGGTCGCGTCCAGTAGAGGCGGTGCGGATCGTATCCCACCAGGCACTTTCAAGGAAGACATTGACTGTCTCCTCTGCACAGCCAGTCCTGGCACCGCCCATGATCCCACCGATGCTTTCGGGCCCCTTATCATCCGAAATGGCAATCTGGCCGGGCTGGAACGTGTAGGTCTTATCGTCCAGTGCCATCAGGGTTTCCCCCCCCCGGGCGCGGTGGACGCGAAGGTTCCCCGCGATTTTGTCGGCATCAAACACGTGCAAGGGACGGTTCAGATCATAGGTGAAGTAGTTGGTCACATCCACCAAGGCCGAGATCGGACGCAGCCCAATCGCCCGCAGTCTGTCCTGCATCCATTGCGGAGAAGATTGGTTCTTTACCCCCCGGATCACCCGGCCCGCGAAATGCGGGCAATCGGCAAGGGTATCGGGGTCAATCAAAACGTCGACGGGGCTGGGGAATTGCCCCGGCACCGGGGCGGAATCACAGGGCTTCAGCCGCCCCAGCCCGCGCGCCGCCAAATCGCGCGCGATCCCGCGCACGCCCAGGGCATCCTGCCGGTTGGGGGTAATGGCAATCTCGATTACCGGGTCAACCTTGGCCGGATCATGCGCGGCCAGCCAGTCAACGAAACGGTCGCCGACCGCACCCGAAGGCAGTTCGATAATGCCGTCATGCGCGTCAGACAGTTCCAGCTCCCGTTCAGAGGCCATCATGCCATGGCTTTCGACACCCCGAATCTTGCCCACGCCGATGGTCACGTCGATGCTTGGCACGTAATCACCCGGCTTGGCCAGCACAACGGTGATTCCCGCTCGCGCGTTCGGCGCACCACAGATGATCTGCCGCACACCCTCATCCGTCTCCACCTGGCACACCCGCAGCCGGTCCGCGTTCGGGTGCTGTGAGGCACTAATCACCCTGGCGAGCGTAAAGGTGACCAACCGGCTGGCGCGATCCTCCACGCCTTCCACCTCCAGGCCGATATCGGTCAGGGTCTCGGTGATCGCCTCAAGACCAGCATCCGTTTCCAGATGGTCTTTCAGCCAAGACAGGGTGAATTTCATCTCTGCACTCTCATCGCAATGGCGGGTGCAGCAATAGCCCACGCGCCAGATAATGAAAACCCAAAGCAGGCGGGGTTCGGGTGCTGTCCTTGTCTTTGCGTCCCGCAATGCGCTGCTCCACCACTTTCAGGTGCGCCTGCGGATCCTGGGGATGAAGGGAATCACCGATGCTGTAGCGTGCGTGCAGGTGGCCTTGGGTATGGGCAGGACGGCGTTAGATCATTCGAGAGATGCGGTCGTGTAGCGGGGCGGACCAACCCGCCGCCCGGCACAGACCCCAAAGAATGCAACTGGACGGAAAAACGCTCCATGGCACGGCGAAAACAGCTGGAGTGTAACAGCCTGCATCGATACGGGAGGCAGTCACTGAGGCACGTGACGAGAACGGTGTGACAGATACCGCCCGCAGGGCTGGTTGGACATCTTCGGGAATCAGAACCCAACACCAGCCTTTATTCCGGGTGGTAAGATATTGCCGATGACGGTGGCCTGGCAACTGACGCACCGGGTGGTACTGCCCATCCGCCGCCGCTGCATTCCGGCATGGCACGCCTTGTCCAGGCGGGCATTATCGGGCCAGGGGTTGGGCAGTGCCGAAGCGGATATTGCTGCCGTGATTCACCAGACAGTCGCCAGGGTCATGCACATGATTTTCGTTCATAAGAAAAATCTTCTCTTGCAGCAGAGGTCAGGGCCAAGTGCCTTGCCCGGATGGGATCCCAACCATTGAACCCTGAAAAACCGATCAGATAATTTTCGTGAAACATCAGGATGGCACTCAAGACATCTGCGGCATTTTGATGCCTTGGCCTGGCAATTCGGTTGCGCGGCCGGGATTTGCGGCATTTGGGGATTAAACCAGCATCCCTTTAATCACATTGTCAAAGTGACTGGTCACAGTTTCGTGGTCGCGCACATCCTCCCATAACAGCATGTTGCCTTCGATCCCGCGGAACCAGAAGGCGATCTCCTGCCTGTAGTTCGGGTCTTTGGCGATCCCGTTTGTGAATATCCACCACATGGGCAAGATGTTGGATGGTTGATTCCCAACCTCCTGCATCGCTTTCATAATGCCGGGCATCATGTATTTACATGCCCGTTCATGGGCATTGCCTGCTGCCTTTTGCCTTTTGATTTCGACAAAAACCGCACGCCCGTTGGAAGGGTTTCGGATCATGAACTCCGGGATAATGCTGTGCGGCCTACCTGTTGTCCGAACGCCGTAGATGCCCTTCAAATCCTTCGGCTTGTGAATGAGTTCAAAGCCTGACTGTTTCAGGTACATTTTCATTATGACGGTAAATATATCCTCGGCACTTTGCCCTCGGGCATTTGCCTTTCCCTGCCATTCACCGCGCCGTTCCAGATGCTCACGTGCCATCTGCTTCCAGCCCCCATGCGCACCAGCCGGGTGCCTTGTCCCTGGCGAAAAGTTCAATCTTTGATTGTTTGGGGAACATCTGTTCAATGCGTTTGCGCACTTCATCGGGTTTTTCGGAATGCCGTCCCCGTTCAACCTCGAGATATTGTCGGATGTTTCGCGCCCCGCGCGGCTGCGGAATCTTTCCCCGCTTGAAGACCAGGCACAATTCGCATTGGGAAAGCGTGTAGAATCCGGGGTTTGTTTTCATCTTGTTCCAGATGAACGCGATAGTGGCCCATGAAAAGCCCCATGCCTTCCCAAGCCGAATGGCCTGGTCCAGGTGCGGGCTGCTGGACCACATGAACAGCACTGCGTTATCGGCCGCGATCCCCTGGATATCAAGGCGTTCCAGCGCGGCAAGGGTCACGGTGTCATAATGCGCGTTTGCCCCGCCGGTATCACTGCCACCGGGACCATTGTGCTGACGCTGGCCCTTGTAATCCCACGGCGGGTCAGCGTAGAGTACTTCGTAACGTTTGCCGGGAAGCGCGGGGAATGGAGTATGCCCCTGTCCTGTGTTCATTGTCGTGCTCCGCTTCACAAGCCACCGTCAGGCCGCTCATCCGGACCAGATTTTTCTTTGGGGTGAGTATCGTAGGGTTCACGCCCGATTCTCACCCCCCTGCACCCGCGCAGCACTGCTTTCTTGCCCCTCGCGCATCTGCATTCCGGCTTGGCATGCGGCACCACGGCTGGCATCATCCGGCCGCACCCGTGTTCCCGTGGAAAGACATTCCCCCATGCACCTTTTTGTCGGGCTTGGCAATCCGGGCAGGCAGTATGCTGGCAACCGGCACAATATCGGCTTCATGGCTATTGACCAGATTGCCGAGGCGCACGGATTTGGCCCCTGGCGCAGCAAGGGTCAGGGTCTGCTTGCTGACGGGCACCTGGGGGCCGAAAGACTCCTTCTTTTGAAGCCCAAAACGTTCATGAACCGCTCCGGCCAATCCGTGGGGGCGGTGATGCGCTTCTACAGGCTGTCCCCCGCCGAGGTGACTGTCTTTCACGATGAGCTGGACCTGGCCCCGGGCAAGTTGCGGGTCAAAACCGGGGGCGGTCTGGCGGGGCATAACGGCCTGAAATCCATCTGTGCCCATATCGGGCCAGGGTTCACGCGCGTCCGCATCGGCATCGGGCATCCCGGCGACAGAGCCCTGGTTCAGCGTCATGTGCTGTCCGATTTTACCCGGGCCGAGCGGGAGGGTCTGGACAGCCTTCTGCGCGGCATTAGCCAGGGTGCGCCCGCCCTGGCCACGGGTGAAAGCGGGCGATTTCTGAATGCGGTTGCGCTGCGCTGCGCACCGCCGCCCCCATCAACTAATGCGAAAGCCCCTGCCACACCCGGGCCCGGTGCCGGACCGGCTAAGGAACGGCCCAGAGCCGTCCACGCCGCATTGCAGCGACTGAAGGACAGGTTCAAATGACGACTCACCCCCCCCCCTGAAGTGCACCTTCGCCGTACAGGCGAAAATCTGCGCGATGCCTGGCTGCACCTTCACGGGGTAGCTTGTCATATTGGAACTATGAGGCTGAAACGCTTTCCAGGCGAATACAGCGTCTGCGTAGGATGACCCCGATTACGCAAAAACCACTCTGCGCGAAATGCTTCGCATATTTTATTGACAAGGCGGGATGATTTAGACAAGCATGGGGGTACACGAAAGCTGACTTCCGAAAAGGAGTCCCCGCTATGTCTGATGAACGTGCCCTGAGGGATCGTATCCTCAAGGATAGGGCCGAAATTGCCAGCGTGGCAAGGATGTTTGACAAAAGGCCGTCCGGATACTTTCTTATGGCCCTTCTGTTCGGTCCGTTCCATCTTCTGTATCATAAGTTCTGGGGCAAAGCGGCGGTTGCCCTTCTTCTGGCCCTGTTTGCTTTGGGGTTTTCCATAGATACTCTGGCGGGTTCCTTAAACGTCATGTACATGATGGATGGAGAGATGGTAGCAGCTTTGTTGATCCCGCAGGTATTACCTTGGCTGGTCTCTGCTGTTCTGGCCATTCCCGCGTGGAATCAAAGTGCTTTGGAACAGGCAGAGCGGTGGATTCTGCTGGATCGCGTGGGGCAGATCGGCAAGGAAACCCCTTGATAAAACCTGCATGATTTTTGTGCTTCTGCGCAGCCATGGCTTTGGGTGCCTTGGCGTTGATCCTTCCTATTATGCGGAAACGCAGGCAAACCCATAGCGCATGGCCCGGGCTGGTAGCCCCCCGGGCCGCGAGCATTGGGCCCAGCAGAAACAGTCACCCCGGCACCGCCGCCCCCATCGGGGGCCGGGGCCTTGATTTGCGTGGCACGGGGGCAGGGGTAGGCTTTGGTAAACTTAACCGGGGGCTTTGGGCAAGCGTCAGGTGATCTGTTCAAGCTGCTCTTTCGACAGTGCCACTGGCACAATGGTTATCGGGATCGGTAAGGAACCAGAGCGTTTTGTCAGCGCGGTCACCAAAGGGCCTGGGCCAGTTTTATCGGCACCCGCGCCCAGAACCAGCACACCGATGTCCGGGTTATCGCGCACCTGGGCCAGGATTTCCGTCACGGGTTCGCCCTCGCGGATCACCAATTCGGGATTGACCCCTTGCCGGGTGCCCATCCATTTGGCAAAGACGTTGAAATGCGCCTCAATCCGTTCACGGGCCTCGGTGCGCATCACCTTACCCACATCGATCCAATGATTGAATTCATCGGGCGGGATCACCGAGAGGATCTCGACCCCGCCGCCGGTATGGGCCGCCCGCATCGCGGCGAACCGCATGGCGTTCAGGCATTCGCGCGTGTCGTCCAGAATCACCAGAAACTTGCGCATGGGTGCGGCCTCCCCCAACCATTCGGCGCGGGCAGCATGGCACAAAGTCCGCCCGCTTGCAACGGGTTTGGCACTTCAGGCGGCAGCAGAGGCCCAATCCCAGTAGAGTTCCCGGGTCTTGCGGGTGATCGGGCCCATCTGATAATGTGTCCCGTCAAACTCGGTCACTGGCGTAACCTTGTTAAGGTTGCCGGACATGAACACCTCATCCGCTTCGCGGAAATCCTGAAAACTCAGCACGGCTTCCCGCACCTCAATCCCATTGGTGGTCAGGTTTTTGATGTGCCGCGCCCGGGTGATGCCGGACAGAAAGGTGCCATTGGCAATCGGTGTAAAGACCACACCATCGCGCACCATGAAGATATTGGCCGTGGCCGTCTCCGCCACGTTGCCCATCGCATCGGCTACCAGCGCATTGTCATAGCCTTTGGCCAGTGCTTCGGTCAGCATGCGGGCGTTGTTGGGATACAGGCAGCCAGCCTTTGCATTGGTGACGTTGTCGGCCAATATGGGGCGGTGGAACTGCGTTGTCGTCAGGCGAGAGGTGGCCTCAGGCGCGGCCATGGGAATCTCTTCCAGGCAGATCGCAAAGCCGGTCTCGGTATCCTTTGGCACAATGCCCATATGACCGCCATGCATGCCCCAATACATCGGCCGGATATAGACAGGGGCACCTTTGGGATAACGCTTCAGCCCTTCCCAGGTGATCTGCACCATATCCTCGGCACTGACGGTGGGTGTCAGCATCAGTGCCCTGGCCGAGTTGTTCACCCGCACGCAATGGGCCAGCAGGTCGGGTGCCATGCCATCGACATGGCGTGCACCGTCAAATACCGTGGTGCCAAGCCACGTGCCATGGTCTGCCGCCCGCATGATCGGAATATCCGCATCGTGCCAGGTACCATTCACATACGTTTTGATGGTGCTGCCGGTCGCCATGCGCCCTCCTCCCTGCGAACGGGGGCAGCATGCGGGATGTTAGGTCAGATGTCCAGAACTGAACCCGGGCGGATTATACATTCTTCACGGCGGTACAGGTGAAAGACCAGCAGCCCCCGCCCGAACAGGGCGAGGGTCTGGAATCATCGGAACATCTGACATCAATGAGAATGGAAAGCTGTGATGACAGATTTGAATCAACTAACATATGATATGTGCTGATGATGGAACCGAATTCGAAGATTACATTAGCGAACTCAAGTCGCTGAAGTGCTATATCTGGTCGCCTTGCTCGTTTGCAGTGGAATGAAATTGTAAACTAATGCTACCGTATCTTCAACGATTACACCTGTCGCCTGGGCTAACGGGGGCTATCCAGTGGCCGTGGTGCCACGCTGTCGTCAGTAGCCTAGGGCGATACCGTCCTTGCGCGGGTCCGAACCGCCCTCGAGGACGCCGGTTGCGGCATTGATGCGGATGGCTTGTGCACCGCCAATGGGGGCCTCCGGCTGCACCAGGCTGTGCCCCATCCCGGCCAGTTTCCCTTGTACCCCGGCACCATAGCCGCGTTCGATCTGCAAACCGCCCAGTTGCGCATCCGAAAAGCAGCGCGGCCCGTCGATCGCCTGCTGCAGGCCCATGCCGTAATCCATGATGTTAGAGATCAGGCGCATATGGCCGGTGGATTGATACTGTCCGCCCATCACGCCAAAGGGCATCAGGCTGCCATCGGTCTGGCGCAACATCGCGGGGATAAGTGTGTGCATCGGGCGCTTGCCGGGCGCGGCCTCATTCGGGTGGCCCTTCTGCAGCGTAAAACCCGCGCCGCGATTGTGGAACAATATGCCAAAACGGTCACTGGTGTGGCCGGATCCGAAATTGCTGAACAGCGAGTAGATCATCGAGACGATCATGCGGTCCTTATCCACCACCGCCAGATAGACGGTGTCTTTATGCACCGCTTCGCCCGGTGCGGCGGGGGTATGCATCGCACAGGTCATGTCAATCCTGCCCGCCAGCGCGTCCGCCGTGGCCTGGTCCAGCATATGGCCCAGTCGGGGGCTGGTGTCCGGATCGCCAATGAAGCGATTGCGCACGTCATAGGCAAGTTTGGTTGCCTCTGCCTCCAGATGCGCGCGTTCAGCTCCCCAGGGGGCCAGGCTGGTGATATCAAACTGCTCCATTATATGCGCAAGCAGTATCACTGTTGCCCCCTAGCCGTTCGGCGGCAGTTCGATCAGCTCGGCCCCGCGATAGGTGGTGCGGATAGGTGTGACATAATCACTGGTGACGGCGGCGAAATCCTCCATCCGGTGCGCACCGCCCAGCGCGGCCAGGCTGGTTACCATATCCTCGGCCACCTCGCCCTCGTAGAAGGCTTTGCGCCCATCCCTGGCAATGCGGCGCAGCACCTCGGCCTGACCGGGCGCGTGGAACCGCTGGCCAGGGGCCGGGGGTGCACCATCGGCCAGGAAGACTTTGCGCCCTTTGCCCGACAGGCGTGTGACCCCGCCCTGCCAGTCAAGCGCGACGCGCGGTGCGACCGGCACACCGGCCTCGGCATAATGGATGGCAGGTGCCAGGATGTGATCAAGCGGCAGCCGCCCCATGTCACCGTGAATCCTGCAAAACCCGTCCACCGCCCCCGGCAGGGTGATTGCAGAGGGGTCGTCTCCGGGCACCGTCTTAAGCCCTCGGGCACGCAGGGCTTCGGCATCAAAGCCAGAGGGTGCACGGCCCGAAGCGTTCAGGCCGATGATCTTATCGCCGTCACCGCGTTTGACCATGGCGAACATGTCGCCGCCCAGACCGGACATCTGCGGTTCGCATAGGCCCAGCAGAACCCCTGCACCAATCGCCGCATCCACGGCATTCCCGCCCTGTTCCAACAAGCTGACGGCGGTTTTGGCGGCCAAAGGGTGCGACGTGGCGCACATGCCCTGATCCGCGTATACGGTTGAGCGTCCCGGCCGATGAAAATCCCGCATCGTTTGTGCCTCCACCCGATTGGGGCCAAACCCTAGGGATTATTGGGGAAAGGGCAAGCAGGACAGGCCGCGTAGAGCACCCGCCCGGCTGGCCAGGGTTCATCAGGGTTCATCCGGAACGGAATCGCGACGGCTGCATCAAACCGAAGAATCAGCCGTATTTCGTTGATACCCTTGCAAAGGGTCATCGCGTCCCTCCCGCGCCAACGGCATGATACGTTCCGGCGGTGCTCTGTGCCGTTCGGTATGCAGGGCTCCGAACCATGCCGGGACCGGGGGCGGAGGGAACAATGGATGGGGTTGTAATCTGCGGCGCGGCACGCAAACCCATCGGCAGGTTTCAGGGATGTCTGGCCGATATGTCCGCCGCCGATTTGGGTGGGGTTGCCATCGGGGCTGCGCTGGACACTGCCGGGGCAGACGTGCGATCAGCAGAGGAGCTTTTGATGGGCTGCGTTTTGCCCGCGGGCCAGGGCCAGGCCCCAGCCCGCCAGGCCGGATTCAAGGCCGGGCTGGGGCAAGAGGTTCCAGCCACAACGCTGAACAAAATGTGCGGTTCGGGCATGAAGGCCGCGATGATCGCCTGTGACCAGCTGGCCCTGGGCCGTTCTGGTCTGGTTGTTGCGGGTGGCATGGAAAGCATGACGAATGCCCCCTACCTTTTGCCGGCCATGCGCGGCGGGGCCCGAATTGGTCACGCGCAAATTATCGATCACATGTTTCTTGACGGGCTGGAGGACGCCTATGACCAAGGCTGCCTGATGGGATCCTTTGCCGAGGATTGTGCCGAAAGATTTCAATTCACCCGCGAAGCCCAGGATGAATATGCGCTCACCTCGCTTTCCAACGCGCTGGCCGCGATCAGGGGCGGCGCGTTTCAGGCCGAGGTCGCACCAGTCACCATCACAAACCGCAAGGGAAGCGTCAAGATTACTACCGATGAACAGCCCGGCACGGCGCGGCCCGAGAAAATTCCGCATCTGCCGCCCGCCTTCCGGAAGGGTGGCACGGTCACACCCGCGAATGCCTCCTCGATTTCCGATGAGGCGGCGGCACTGGTTCTGGCCCGGGCCCCGGTGGCCAAGGCACAGGGGCTGGCCATGCGTGCGCGCATCCTTGGCCACGCCTCGCATGCGCAGGAACCGGGCTGGTTCACCGCCGCGCCGGTCCCCGCTGCGGAACGGCTCCTGGCGCGGATCGGCTGGACAGCCGAAGATGTGGATCTGTGGGAGGTGAACGAAGCTTTCGCGGTCGTCCCCATGGCCTTCATGCACACCTTTGGCCTTCCGCGTGACAAGATGAATATCAATGGCGGTGCCTGTGCCCTGGGTCACCTGATCGGTGCCTCAGGTGCGCGGATCATGGTGAAGCTTCTGAACGCGCTGGAAACCCGCGGTCTGAAGCGCGGGGTCGCCGCCATCTGCATCGACGGCGGTGAAGGCACGGCCATCGCCATTGAGCGGGTCCAGCCGTGACATGTCAGACGACATGCGGCAGCAACTGATTGGGGGAATTATGTGGGATGGTGCGGACCCCTGCGTGACATAAAGGGGAAACCCGGTTGGCGGGGGCTACGGAATGCCAGGGATGGCCCCGACATCGCCGTCAAAGCGGCCCCCCCCCTTAACCGCTGTCAGCCAGCCCAATCAGGCCACCGTGACGGCTGATTTCATGCGTCTGTAAAGATGACCATCGGGTTCGGGTCATCCCAGGATTCCGGGCCAGTTTGCCTCTCCTGCCGTGATTGCCTCGGGCACCTCGTCCAGCCAGCGGCGGCGGATGCGCAGACTGAAATTCAGGAACAGGCGGCCCTCATAGATCGTCCAGGCTTCAGGCACCGTGGGGGCGATATAGCCGCGCGCGGCCGCAAAGGCGCAATAACCGCCAAAAACCGGGGCGTAGCGGTCCGGGTCTGTCATGAATACCCCTTGGTTGGCCACCGAGGCAAAGTGCCATGTCACACCCATCCACTCTGCGGTAATTCCCGCAACACCGGCAACTAGCCTGCCTTCGGTGAAATAGGCAACCGTATCGCTACCATCGATGGCAATACCGCCTTCGGTATAGATTGGCGGTTCGGCAGCCCGGAGCGCGGCGGGCGCAAGTCCCAATACGGGGCCAGCGGCGATCAGGCCAAGTGTGGTGCGGCGGGTTAGCATGGGGTGTTATCCTTCGGGCCGTAGTGTGTGCTGTTCGCAAGGATACCACCGAACGCGGCGCGAATACAGCAGATCCCTGACACAGGCGTGAATGTGCCACCAGGACGGGGCACTCGCCCCCGCCGAAAAGGGTTATGGGGAAGGGCAGAAGGCCGCTTTCGGGCCAGCACAGGCACATTTCAGGAAATCAGAAATCGAAAGCAGCCAGTAACCACACGCCAGGCCAGAACCCGAACGATCCGCCAGGAAGATTAACGAGAACCTGCCAAGAAGGCGTATCAACCCCTTAATCTCATCCTGATAGATCTTATACTTCATGCGAGACAAAAAACGAGGCCGAGGGTGCACCGCAAGCGGCCTTCTTCATCTTCGGGAGAATCGGTCTACAGGATCCGCAACGGCAGCAGGTGACAATCATTGGGTTTTGGTGCGGTCGAGGGCTACCCTTTGCGCCATGGCATACAGGGCAACAGCGGCGGCATTTGAAACGTTGAGCGAACCGAATTTACCCGAAGCCGGAATTTTGACCAACTGATCGCAAAGCCCCCTGGTCCGGTGGCGCAGGCCCGGCCCCTCGGCCCCCAGGACAATGGCAAGGGGCCGGTCCCCCAAACTGGCCACCAACGGCCCGATTCCGACCCCGGCATCTTCGTCCAGGCCAAGCAGGGTGTAGCCCAGATTGCGCAAATCCAGCATCGCATCGCTCAGGTTCTTCACACGAAGATATGGCTGGCGTTCCAGTGCGCCCGAGGCCGCTTTGGCCAGAGCCCCGGTCTCGGGTGCCGAATGCCACATGGGCGCGATGACGGCGCGGGCCCCGAACACCTCTGCCGACCGCAGGATCGCGCCCACATTGTGCGGATCTGTGACACGGTCGAGCAGAAGAAGGCACGGTATCGCTGCCCCTCCCTTATCTGGTGCTGCAATGGTGATCAGCGGGCCCCAATCCAGGGGGATCGCTTTAAGCACTGCGCCCTGATGCACCGAACCGGGATCAAGCAGTGCGGGAAACCGGCGCGGGTCGGCAATTTCGGGTGTGACCCCGCTGGCCGCGATGGCATCGGCCAGTTTGTCAGCGGCGTTCTTTGTGACAATCAGCCGCAATTTCACCCGCGCCGGATTCAGAAGCGCGTCGCGCACCGCGTGCAGGCCAAACAGCCAGATGGCCACTGGCGTACGCTTACGCCGCGCCTGCCCATTTGCGATCACCCGGGTGGATTTTCTGACCATCGGGCACCTCCGCGACGAAACTTGCGTTGCCCCGGGACAAAGCGCAAGCCGATGGCCGGGTAAAAAATTGGTCCAATCCTCTGCATGGCCCTTGACGCCCCCGCCCCGAACCGATAGTCTGTCTTTTGTCGGGCGACAGGCCGCAAGGTGTGGCAGGGGACTGTAACTCCCTCGCGGAGACGCACGCCTGGTTCGATTCCAGGGTCGCCCACCACCTTCTTATTTTTGAATCACCCGATGAGAGAAGCCCCCGGCAGCGGTCGCAGCAGATTGAAACCGACTTCGGCCTGATTGGCCCCCGTGCTCTTACATGGCCTTACAACTTTTTGTGCGCACGGGCCGCAACTCATCATCCCCGCCAAGTGTAGTGGCCATCACCCTGAACAGGGTCAGAAAGGTTCTTAAAACCTGCAACACGATGATATGCATGATATGCCAAGGCAAAGGCCACGGGCCCGGGGGCTTTCAAGCAGGGCAGCCGCCCCGTCTTACGCAAGCGACCAGAAACATCCCACACGCAGTTCTGGCTAAGCCATGGTGCACGAACCCGCCCGCTCTTTTATGTCCGAAATATCCCCACCGGAAGAAAGAAAGATTGACGCCCAGACCTTGGCAATTGGCAGACGCAGCCAGCTCACGCCCAACATCTGACCCAAGATAAAGCCAGCATCAGTGCGCAGACACCGGTGCCGCCTGGTCTTTGTCATGCCAGACTCAACCGGCGCTGGCTGGTTCACTCTTCAGCCGCTCAGCATAGATCATCAGGGGCTGAACGTCCGAGGCGACGGCCTCTTCATTCACAACCACTTCCTCAACCCCTTCCAGACCAGGGAGGTTGAACATCGTATCAAGCAGGATGTCCTCCATGATCGAGCGCAGGCCGCGTGCGCCAGTATTGCGTTTGATCGCGCGTTTGGCAATCGCGCCCAGGGCGTCATCGGTGAATTTCAGTGCCGTGTCCTCCAGTTCAAACAAGTGCTGATACTGCTTCACCAGCGCATTCTTTGGCTGCGTCAGGATTGTGACAAGCGCATCCTCATCCAAATCTTCCAGCGTTGCGATGACTGGCAGGCGCCCAATGAATTCCGGGATCAGTCCGAATTTCAGCAGGTCTTCAGGTTCCAGATCCTTGAAATGCTCACTAACGGTCTTGTCACTTTCATCGCGCACATCGGCACCGAAGCCCATGGCCGAACCCTTGCCACGCTGCGCGATAATCTTATCAAGACCGGCAAAAGCCCCGCCGCAGATGAACAGGATATTGGTCGTGTCCACCTGCAAGAACTCCTGCTGCGGATGCTTCCGCCCGCCTTGCGGCGGCACACTGGCTACCGTGCCTTCCATGACTTTCAGAAGTGCCTGCTGCACACCCTCGCCCGATACATCCCGCGTGATTGAGGGATTATCGGATTTCCGGGTGATCTTGTCAACCTCATCAATATAGACAATGCCGCGCTGTGCCCGGTCAACATTGTATTCCGACGCCTGCAGAAGTTTCAGGATAATGTTTTCGACATCTTCCCCAACATAACCCGCTTCGGTCAGCGTTGTGGCATCGGCCATGGTAAAGGGCACATCAAGAATGCGCGCCAACGTCTGCGCCAGCAGGGTCTTGCCGCAACCGGTGGGGCCGATCAGCAGGATGTTCGATTTCGCCAGTTCAATGTCGGACTTCCCGGCGTGATGCAGGCGTTTGTAGTGGTTATGCACCGCGACCGACAGAACCCGCTTGGCATAGGCCTGGCCGATCACATAGTCGTCCAGAACCTCGCAAATCTCTTTTGGGGGCGGCACACCATCACTGGATTTCAGCCCGGCGGCTTTTGTTTCTTCCCGGATGATGTCCATGCACAACTCAACGCATTCATCGCAGATGAACACGGTCGGCCCGGCAATCAGCTTGCGCACTTCATGCTGGCTTTTGCCGCAGAACGAACAGTAAAGTTTGTTTTTGCTATCGCCACCGGATGAATTCGCCATATTTCGTCCTCAACGCAGTCTCACCCTGCATCCCAAACGGATCGCCAAAATCCTGAATCGGCTCTGGCTAACCTAAAACGGCATCCCAATTACCACAATCCCCAATCGTGGCAACGGCGCAATCTCTGTTGCGCGACCGCGCCTATCCCTCTTCAGTCTCGGCACCGGGTCGGTTTTCAACGATCTCGTCAATATGTCCCCAGGCTTTCGCCTCTTCCGGCGACATGAAATTGTCGCGCTCCAGTGCCTTTTCCACCTCCTTCAGCGTATTGCCGGTGTGTGTGGCGTAAATTTGATGAAGCTGTTTCTTGATCTTCTGGGTCTCGGCCGCGTGGATCATGATATCCGTCGCCTGACCCTGATACCCGCCCGAGGGCTGATGCACCATAATCCGGCTGTTGGGTAGAGAGAACCGCCGCCCCGGCGCACCCGCCACCAACAGAACCGACCCCATCGAGGCCGCCTGCCCCACCACCAGGGTAGAGACCTTTGGTTTAATATACTGCATCGTATCATAGATCGACAGCCCACTGGTGACAACGCCGCCGGGCGAGTTGATATACATTGATATCTCTTTCGACGGGTGCTCCGCCTCCAGATGCAGAAGCTGTGCCACAACCAACTGGCTCATCCCATCGTGGATCGGGCCGCTCACGAATACAATCCGCTCCTTCAAAAGGCGCGAGAAGATGTCATACGCCCGTTCGCCACGGCTGGTCTGCTCAACAACCATGGGTACAAGGGTATCAGAGAAGTAGCGGGCGGAGTCTTGCATCGGGTTCTGCCTGTCTGACGTCAGGGATGTCGGTATAAAGATTGTTGTTACACGAATCCTAGTCGCGGGTTTGGAAAGATGCAAGGGCAGGCAGCGATCACCTGGTTAATTTAAACCGGTGGCACCATCGGTCCGGTTCACATGACAGCCAGCCGCAGCTTTGCTGCCACCCGGCCCCGAGGGATCCTTGTCCGGGGAACCCTGATCCGGTGGGGCCACACGGGCGATATCCTCGATCAGGGCACAGAAGCCTTCAATCTGCCCCGTCACATCACGCACGCCAAGTTCTGCCGTGGCCGCAGAGGCGTTCCCCACGGCACCCTTCGGGTTCAAGTCCTGCGACAGCCATGCCATATTTGCCTCGGCCATATGATAGCCCAGTTTCGCCGAGCCCTGCCGCAGCATGGTCTGGGCCGAAGTGAAATTCCCAGCCTGCGCCTTGTCTACCAATTCGGGCCATAAGGCCAGCATCATCGACGTCTCGGACAGCCCGCCATGAATATCGATCACGGGCGCATCGCCATACTCATAAACCGGCCCGGCCCGTAGCCGCGTCCATGCGGTGGTGATGACCGCCATGTGTGCGGTCCGCCGCAACTCTCGTGCGACGATATCCATCGGTGGCACATTGCCACCGTGACTGGTTATGATCAGCAGTTTCCGTACCCCCGCACGCGCCACCGAAGCACCGATTTGCAGCCACGATTTGATCGCCGCTTCCCAATCCAGCGTCAACGTACCGGGAAAGGCAATATGCTCATCCGATTTGCAGATTTCCTGCACCGGCAGGAACACGGCAGGGCTGTGTTCTGGCAGGGCCACTGCCGCGCGGTTGACCATCGCCTCGGCAATCAGCGCATCAACGCCCACGGGCAAGTGCGGGCCATGCTGTTCGATCGCCGCAGTCGGCAGGACCGCGATCCAGTCCGAGGTGTCGTGATCGGCAAAAACCTGCGTACTCATTTCGCGCCAGAATCGTTTGGGGGGCGGCATGGGATCTCTTTTGGTTACCAGTTTCGAAGGATAAGATGCCGATTATCGGGTAAATGTCGAGCTTCTGGCACCGGATTGCGTCTTGCAATCCTTGCCCGCGGGGGCGTTCGGTCTTATAGTGTCAATATCCTAAAAACAGTCCCCCGCGCAAAGGCTGGCCAGACACTTCCTGAACCGGAACAACTTGCACATAGACGTCTACTTGGGGTGCGGTGGGGGCGAACCCTTTTGCCGGGTCTAAAAGCAGACTACGGCGGATAAGGGGGGTGTGTAATGCCTCCACCATAAGGTCGAGGGGCGGGCCATGTCATGCCCATTTCATGCACTCCGGTGACCCCGGGTGGTTCCGCAAGGGATGGGTTCACCCTTGACCCAAACTGGCGAAGGCTTGAGATAGGCAGCATGGCAAGTGGGCAACTGCATATCGATCTTGATGCCCTGGCGACGAATTGGCGGGCACTTGACCAGCTGACCGGGGCGGAAACCGGGGCCGTGGTCAAGGCTGATGGCTATGGCCTGGGGCTTGAGCCGGTGGCACGCTGCCTGGCGCGGACAGGCGCACGGTGGTTCTTTGTGGCCGTGGCGTCAGAGGGTGCGCGGCTTCGGGCGATCCTTGGGCATGATATCCAGATCAGTGTGTTGTCAGGCCATATGGCGGGGGATACCGACATGATCCGGGGGGCAGCCCTGGTGCCGATGCTCAACGACGCGGCGCAATGGAACCGGCACCGGAACGCCTTGCCCGGCGCACCTTATGGGGTGCAACTGGACAGCGGGATGAACCGCCTGGGCTTTGAGCCTGCTGACTGGTCCACCTGCCGCCAGGAATTAGAGGCAGGCCCCCTGCGCCTGGTAATGAGCCACCTGGCCTGCGCCGATGTACCCGCGCATCCGCAGAACACTGCACAATTGCGGGCCTTTACCGCCATGACCCGGGGGGTTCGTGCGCCCCGTTCCCTTAGCGCGACGGGCGGTATTCTATTAGGCCGTGACTACCATTTTGACATTACGCGCCCCGGGATCGGGCTTTATGGCGGGGCCCCGTTCACGGCCGCCAGGCCAGTGCTGCGCCTGTCCCTGCCCGTGGTGCAAACCCGCAACCTGGCACCTGGCGAAACCGTCGGCTATGGCGGGTGTTTCACCGCACGGGGGCCTACGCGGATCGCCACCGTATCGGGGGGATACGCCGACGGGCTGCTTCGGGCCATGGGTGACAGCGGCGCACTTTACGCAGGGGATGCCCGCTGCCCGCTTGCCGGCCGGGTGTCCATGGACCTGATGGGGGTTGATGTCACCCATCTGGGCACCATTCCGGACCATCTGGATATTCTTGGGGCCTATCAGGGTGTTGATGCGCTGGCCGATGCCGCGGGCACGATCAGCTATGAAATCCTGACCGCACTTGGCGCACGCTATCAGCGCATCTATCATGGAGCCGCGGCGTGAAACTGGTGCTGACCACGCTTGGCGTTCTGGGCCGCTCGACGCGCGGGCTTTTCGGGGCCACGGGGTCGGTTACGTTGTTCCTGTTGCGCACATGTGGCCATCTGCTGCGCCCGCCTTTTTACCCGCACGAGTTTGGCCTGGCACTGATGCAGATCGGCTGGCTGTCGCTACCAGTCGTAGGGCTGACCGCGCTGTTCACCGGGGCGGCACTGGCCTTGCAAATCTACGCGGGCGGCGCACGTTTCAACGCGGAATCCGTTGTGCCCTCTATTGTTGCCATCGGCATGGTGCGGGAATTAGGACCGGTGCTTGGCGGGCTGATGGTGGCGGGCCGTGTCGCCTCGGCCATCGCTGCCGAGATCGGGACCATGAAAGTGACCGAGCAGATCGACGCGCTGGTCACGCTCTCCACGCATCCGATGAAATACCTTACTGCCCCGCGCGTATTGGCCGCCACGCTAACCTTGCCGCTGCTGGTCGCGGCCGGCGATGTGATTGGCATTTTTGGTGGTTATCTGGTGGGGATCACGCGGCTTGGCTTTAACGCGGCAACATATCTGGACAATACCGTCGATTTCCTGGAACTTTGGGATGTTCTTTCGGGTTTGGTGAAGGGTGCGGTCTTTGGCTTTATTGTGGCCTTGATGGGATGCTATCATGGGATGCACTCGGGGCGCGGGGCACGCGGCGTGGGCCGGGCAACAACCAATGCCGTTGTCTCGGCCTCGATCCTGATTCTGGTGGCCAATTACCTGCTGACGGAGCTGTTTTTTACCGCATGATCGAACTGACGGGTGTTCATAAAAGCTTCGGTGCAAAGCGGGTGTTGCGCGGGGTGGATCTCAGGGTGGGCCGCGGGCAAAGCCTTGTCATCATTGGCGGTTCCGGAACCGGTAAATCGGTTCTGCTGAAATGTATTCTGGGCTTATTCCGTCACGACCGGGGTCATATCACCCTGGAAGGCGAGAATGTGGATAAGGCCGAGCGTGACGCCTTTATGGCGCGATTCGGGATGCTGTTTCAGGGCGGTGCGCTGTTTGACTCGCTCACCGTTTGGCAAAATGTCGCATTTCGCCTGCTACGCGGTGCGCTCAAACGCCCGGCAGCAGAGGCACGCGAGATCGCTGTCGAGAAACTTCGCCGCGTTGGCCTGCCACCGGATGTGGCCGAGCTCTTCCCCTCTGAATTGTCGGGCGGGATGCAAAAGCGTGTGGGCCTGGCCCGTGCCATCGCGGCTGCCCCCGATATCATTTTCTGTGATGAGCCCACCACCGGGCTTGATCCGATCATGGCTGGCATCATCAATGAACTCATCCGGGAAATTGTAGTGGAAATGGGCGCAACCGCGATGACCATCACCCATGACATGACCAGTGTGCGCGCCATCGCGGACCGGGTGGCCATGCTGCACGACGGGGTGGTGAAATGGGAAGGGGCCGTAGCTGATATGGATGCCGCCCAAGATCCGTTCCTGCGCCAGTTCATCACTGGTGCCGCCCGTGGCCCGATCAAGGTCGTAGGTTAAAATCCCGGGCGCAGCCCAGGGACTGCAAAGGTTAAGACCTGATCCCCTTGTTCCCAGCTGGAATCCGCCTTGCCAGCATGGAATATCTGGTTCTGTTTCCCCCGTTTGTGCCAGTACCACTGCCCCCGCTGATTCTGGCCCTCTCCTTTGCCATGATCTGCGCGGCCCGTTGGTGTCCGTATGGTATCGGGCGGTTTGTCCTGTACAGCACACGTCATGTGCCGTTGGGGAGGCGGCGATGTGACTGGATCAAGTCGTCGGTGTTTAAACTGCCGCTAAGGTAGTCATCTCCACGGAATCCGTAAATCTCGGTCTTGTTTGCGGCCCTGTATCTGGTCGTCCGCGTGATTCTGGCTGTTTCAAGGAATGTGTCGTCTGGCTGACAGGAATGTTCGGGTTTCGGGTTCAGAATATCCGCACGGCGCACCCGCCCCCTGCAAATGGACAACGGCCCCTGATGTGTGCTCAGGGGCCGTGATTTGTGTGTTATGGCATGTGTCCCTTAGAACACAAAGTCATCCGCCGTCACGGCAGTGTAGTCCACACCATCCAGTGTGATGGTTCCACCATCCCATGTGACGACAGTAACGCTGTCTGTATCCGTGCTTGTGCCTGAAATAATCAGGTTAGCAAACTCGACTCCACTTGCCTTGATGGATATCAGGTCAACGCCATCTTCAAAGTCGGTGATGGTGTCATTTCCGTGACCGGTTTTGAACACAAATGTGTCCGCATTCATACCACCAGTCAAAACATCATCTCCATGACCACCAACAAGGGTGTCATCATTTCGGTTCCCTCTAAGGGTATCGTTTCCGAGATTTCCAACAAGGGAATCATCACCACTGCCGCCGGATATAATATCATCTTCCTTGCGTCCGATGATTTTATCGTTTCCGGCATACCCATTTATCGAGTCCCGGCCATTGGTGCCTGCCAACGAATTGTTGTTACCATTCCCTTTGATCACCTTATACTGGGGCTTGGGCGCAGCAGGTGCGGGTTCAGGTGTGACTTCAGCCTCCGGTTCTGGCTGCGGTGCAGGCTCAGGCTCAGGCTTGGGCGCAGCAGGTGCGGGTTCAGGTGTGACTTCAGCCTCCGGTTCTGGCTGCGGTGCAGGCTCAGGCTCAGGTGCTGGCGCGGGCTCAGGTGCTGGCGCGGGCTCATTCCATGTTGCAACCCATTCACCATCTTCATTCTGGGTAACACTTAGTTCATGTGTGTTAACCCATCCGTACCACCAAAAGCTGACAGAAGCATCAGGATCACCCCAAGTCACAACGGCATGATTTTTAGTCACAGAGTCGTCATATTCGTTACCAAGCTCTCTGTGTGTGACGAGCTTGTTAACTTCCAAATCACTAGGATTGAACTTGAAGACAAGGCTATCGCCTTCCCTTGCGTCAAAATCACTAATGTAGTCATGACCACTTCCTCTGCCAAAAACAAAGGAATCAGCACCATCACCACCTGTTATGGAATCATCACCACCTGCACCTTCCAGACGGTTGTTCCCGGCAGACCCTTCAATGTAGTCGGTATGTGCGGAACCAACAACATGCTCAAAGCCCGAGATGTGGTCCTTTACATTCCTTCCAAGCTCACCATAATGGGCTTTTTCTGTGCGAAGGTTGATGTCCACACCGCGAAAGGCATCAGAGTAGGAAATGGTGTCTTGCCCAGACCCGCCTTGATACCATCCTTTGGAATGACCCTGAACAAAAGCATCCACATAGTCGTTGCCATCGAAGCCGAGCCACCATGTGTAGGTCTTGTCATCGTATGTCCCGGTGAAAAAGTCGGAACTGTCTACGGTATCATCACCTGTGGAACCGATGCCGCCGATATATCCGGAAAGAGTGGACCAAGCATCTTCAACACGGTCACCATCCCAAAGATAGTGATTGTTTGTGTATACCTTGGGTATTGTAAACGTATACATAGTCGTCTTCCTTTCGCAAGATTAGATGGCATGATTCACCATCCTTGTGTTGTTAGAATGCCAGCAGAACCGCCCAAAGGCAACCCGCCTGTCGCACATAGGTATACAATAAGCACCGAATCCACCCAATGCAACAACTTTTTTGCCCTGAACAGCAACTTTTTTGCCAGCAGAGGCCCCCAAAGGCCAATTTCCCCCGCTTTCAGGCCCGAATTCCGCCACAGCACAGGGGCCACGGGCGCAACCAGGACCGATTCGACGCCGCACCGATTCGGATCTGTTCTGCCTGGTTCGCAGCCAGCCGGGCCGGATCAAGCCTGCATCCAGAATATCCCCCACCCCGATTCAGGGCGGATCGCACATGATTCAAGGGTTTATTGCGCACCGCTACAGTTCGGGCCCTGATTCGCGTGCCATATGGTCCAGCACGGCGTTGACGAATTTCGGCGTGCGCGCTTCGGGGAAGAAGGCGCGGGCGACCTCGACGAACTCGGTGATCACAACCTTCGGGGGGGTGGTCCCCCCGGTCAGCTCCGCACCAGCAGCCCGAAAGAGCGCACGCAAGGTCGGGTCAATCCGGTTGATGGGCCATTTGTCGACAAGCGCACGGTCGGTCATCTGGTCGATTCGGGCCTGACAGGTCAGTGCGCGTTCCAGCAGATGGCGGAACAGCCCCGTATGCCCTTCGGCCATTTCGTCACCGTCGATCTTTTCACCGAAGCGGTAGGTCTCAAACTCTTGCCGGACGGTATCAAGCGGCTGGCCCGATTGTTCCATCTGAAACAGTGCCTGCACCGCATAAAGCCGGGCCGCGGATTTCATCCGGCGCAGCGCTGGCCCGTTCGGGCGGGGGGGCGTCATATCGGGGCCGATTCTTTGCTGTTGCCTGCGACCGGCCCCGCCGCGCCCCGGGGTTTGAAACCGATGCCGCCTTTGGGTGTGCCGAAATGCCGTGTCACCGCGATCAGGTGCAGTGCCGCCGCTGCCGCACCGCCGCCCTTATCCATCCCGGCGGGATCGGCGCGCGCCAGGGCCTGGCCATTATCCTCGACTGTCAGGATGCCGTTTCCGATGCATGCCCCGGCCATGCCAAGCAGCGTGAGGCCGCGATTGGATTCCGCGCAGACCGTTCCGTAATGCGTGGTTTCGCCCCGGATCACGCAGCCAAGCGCGACATAGCCATCATGGTTTGCATGCCTACGGGCAATGCCGATGGCCGTCGGGATTTCCAGGGCCCCCGGCACCTTGATCACCTCATATATTGCACCCACGCCCTCTAGCGTGGATTTGGCCCCGGTCAACTGCAATTCGGCGATGGATGTGTAATAGGGTGCGATGACAATCAGCACCTTCACCGGCGCTTCAAACACTGGCAGGGCAAGGGGGGTACGGACCGCATCTGTCATCAGCCGCACTCCGGGATTGCACGGGTGCCGACAATCTGCAGCCCATAGGCATCCAGCCCGACCACCCTGGGTTTGGGGGAGTTGGTCATCAAGATCAGGCTGGACACCCCGAGAGAGGAGAGAATCTGCGCCCCCAGCCCGTATTGCCGCAAGGTTCGGGGCGCGGCCGCGTTCCCCGCGCTGAGCTTCATGTGCAGGTCGCGCAGCAGAACCAGAACGCCACGGCCCTCCATGGCAATCAGCCGCATGGCATCACCGAACTTTCCCGTGCGGCCGGTACCGCCGACACCGACGATATCCAGCATCGGGTCCATGGCATGCATCCGCACCAAAACCGGCCCGGGCGCGGCGATATCGCCCTTGATCAGGACGATATGTTCGGCCCCCTGGGTCTGGTCGGTATAAATCCGCAAGGTCCATTCACCCCCGAATTCCGAGGTGATGGTCCGTTCAGTGCGAACCTTGACCAGATTGTCATGGCGGCGGCGATAGGAAATCAGATCGCTGATTGTGCCAATCTTCAGGTTATGCCGCTGCGCAAAGGCCACCAAATCCGGCAGCCGCGCCATGGTGCCATCTTCGTTCATGATCTCGCAGATCACGCCTGCGGGGTTCAGGCCAGCAAGGCGCGCGATATCAACCGCCGCCTCGGTATGGCCGGCGCGCACCAGCACCCCGCCATCGCGTGCGCGCAGGGGAAAGACATGGCCCGGCGTGGCAATATCAGCGGCCCCTTTCGAGGCATCGATCGCCACGGCCACCGTGCGGGCGCGATCATGGGCGGAAATGCCAGTGCTGATGCCCTCACGCGCCTCGATCGAGATCGTAAAGGCGGTCTCGTGGCGCGAGGAGTTCTGCGAGGCCATAAGCGGCAGGCCCAGGGTATCGATCCGCGCCCCCGGCAGGCTTAGGCAGATCAGCCCGCGTCCCTCCCTGGCCATGAAATTGATCGCCTCGGGCGTGGCCATCTGCGCGGGGATGACCAAATCGCCTTCATTTTCCCGGTCCTCGTGATCGACCAGAATGAACATGCGGCCATTGCGGGCCTCCTCGATGACCTCTTCGGTGGCAGAGATGGCATCGGCCCAGTTCGTCCTGGCGGGGGCGGGGCGTTCAAACGGGATCGGCCTGGACATGGCATTTCCTTATGCTGTCGCGGTCGGTGATATAGCAGGGGCGGAATGCCGTTGACCAGAGGTGTGCCCGCAAGGTCCGGCGGGGTGCGCCGCAAGTCAGGGGCCCGGGTGAAACATCTGCCCGACGGCCAGAACACCTGCCAATTTGCCCGCAACCCTCCATTCCCGTTCCACCGTTGTGGCGGCAACCAGCACCACACCATCGGGCGGCATGTTGCGGCCCCGCAGGGCGGCGCGAATCCGGGTGCGCAGTGTCGCCCAGTTGTCGGTGAAGCCCGGGGCGGAGGCGGCCGAATCCAGACGTCCGGGGTTTGCCGCCAGCACCGCATCGGGATGGGCGGGCGCATAAACGGCCACGATCCGGTCTGCCGCGCCGTCCAGTTCGGCCAGCCGCTGGCCGACTGCCCCAGGCAGTTCCAGCCGCCCCGGCCGTATCGACAGGGCATTGCCGGAAAACAGAAACCCCGTGATATCCCGGCCCGAGGCGGCGCGGATCGTGGCATAGGTTTTGTAATCCAGCCCCAAGCGCTGCGCCCGCGCCACGCGAATGCGCACGATTTGCAAGGGCAGGCTTGGGAGCAGCTCCGCCCGCGCCCGGCCCCAGGCATATTTGCGAAAGCCGAATCCCGGTTCCATGGTCGGACCGCCATTATGCCCCATGCCGGCCATCGCCGCTGCCCCTTACCCGTTCCATTCCTGCAGCCGGGCAACATAACGGGCAAGCGTGTCGTTTTCCAGGTTGACGCAGTCGCCCGGGGTAAGGTTGCCCCAGGTGGTCACCGCTTTGGTATGCGGGATTATGTTGACGCCAAACTCGGTGCCTTTGACCTCATTCACGGTCAGCGAGGTACCATTAAGTGCCACCGAGCCCTTGGGCGCGATGAACCGCGCCAGGGTCCGGGGCGCACGGAACCGCATGCGGGTTGATCCCCCCGCATCGGCCAGGCTGATCAGTTCCGCCACGCCATCCACATGGCCCGAGACGATATGCCCACCCAATTCATCGCCCACTTTCAGGGCGCGTTCCAGGTTCACGCCGCGCCCCAAAGCCCAATCGCCGACATTGGTTCTGGCGACTGTCTCGGCCGAGATATCCGCCGCGAACCAATCCCTGCCCAAAGCCACGACAGTCAGGCATATGCCATCACAGGCGATGGAGGTTCCCATATCAATGCCGCCGGTAGTGGAGCTGGTGCTGATTCGCACGCGCAGATCGCCCCGCTGTTCCAGGGCCAAAACCCTGCCAATATCGGTGATGATGCCCGTGAACATGCCCTGTGCACCTGCTTTGGTGATCTACCCACCCTAGCGGGGATTCCTGTGCACGGCAAGGCACGGTGCGGGGGGGGGGTACGCCACCCCGATGCCCTCGCATGAAGCCCCCGGTCAGTGGGATGGCTAGCGGCGGGGCTTTGTTTCCTTCAGATAAAGGACACCCCCACCCTGTCAAACTTAATCATCGCAAACTCCATAACCTCCATGTGGTAGCGGGGGATGGTTGCCACGGTTTACCACGCCGTGATCCCCCGCCGTATCAACCCATGGAGAAAAGTTGATAAGCACATAATACACACCCCGAAACATAATGCAATACCCTATTTTGAATTTCTTATGTCAATTTTTACAAATGTCGGAATCCACTGTGTCTAATGCATATATTCTGACGGCGGGACGTCCGGTTCAATGCGCGATACGGGCCTTCGGCTTAGGCTGCCAATGGGGCATCAAGCCGCCGCATGGTCAGGAAATTACCCCGCAGATCTCCGACAGTGTCCACATGCCGCGCGAACTCATCGTATGTCATCTCGCACCTGTATCTTGCATCCAGTCCGCAGGTTGAGCTGACATGGGCGTTCAGGCACTCGATGACCTTATGGAACGCTGTTTCTCGGTCAGAGCTCCCGGTATGCACCAGGCCCTGTATCCCCCGCGAAGAAAAGACATGCGTCTTGCCGACAACGCGGTAGACAAGCTCAACCTTTTCCGGGGCCGAATGGCTGACATGTGACATTTTGATCTCCGTTGTGCTCTCCATTGTGACCATCTTTGATCATGCAAGCACACAGTCAAGCCCGTTTCAACAAGATTATCCCCGAATCGCACCTTTTTATCTGAAATCCTGCGCGTCGCCGGTTCCCTGCCACGGCTTGGCCAGGTTGCCAAACAGGGTGAAACGGCCATCAAAGCTGAGCTCTGCCGTGCCGATGGGGCCGTGGCGTTGCTTACCGATGATCACCTCGGCCTTGCCGTGCAGGGATTCCATCGCCGCCTGCCATTGCCCTGTCGCCTGGAGGTCGTGTTCAGCGGGCTTTTCGCGTTCCTTGTAGTATTCCTCGCGAAACACGAACATGACCACATCGGCGTCCTGTTCGATGGACCCGGATTCGCGCAGGTCCGCCAATTGCGGGCGTTTATCCTCACGCGATTCCACCTGGCGCGAGAGCTGCGACAGTGCCACCACCGGAATGTTCAAATCCTTTGCCAGGGCCTTAAGGCCTGCGGTGATCTCGGCCACTTCATTCACGCGGTTTTCCCTGGCCTTGTTGGGGCGCACCAGCTGCAGATAGTCGATGATCAGCACGTCCAGCCCTTCGGATGTGCGCTTTTGCCGCCGGGCGCGGGCCGCCAGCTGGCTGACGGGCAGGGCGGGCGTGTCGTCAATATACAACGGACAAGCTTCCAAATCCTGCGCCGCATACAGAAAGCGCTGAAACTCTGCCTGGGTCATATTGCCTTTGCGGATGGCGTCCGACGGCACCTGCGCGGCCCCGGCCAGCACCCGCCCGGCCAGTTGCGCGGCAGACATCTCCAGGCTGAACATCCCGACAGTGCCACCGCCCTCTGCCTGCCCGCGTCGCGCGATGTTAAAGGCAATGTTGGTGGCCAGTGCTGTCTTGCCCATGGCGGGCCGCCCGGCCAGAATCAGCAAATCGGAATCGTGCAGTCCGCCCAAAATTCGGTCCAGATCAATCAGCCCCGTGGCAATCCCCGACAAGCTGCCATCGCGCTGGTAGGCGGCGTTGGCCATCTCTACCGCGTCGGTCATGGCCCGCACAAATGGCTGAAACCTGCGGGTGGGGGTGCCACTGGTGGCCAGCTGGAACAGGTCTGCTTCGGCCTGCATGATCTGATCATCGGGCGGAACCCCATCGCGCATGGCCCGCGCCCGGTCGGCAATGGTCCCGCCCAGGTCAATCAGGCCGCGCCGCAGGCCCAGATCGTGCAGCAGGTGGGCATAATCGCGGGCCGCACTTGTGGCCACCGCCGCCAGTTGCAGACGCAGCAGGTATTCCGCCCCGCCCAGTTCCTGCAGGCCCGGATGGTCGGCCATGGCGTTCTTCAGTGTCACCGCATCCGTGTGCAGCCCGCGCCCGATACGGCTGCTGGCGGCGGCAAAGATATCGGCATGCACCGGGTCGTAAAAATGCGCGGGCGTGATCAGATCGTTCACCCGATCCAGCACGTCGTTTGAAAACAGAATCGCCCCAAGCAGCTGCTGTTCTGCCTCGATATTCTGCGGCATGACGGGGGGCTGGTCAGGCATGCGTGGGGGCGGTCCGATGGGGGGGTAGCCGCGGTCATTTGACCCGAACAGATACCCCGGGATCAATGTGATAATTGCCGTCAGGCCCGCGAAAACATCCTGAAATGAAACCAGGGTGGTCTGGGGCGGGGGGGGTGAATTCCGCCCACCGCATCACCTTACCCTGGGCGCGCCTCCAGAAACCGAACCGCCCGCTTCGCATCCGCGCCCTTGCCACGTTCGGCAAAAAACTCTGCCGCGCTTGCCGGGCGGACCTTCTCGGCAAGTGCCTGAGTAATAAAATGGTCCAGCGAAACGCCGTTTTTCTGTGCGCACTCTTCTGCCGTGCGTTTCAGTGCTTGCGGCAGGTCCAACGATACATGTGCCTTCATTGTTCCATCCTTTTCAAAGCCTCCGCCGGGGTCAAAAGCACCACGCCGAACCGGCCCGGTGCTTCCCCGAAATCCTTGACGTTATGCGTCACCAGCGCATCCGCACGCGCATTTGCCGCCGCCTCCAGCACCATCTCGTCATCCGGATCTTTCACTTGCGGTCGCCATCCGAACCTCAGGTCAACTGGTTGGATTCTGCCCGCCACATCGGTCAAAAACTTATCCATTTCCTCCGGCGTCACACCCATCTTTGACAATACCTCGGCCCGGCGCAACACAGCTTCGTATTCGCAGAACAGCGGCACCGAACACATCCAGCGGAACCGCCCCCGGAACCCGGCGACCAGCAGCGGATTACTTGCGCCCTTCCGGCTGCGGATACCCGAAACAAGGACATTCGTATCAAGCACCAGTTTCATTGATATACTGGTTTATATGGCCGTTGTCATGGGTTTCCTTTTTCTGACCCGTCGGCATCGGTGGCCCATACCTGCCCCGCTGATGGTGAGATCATAAAGCTCCAGCCCCGATTCGGCAAGCGGTGCAGGTGCCGGCGGCGCGGCGCACGCTCAGGGGCAAGGCCAGTGGGGTGGGATTACCCCCCCGCGCCGCCGATTCGGCAAGGGTGCGGGGTGCGCATTCGTGTTGACGGGCGGGCATCGGCCCGGCGCGGCCCTTGCCATGTGTCGCCATCCGTGCCAGCCTGTGTGAGATTTGAGAGAGCAGGGGGAACCCGCATGGACCTCATGATCGCCCCTGGCGCGGATGTCAACGCGCGGGATGAAAATGGCTGGACGCTGCTTCACGCGGCGGCGTGGGAAGGCAATGTGGAGGTGGTGCGGGCTCTGATCGATGCAGATGCGAATGTCAACGCGCGGACCAAAGGTGGCTCGACGCCGCTTCACGCGGCGGCGTGGGAAGGCAATGCGGAGGTGGTGCGGGCTCTGATCGATGCAGGCGCGGATGTCAACGCGCGGACCAAAGGTGGCTCGACGCCGCTTCACCGGGCGGCGTTGGACGGCAATGTGGAGGTGGTGCATACCCTGATCGCCGCAGGTGCGTATGCGGACATCGAGGCGCGGGATAAACACGGCAGGACACCGCTTCACCGGGCGGCGTTGAGAGGCAATGCCGAGGCGGTGCGGGCTCTGATCGATGCAGGCGCGGATGTCAACGCGCGGACCAAAGATGGCTCGACGCCGCTTCACGAGGCGGCGTGGGAAGGAAATGCCGAGGTAGTGCAGGATCTGATCGCCGCAGGCGCGAATGTCAACGCGCGGAAGGAAGACAGAGTGACGCCGCTTGACTGGGCGGCGTGGAAAGGAAATGCGGAGGTGGTGCGGGCTCTGATCGATGCAGGCGCGGATGTCAACGCGCGGGCCGAAAATGGCGTGATGCCGCTTCACCGGGCGGCGTTGAGAGGCAATGCCGAGGCGGTGCGGGCTCTGATCGATGCAGGCGCGAATGTCAACGCGCGGGACAAAGAAGGTCGGACACCGCTTCACCGGGCGGCGTGGAAAGGAAATGCGGAGGCGGTGCGGGCTCTGATCGATGCAGGCGCGAATGTCAACGCGCGGAAGGAAGACAGAGCGACGCCGCTTCACGCGGCGGCGTGGGAAGGAAATGCCGAGGTAGTGCAGGATCTGATCGCCGCAGGCGCAAATGTCAACGCGCGGGATGAAAATGACGAGACGCTGCTTCACCGGGCGGCGTGGAAAAGAAATGTGGAGGTGGTGCGGCCCCTGATCGCCGCAGGCGCGAATGTCAACGCGCGGGATGGACGCAGCGTGACGCCGCTTCACCGGGCGGCGTGGGCAGGCAATGTGGAGGTGGTGCGGGCTCTGACCGATGCAGGCGCGGATGTCAACGCGCGGGACAAAGAAGGTCAGACACCTCTTCACTGGGCGGGGACGTCGCTTCACTTGGCGTGGCGGAATGGCAACACCGAGGCGGTGTGGGCTCTGCTTGATGCAGGCGCGAATGTCAACGCGCGGGATGAACACGGCCTGACGCCGCTTCATAGCGTGGCAGCGGGATATGGCAGTGCCAAAGCGGTGCGGGCTCTGACCGACGCAGGCGCGAATGTCAACGCGCGGGACAAAGAAGGTCAGACACCTCTTCACTGGGCGGCGTGGAAAAGCAATGCGGAGGTGGTGCGGGCTCTGACCGACGCAGGCGCGGACATCGAGGCGCGGGATGAACACGGCAGGACGCCGCTTCACGCGGCGGCGTGGGAAGGAAATGCCGAGGTAGTGCATGCCATGATCGACGCGGGCGCGAATGTCAAGGCACGAACCGAAGATGGCCAGATACCGGCCGACCTGGCCGAGGATAATGAGGCCGTGCGCGACCATCCGGTGTTCTGGGAATTGAACGAAGGGCGGTTTGATTGACCGGTGCGGCGGGTGCAAGGACCGCCGCCAGTGAACCGCGCACCCGCCGCCTGCACCACATCCACCCGGCTTTTGCGGGGATGCGGGTCACCCCGCCCCGGTCCGTTCGGTGCGGGTGGTTTCGGGTTTGGCGGCGGTGCTGGCACGGGCGTGGCAGGGGGCCTTATTTTTAGCCCCCCTCTAGCTGCAGCTCTGGCAGGGCGTTTACGATTTTCATTGTATCGACGCTGATGGTGATGACGCGGGCCAGCAGGTCCAAGGGGTAGCGGGGACTGCCCATGGTCCCGATGGCCCAGGCGTTGGCGTCATTCACGATGCCGCTGGCCAGCGGAATACGGCGGGTTGCCGACGATAAGGGTAATGTCCTGCGCACGCTGACGGGCGCGGCGTTCGGCGTTATCGCGGAACAGGGAAGCGGCGACCAGATCGCGATCCCATTCATACATCTGAAAGGTATCGGTCAGGGTCAGGCCGGTGAAGGGGGTGAGCTCTGCGGGGGTATCCGGCGCGGCGGAGTCGGAGGTGCCGGGCTTGTCGGGCGCGGGCGAGTCAGGCGCGGGTTTGTCGGGCGCGGGTGAGTCAGGCGCGGGTTTGTCAGGGGTGTCAGGCATGGGGATGCGCGCCCGCTGCACCATCCCTTTCCAAAACAGCATCTGACATATTCAGTCCTCCCCCCCTGATCAAGGTTTTATTGTCCAGTATAAAGAGCAAGGCAAGATGCTTTGCAAGGTTCCGCAGTACATTCCTGCGCTCCCATTCACCATCGGCTTTTGTAAAGTGCTGTTTTTGATCGCTTGTTGCGACCAGCACGCCCAATGGCCTGTCCGAATCAATTGCAACGGGTATGACGGCCAATGAGATGTACAGGCTGTCGTCGTCGGGTCTGTACTTGCCAACGTGACCTTCCCCGGGTGTCCAGGATCGGTGCGGTTCCGCCGATCCGATGAAGACACGTCTTTCCGTTGTGTTTCTCCTCTGGGTTGGGGTGCCGGGTCAATCAGGAGAAGAGACTGATCCCCGGCTGCCGGTGTTTTTCATGGACGTGCACACCGCCGGCTTGCACACTGAGGAGCAGGTTTAGCTACCACCGGGGCCCTGTTCTCCTCAAACCGCCCCGTGTTCACAAATTCGCGGGGTCTCGATCTGCTTCAAGACCTGCCCGCAAGTAAGCGTTCACCAGTCTGAGGATTTGTTCCTTATTCTGTTGAATTGCGAATCTGCCTTCTTGAACAAGCATTTCGAGATGCTCATCGTTATCGAACTCCATTTGACTTATTATGGAGTCCATGCAATCATCGAGTTCCACGACAGGTCTGAATTTACCATCCCCGATAGGGTTTTCAGTATTTGCACACCATGCATCAGACGCTTGCTGTAAGATGAAATCCAGAATCCATGGCTGTTCTTGTGCAAGTTCTTTCGGGATTTCAAGTTCCTTGCTGAACGGGTTGAAGAGTTTTACGTACATTTCGGTCTCCTTGGGTTGTGTTTCAGTCTTTTCCACTGGCTTGGTCTTTGATGGCTCGGGTATGATGATTCCGCCTCATGCGCTGCCATCAAAACGATTCCTGATTGCTCCTGGGCCTCGGCATTCTGTTCGTGTGTGCGAATTCGTTCCTGTGCGTCCCGCGCTTTGGTCCGGGCCTTATCCAGGGCCAGGAGCACCTGGGGCGTGTTCCTGTCCACAACCAGCAGTACACAGCCCCCGACGATGGAGAGAGTCAAGCCCGTCCAGAACGCGGCCAGAACAGGCAGGTGGTAAGGCGTGGCCGGATCAAAGCCGAAAAATTGCGTTCCGGCGATCAGTGTAGAGCCAGGGATTACGCAAAAGAACTTAATGCTTCGCAGATTTATTGCCGATGCGCACAGAAAGGCAATTGCGTGATCCAAAGGTGGACTCCTTGCGTCGTTAGCCCAAGGACAGGGTTACGCATGCCCCCTGGCTGGTTCCCGGACCAGGCGGGCGGGGTTTGTGGCATAATGTGCCCGCCCGTGTGGATGTGTCAAGGGCGCGGGGCGCGGGGGCTTTGTGGTCGGGGGGGTAAAGTTAGCCGCGGGTGCGGGGGAAACCTTGCGATGGGGGGGGTTAGCTACGGTCATTTGACCCGAACAGATACCCTAGGATCAATGTGATACCTGAAATGAAACCAGGGCGGTCCGGGGCGGGGGGTACACGTATGCCATGGCCAGGAAGACAAAGCACAGGATGAGGGCCAGGCCAGACAGGTTGCCGGGCTTTTCCCTTCGGCCACCGAAGGGCCTGCCAAGCCAGCCGAGCTCGTCCTTGAACGTTTCGCGCTCGTGATCCAGTTGCGCCTCTTCGGTGCGTGATTTCCCGGAATATTCCGGCACATCCGGGACAGGGGTGTTGGAAATGTCACTTTTTTGGGTGTCGTCTGCCGCGTCCTTATTTTGATTCATGGGCCTGCTCTCTGCCTTGACGGGCGAGGTCCACGAAGTGTTTGCGGATGTCCGCGTTATCCAGGTAATCATCGCCGCGCTGACGGGCGTGCCACCACAGGGTGCCATCGGCGTGGGTAAGTTGTGACAGCTGAAGGCCCGTCAGGCCCTTGTATTTTTTCCAGACCTCATCGAAAACCTCATGAAATTCGTTATCCTCGTCGCCGACGCGGAATGCCTTGACCTCTCCCGAGGCGGGGTCAACATCAGCCGCGTAGGTCTTTATCGGCTTCCGTCCGTGCTTTTTGAACGCATGATAGAGTGAGGACAGAACCGGCCCGTAAGGCCAGGCCTCAAAGAACTCCCCTACTGCGGGTTCATTGCGGGTGGCCAGGGTCCAGCCGTGCAGGCAATAGACCAGTTTTTGAATCTTGAGGTGGTCTACGTCTTTGACGCCCCCTTCCCTGGCGCGGGCCAGAAACGAATTGGCAACCCATGATGGTTTGTGGGCCATATCATCCCCCACATGTGGCACGAGTGTTGAGAGTGTTAGCCAGAATGGTGCCACTGGTGTTGACATGTCAACCCCGAAGGGGGGAGGTGCCCGTAAGGGGCGGGATAAGGTTGTGCTTACGTGCCGTCGTGCCGCGAAGAATTGCGGAAGGTCGTAAAGCCCCAACCCGCCCCAAAGCCACCCACGAACGTTGCAAAGAAGGCCAGAATTTGCTGAAAGAGTGCAGGGTCAGAGCGGGCAAACATCCAGGCGACACCAAAGAAACATGCGACGGCAATGCACACATACACCAAGGTGTAGCACCTGCTGGCCCGCTTGTCCTCAAAAGCCCGTTCCCCTTGCTTTGCGTCATTTTCAATGAGTTGCGTGATGTGGTGGGATGTAATCTTCCTGGTTACGGGGTTCTGCATCGGGCCGGCGGAAAGAAACGCGAATGTTTCCTGCACCCTGCTCCGTACCGGCTCGGGCATTGAATCCAGAACCTCCTGCGGGATAGGCGGGTCTTCGGTGCCCCCTTCAATGGGCGCATCATCGGTGGCAGGAGCATTTTTGCCCGATGCCCCGTTTTTATCGTTTTCGGGAGAACCCATCACTTCAGCCCAAGGCGCAGGGAACCGACATTTGTCACAAGCAAATCCAGCAAACGCTCAACCCGAATGTTCACCGCATTCTCAACGTAACCTGCCAGCACAATCTCGATGAGTTTTCCGAAGGTTTCATCGCTTATGTCGTGGTTCCGGCGTGCCTCCAAGAGTACCGAAATGGTTTTTCGGAAACTTTCCTGGGCCGCGTTCCGCAAGGCCAGATTACAGGTTTGTCGCGCCTGCTCCATCGCCTGCGCACGCAGTATGCGGCCGCTTTCCGGCGACCCTGCGGTGCCAGATCGAGCCACACTTTCAAAAGGGGGCATGGGAACGTGACCCTGGGCTGACGCAGCAGTCATAAAACACCTCCTTGCATGACAAGATTACAGGTTCAGGACGCGAAGAGCAAGGTTCCTAGCGTCCTGAAGGATTAAATCGGAAATCAGGCCGGATGAGAGCCCCGATCAACCACCGACATCAGGCGTTCACTCGGCTGCCACGGCTGTTCCTGCTTTCCGCAGGCGTTCCAAATCCTGCGCCTGCATCACGGACGCCAGGTGCTGGCCAACCCATTCGGCGACGGGCGGGGTAACGGCATTGCCGACCGCGTGGTAGCGCAGGCTGTCGAGCCTGTCCGCCCTGTGTTCGTCAAAGTGTCGCGGGAGGGTCCAATTCTCCGGGAATCCCTGAACCCGCTCGACCTCGTTCGGTGTGAAACGCCGCACCCTTCCGTCCGGATACCAGACATAGTTCCGCGACCAGTCGGTGCCGGTGTGACGGGCGGACTCGGCATAGATGCAATGGGCGATGCGTTTCACAAGGGGGCCCCGCTGAGGATCTCCAATGATCTCCTGAAAGAGGGAGGGAGGTTTCGGCCCATTCGATCTACCCTTCTGAGGATGCCGGTTGCCGCATTCGGGCTCAAAAAGTACTTTTCCGGGACTGCACCCGTCGTGATGCATGGCAACAATGTAGACGCGACGGCGCTGCTGGGGGACTCCGAAGTCTTTGCTGTTAAGCACACGCCATCCGACACCATACCCGAGTTCGTCCAGTGCCTTGAGTATGACTGCGAAGTCTCGTCCTCCGTGGCTAGAGAGAAGGCCGTGCACGTTTTCGAGGAGAATTGCTCTTGGCAGGCGACCTCTAACGAGGCGCATAAATTCGTGAAAGAGTCCAGACTGGCTCCCTCGAAGCCCAGATCTTGGCCCCATTCTTGCAAGCGAGAGATCTTGGCATGGGAATCCTGCGGCCCACACATCAGTTTGAGGGATGTCTGTTTCATCCAGTTTCCTTATGTCCCTGCTTACGGGCATGTCAGGCCAATGCCGGGCAAGGATCTCGCGGCAAAACGGCTTGACCTCGCAGTGGAAGCTGAGCGTGAATCCGGCCCTCTCCAGACCAAGGTCAAGCCCTCCGATCCCGGAGAAGAATGATGCGACAGAGTAGGCCAGCCCGATTTCTTCCCTGTGTGCCCAGCTTCCGGTTCTTGTCCTTGTCCTGCATACTACAAGTATGGTCAATAAGAAAACAAAGCAATACGATCCCGTCCTGTTCCCGCCAGCATGGCAGGAGGCTGGTTCAGGTGAGGTTAATGTTCGAATGACGACATGTGGTGTCCGCTGGCGACCGTCTGGCGGGCGGGGCGAGTTTGAGTTCGTACCGGCGGACTCGCTCATGGACAGGGACGTTTATGTTGATTTCGACCCTCCCGGCATCAGGATCAACGCGGAGGTCTGCGGCAGGCTGGCCCAGGGCAAGCCACGGCTCCGAAAGCGTGAACCGCACAATCGGCGCAAACTGCACCTGCCACAGCTCGTCATGGCCGTGGCGGCGTTGCCTGATCCCGCACGGTCTGACAGGCAGGCCCCTTCTTTCCCTTTGGAAAACAAGGCGTTTGTCATCGACCAGATGGATTTTGATGTTATCGAAGACGACGGCATCAAGGCAGTGCTTGCGCCGCGCCGCGTTTCCGTTCGTCACAGCACATTCCAGGTACGGTTCCATGATCGCCTGAAGGCCGTCGCCGATGACGCGGCCAACATCGAGGCGGTAAGGGAGCACAGCCCGGACCTGGCCGACGCGGTAGAGGCACATGCGGCCGAGATTGCCAAAGGCGTAAATTTTTCGGAACTCCGCAAGACTGCCGACAGGTTAATCCGGTTAAAATTTGAGATTTTCGGCCAGACCAACGCGGGTTCGGCCCATCGGCTGATCACAGCCGAAGCCCTTCCCGAGGTGGATGCGGAGGAGATTTCGGGCCGGGAAGGCCGCATCCTTACGCGGCTTCACGTCTACAGGGAGCGGGACCGTACGCTTGTCAAACGGGCAAAGGATCACCATCGTGCCATGACAGACGGAAAACTGGCCTGCGAAGTCTGCGGGAAGGTTTCAGTCAACCTTTACGGGGATGCCGGTGACAGGATCATCGAGGCGCACCACAAGGTTCCCATTGAGGAATTGCAGCCCGACAGCGAGACGACGACCGCCGACCTTGCCATGGTGTGTGCGAACTGCCATCGCGTTATCCACTCTCGCAAGCCCTGTCTGACTGTCAGGGAGGTGCGGGACATCATCGAAACTGTGTAAACCTGTCCTCCCTGGGCGCGGACCATCCTTGCCCTGGCGACAGGACATGGACAGGCCCCCGCATTACTGGCCAGAGTCAAGATAATGCGCAAGCAAAATACCAGCGCATTTTCCAGCCGCAAGGCGGCAACCTTGACGCGCCGGGGGGTGTTCTGCACGGCCCGCAAAGGGTGGCACCACCCCCTCAACCTTCCGCGGTATCCGTGGCAGGTCGCCGCCAATGGGTTAGGGTATCCGCCCCGCAGCGCGTAACCCGGTGCAATGCCAGCCTGGGCGCGGTGGCCAGGGCCGTCACGCCCATCGCGCCAATGGCGGGCTGGCCCTCGGCACCCAGGATCAGCCCGGCGGTCATCCCGACCAGATCGTCTACCATATCCGCGGCCAGAAGCGCGGTGGCCAGCGCACCGCCGCCCTCGCACAACACCCGCGTCAGGCCCGCGTTGCCCAGAACCTGCATCACGTCCACCACATCCAGCAGATCGCCGGGGGGGGCCGTGCGGCAGGGCAGGCATCGCGCCCCAAGCGCGGTCCAGGCGGCCAAAGCCTCGGGTGCGGCATCCGGGCCGTGACACAGCCACAGGGGTACCGTGCGGGCGGTCCGGGCCAGTTGGCCGTCGCGGGGCAAATCCAGTGTGCGCGACAGCACCACGCGCACCGGCTGCGGTGTGGGGCCAAGGCCGCGCACGGTCAGGCCGGGGTTATCCCGGCGCACCGTGCCCGCGCCCACCAGCACCGCATCGTGCTGCGCCCGGGTGGCGTGAACCCAGGCGCGCGCTTTGGGGCCGGTGATCCATCGGCTTTCGCCCGCGGCTGTGGCGATCCGGCCATCAAGGGAACAGGCAAGTTTCAGGGTCACGGCCGGGCGGTTCCGTGTGACGCGGGCAAAGAACCCCGCATGAACCAGGCGCGCGGATGCTTCCCCGACCCCGACCGTGACGGCAATGCCAGCAGCCCGCAGGCGGGCAATACCCTTGCCAGCGGTGCGTGGGTCGGGATCCTGGATCGCGATCACCACCCGCGCGACGGCGGCTGCGACCAGCGCATCGGCGCAAGGCAGGGTCTGGCCGATATGGGCGCAGGGTTCCAGGCTGACGTAAACTGTGGCACCATGAGCTGTTCCCCCGGCCTGCTCCAGTGCCTGGGTTTCGGCATGGGGGCGACCACCGGGCTGCGTCCAGCCGCGCCCGATCACACGGTCTGATTTCACGATCACGCAGCCCACAGCGGGATTCGGCCAGACCTGGCCCAACCCACGCGCACCCAAGCGCAACGCCAGGCGCATCCAGCGGGTATCCGTATCCTGGTGCATTGCCTAACCTTCAGAGGGGGCGGACGGGCGCAATTCCATGATGAATTCCTCAAAATCATTGGCGGCCTGAAAATTCTTGTAGACGCTGGCAAAGCGCACATAGGCCACCGTGTCGATCCCGGCCAGCCGTTCCATCACAGTCTCACCAATGGTGTTAGAGGGGATGTCAGCCCCGCCTGAACTTTCCAGCTGGCGCACAATGCCCGAGATCATCCGGTCAATCCGCTCTGGTTCCACCGGGCGTTTTTGCATGGCGATGCGGATTGAGCGTTCCAATTTGTGACGGTCAAAATTCTCGCGCTTGCCATTGGATTTGATCACGACCAGATCGCGCAGCTGCACCCGTTCATAGGTGGTGAACCGCCCACCACAGGCCGGACAGAATCGGCGCCTGCGGATTGCCACGTGATCTTCCGCCGGGCGACTGTCCTTTACCTGCGTGTCTGTATGTCCGCAAAACGGGCAGCGCATTATTTGATCCCTTTTTTGTCCTTCATATCCCGGAGTGGGTGCCCCGCAGTGGCCGAAACAGCCCAAGCCTGTGCAGGTCTGACGCCCGTTGCATCCCATCCACTATAGGCGGGCTGCGACAGGTTGGGTAGGGCAGAATTGCCCGCCCCGAGAGGGGGATGATATTTGGCGATTGGTCGGCGATTGGTCGTTGACACCCCGCCGGGGGTGGCCTATTCTTGGCGGGTGCCGGCATGTGGGCGGGTGCGCCAAATCTGGGGAAGTGTGATGTCTCGCGTCTGCGAATTGACCGGCAAAGGTCCGATGGTCGGCAACAATGTCAGCCACGCCAACAACAAAACCAAGCGCCGCTTTCTGCCAAACCTTAGCGAGGTGACGCTGGGATCAGACATTCTGGACCGCCGCTTCAGGCTGCGGGTCTCTGCCGCCGCTTTGCGCACGGTGGATCATCGTGGCGGGCTGGATGCGTTCCTGGCCAGGGCGAAGGACAGCGACCTGTCGCCCAAAGCACGGAACATCAAGAAAAAGATTGAAAAGGCGTGTGCCAGTACCTGAACCCGCATCCCCGGCACAGGAGGGTGCCATGACAGACCGCAGAAAGGTTGCGCCGCCCACTGGCCCGGGGATATCGACGAGCGGAGCGCACTTGGCCTGACGCGGTTTCACTGAACTGCGACAGGACCGCCCGCGACCGAAGCCGCGTAGATTCTGCCGATTGTGGCGGCGATGGTGGCGTGGAAGACGGCATCGTCCTGATCGATTGACAGCCCCTCGGCCAAAGCGCGGGAAAAACTGGCACTTATGCCGATGTTTTGGGCCAGTCTGGCGTTCGCCTCTTCTTGCGTAAAGCCGCCTGACAGGGCCACCACGCGCATCACCCTTGGGTGCGCGACCAGCGGTGCATACAGGTTTGGCACCGTTGGCAGGCTAAGTTTCAGCATGATTTGCTGTTCAGCGGGCAGTGTGTCCAGACTGGTTAGAATTTCGGCCAGTAGCATCTCTTCTGCTTTGGTCTTATCCTCTATGGTGATCGTAATTTCCGGTTCCAGGATCGGCATCAGCCCATGACGCAAGATTTGTTTGCCGAACCGAAATTGCTGTGCCACGATGGCGCGGATCCCCTTAGAATTGGCGGCATTAATGACCGCGCGCATCTTGGTGCCAAACATCCCATGCGCGACGGCGCGGTCGCACATCCTGTCAAGCGCGGGAAGGGGATTCATCAGCTGCACGCCGTTCGCGGGGGGGGCCAGCCCCTTGTCAACCTTCAGAAACGGCACAACCCCGCGCTCTTCCCAAAGGTATCGGGCCGCGGGCTTGCCGCCGATGTCGCGTTCTATCGTCATATCGAACAGGATTGCGCCAATCACCTTGTCGCCGGTAAAGGCAGGGGCCATCGCGATCCGGGTGCGCATGGCGTGGATCAGGTCAAACATCTCTGCCGGGCTGGCATAGGCATCCTTGCCAATCCCGTATAGTTGCAGTGCTTTGGGCGTGGAACCGCCCGACTGGTCCAAGGCCGCGATGAAGCCGGGGTGTGAGGTCATTTGCGCGGCCTGGACGGTGCGGTTTCCGGGCATATCCGAAGCCTCCGAAAGGGAATAATTGACGATGAATCTGGCCCGATCCTAAGGCGGCGGGGCAGGGCGAACAAGGGTGACGGTGTGAAAGCCTGCCTCGGGGGATGATGCGTTTATGGCACGGGTGCCAGGATGGTCATCACTGGTCGCCGAAAGTCATTTCGGTCGAGGTGCATCCGGCCAGAACCGCCTCTAACGCGGCAGCTTCGGCGTGATCTATGGTCAGGTCGTATTTCCGCCGCACCTCTACCACACGATTCGCAAACCAGCACCGGTTATTGTCGGGCAGCCACTCTGCCGCGTCATACGCCTGTTTGCGATTTCGAGTGATTGGAGCCGCAAGCGTCAGGTTATCAAGGTCGCGGGCAAACGCCCGCCGCGTTGCCGAATCTGCCGCGCACAGGCCCGAATCATGTGCCTCTGACGGGGCAATGAGGCGGCTGATGTGGGTCTGTTTTATGTCCGGGAAGGTGGTCATCGAGTAGGGGCCAAAGATTCGGCCATCCATCGCCTCGACAATGCGATTCTCAATACTGGCGGCGGAGTAGGAGTAATCGTTCTGGTCATAGGCACTGCACCTTGATTCCGGGGCGATGGTGATGCCGCGCCAGGACTCGGCCGATGATTCGGTTGGGGTATCCAGGTCCGCGGGGGGGGCATCGTTTGCGCCTGCGCGAGCAATACCCATGTCATGTTCAGCGCGATGGCGGCGGCGGTTGTGTGCATGCGAAACATAGCGAATCTTCCCAAGGCGACGATTGAACCAGATGAACCCGAAACGGGCACCTTTGGCAAGGCGGGATTTCTTTACTTGCCCGATTGTTCCAGTGCTGCAACCCCTGGGAGGGTTTTGCCCTCCATCCAGGCCAGAAATGCACCGCCCGCGGTAGAGATATAGCTGAAACGGTCCGCCACCCCGGCCCGATGCAACGCCGCGACCGTATCGCCGCCGCCTGCAACGGTAAGCAGCCGGCCTTGCGCGGTCAGGTCCGCCGCCACCCCGGCTGCCTGGCTGGTGGCGGTGTCGAACGGTTCCCACTCAAACGCGCCCAGGGGGCCGTTCCAGATGAGCGTCCTGCAGGTGCAAAATATCCCTTCCAGGGCGGCGACGGTTTTTGGCCCGGCATCAAGGATCATCTGTTCAGGGGGGCAGTGCCCCACGGGCAGGATGTGGTGCGGCGCATGGGCGGCACACCGCCCGGCCACCACGATATCCTTGGGCAAATGCACCTTACACCCGGTGGCCCCGGCCTTCTCCAGAACCGCCCGTGCGGTCCCGGCCATGTCTTTCTCGGCCAGCGAATTGCCGATCTCGTATCCTTGCGCAAACAGAAAGGCGTTGGCCATGCCGCCGCCGAGCACCAGATGGTCAACCTTCCCCGCCAGGTTGCCCAGCAGTTCCAGTTTGGTAGAGACCTTCGCACCCCCGACCACAGCCGCAACCGGGCGATGCGGGGTGCCAAGCGCGGCCTCAAGCGCGGTCAGCTCTGCCTGCATCAGCCGCCCGGCGCAGTTTGGCAGCAGATGCGCCACCCCCTCGGTTGAGGCATGGGCCCGGTGCGCGGCTGAAAATGCATCGTTGCAAAACACATCGCCCAGCGAGGCAAGGAACTGCGCCATCTTCGGATCGTTCGCCTCTTCCATTGGGGAAAAGCGGGTATTTTCCACCAGAACCACCGCCCCTTCGGGCATCGCCTCGAGCGCAGCGCGGGAGGAACGCTCGACAAAAGTGACAGTCTGGCCAAGTGCGGCCTCCAGCGCAGGCAGGGTGACACGTAGTGACATTTCGGGTACCGGCCTGCCCTTCGGCCGTCCGAAATGCGCCAGAAGCACCGGCAAGCCACCAGCGGACAGAATATCCCGGATTGTGGGTGCGATGCGATCAATCCGCGTGGTGTCGGTGATGCGGCTCCCGTCGACGGGTACATTGATATCCACCCGGGTCAGGACGATTTTACCCGCCAAATCCAAAGCATCAAGGGTGTTCCAAGTCATCCTGATATGTCCTTCCGCGGGCGCAGGGCCCGTGTTCAACCCTTATCCGGCCGGACAAGGTTACAGATGCCTGCCCATTTCAACCACCGTGTCCAGCATCCGGCACGAGAAGCCCCATTCGTTGTCATACCAGGCCAGTATGCGACACAGGTTGCCGTCCATCACCCTGGTCTGGTCCGTGGCAAAGATTGACGAACGGGAATCATGATTGAAATCCATTGAGACAAGTTTGTCATCTGTGACACCCAGAATGCCTTTCAGCGGACCCGCAGCCGCCGCATGAATCGCGGCGTTGATCTCCCCGGCTGTTGTGTTCCGGCTGGCCTCAAAGGTCAAATCAACGACCGAGACATTGGGCGTGGGGACACGCACGGCAACCCCGTCCAGTTTGCCGTTCAACTCTGGCAGAACCAGGCCCACGGCCTTTGCCGCGCCGGTGGATGTTGGTATCATGCTCATCGCCGCAGCCCGTGCGCGGTAGAGATCCGGGTGCATTGTATCCAGCACCGGCTGGTCCCCTGTATAGGAATGGATCGTCGTCATAAAGCCGCGGTTTAGCCCAATGGTATCATGGATAACCTTGGCAACCGGTGCCAGGCAGTTGGTGGTGCAAGACGCGTTTGAGACATGCCGATCAGCGCGGGTCAGCACGCTGTGATTGACACCGTAGACCACGGTTTTGTCCGCGCCCGGGGACGGGGCAGACACCAGCACCCGGTCGGCTCCGTTTTCAAGGTGAACCTTTACCTTGTCGCCTGTAAAGATTCCGGTGCATTCCAGCACGATATCAACATCCGCCCAGGGCAATTCGGCAGGATTGCGGATTGCGGTCACGGCGATGGGGCCTCGGCCCGCATCAATGCTGTCGGCGGTTGTTGTCACCTCTCCCGGGAACCGGCCATGTACGCTGTCAAAGCGCAGAAGATGGGCGTTGGTGTTCACCGGGGCCAGATCGTTGATGGCGATCACCTCCACATCGGTGCGTCCCGATTCGATCAATGCCCGAAGGACATTGCGCCCGATCCGCCCGAACCCGTTGATGGCTGCCTTGATCGCCATGTTCTGTCTCCTCGGCTGACAATTCTTTGGTTTGTTCCCGGTTTTTCGCCGCACCCCCGGCCGAAGCTGAACGTTTCAGTTCGTTTGTTGCTGACGATAACATGCGGATTGTAACCTGCGGATGCCTGATTGGGAAGGGTTGCCAGAATTATCCTGCCTGTGACAAGGGGAACATGTTATGGCTTCGGGCAGGAGCCCGCGCACGGCCACAGAGATGTCTGTGTCGCGGCGGTCTTGGCCCCGTCTGATTCCTGGTACGCAACAGCCCCCCCATCGGGGGGCCTTGCGCTGGTTTGCGGATTCTATGCCCCGGTGCGGCGCAAATCAACGCCACTTTCCGGGGTTCCCCCCAACCGGCTTTGATGTCCCGGCTCAGAACA
>JACONJ010000019.1 GCA_014323785.1 Paracoccaceae bacterium | reverse complement strand
CAGGCGCACCCTGGCCACGCGCTTGACGGCGTGAATGGCGATGTCGATGCCGATCCAGTGGCGGTTCAGGCGGTGTGCGGCCTCGATGGTGGTGGCGCAGCCGCAGAACGGATCCAGCACCAGATCGCCCTCATTGGAACTGGCCCGAATGATGCGGTCCAGCAATGCCAAGGGCTTCTGCGTCGCATAGCCAAGACGTTCCTTGGCCATAGGATTCATCGCGGGAATATCAGCCCATACATCGGGACACATTTTTGTCGTGTCTGATGCAGAAATACGAGCCCCCTTGGGATTTTGCGCACGTTGCAGCGATTTCTCTGTTCTTGGAACATCAATTCTATTGAAAACATAATTCTGAGTTCGAGCATAAGAGAATAAAGTGTCATGTTTTTTCGAAAACCAGTGTTTACTGGCACCACCTGTATGATAGTGCCAGATAACCTCATTCAAGAAATTTCCGTGTCCGAACACGGCATCCATCATGAGCTTGAGGTAATGGCTGGCCGTGGGGTCACAGTGCAGGTAGATGGAGCCGGTGGGCTTGAGCAGGCCGCGCATGGGCAGCAGCCGTTCGGTCATGTAACTCAGATAGGCCAGCAGCCGCGGCTGGGTCTTGCGCAGGGCGTTGGGCCAGGACCGCCAGAACTCGGCCATATCATCGTCAACGCCCGCCTCCCGCATCAGGACGGGCATATTGCGAATGGCGCGTTCGCGCACCGCGTCCAGGGCCCAGGAATCGCTGAACGCCTCCACCTGGTCTGGCAGCGGGCGGCCGGTTTCATCCTTGTAGATGGCACTGTAATCGCGGTTAGAGTTGAAGGGCGGGTCCAGATAGATCAGGTCCACGCTGGCGGGCGGCAGTTGCCGCATGATGGTCAGGCAGTCACCATAGTAAAGCCGGTTCAGCTCCAGGCCCGAGTCTGTCTTATCCGGCATCGCGCCCCTCCTGTTCCGCCGTCAATTCCTGCCCCGATTATTCACGCCGCGCGATCAGGGCAAGCCCCCCGGCGGGGGGGGCAGGTCGCATTGATCCCCGTGTCTTTTCACGGGACAAATCAGTTCACCTGAAGCGGCGGCGGTCTGTAGGACAGTGAGGTCGGCTGTGAAACAGCACACGATTGTAGCGGGCGGAAACGGAATGTGTATCTGTTCTTCATCCCTTTTCATAGTCTGGTGACAAAAGTCAGTAATCCGGAAGGTGTGCCCCTACTGTAAATCGGCAAAGGCGGATTGCATCCGGGCCACGGCGTCCTTGATCTGGTGGCGCGGCATGGCCAGGTTGAAACGGCTGAATTGCGCACCACCCACGCCGAAGCTTGGCCCATGATTGACGCCGATCCTGGCCTGGTTGCGGATGCGGCGGTTGATCTCCTCTTGCGTCATGCCGGTGCCTGAGAAATCGACCCAGGCCAGATAGGTCGCTTGCAGAGGCATGGACCAAACTCCGGGGATCGCGTTGACTCCTGCGTCAAACACTGCGCGATTGCCGCCCAGATAGTCCACCTGTGCCTCAACCCATTCGGCCCCGGCGGGCGAGCAAGCGGTGGCTGTTGCGGCTATCCCCAGCGACCCGGGGGTATAGTCCAGCATCCGCAACCGGTGCTGAAAGGCCGCTCGGCGCACCGGGTCGGGGATATAGGCTTGGCCAGTGCGAAACCCCGGTAGGTTGAAGGTTTTTGACGCGGCATTGAGCGTGATTGTCCGATGCCGAAACTCCGGTGCGGCCACATCCATCGGGATATGTCTGGCACCTGGATAAACCAGATCGGCATGCACTTCATCAGAGATCAGGATCAGATCATGCTTTTCGCAGAAAGCTGCGACGGCCCGCATTTCTTCGGCAGTCCAGACCCGACCCGAAGGGTTTTGCGGGGCGCAGAAGATCAATACCTTGACCGTCTCGTCAATTACCTGTCCGGCTACATCAAAATCCAGCACATAACGGCCATTGACCAGACGCATGGGGATTTCATAAGGACGGCGTTCGGCGCGTTCGGTTTTCAGCCGGAACTCATGATAGACTGGTGTAAAAAAGCACACCCCATCGCCGGTTCCGGTCCAAGTGTCGAAGACCGTGGCGATAGCGTGGCCCAAGCCCTGTGTGGTGACGATCCAGTCAGGATCCACCTGCCAGCCATGTCGGTGCTCCATCCACCAGGTCAGTGCCCGGCGATAGCCTGCCTCGTCAAATCCGTAACCGAAAGCACCATGTTCCACCTTTTTGCGCAGCACCTCAATCACGCAGGGGGCAGTGGCAAAATCAGAGTCTGCGACCCACATTGCCAGCCCGTACTCGGGGTCAACGCCCGTATAAGTCTGAAGCTGGTCCCATTTGGTGCAATCGGTACCGCGGCGGCCGATATCCCGGTCGAATTCCATGATATCCTCGCGCTGTCCTCACGGGTGAAAGGCTAGCACGCGCCGCCAAATCCGCAAGGGACGTTGCGGGAAGCCGCATTTATGACTATCTCGAAGGGTATGAAGCGAGCAATCCTGATCCATCCCGACCCAAAGTTGAAAGCCGTGGCCACACCCGTCGCCGACCTGTCCGACGGGCTGCGGATACTGGCGGATGATATGTTGGAAACCATGTATGCTGCGCCGGGGATTGGCCTGGCCGCGCCCCAGGTCGGTGTGCTGGAGCGGCTGATCGTGCTGGATTGCGCCAGGGAAGATGGCGCAACGCCGCAGCCCGTGGCGATGTTCAACCCCCGCGTGGCTGCGGCCTCGGATGAACGAAACGTTTATGAGGAAGGCTGCCTGTCGATCCCCCAGATTTATGCCGACGTGGAACGCCCGGCTGAGGTGACGGTGGACTGGTTGGACCGCGATGGCAACCCGCAGTGCCAAGGGTTTAGTGGGCTTTGGGCCACATGTGTGCAGCATGAGATTGACCACCTGGATGGCAAATTGTTCATCGACGGCCTTAAACCCCTGAAACGGCACATGATCACGCGCAAGATGAAGAAGCTGAAGCGCGAAATGGCGCGGGAGAAGGCATAGGGCTTTGGCCTTACCTGTGCGCCACAACCCGACAGGTAACAGATGACGATTTAAGCCTTGCGTTATATGGCCCGCGTCCCGCACCTGTTGATGCTGGCAGGGCCGGTGAGGGCTGCGGATGGCAACGCACGGGCACTCCGGGCCGATATGAATGAGATGCTAGGGCTCCGGGCCACCACACCCACATCGGGTCGAGTATCTGAATGGCAAGATTTACAGGAAACGGTGGGGCGTCGTGAAGCAGGATCTGCCGTTCAAGAAGTCAAGGAAACGCGGGTGAAATTGATCTTCATGGGGACACCTGATTTCGCGGTTCCGGTGCTGAAGGCACTGGTGGCGACCGGGCATAAGGTGGCGGCGGTCTATTGCCAGCCGCCGCGCCCGGCCGGACGCGGGAAGAATAATCGCCCTGGTCCAGTGCATCGTGCCGCCGGGCAATTGGGGCTGGAGGTTCGGCACCCGGTATCCTTGAAACCGGCCGAGGCGCAGAGAGCATTTGCAGCGGTAGGAGCCGATGCAGCGGTGGTTGCGGCCTATGGCTTGATCCTGCCGCAGGCGATCCTGGATGCGCCGCGATATGGCTGCCTGAATGTGCATGCAAGCCTACTGCCCCGCTGGCGTGGTGCGGCACCGATCCATCGCGCGATCATGGCAGGCGATACCGAAACTGGTGTGTGCATCACGCAGATGGAGGCGAATGTGGATACAGGCCCGGTTCTGCTGCGCAAAGCGATTCCGATTGGTGCGGAGGATACGGCGACGGAACTGCATGAGCGGTTGAGCGATCTGGGTGCAAACGCGGTTGTGGAAGCGTTGGCAATGTTGGATATGTTGATTCCTGAACCGCAGCCGGATGTGGGTTTCACCTATGCCGCCCGGATCGACAAGGCCGAGGCGCGGGTGGACTGGACCCGCCCGGCGGTGAAGATTGACCGCCAGATACGGGGCCTCTCGTCCTTTCCTGGTGCCTGGGCGATGCTGCGAGGGCGGCGGCTGAAGCTGCTGCGCAGCCGCTTGGCGAATGGTGCGGGCCATCCAGGGGCGGTGTTGCACGGCTTAACGATTGCCTGCGGGCAAGGCGCGGTGGAAATCACCGAAATACAGGCCGAGGGCAAGGCCCGGCAACTGGCGGCAGCGTTCCTGCGCGGCACACCTATAGCACCGGACGAGGTATTGGGAGAGGGCGTATGATCCTGTTTTACGCTTTTCGGCTCGCGGATAATCGCTGTCGTTGTGGCCTCTCTGTTTGAGAAATGGGGCCGGCCCCGTAATGGCAGGATTCCTTTCGGCTCTGATAACGGTCTTCATGTGTGCGCTTATCGGGTTCGGCTTCAGGTGGCCCGGGGTGGATGCGTCTGCCCCTCCTAATTTGCTGTGTTGCCCCCCAAATTATCGATTGGTAACGTGCTCTGATCAACACGTTCCGGAGAGAGCCAATGCCAGTCATTACCGAAATTGAAGATTTGCGCCGCCTGCATCAACGCCGCACACCGCGCATGTTCTACGATTACGCGGAATCCGGCAGTTGGACGGAACAGACCTTTCGCGAGAACTCCTCGGATTTTGACCTGATCCGCTTGCGTCAGCGCATCGCCGTGGATATCGCCGAGCGGTCCACGGCTAGCCGGATGATCGGAGAGGATGTGGATATGCCGGTCGGCTTGGCACCTGTCGGGCTGACAGGCATGCAGCGCGCCGATGGCGAGATCAAGGCTGCCCGTGCAGCTGAGAAATTCGGCGTACCTTTCACGCTCAGCACGATGTCGATCTGCTCGATCGAGGATGTGGCGGAACACACCACGAAGCCGTTCTGGCTCCAAGTCTACACGCTAAAGGATAATGCGTTCATGCAGCGGCTTTTTGACCGTGCGAAAGCGGCGAATTGCGCGACCATCATGATCACCGTCGATCTTCAGGTATTAGGGCAGCGGCACAAGGACTTGAAGAACGGCCTCTCCGCACCGCCGAAACTGACCCCGGCCTCAGTTATCAATATGATGACTAAGGTGCAATGGGGCCTGGAGATGCTGCGGACGAAGCGGCGCTTCTTCGGCAATATCGTGGGCCATGCCAAGGGGGTGACTGATCCCTCCTCGCTGAGTTCGTGGACAGCCGAGGCTTTCGACCCATCGCTTGACTGGGAGCGCATCAAGAAGTTCCGCAAGATGTGGGGCGGTAAGGTAATCCTGAAGGGTATCCTGGATGTCGAGGATGCCAGGAAAGCCGCCGTGGTCGGGGCCGATGCGATCATCGTGTCCAACCATGGCGGACGGCAGCTTGATGGCGCACTCAGCTCCATAAAGATGCTGGGGCCAATTGTAGAGGCTGTGGGCGACAAGGTAGAGGTGCATATCGACAGCGGCATCCGCTCGGGCCAGGACGTGCTAAAGGCACTCGCCCTCGGGGCGAAGGGCACCTATATCGGCCGCGCTTTTGTCAATGGCCTTGGCGCGATGGGGGAGGCCGGGGTGACCAAGGCACTGGAGGTGATCCATAAAGAACTGGATATCACCATGGCCCTGTGCGGGCATCGCAACGTGTCGGAATTGGGCCACCACACCCTGCTTGTGCCAAAGGGCTTTCACGGAGAGTGGTCATAATACACTTGGCGCAATTTTAGCATCCAGGCGAGTGCCGGGGAGACCATGGCCAGAATTGTAACCGTGACACAAATCAGGCGCAGCCTGAATGTGTCAGAGACCTATCCCATGCATGACCGTAGGCGCAAGCAGAAACGCACCGAACCCGATCACATTGCCCCGCGCCACCGCAGTGATTTGATAGGGCGGCGGAACCAGCTGGCCGACCAGTGCCAGTGCCACCGGAGCAATCACAGAAACCCTCACCATCGCAAATCCGACATAGGCCATGGCAGGGCTGATGGCGACCGCGGCGACCAGCCCACCCGCGCATGCCATTGCCGCCTCCGACAGGATAATAGTGAGATCTTGGAACCGCCCGGCGATGGCCTGGCCCGAGAACCGGCCCACGGCCATGGTCAACCCCAGGATCGCAGGGCCGAGTGCCCCCTCGGCCGTACGGCCCCCAAGTGTGCGTTCATTATGCAAGGCTGATCAGGATTCAACTACTGCCTCCACGAAGAAGGTGGTCAGGACGATCCCGCCGCAAATCCGGATTAGTGTCCTAGGCAGGTGAGTTTTGCGCCGTTCGGCCCCGGACATAACCGACACCACCTTAGTGTACATGAACAAGCCTAACACCAGCACTAAAGCACAAAGGCAAGAAAAAACAGCCATCGGGTTCCGTCATGCTTCGCGCGCCTCAATATCGCACTGAACGCATAGGTCAGCGAAAACATGCCGTGATTGGCGTTGATTTCAACTGGCCAATGAATTGCATGCCAGGCCGTTCCCGTCGCTGTCCTGGCCTGGTCAGGTGGCCTTTCTGGCGATCAAACAGCCGAAGGATGCGGCCAAGCGGGACAGGGCACTGGATCGGGTGCATCTGACAGCACTTCTTGACCGCTTTGGTGTCCGGCACCCGCCCATGGACACCACGCATTTCTTCGGCCATCTCGGTCAGTATCACCTGAAATGGGAACAGCACACCGAGTTCGTGACCTACACCGCCTTTCTCGGTGGCAACGGCAACCACGCCTTCGATTCTGCATTGTGGGAGATATTCCCCGATGACTGGCTGGCGGAGGCACCGGGTGCGCGGGTCACCTCGGCCCATATCCGCATCGCCGCCGCGCCACAGGATGACGCGGATATCGCCAGTGCGGTCGCCGATTGGTTCGTGCCGGAAAGCCTGGCCGTCAGCCGTGTGCTGGATGACACCGCCATCATCGCAGGCGACTTTCGGATCGGCGATTCTGGCCACATGCACTTTGCCGTCTTCTGCCGCGCCGATACCGGA
>JACONJ010000018.1 GCA_014323785.1 Paracoccaceae bacterium | reverse complement strand
GCACCACCGCGGCCAAAGATCTTGTCGGCCCCCTCGCCACCGCGAAAGACGTCCCTGGCTTCCGCACCCCACCCGCGATGGCCTTTGAGCACATCATCAAAGGCCGAGCCGATGATGCCATTGATATTCTTCAGCTTGTCGCCCCCGCCCGGCCCCCTGACGGTGATGAAGCCATTGGCGTCGACGCGGTCCGTATTTGTTACATAGGTTCCGTCCTCAAGTTTGCGTGTCGTCGCAAGGTCCACCCACACGGCGGCGTCCGAGAGCCTGTAGTTGACCGTATCCTTACGGTGGCCACCGCCATCGATGGTGTCGTCACCGGCCCCGACCACAAAGACGTTCCTGTCATCATTGCCGGTCAGGACATCGCCGTGGGCTGAGCCGCGGATGTTTTCAAAATTGCTGATCACATCGCCCGCGGCATGCCCGCCCTGGGCGGTATTATCGGCCAGGTTCACGGTAACACCAGCGTCCGAATCGCGGTAATCCAGCCGGTCGCGGCCGGCACCGCCATCCAGCGTGTCGGCCCCGGCCGCACCGCGCAGGGTGTTGTTGCCACCATCGCCAGTCAGAACATCGTCAAAGGCCGAGCCGATGATGTGCTCCATGCGCCTTAGCTTGTCGCCCGCGGCGTGGCCACCGGAGGCGGTGATGAAGCCATCCGCGTCCGCCCCGCCCCCCAGGTTCACGGTGACGGCGGCGTCGGATCCGGTGTAATCGGCCCAGTCGCGCCCGCTACTGCCATTCAGCGTGTCGGCCCCCACGCCACCGCGGAACAGGTTGTTTCTGTAATCGCCAAGCAGCATGTCACCGTACAAGCCACCAAAGACCTCTTCAATACTGCGCAGGCGATCTGTTTGACCAGGCTGACCATTGACATCACTGGCGGTGCCCCGGATCAAATTCACTGTTATCGGAGCAGACGCGATGTTGGAATAATCCACCCGGTCGCGGCCATCCCCGCCATCCAGCGTGTCCGGGAAACCATCCGACGGGTCAAGAGCATCAAAGCCAAACACGTCGTTGCCCGCGCCGCCGCTAAGGGAATCCGTGCCGCTGCCACCGATCAGGGTATCGTCACCCTCCCCGCCGTTGAGCGTATCGCTGCCGCCATCACCGTCCAGCCAGTCATCATAGGCACCGCCAGTCAGCGAGTCATTGCCAGCGAAACCGCGCAGGTGGTAGCCTTGTCCTGCGGGGGCGTCCGCCGGGGCCGTCCGGGTGTCGTTGCCAGTGCCGCCGCGAATCTCAATACGTTCTGTCATTGGGGCAGGTTCCCCACTGGTTCAAGGGGTTTGTCGTGGTCGTGCGGGGAGATTGCCCCCCCCTGTGCGGCCCTGTCAAGGGGGAAGGTTCCGCGAAGCCGCGAAGGCCCAGCCTGCGCCCGAACGCCAGCCCCCCCGAACAGGGAGGAACCGCACGACCCGAATATGTCAGCACAAAACGCCATCATCGACTCAACCTACACCAGGCCCCGCGCGGGCGCAAGCGGTTTTTTCAACTGCGCGTGTGCAGGTGGGGGCTTGGCCACAGCCGGACCGGTGTACGCCGCTTTGGGCCACACACACGTGCCCGCAAAGGCAAAAGCACCCCCCTGTCAAAACAGCACGGGGGAACTACCCACCACCAACCAACGGGGGGATTCAGACCCTGCCCGGCCCCTCCCTTGGCCCTTGGTGGCCTTGGTTGGGGGTGCGGTGCGTTCAGAGGGTCTAGATGAACCAGAAATCACTCTCTCCAAGTTCATCTTCAAAATGCACCGTCAGGGTGCCCTCGACGCCGTCCACCGTCCACTTGACAGTGTTGGTGGTACCGGAATGCTCGATGGTCAGGTCGTCAAACGTAACATCATCGCCGTGGATCTGGATAACATCAAAGAGTTCACCATCGTAATTGGTGATCACATCGCCCTCAAACTGGTGGAAGATAAATGTATCATTCTGTTGAACAGTGCCGGTCATCGTATCGGCCCCGGCCCCGCCATTCAGGGTATCGTTGCCAGCCCCGCTGTTCAGGACATCATCACCGGCCCCGCCGTTCAGGGTATCGTTGCCAGCCCCGCCGTTCAGGGTATCGTTGCCGTCACCGCCATTCAGCGCATCGTTGCCAGCTCCGCCGGATAAAGCATTACCGCCATTATCACCGGCGATCATGTCGTTATGGCCAGAGCCCTCGATGTTCTCGATGCTGCTGAGCACATCGCCCGCCGCGTGGCCACCGGTGTTTGAAGCACCCGAGACAAGGCTGACACTTACGCCCGCGCCTGAGGCCGCATAGGTGGCCCAATCCCTGGTGCCCTGGCCACCGTTCAACGTATCGGCCCCCGTGCCGCCGTCCAGCGTATCGGCCCCCGCGCCGCCGGTGAGCCGGTCATCACCTGTGCCGCCGTTCAGCGTATCGGTCCCCGTGCCGCCCGCCAGCGTATCGGCCCCCGCGCCGCCCGCCAGCGTATCGGCCCCCGCGCCGCCCGCCAGCGTATCGGCCCCCGCGCCGCCGTCCAGCATATTGTCACCCGAATCGCCGGTGAGTCTGTCGCCTCGTTCACCGCCGATTACGTTCTCGATACTGAACAGTCTGTCGGATGCACCAAAAAAGAAATCATCCCCCGAGTAAGCACTCAAGGCAGTGCCCTGGCCCAGGTCCACGCTTACGCCCCAGGATAATGAGCCCGCGTAGGTGGCCGTATCGGTGCCGTCGCCGCCATTCAGCGTGTCGATGCCAGCCCCGCCTTCCAGCGTGTCGTCCCCGGCCCCGCCAGACAAAACATTGCCGCCAATATCACCGGTCAGTGTGTCGTTATGGCCAGAGCCCTCGATGTTCTCGATGCCCGTCAGCCTGTCGTTTTGCGCATCGCCGCCTGCTTCTGGGGCACCGTCGCCTAGGTCGATGGTTACGCCGGCATCCGAACCCGCATAACTGGCCCAGTCCGAACCGGCCCCGCCGTCCAGCCTGTCGGTCCCGGCCCCGCCGTTCAGCGTATCGTTCCCGTCACCGCCATTGATCCTGTTGTTCCGGGCATCACCGGTCAGGGTGTCGTTATGGTCAGAGCCCTCGATGTTCTCGACGCCCGTCAGCACGTCGCCTTGCGCATCGCCGCCTGCTTCTGCGGCACTGTCGCCCAGGTCGATGGTCACGCCCGCATCTGAACCCGCATAACTGGCAGTATCATCGCCATCCCCGCCATTCAGCGTGTCGGCACCCCCGCCACCTTCGAGAACATCGTTGCCACCTCCACCAGATAAAACATTGCCGCCATTATCACCGGTCAGGGTGTCGTTATGGTCAGAGCCCTCGGTGTGCTCGATGCCCGTCAGCGTATCGCCTTGCGCATCGCCGCCTGCTTCTGCGGCACTGTCGCCCAGGTCGATGGTCACGCCGGCATTTGAACCCGCATAACTGGCCCAGTCCGAACCCGCACCGCCGTCCAGGGTATCGGCCCCGGCGCCGCCGTTCAGGGTATCGTTGCCATCTCCGCCAGATAAAACATTGCCGCCATTATCGCCGGTGATCGTGTCGTTATGGTCGGAACCCTCGATGTTCTCAATACCCGTCAGCACATCGCCCGCCGCGTGGCCACCGGTGTTTGAGGCACCCGAGACAAGGCTGACATTCACGGCAACGTCTGAACCCGCATAGGTGGCCAAATCCACACCGCCGCCGCCGTCCAAGGTATCTTCTCCGGCCCCGCCGTTCAGCGTGTCGTTCCCGTCACCGCCTGTAAGTTTATCGCGATTGGCCCCGCCGGACATCGAGTCATCCCCGCGCCCGCCATTGATCTTGTTGTTCTGGTCATCCCCGGTCAGGGTGTCATTATGGTGGGAGCCGCGCAGGTTCTCAATGCTATACAGCCGATCACCTTCCGCCGTGCCGCCGGAGTTCACCGTGCCATCAACCAGGCTGACGGTGACGCCTTCCTTCGAATCGCGGTAATCCACCCTGTCCCGGCCACCACGGCCATAGATCTTGTCGGCACCTTCGCCCCCGCGAAAGACGTCCTTGGCCTCGGCACCTTTCCCGCGGTGGCCCTTGAGCGTGTCATCAAAATCCGAGCCGATGATGCCATTGATATTCTTCAGCTTGTCGCCCCCGCCGGGGCCCCTGACGGTGATGAAGCCGTTTTCGTCGACGCGGCTTACAGGCGCGTCACCCCCGGTCATGTCATCAAGGTCCACCCACACGGCGGCGTCCGCGCGCCTGTAGTTGACCACATTCCTGTTGCTGCCACCGCCATCGATGGTATCGGCCCCGTCCCCGACCACAAAGACGTTCCTGCCGCTGTTGCCGGTCAGGACATCGCCGTGGTCTGAGCCGCGGATGTTTTCAAAGTTGCCGGTCACATCACCCTCAGCCGTGCCACCGGAGTTCACCGTGCCATCAACAAGGCTAACGCTTACGCCCGCATCCGAATCGCGGTAATCCAGCCGGTCACGGCCCCCGCCGCCGTTCAGCGTGTCGGCCCCGGCCCCGCCGCGCAGGGTGTTGTTACCGCCATCGCCGGCCAGGACGTCGGCGTGCCCGGACCCGATGATGTGCTCCATGTTCTTCAGCTTGTCACCGGTGGCGTGGCCACCGGAGGCACCGACAAAGCCATCGGAGTCCTTCGTGACCCCCAGGTCCACGGTGACACCAGCGTTGGACCCGGTGTAATCGGCCCAGTCGCGCCCGCCCCGGCCATCCAGAATGTCGGCCCCGGCCCCACCGCGGAACGTATTGCTGCGGTCATCGCCGCTAAGCGTGTCGCCGCCGGCGAAACTGCTGCCGATGATCACCTCAATATTGCGCAGGATATCGGTGCTCTCGTCCACGCCTGTATAGGTGACGGTGCCAGCGACCATATCCACATTTACCGCAATCCGCCTGCTGGCGGAATAATCCACCGTGTCGCGACCGGAACCGCCATCCAGCGTGTCCGTGAAAGCGTCCAGCAGTTCACCGTCGATGCCGAACAGGTCATCCCCGGCCCCGCCGTTGAGGATATCCGGGCCGTTGCCACCGAACAGGGTGTCATCCCCGCCGCCGCCGTTGAGGATATCATCCTCGCCGCCGCCGGTGAGAATATCATCCCCCGGACCACCATTCAGCGTGTTATTGCCAAGGATGCCGCGCAGGTGGTAGCCTTGGCCGGCGGGGGCGTCCGCCGGGGCCGTCAGGTTGTCGTCGCCAATACCGCCGCGAATCTCAATGAGTTCTGCCATGGGTCAGGTTTTTTCCGGTTCAAGTGGGTTTGTCGTGGTCGTGGGGGGGGGTACTTAGCCCCCCCCCCTTGCGCCCCTGTCAAGGGGGGAGTGCGCCATTTACGGGGGCCAAACAGCACGCGGGTTCAGGGCGCGGGCAGGGCTTGACAGGGGCGTTTGTGTGTGGATGTAATTACGCGAAGCCGCGAAGCCCCAACCTGCGCCCGAATGCCAGCCCCCCGATAAGGGGGATGCCGCGAAGGCCAGAATATGTCAGCACAAAACGCCATCATCGACTCATCTAAACCACCACCCCGCGCGAATGCAAGAAGTTTTTTCGCTGCGGACGTATTTTCCCCAAACCGGACAGCACCACACCGGACAGCCGGGGATTGGGTACCTGCTGTCGGGCATGTGGAAAAAGCCGTCAAAACAACGCTTTGGTTGTGGCCTTTGGGCCGGTACTGACGACCGCCCGACCCGATGGGCAGCGGGCCGCGTTGACGTGCCGGGCGGCAGGCATTGTTTTCAGCCATGGTCACGCAGAAACCGCCGCAGGATGCGTTCCAGTTTTGCCGCGCCGAGGGGGGCCATGGCCTTTGTGTGCGCGTGGCTGATGGCCTCATCCGACAGGCCGGCAGCCTTATTGGTAATGGTCGAGAGCGCGGCCACCTTCAGGCCCAGGAAGCGGGCCAGGATCACCTCGGGGACAGTGGACATGCCCACGGCATCCGCACCCAGGGTACGGAACGCGCGGATCTCGGCCGGGGTCTCAAAGGACGGGCCAGGGTACCAGGCATAGACGCCCTCAACCAGGGTGATACCCTGGGCCCCGGCGGCGCGGTGCAGCGCGCGGCGCAAGCCCGGATCATAGGCTTCGGTCATGGGTACAAAGCGCGCGTCGGCGGGTTCCCCGACCAAAGGGTTAAGGCCAGAGACATTGATGTGATCGGACAGAAGCATCAGATCACCCGGATAAAGGTCGGGGTGCATGGCCCCTGCCGCGTTGGTCAGGATCAGTACCTGGCCACCCAGTGCCTTCAGCACATCCAGGGGCAGGCGCATGGCGGCACTTTGCCCGCGTTCATAATAATGTGCCCGACCGCCGAAAACCGCAACGCGGGTGCCCTCTAAATCGCCGAGTACCAATTTCGGATTGTGCCCCGACACGCCCGCAGGCGGAAAGCCGGGCAGATCGGCATAATCGATCGCCACGCCGCCCCGCACCATTTCGGCCAGATGACCCAGGCCAGACCCCAGAACCAGCCCGACAGCGGGCGGTGCATCGCCTGCCACCGCGCGGATGTGGCGGGCCAGGGTTTTAGCGTTCCTTGACATAGGGTTCCCCCCCGGCGCGGGGCGGGATGGCTTTGCCCACCAGACCGGCCAGCACCACGACGACAAGAATATAGGGCAGGGCCTGCATGAATTGCACCGGCACCACAAACCCGGACACCTCAATATTCTGGAACCGGTTGCCAACCGCATCGAACAGCCCGAAAAGCAGGCACGAGGAGAGCGCATACCATGGCCGCCATTTCGCAAAGATCAGCGCGGCCAGCGCGATAAAGCCGCGCCCTGCGCTCATATCCTTAACGAAGCCGGCATTGAGCGCGGTGGCAAGATACGCCCCCGCCAGCCCGCAAAGAACGCCGCAAATCATCACAGCGGCATAGCGCAGGCCCACGACCGACACGCCCGCGGTATCAACCGCGGCGGGGTTTTCACCCACCGCCCGCATCCGCAGGCCAAAACGGGTGCGAAACAGCACCCACCAGGTCAGCGGTACGATCAAAAGCGCGATATAAACGATGATCGAATGGCCCGAGATCAGCTCAGAATACATTTGGCCCAAGGGGCCCTGGTTTTGAATGCCGCGGATTGTCGATTCTTCTTCTGGCTCCTCTGACGGCCCCAATGTTGGGGGGCCCTGGTTTTGAATGCCGCGGATTGTCGATTCTGCCCCCGGCAGCACGATGTTTTCAAACCGCGCCCCGCCCGAAAGCGCGGGGGTGCGGCCCCCCTGTTCGAACCAGGTTTGCGCGATCACCACTGTCAGGCCCGCGGCCAGAAAGTTGATCGCCACGCCCGAGATCAGCTGATTGCCGCGGAAGGTGATCGAGGCCACGCCATGCAGCCCCGAAAGGGCTACGGACGCCGCGATTCCAGCCCCCAGCCCGACCCAGACAGAGCCCGAAGTATAGGCGATGGCCGCCGAGAAAAAGGCCGCCGCCAGCATCTTGCCCTCAAGCCCGATATCAAAAATACCTGCACGTTCCGAATAAAGCCCCGCCAGACAGGCCAGCAGCAGCGGCGTGGCCAGCCGAATGGTGCTGTCGAGGATTTGCAGGATGGCAAGAAACTCCATGACTTCAGGTTCCCGACGTTGCACGTTTGAACGCAGACAGGCACCCAGGGAAGCAGGCACCGACAAACAGGCGCGCATACCCCACCCCGACGCCGGACAAGACAGGCGAAAGACCGTCCATCACGCGCCCCCTGCCGGGTGTGAGCGTGCCTGCGCGGCAGCAGCCCTTTGGTGCTTAAGGGACAGGAACACGCGTTCCATCGGCATACGCACCATATTGTCAAGCGCACCAGTGAACAGGATCACCAGGGCCTGGATCACCACCACCATGTCACGGCTGATGGCAGGCATATCGAATTGCAGCTCGGCCCCGCCCTGATAGAGTGCGCCGAACAGAAGTGCGGCCAGGATCACCCCCACCGGATGCGATCGGCCCATCAGGGCCACGGCGATGCCGACAAACCCCGCGCCCTCAACAAAATCGAGCACCAGGCGCTCGGCCTCACCCTGAACGACGTTGATTGCCATCAGTCCCGCCAGCGAGCCCGAGATCAGCATGGCGATCATGATGATCCTGGCCGGATGAATCCCGGCATAGATCGCCGCGCGTTCCGAATGGCCAAAGGCGCGGATTTCATAGCCAAGGCGCGTGCGCCAGATCAGCACCCAGACGCCAAGCGCACAGAGCAGCGCGATAAGGAAGCTGACATTCAACGGCGTTGACGGGGGAAACCCCAAAACCCCGGCGAAATCCGCCGCATTGGGCAGATGCATGGTTTGGGAAAACCGCGCAGTCTCGGGTACCATTGAACCCTCAACGCGGAACACATTGACCAGCAGATAGACCAGAAGTGCCGCGGCGATGTAGTTGAACATGATCGTTGTGATCACGACATGGCTGCCGCGCCTGGCCTGCAGATAGGCCGGCACTGCCGCCCATGCCGCCCCGAACAGTGCCGCACCGCACATCGCGGCGACCAGTGCAACGGACCAGTGCGGCCAGCCGATATTCAGCAGCACCATGGCCACGCCAAGCCCGCCCAGGGCGGCCTGACCCTCTCCCCCTATGTTGAAAAGCCGCGCATGGAACGCCACGGCAACTGCCAAGCCAGTGAAAATAAAGTTTGTGGTGTAATAAAGCGTGTAACCCCAGTCATAGGCCGAGCCAAAGGCCCCGCGCACCATGATCGTCATTGCCTGCATGGGGTTTTCCCCGATGAACAGCACCACAAGGCCCGAGACGACCAGTGCCAGTAGCGTGCTGCTTAACGGGACCAGGATGACATCGGCCCATTTGGGCATTTTACCCATCAGGCACCCCCCCCCTTCTCTGGTCCGGTGATACCGGCCATCAGCAGGCCCAATTCATGCTCGCAGGTGTGCTCTGGCAGGCGTTCGCCCATGATCCGGCCGTCGAACATCACTGCGATGCGATCTGACAGGCCCATGATCTCATCCAGTTCCACCGAGATAAGCAGGATTGCCTTGCCGTCATCCCGCAGGGCCAGAATACGTTTGTGGATGAACTCAATCGCGCCAATATCCACACCGCGGGTGGGTTGTCCGACAAGCAGCAGGTCGGGCGCATGGTCCATTTCGCGGGCGACAACGAGCTTCTGCTGGTTCCCGCCCGAAAAATTCCGTGCAGGCAGGCGCGGCTTGGACGGGCGCACATCATAATGTGCCATCTTCCCGGCGCAATCGGCCTTGATGGCGGCAGGGCGCATCAAAATCCGGTCAGCCTGATATTTCGGGTCATGGTGATAGCCGAAGGCGATATTTTCCCAGGCTTCAAACGGCATGATCAGCCCCTTGTCCTGCCGGTCTTCGGGCACGTGGGCGATGCCCCGGGCGCGGCGGGTGCGGCCGTCTGATTGCCGTCCGGTCAGGTCAATCTTTCGGGTCTTCAGGGTTACAATGCCGCTCCGGGCCGGGATCATGCCGCCCAGTACCTCCAGCAGCTCCGTCTGGCCGTTACCGGCCACGCCGGCAATACCCAGGATTTCACCGGCATGGATCTGGAACGATACGCCCTTTAGCCGGTCCACCCCGGTCGCATCCCTGACCCGCAAATCCTGGACGTTCAGAACCGCGGCACCAGGATTGGCGGGGGATTTGCCAACCCGAAGCAGCACCTTGCGGCCCACCATCATCCGGGCCAGTTGCGACGGGCTGGTTTGTGCCGTCTTGACGGTGTTTGTCATCTTCCCGCGGCGCATCACGCTGACGCTATCGGTGATGTCCATAATCTCGCGCAGTTTATGCGTGATCAGGATGATGGTCTTGCCTTCGTCCTTTAGCCGTTGAAGGATACGGAACAACTGGTCAGCCTCGGCCGGCGTCAGGACGCCCGTGGGTTCGTCCAGGATCAGGATGTCGGCGTGGCGGTAAAGCTGCTTGAGGATTTCGACCCGTTGCTGATGACCGACTGACAAGGTTCCAATCAGCGCATCGGGGTCCACCTCGAGCCCGTATTCGGCGGCCAATTTGGTCAATACCCTGCGCGCCCTGGAGAGAGAGGGCCGCAGCAGCACCCCCCCCTCAGCCCCGAGGATCACATTTTCCACCACCGGGAAATTGTCCACCAGTTTGAAATGCTGATGCACCATCCCGATGCCCGCACGGATGGCGGCCTGGCTGTCAGGGATCGGGGTCAGTTTGCCGTTGATGAAAATCTCGCCGCGGTCTGCCTTGTAGAATCCGTAAAGGATCGACATCAGCGTGGATTTCCCCGCCCCGTTTTCGCCGACGATGCCGTGGATTGTCCCCCTGGCGATTGACATGGTGATATCTGTGTTGGCCTGCACCGGACCGAAAGCCTTGGAAATACCTTTCAGTTCAATCGCGGGTGGCGGCGGTATCATCCGGCGCGCTCCTTCCTTTATACTCGGCCAGGGGGCAGGGCCGCAACTGTTGCCAGGCGCGGCCCCTTCTGTTGCACCGGGATGATCCCCCTGGGGTCACGCCCGGCGGGCGGGATCAGGGCCTTACCGCATCTGCACCGGGCAGCTGCCGTCATCGGTGAAATTGTGAACCATGATGTCCCCGGCGATAATCTGCGCACGGGCGGCATCGACGGCCATTCGCATCTCATCCGGGACAAGGTCCGCGTTGTTTTCGTCCAGTGCATAGCCGACGCCGTTTTCAGCCAGACCAAAGACAAAAAGGCCGGTCTCAATATCCGCACCGGCGGTGAAAGCATCCTCGACGGCCACGTCAACGCGTTTTATCATCGAGGTCAGGACCGAGCCGGGGTGCAGATAGTTCTGGTTGCTATCGACACCAATGGAAAGGATCCCCTCATCCGCCGCCACCTGCAAAATGCCCAGGCCCGTGCCGCCGGCAGCCGCGTAGACCACATCGGCCCCCTGGCTGATCTGGCCCCGGGTGAGCTCCCCGCCGCGCACCGGATCATTCCAGGCCGTGGGTGTGGTACCCGTCATGTTGGCGAGGACAGTGGCATCCGGGTTCACGGCCACAACGCCCTGGGCATAGCCGCAGGCAAAGCGCGAGACCAGGGGGATGTCCATGCCACCGACAAAGCCGACCGTGCCGGTTTGTGAGGCCATCGCAGCCATCATGCCGACCAGGTAGGAGCCTTCGTGTTCAGAGAAGATGACCGAGCGGACATTGGGTTCTTCTACCTCGCCGTCGATGATCACAAAGGTGGTGTCGGGATAATCCGGTGCCACGACCGACAGGGCCGAGGCCTGGCTGAAACCTGCCATGACGATGGGGTTGGAGCCCGCTTCCGCAAGGCGGCGCATCGCCTGTTCGCGCTGCGCGTCCGATTGCAACTCGATCTCGCGATAGGTACTGCCGGTGGCCTCTGCCCATCGCTCGGCACCGGTAAAGGCCGCCTGATTAAAGGAACGGTCGAACTTGCCGCCGAGGTCAAAGATGATGGCCGGGCCATCAGCCAGACCCGCCGTGGCACCAAGCACCGCAACCGCAACCGCGCCAGGCAGTGATGTCATCAAACGCATTGTCAATCTCCCAGTTGGTGGCCGGGCCTGGCCCCGAATCAGTCACCTTATCAGTCACCGTGGCCCGCAAATGCAAGATCCAAGTCGGATCCTTGACCCAAGTAAAGGCAAAACACGGCCAGGGGTCAACCAGATTCCTGCTTGATTGCAGCACGTCCCGGGAATCGGCAATGACGCGTCACACTTGCGTAAAACCGCCGCGCCGTGCCAGGCGTGTTTTGACGGCGGCGGGTGCTGTGCTGTGGCTGTGCGCAGGCAACCGGTGCCGGGGGTGCCCCCTCTGCCGGTTCCAGTCAAGGCGCGGGGGATGAATCGTGCATGGTGCCTTGTGCGCGGGTATCATCACGTACCCGGTTGCCCCAAAGACGGGGACAGTTGAATTTGCGCGCTGCCCCGACTATCCCTTGCATGACTGTCCGGCGGGCTGGCACCAGAGGTACCCGAATGACCATCCACAGCGATCTTGCTGCCGCGATTGGCAACACCCCCCTGATTCGGCTGAACCGGCTAAGTGACGGGACAGGGTGCGAGATCCTGGGCAAGGCAGAGTTTCTGAACCCCGGCCAGTCGGTGAAAGACCGCGCGGCACTTTACATCATCCGCGACGCGGTGGTGCGTGGCGCATTGACACCTGGCGGAACGATTGTCGAGGGCACGGCGGGCAACACCGGGATCGGGCTCGCGCTTGTCGGGGCCTCAATGGGCTTTCGTTCGATCATCGTGATCCCGGAAACACAGAGCCAGGAGAAAAAGGATATGATCCGCCTGGCGGGGGCCGGGCTGGTTGAGGTTCCGGCAGTACCCTATACAAACCCGAACAATTATGTGAAATACTCCGCGCGTCTGGCCGCTGCCCTGAACGTGGTGGAAAAGAATGGTGCGATCTGGGCCAACCAGTTTGATAACACCGCCAACCGGCAAGCACATATGGAGACGACAGGCCCCGAGATCTGGGCGCAGACGAACGGGAAGGTTGATGGTTTCGTGTGTGCCGTTGGTTCGGGCGGGACACTGGCCGGTGTCAGCGCGGCATTGCAGCCCAAAGGCGTGAAGATCGGTCTGGCTGATCCCGAGGGCTCGGGCCTGTTCGGGCTTTATACCGGCAGGCAGGCGGGGGGGGAGTCCATCACCGAAGGAATCGGGCAGGGGCGCATCACGGCCAATCTTGCGGGGGTCACGCCCGACATGTGTTACAAAATTCCCGATGCCGAGGCATTGCCCATCGTCTTTGACCTGTTGGCAGAGGAGGGGGTGTGCCTGGGCGGATCCTCGGGCATCAATGCCGCCGGGGCCGTGCGGATGGCGCGGGACATGGGGCCGGGGCACACCATCGTGACGATCCTGTGCGATTACGGGACGCGCTATCAGTCGAAACTCTTCAACCCGGAATTCCTGCGCCAAAAGGGCCTTCCGGTGCCGGGCTGGCTGAATTCCCCCCCGATGAACCTGCCGGGCGTGTTCGTATGATCGGGGCGTGGCGGCATGCCCTGATGCCCTGCGTTCTGGTGCTGTGCCTGACCTTGGGCGCGGCGGCGCAGAATCTGCCCGATTACGAGACGTGGGAAGGTGTCGCTGATCGGGCCGAACGGGTCATTGACGGAGGCCGGGTATCGGACCCGACGCTGGAGGCACTGCGCCTGCAACTGGTTGACTGGCGGGCCAGATTTCAAGAGGCCCAGGGCCTGAATGCGGACCGGATCGAAAGCCTGATGGCGCAGATCGCCGCACTGGGCCCCGCCCCCGAGGAGGGGCCCGATACAATGGCCGAACAGCGCGGCGCACTGAATGCGCGGCTGACCGAAGCTGAGGCACCGGTGCGGCGCGCCCGGGCAGAATTTGAACGTGTACAAGGGCTGATCGGGGAAATCGACAGCACGCTGGCCGAGCGCCGCACAGGAGAGTTACTGTCGCTTGGGCCATCGCCCCTGAACCCCGCGCATTGGCCCGAAGCGATTTCTGCCGTCGCAGGCTGGATTGACGATCTTGGCGCGGAAATCGTCCGGCTTACGGGGGCCGAGAGCCATCGGGCCGCGTTCCGGGCAAACGTGCCCGTCATCCTGCTGTATCTGATCGCGGCACTTTTGTTCCTGGGGCGCGGCTGGCGGTGGGTGGACCATCTGATGCAGCCCGCGATTGCGCGGGAAGAGGCCTCGCCAGCCGCGCGGCTGGTGCTGTTTTTCCTCTCTCTTCTGCAAGCGGCCATGCCAGTCTTTGGAGTTGCCGCTGCGCAGGTGGCAATACAGGCAACGGGCTTTACGGGCCTAAGGGCATCTGTCGTTGTCGGGACATGGGTTGACATGGCCATCATCGTCATGGTGTCGGTCTGGCTGGGGCGTCAGATTTTTCCGGTTCGGGAAACGGCTGTCCATCCTTTGAACCTGACGCCGGGCCAAAGGCTGCAAGGGCGCTGGACCGCCACCGTGATCGGTGTTGTGGTGGCCTTTAACACGCTTCTTGATGCGGTTTCGGGTATCGAGGCGTTCTCTGATGCTGCGCGGCTGATCCTTCGGTTCCCGATTATCGTGGCCCTGGGTGTCCTGCTTCTGCGGTTGGGTCGGCTTTTGACCCAACATGTTGCGCGGCAGGGGGAACGCACGGACGAGATCAGCGTTTACAATCAGGTCATCCGGGTTCTGGGGTGGCTGATCATACTAACGGGCCTGGCTGGCCCGGTTCTGGCCGCTGTGGGCTACCATACGGCGGGCATTACCTTTCTTTTGCCCGCGATCAAGACATTGGCACTGTTCGCGTTTCTGCGGGTGCTGCAGCGGCTTGTGGCCAACCTTTACGGGGCACTGACCGGCAAGCGGGAGGGGTTAGACGATGCCCTGACGCCAGCATTGATCGGCTTTCTGCTGGCATTCATATCCCTGCCGATCCTTGCGCTGATCTGGGGTGTGCGGCCTGCCCAATTGGCCGATATGTGGCACCGGGTGATCGAAGGGGTCTCGGTCGGCGGGGTCACGATCTCTCTACAGAACTTCCTGATCTTTGCCATTGTCTTTGTGGTTGGCATGACAACCACGCGGCTTTTGCAGGCCGCGCTGCGCAGCTCTGTCCTGCCGAAAACGCGGCTGGATTCCGGCGGGCGCAACGCGATCCTGGCGGGTACAGGCTATGTTGGTATTTTTCTGGCCGCGGTCATTGCCATCACTTCGGCCGGGATTGATTTGGGCAACCTGGCGATCGTTGCAGGTGCCCTGTCCGTGGGGATTGGTTTCGGCCTGCAGACCATCGTATCAAACTTCGTTTCCGGCGTTATCCTGCTGATCGAGCGCCCGATCAAGGAGGGCGACTGGATCGAGGTGAACGGGACGATGGGCTATGTGCGGTCGATCTCGGTCCGTTCTACCCGAATCGAGACCTTCGATCGCTCCGATGTGATCGTGCCCAATGCCGATCTGATTTCGGGCGTGGTCACCAACATGACCCACCACAACAATACGGGCCGCGTGATTGTGGGCGTGGGCGTGGCCTATGGCACCGACACCAGGAAGGTCGAGGGCATTCTGCGCGAGGTGGCAGAGGCCCATCCGATGGTGCTGTTGAATCCACCGCCCTCGGTGGTCTTTATGGGGTTTGGGGCGGACAGCCTGGATTTTGAGATCCGGGCGATTCTGCGCGACGTGAACTGGATGCTGAGCGTCAAAAGTGAGATGAACCACGAAATTGCCCGCCGCTTTGCCGAAGAAGGGATCGAGATACCCTTCGCACAGCGCGATATCTGGCTGCGAAACCCGGAGGCACTGCGTAACTGCGCGGCCGATAAGCCCGGGATAGCGGATGGCTGATCTGGCCCGGTGGGCCTGATGTGTAGTCAGGGGGCGTAAGAAAAGGGGCGTTCGGGTGTGTGTCCCTTAGAATACAAAATCATCCCCCTTCACCTCCGCTATCCCCAAAGGCCGAGGCCCAGGGAGCGGCAAGTCACTGACCCTGAACCTGCTTCCCTGATGCGGCGTATTCCGGGTTGAGCCGACTTCGCCCTAGACCTGCGCTGCCTGGTTGCCGCGTTCGCGATAGGGGGTGGTGTTGTAATGTGCCCGGTAACATTTGGAGAAATGCGAGGGCGAGGCGAAGCCGCAGGCCAGTGCCACATTGATCAGGCTCATATCCGTCTGCATCAGCAGATTACGCGCCCTGGCCAGCCGCAAATCCATGTAGTAGCGCTTGGGCGAGCGGTTGAGGTAGCGACGAAACAAGCGTTCCAGCTGCCGGGTTGATATGCACACCTGTTGTGCCATGGCCGAGGGGCTAAGCGGCTCTTCGATATTCTGTTCCATCATCCGGATCACACAGCCCAGTTTGGAGTGGCGCACCCCGACCCTGGTCGAGATCGATAGGCGCTGCGTGTCCTGGTCGGTGCGGATCGACGTGTAAATCAATTGATCCGCTACCAGATTGGCCAGTTCTTCACCGTGATCTGTGGCAATGATTTTTAGCATAAGGTCAATCGAGGCCGTCCCGCCCGCAGTGGTAATCCGGTTGCCATCAATCACGAAGACGGATTTGGTCAGCGTCACATCCCCGAATTCTTCGGTGAAACTGTCCTGGTTTTCCCAATGGATCGTGGCGCGTTTGCCATCAAGCAATCCGGCCCTGGCCAGTGCGTAACCTGCCGTGCAAAGCCCCCCGATCACCGGGCCTTTGCGCGACTCCCGCCTGAGCCAGTGCACAAGGCGGCGGCTTGTCGTCTCATGCACGCTGATCCCGCCGCACAGCAGGATCGTGTCATCATGCGCAACGTTATCAAGGTCACGATCCAGTTTGTAGGTGATGCCCGCGCTGCAGCGCACCGTCTTGCCACCCTCACCAGCCAGCTCCCAGATATAAAGCGCATGGCCGGACACCCGGTTGGCGATGCGAAGTGCCTCTACCGCCGAGGCGAAGCAGAGCATTGTAAACCGATCCAGCAGCACGAAAATATATCTTTTGGGCCGGTTTGGCACACCGTTTGCAAGGCTGACCACGTGCGATCCTCTTTTACGTCTTGCCAGCAGGCCGATGCCAAGCCGATTAGAACCCAGAAAGCACCATTTTTCCAGCGTTGCAATCTTTGATAGCAGGAAATTTTCGACATTGGACCCGCGTTTCACGGCGCGTATAAGCGGTCCGGTCCAGTGATGATGGAGGCGGCGATGACAGCACCACAAGGTTGGAGCAAGTCGGACTGGCGATCCAGGCCCCGGGTGCAGATGCCCGACTATCCCGATACAGCGGCCCTGGCTTCTGTGGAGGGCAGGCTTGCGCAGTATCCGCCGCTGGTCTTTGCCGGTGAGGCCCGCCGCCTGAAGCGGGAACTTGGTGCCGTGGCCCGCGGTGAGGCGTTCCTGCTGCAAGGCGGGGATTGCGCCGAGAGTTTTGCCCAATTCAGTGCCGACACGATCCGCGATACCTTTAAGATCATGCTGCAAATGGCGATGGTCTTGACCTATGGTGCCAAGGTGCCAGTGGTGAAAGTGGGGCGGATGGCAGGCCAATTCGCCAAGCCGCGCAGTGCGCCGACCGAGATGAAGGATGGTGTGGAACTGCCCAGCTATCGCGGTGACATCATCAATGAACTGGAATTCACGGCCAAGGCCCGCATCCCCGACCCGCAGAGGATGCTGCATGCCTACACGCAGGCTGCCGCGTCCCTGAACTTGGTCCGCGCTTTCTCGACCGGTGGTTTTGCCGATATCCACCGGGTACACAGCTGGACGCTTGGCTTCACGGATGGCGATGATACCGCACGCTACCGCGATATGGCGAACCGCATCCAGGATTCGCTTGATTTCATGTCCGCCGCCGGTCTGACCGGTGAAACCAATCATGAGCTGTCCACGGTAGAGTTTTACACAAGCCATGAAGCACTTTTGCTGGAATACGAAGAGGCACTGACACGGGTTGATTCGACATCCGGAAAATGGCTGGCGGGCTCGGGCCACATGATCTGGATCGGCGACCGCACCCGGCAGCCCGACGGTGCCCATGTTGAGTTTGCCCGCGGTGTGCAGAACCCGATCGGGTTGAAATGCGGTCCCACGATCACCCCTGAAGATATGAAGGGTCTGATGACCACACTGAACCCGGAAAACGAAGACGGGCGGTTGACCCTGATCGTGCGGTTCGGGGCGGGCCGCATCGGGGATCATCTGCCTCGGCTGATCAGGATTGTGCAAGAAGAGGGGGCCAACGTGGTCTGGTCCTGTGATCCGATGCACGGCAACACCATCAAGTCCGACTCGGGGTACAAAACCCGGCCTTTCGACAGCATTCTGCGCGAGGTGCAAGAGTTCTTTGCCATTCACCGCGCCGAAGGCACCGTGCCGGGCGGGGTGCATTTTGAGATGACCGGTCAGGACGTCACGGAATGCACCGGGGGCGTACGGGCGGTGACGGATAAGGATCTCTCTTCGCGCTACCACACGGCGTGCGACCCGCGACTGAATGCCAGCCAGTCCCTGGAACTGGCCTTTCTGGTCGCCGAAGAGCTCTCTGCCATGCAGTCGGCCAGCCGTGCCGTCGATCAAGTAAAGGCAAGTCATGGGCATGAGTGGTAAACAAGGGGGGGGTCAAAGAAAAATGGACGAAAGACCCGTCGGTGCACCCGCCGTTGCGGGAAAGTTATGAAAGCCGCCTTGGGGCGCAACAATGACAGCGTGGCCCGGGGTCCATCGTGCCTTGTGCCAAAACCCGAGATCCGGTGCTGAAGGTCATCGGGCTTGACCCGAAACGGGTGATCAATCAGATGTGCGCACAAGCCCGGAATGCGGAGTAAGAATGCCCCCCCACGACCCGATGCCCCGGCGTGGTCTGCTGATCATCCTGTCCTCTCCTTCAGGCGCGGGAAAATCCACGCTGGCGCGGCGTCTGATGGCCTGGGATCCCGGCCTCTGCTTCTCGGTCTCTGCCACCACCCGTGCGCCGCGCCCCGGAGAGGTGGACGGCAAGCACTATCAATTCCTGAGCGAAGCGGCGTTCAAGGCCGATATTGCCCGCGGTGCGATGCTGGAACACGCCCTTGTCTTCGGGCATTTCTACGGCTCGCCCCTGGCCCCGGCGGAAGCGGCGATCAGGGAGGGGCGCGATGTTCTGTTCGACATCGACTGGCAGGGCGCACAGCAGATCAAAACCTCTGCCTTGCGCGACCATGTGCTGTCGATCTTCATCCTGCCGCCTTCAATTGCCGCGCTGAAGCAGCGTCTGCTCTCGCGCGGTCAGGACGCACCAGAGATCATTGCCATGCGGATGCAGAACAGCTGGGATGAGATCAGCCACTGGGACAGCTATGATTACGTGCTCATCAATGAAGACCTGGACGCGACTGAAGCGAAGTTGAAACAGATTATTGAGGCAGAGCGGCTGAAACAGGCCCAGCAGCCCGGGCTTCTGGCCCATGTCCGCGCACTGTATGCCCAGTTTGAGGAGGGGCGGGAATGATCTATACCCTGGACGGTATCGCACCCGAGATTGCCGAGGATACCTGGATCGCACCGGATGCCAATCTGATTGGTAAGGTCGTGATCGCGCCGGGGGTCAGCGTATGGTTCGGCGCAACCCTGCGCGGCGATAATGAGGTGATCCGCGTGGGTGCGGGCTCCAACGTGCAGGAACACTGCGTGTTGCACACCGATATGGGGGCACCCCTGATTATCGGGGCGGATTGCACGATCGGCCACAAGGTCATGCTGCATGGCTGCACCCTTGGCAGTGGTACACTGATCGGGATGGGGGCGACAATCCTGAATGGGGTCAAGATCGGGGCAGGGTGCCTGATCGGGGCGGGGGCACTTGTCACCGAAGGCAAGGAAATCCCCGAGGGCAGCCTGGTGATGGGTGCGCCGGGCAGGATCGTGCGCATACTCGACGATGAAGCGCGTGCCGGGCTTCGTGCCTCGGCCGCGCATTACCGGGATAATATGCGCCGGTTTCGCATGGGGCTGCAGGCGGCGCAGTAGCGGTGGCAGGTCAGACGCGCAGGTTGATCTGCCCCAATTGGGTTGATCAGGTCATGACACAAACGTGCGCCGACAAGCGCGGCGATGTCTTTGGGCAGGCTGATCTGTCTGTTCTTCATCCAGAAGGCCCTTTCCGATGTCCGACGATATGAACACCATCCTGGGGCCGGGCATGTTCGTCCGCTACCCGAATCGGCCGGAATGGGGCCTTGGTCAGGTTCAATCGAATATCAGTGGCAAGATCACGGTGAATTTCGAGCACGCGGGCAAGGTGGTGCTCGACGGGCGGCATGTGGCGTTGATCATGGAGTTTCCTGATTAGAGGGTCATGGTCGTCGGGGCAGCACCCGAAACACCCCGGCCTTGAAAGGCCCGGGTTAAGGGAATGCCAACACCCCCAAAGGATCGAGGGAGGGCCGGCGGTGTGCCGCTTGCGTTTCGGTGTGCCTTTGATAAACCCGCCGCCAGGTGCGCGGGGGAACGGATGCAAATCGACGATGGGCATTTTGAACTGCGCCTGGCGACCACAGCAGAGGAACGGCGCGCCGCACAACGCCTGCGATATGACGTGTTTATCGCGGAATTGGGCGGCGATGGTGCCATGGTCAATCACGATGACAGGTTAGAGACCGACCGTTTCGATCCCTTTTTTGATCATCTGCTGCTGCTTGACCGCCGCCGGGACGAGGGGGCGCAGGTCGTAGGCGTCTACCGGGTGATGCGTCAGGACCAGGCGGCACAGGCTGGGCAATTCTACTCAGCCGATGAATATGACCTTAGCCCGCTGACCGCCTCAAGGCGGCGGCTGTTGGAATTGGGCCGCTCCTGTCTGCACCAGGATTATCGCGGAGGTACCGCGATGATGCATCTTTGGGGCGGTCTGGCCCACTACATCGCAGAGCACGGGATTGAGGTGATGTTCGGTGTGGCCAGCTTTCACGGGCTCGATCCTGCACCGATTGCGGGGCCGCTCTCGCTTTTGCATCATCGGCATTTGGCACCTGCGGACATGCGGCCAAAGGCACTGGCACGGGGGTATCAGTCCATGGATTTGATTGCCGGGAACGCGCTTGATCGCCCTGGGGCGATTCGGGCCATGCCTGCGCTGATCAAAGCCTATCTGCGGCTTGGCGGTTTTGTCGGGCAGGGGGCCTATATCGACAAGGCGTTCAATTGCATCGACGTCTGTCTGGTGATGGATGTGGCCCGGATGAGCCCGAAGCACCGCGCGATCTATCAGACGGGCATCAGCCCATGATGACCTGGAAGGGCACTCCGCCGCCAAAAGGGTCGCCGCCGGGACTCAGTGGATGGCTGCGCGTGGGCTTGCGCGGTGGTGCGCTGCTGCTGCTTCTGGGTATCTGCTTTGCGCTGCTTTTGCTGCTGCGGTTGCCGGAACGTGCGATGTTTGGGCTGAACCGGCCGGTGACGCCTGTCATCACCCAATTCGTCTGCATCCGGGCATGTCGTATCCTTGGCCTGAGCCGCGAGGTGCGGGGCACACCGATGCCGCAGCGGGGTGCGCTTGTGGCCAATCATGTCAGCTGGCTTGACATCTTTGTGCTGAATGCCTCAAAATGCGTGTATTTCGTCGCCAAATCGGACATCCGCGAATGGGGCGGGATCGGCTGGCTTGCGCGGGGGACGGGCACATTATTCATTGCCCGCAGGCGCGGTGATGCCAGGGCGCAGCACAGCCAGTTCAAAGTGCGGCTGCAGGCTGGCCACACCCTGCTGTTCTTTCCCGAGGGTACATCGACCGACGGGATGCAGGTTCTGGATTTCAAATCAACCCTGTTTGCGGCGTTCTTTTCAGAAGATCTGGCCCCGGCCCTGGCCATTCAACCAGTCACGCTGCGCTACTTCGCGCCCGGGGGCGAAGACCCGCGCTTCTATGGCTGGTGGGGCGATATGGAGTTTGGCCCGCACCTGCTGCGGATGCTGGCAGTGCCGCGGCACGGGCGCGTGGTTGTGACCTATCATGCACCGCTTGCGGTTTCCGCGTACAGGGATCGCAAAGCTCTTGCCCGTGCGGCCGAAGCGGCCGTGCGCGCGGGGTTTGGCAAAGCGGTATCGTCAGGCGGGTAAGGGTGCTGCTGCAGGGGGCATCCTCGTGCCGGATTTCTTCACCGATGCCGAAGAAATTCCGGCCTGCCCGGCGGTCCGTCGCCCAAACGTGTCTTCTCGACCGGACCGAAGGCGACGTAATCCGCCCCACCCCCCATGCTGTCATCCCGTTATGGGTGGCGGTGCTGCACAAGGCCCCGACGATTGGACCTGCACCAGGGGCTTTGTTGCTTGCCCTTGCGCGGACAGCCCCATAGACGAAACGCCATGAGCGAGCCTGTCTTCATCCTCGTGCGTCCGCAAATGGGCAAAAACATCGGTGCCTCGGCCCGGGCGATGTGGAATTTCGGGCTGCGATGGATGCGCATCGTAGACCCCCGGGATGGCTGGCCGAATGCGCGCGCGGTGGCACTGGCCAGCGGGGCGGGGCGTTTACTGGATGATGCCGTGCTATTCCAATCGGTGCCCCAGGCCATTGCCGATTGCAGCTATATCTTTGCCACCACTGCCCGGCACCGGGGACTGACCAGGTCCATCGTGACACCGGAACACGCCATGCAACAGGCCCGTGCGATCCACGCCGGGGGCGGCAAGGTCGGCGTACTCTTCGGGCCAGAGTGTGCGGGGCTGGAGAATGAAGATATGATACGCGCCGATGCCACGATCTCGGTGCCCGTAAACCCGGAGTGTCCGTCGCTGAACCTTGCCCAATGCGTGGTGCTGGTGGCCTATGAATGGCGGCGTTCGGGGGATGGGATGCCCCCGCCCGATGTCATGGAAATGGCTGGTACCGAATTCGCCACGCGGCTGGAGGTGGAAAAGCTGGGGGATCACTATGAAGCACGGCTGGCCGAGGCCGGTTTTTTCTTTCCCGAGACAAAGGCATCCGGCATGAAGGTCAACCTGCGCAACATGTGGGCGCGATTGCCGCTGACGCACACCGATGTGCAGACTTTGCACGGCATTCTTCGCCAGATGGTGCGCCAGGCCAGGACGCGGGGGTAGCCACGGCTACGCATGCAGTTGGCACTTGTGATCTGGCGGGGGGGCCGTGCCGGCTTGAACGGGTGTGCCTGGCCCACCAGGTCAGTGGATGAGAGAGGACCGTATATGGCAGAAACGCGCAGCATTTTTAAAGACGTCGAGACAACGCACAAGCCTGCCGCCGCGCCCGGCGGGGTAAGCCGCGACCGCGGGCGGCACTTGATGCGGGCCTGGCTGATATTGCTTTTTGTGCTGGTCGCCGGGATGATCGCGGTTGGCGGGTTAACTCGCCTGACCGATAGCGGCCTTGCGATCACCGAATGGGCCCCGTTCTCGGGCGCGATTCCGCCCCTGAGTGCCGAAGACTGGCACGCTGTGTTTGCGGCCTATCGCGCGATCCCGGAATATCACTTGCAAAACCAGGGCATGAGCCTGGCAGAGTTCAAGGCCATTTACTGGTGGGAATGGGGTCATCGACAACTTGGCCGCGTGATCGGGCTGGTTTGGGTGCTCGGGTTCCTGGGCCTGCTCATGTTCCACCGGATGCCCGCGGGCTGGACCTGGCGCGCGGTACTTCCGGGTGTGCTTGGCGGGCTGCAGGGCGTGGTCGGCTGGTGGATGGTTGCCTCGGGTCTGGCACCGGGGATGCTGGATGTCGCTTCTTACCGGCTGGCGATCCATCTGGGGCTCGCCTTTGTGATCCTGGCCGTGCTGGCCTGGTATATCATGACACTGGGACGGGAGGCGACGGCGTTGATACAGGCCCGGCGAGGTGGTGATGTTTATCTGAAGGTGCTGGCGAGCGTTGTTGTGCTTCTTTGTTTTCTGCAAGTTCTGCTTGGTGCGCTGGTTGCCGGGGGTGATGCGGGGCGGGGTTACACTGATTGGCCTTTGATGGGCGGTGCCCTTACGCCGCCCGATATGTGGGCGTTGGAACCGGTTTGGCGCAATCTCTTTGAAAATGGCGGCACCGTGCAGTTCTTTCACCGGGTCACGGGCTATGTCGTGCTGCTGTTCGGGTGTTCTGTGTGGTTGCTTGCGCGGCGCAGCCCGCACCCCGCAACCCGGCGTGCCTTTGCATGGATGGTGGTGGTGATGTTCGGGCAGGTGGGTCTGGGCATTATTACGGTGATGCATGCGGTGCCCTGGCATTTGGCGATTCTGCATCAGCTCGGCGCGGTGGTACTCATCGTGCTGGTGCTCAGGGCGCGGTTTTTGTCGCTTTATCCCTTACCGCAATCACTTCGGGGGGCAGTGGCATGAGCGCGATGGCGGACCTGATGGCGTTCCAGCGCCGGACCGAGGCTTTGGCGCAGGTTATGGGGCGGCTGCAGTGGGATCAGGAAACCATGATGCCCGCCGCCGCCATTGACCAGAGGGGGGAGGAACTGGCTGCACTGGATGGTGTTCTTCATGCCCGCCGGACCGATCCACGGGTTGCCGACTGGCTTGCCCGCGCCGTGCCCGCCAATGCTGTTGAAGCGGCACAATTACGCCTGATCCGCAAGGCTTATGACCGCGCCACGCAAGTCCACGCGGATTTGTCCGCTGCCCTGGTCCGAACCACGGCGCTGGCCCACGGCAAATGGGTGGCCGCACGGGCGGCGGAGGATGTCGCGGCCTTTCTGCCCGTCCTTGACGAAATCCTGTCCCTGCGGCGGCAAGAGGCCGAGGCCCTGGCCCGGGGCGGGGAACTTTATGATGCGCTTTTACAGGATTATGAGCCTGGCATGACCGCCCGGGATTTGACCGCGATGTTTGCGGCCTTGCGCCCGCGCCTGGCAGCACTTCGCGCTGCCATCGCCGGGTCCGGGCGGGATCCGGCCCCGCTTGTGGGCACCTTCGCCGAGGCGGAACAACTGGCACTGTCCGAAGAGGTCGCGCGCGCCTTCGGTTATGATTTTACCCGGGGCCGGATCGATCAGGCGGTGCATCCCTTCAGTTCCGGTGCGGGCGCGGATGTGCGGATCACCACCCGGGTTGACATCGCGGACCCGCTTGGCTGCCTCTACTCCACGATCCATGAGGTCGGCCATGCGGGCTATGAACAAAATATCGACCCGGCCTATGGGCTGACGCCGGTGGGGCAGGGTGCCTCGATGGGGGTGCATGAAAGCCAGAGCCGGCTCTATGAGAATCAGCTGGCCCGGAGCCGCGCCTTCACCGGCTGGCTTTATGGCCGGATGGTCGACCGCTTTGGCCCGCTTAACATCGACGGGCCAGAGGCATTTTACACCGCGATCAACCGGGTTGTCCCCGGCTTCATCCGGACCGAAGCCGATGAGGTGCATTACAACCTTCACATCGCCCTGCGCTTCGATCTTGAGCGCGCGCTTCTGTCCGATGATCTGATGGTTCGGGATTTGGAGGCGGCCTGGAACGACAGGTTCACGGCAGATTTCGGGGTGGCGGTGGACCGGCCATCAAACGGGGTGCTGCAGGATGTGCACTGGTCCGCCGGGCTGTTCGGGTATTTCCCGACCTATACCCTGGGCAATGTTTATGCGGGTTGCCTGCACAAGGCCATGCGCACGGATCTGCCCGATCTTGATCATGCCCTGGCCCGGGGTGACCCGTCCCCCGCGCTGGCATGGCTTCGGGAACGCCTGCAGTGCCATGGCGGGTTGCGTCCCCCGCGCGAGACGATTGAACATGCCGCTGGCGGTCCGGTGGATCCCGCGCTGCTTCTTGACAACCTTGATGCGAAGTTCAGGGCCATCTACGGGATCTGACATCCCCGCCCGCATTCCGGGATTATCCGGGGGAATGGGGCGTTCGGGGGCCCTGCGGGCGGCGGTGCGCATACCTGCCTATTGGTTCCAGTCGGGTGCCCGCTTGTCAAGAAAGGCCGAGATACCTTCGTAGGCATCATCGTCGAGCATATTCTTAACCATGATCGCACCGGTATGGGCATAGGCCGCAGCGATGGGCTGTTCCAACTGCTCGTAGAAGGCACGCTTGCCGCGCCGCACGGCACTGCGCGGCTTTTCCGCAATGGCTTTGGCCATCTGCATGGTCTCAACCTCCAGTGCCGTGCCACGGACCGACCTGTTGATCAGCCCCAGTTCAACCGCACGGCTGGCAGTGATGAACTGCCCCGTCGTCAGCATTTCAAAGACATGCTTGCGCGGCATGTTCCGGCTGAGCGCCACCATAGGCGTGGAACAGAACAGGCCGATATTCACCCCGTTGACGCCAAACCGTGCGTCATCGGCGGCCACCGCCAAATCGCAAGAGGCAACCAGCTGGCAGCCCGCGGCGGTGGCGATGCCGTGTACCCGGGCAATCACCGGCTGCGGCAGGCGCGGGATCATCAGCATGACCTCGGCGCAACGGTCAAACAAATCCCGAAGTGCCGCCGCACCTCTGTCACCGGCTTGCCGCCGGGTTCGCATCTCTTTCAGGTCATGCCCCGCGCAAAACGCCGCACCAGCCCCGCCCAGAACAATCACCCGCCGGGTGCTGTCATGCTCCAGGGCCGAAAAGGCGGATTTCAATTCCGCGAGCATCGCATCGCTTAGCGCGTTGAGGTTTTCCGGGCTGTTCAGTGTCAGCCGCGTGATCGCGCCCAGATCTTCCCGAATCAAAAGTGCATCGGTCACCGTCATCACCCCCTTGCCAAGCCCCTGAAAACACGCGAAGCCTAGGGCAGGATAAGGGGGCAGGCAATGCCATTGGCCATGGATCGTGCCGAACTTCAGGCGTTTTTGACCGCGGAGCTTCCGCAGGTCGCGGGGGATTTCCGCGTGGAAGAGGTGGCCGAGGGCTTCGTGCGTGTGCGCCATGTGATTACCGAACGGCACCTGCGGCCTGGCGGAACCGTGTCAGGGCCGACCATGTTTTCCTTGGCCGACGTCGGGGTTTATCTGGCGATTCTGGCGATGATCGGGCCCAGGGCACTGGCAGTCACCACCAACTGCTCGATCGATTTTATGCGCAAACCGGCGGCGGGGCGCGACCTGATCTGTGCAACAACGATACTGAAATCTGGCCGGGTTCTTACCGTGGGCGATTGTCTGATCTATTCCGAGGGGCAGCCCAGGCCCGTGGCCCGCGCAACGCTGACGTATTCCATCCCGCCAGAACACTAGCCCGGATCTCTGCCCGGATTTCTGACGGTGCGGCAACTGTGCTGATCATGAACCAGAAGGGGCTGGTGCTTATTCTGCAGGTTTCCGCCGTTACCCGGAGCTTTCGATGCCTGGCGTTCCGCGTGGCAGGGTGCGCCCACCCGTTACCCGCCCGCAGGGGCAGTGCCATCCCGCCTCTGGCCCATTCCGGCACAAAGGACGCCACCCTTTCGGGTGGTGCATCCCCTCTGGCCGGGTGTCGCGGGGATCAGCCTTGGCGGGCTTTGAACCGGCGCTGGATCTTGTTGATCACATAGACCCGGCCCTTGCGGCGCACGACGCGGCAATCGCGGTGGCGCTGCTTGAGCGAGCGGAGCGAGGTTTTGACCTTCATCGTTCATCTCCTTTCGGCGCGGCGCGGCGATGCGCCTTTATGTTTTGATCCGGCCCCGCACAACAGGGACAGAACCAGCAGTGGTGGGCGGTACTGGGATTGAACCAGTGACCCCTACGATGTCAACGTAGTGCTCTACCCCTGAGCTAACCGCCCCCTGTGTGCCGGACTGCATCATAACCACATGCGCGGTCTGTTCCGGCACCCGCCGCACATTGGCAACGTTCCATAAAAGAAATCGGGGGGCGATTCAAGAGCTTTTCAAAGATTTGGGCCACAGGGAAAATCCCGCTATGTAGTGGGCAGGAACAGGGATGTCATGCCGCGCAACGCTTATCGGATCGAGTACCCGACAGCACGCACCACGCCGGTGGTGGTGGCCTCTCCGCATTCCGGGCGGTACTACCCGTGGCATTTTACGCGCAGCACGGTTCTGGATGCGTGCGCAATCCGGTCTTCCGAGGATGCGTTCATGGACTTGCTGCTGGCCGACGCACCGGTTCTGGGTGCGCCCATGCTGGCGGCGGAGTTTCCGCGCGCCTATGTTGATCTGAATCGCAGCGCGGATGAGTTGGATCCTGGCGTTGTCTCTGGTATTCGCCGCATCAATCAGACCCCGCGCGTCAGTGCCGGCCTGGGTGTGATTCCGCGCGTTGTGGCCAATGGGCGCGCGATCTATCGTGGCAAGCTCAGCCTGGATGAGGCACAGGCTCGCCTCGCCGAGGTTTGGGCCCCCTATCATGCGGCACTCGATGGTCTGATGCACAGTGCGCAGGAGGCGTTCGGCAGGGCCATCCTGCTGGATTTTCACTCAATGCCGCATGAGGCACTTGATGCCGCCTTCCGCCCTGGCCAGCGGTGGCCCAGGGTTGTGCTGGGTGACCGATTTGGCACCTCTTGCGATTCGGCAGTCGTGGAACAAATTGAGGCGGCCTTTGCAAGTGCGGGCCTTGTTGTCAGCCGCAACACGCCCTTTGCCGGTGCCTTTGTGACGCAGCATTACGGGTGGCCCGCCTGCGGGTGGCACGCGCTTCAGATCGAGCTCGACCGTTTACTGTATATGGATGAGCGACTGATTCGGCCGAATGGCAATTTCCGGAACATCAAAGCCCTGCTCACCGATGTCCTGCGCCATATCATCGGTTCCCAGGCCGGGCAGCAGCTGCCGCTGGCGGCAGAGTGATGTGCGCGGCCCAGGCGCACGGTGCGGCGGAACCTGTCGGCCACAGATGCCAATGGTCACGGCAGAGGGCGGTTCCGGGCGGTGGGGGCGGTCGTCTAGCCTGACCCGCCGCCCGGGGTAAAATCCGCCCTTGGCAAAGCCGGATGGTGCGGATATATTCAAGGTTCACAAAAACGGAGGACGGCAGGATTGGGTTCTGAACTTCTGGGCGGCAGTGTCGTGGCCTTGCTTTTGGCTGGCTTTATTATTCTTTGCATCTTTCTGGGCATTCGGATTGTGCCGCAGTCCGAACAGCATGTGGTTGAACGTTTCGGGCGGTTGAAAGCGGTGCTGGGGCCCGGCATCAACTTTATCGTTCCGTTTCTGGACCGGGTGGCGCACAAGGTTTCGGTTTTGGAACGGCAATTGCCCAATGCCAGCCAGGATGCCATCACATCAGACAACGTGCTTTTGCAGGTTGAAACCAGTGTGTTCTACCGGGTGCTGGAGCCGGAAAAGACCGTTTATCGCATCCGCGATGTTGATGGGGCGATTGCGACCACGGTGGCGGGGATCGTCCGGGCCGAGATCGGCAAGATGGAGCTGGACGAGGTGCAGTCCAACCGGGCGCAGCTGATCGCTCAAATCCAAAAGGCTGTTGAAAGTGCGGTCAACGATTGGGGGATTGAGGTGACGCGGGCCGAAATCCTTGACGTCGGGCTGGACCAGGCCACCCGCGACGCGATGCTGCAGCAGTTGAACGCCGAACGCGAACGCCGCGCGGCAGTAGCCCGCGCCGAAGGTGAAAAACGCGCGGTGGAACTGCAGGCCGATGGCGACCTTTACGCCGCCCGCCAAGCGGCAGAGGCACGGCGCGTCGAAGCCGATGCCGAGGCTTATGCCACCGGCGTGGTGGCCGAAGCGATTGCGAAAGGCGGGCTGGAGGCGGTGCAATACAACATCGCGCTGGAACAGGTAAAAGGCATTACCGAGATTGCCCGGGGCCAGGGCACACAGACCATCGTTGTGCCGGCAGAGGCCGCCGATGCCTTTGGCAAGGCGTTCCAGATGCTGAAAGGACGGGGTTGATGTGGGGCGAATGGTGGGTCTGGATGGCCGGTGGCCTTGTTCTGGCAGTGGGGGAGGTGATCCTGCCCAGCTATGTGCTGCTTGGTTTTGGAATCGGTGCGGGGCTGACGGGGCTTTTGCTGCTGGCAGGCGGGCCCGTTGCGGCGTTGCTGATGGCCTCGGTGCCGATACTGTTCCTGACATTTGCGGTTCTGTCGCTGCTGTCATGGCTGGCACTGCGGCACTGGCTGGGCGTCAACCAGGGCCAGGTGCGCACCTTTGATCACGACATCAACGAATAAACCGGCAAGTCCGGAAGCTAGGAACCCTTTGCTTGCCTGCCCATGCGGTGGTGCAGGCGCGGATCCCGATAACTTCGCCCCGGAAGGGGGGCAGGCAAGGCATCGCTAGCTGATTTCCGCCAGGATTGCGCGGGCGGTGACGGCAGGGTTCTTCGCCTGCCAGATCGGGCGACCGACAACGATGTGGTCGGCCCCATCGGCCAGGGCGCGGGCCGGTGTTGCGGTGCGCTTTTGATCATCAGACCCCGCGCCGGCGGGGCGCACACCGGGGGTGACAATCAGTTTGCCCCGGGCCTCGGGCAGTGCGCGGAGCAGCGCGGCTTCCTGCGGTGCTGCGATGACACCGTCGGCCCCGGCCGCAAAGGCAAGGCTGGCCCGCTGTGCCACAATGCTTGGCAGTTCCCCCTGCCGAATCAGGCTGGCATCCAGATCCGCCCGGTCAAGTGAGGTCAGGACCGTCACCGCCAGGATTTTTATATTGCTGCCGGCTGCCCCCTGTTTGGCGGCGCGAATCACATGCGGATCACCATGAACCGTCAGAAAATCCGGTTCCAACCGTGCCAGACCGCGCACCGCGGCCTCGACCGTGGCACCGATATCAAAAAGTTTCATATCCAGAAAGATGCGCTTGCCGTGATCGTGCTTCAGCTTGTTAGCCAGTGCCAACCCGCCGCCCGTAAGCATGCCAAGGCCGATCTTGTAGAAATTAACAGCCTTGCCGAGCCGGGTGGCCAATTCCATCGCGGTCGGGGCGTTCGGCACATCAAGTGCCACGATCAGGCGATCATCATCCATGGGGGGCGGTCCCTTTTGTCTCTGCTGCTGCTTGGCAAGATGTCCTGCCCCTGTCAAATTCTGCCCATGCGAACCGCAGCTGACATTCACGCCGCTTGCGCTGCCTTTGATGGGGTTCGGGTGGCCCCTTTGCGCACGGTCCTGAAAGAACCCTTGTCGGATGCGGCCCTGGGTGCGGTGCTGGATGGCCTTTGCGGGCCAAATCAGGTCGCCGCCAGCTGGATTGTGAAGGCCCTGGCCGAGATGGGCACGATACGCGAGGATGCCCTGACCCAGGCCTTTGCCGCACTGCGCGGCATGCAAAATCCGGACGCAGCCTTGCATATTCTTCAATCCGTACACCATGCGCCGCATCTGGCGCACCCCTTTCGACCACATTTGATGTCCCTGGTCGAGCATCCAAGGCTTTTGCTGCGCATTTGGGCCCTTGATGCCTGTTGCCGAACCGCCCGAAGCCCCGCAGAACGGGCGGATGCAGCGGCGCGTGTGGGCCAGGCACTGCGGGACCGGTCCGGGGCAATGCGGGCGCGGGCGCGGGCCCTGGCACCAGAGTTTGGCGTGGAATTTCCCCCGAAATCTTGAGATCAGCGCATGGCGTTCCCATTTATGCCCCAGGGATTATATCGCATTCCGCACCAGGGCATGGCGGGCACAGGCATGCGCCCGAAGCAGGAGATATCGTGATGAACTTTGAGAAATTCACTGATCGTACGCGCGGGTTTGTGCACGCGGCCCAGACGATTGCGCAGCGCGAAGACCATCAGAAATTGGCCCCGGAACATCTGCTGAAAGCTCTGATGGATGATGATCAGGGCCTAGCGTCAAACCTGATTTCCCGGGCGGGCGGTGCGCCGATGCGCGTGACCGAGGCCCTGGAACAGGCCCTGGCAAAGATGCCCAAAGTCACGGGTGACGCGGGCCAGCTGTATCTTGACGGCCAGACGGCCAAGGTTCTGGGCGAGGCAAAGAAACTGGCAGAGAAGGCGGGCGACAGTTTCGTGCCGGTTGAGCGGCTTTTGACCGCGCTGGCGATGGTGAAATCCCCGGCAAAAACCGCGCTGGAAGCGGGTTCTGTCAATGCGCAGGCATTGAATGCGGCGATCAACGATATCCGCAAGGGCCGCACGGCCGACAGTGCGTCGGCCGAGGACAATTACGAGGCACTTAACAAATATGCCCGTGACCTGACCAAGGCCGCGCGTGAAGGCAAGATCGACCCGATCATCGGCCGGGATGAGGAGATCCGCCGCGCCATGCAGGTGCTCAGCCGCCGCACAAAGAACAACCCGGTGCTGATCGGTGAGCCGGGCGTGGGCAAGACGGCCATCGCCGAGGGGCTGGCCCTGCGCATCGTCAATGGCGATGTCCCGGAATCCCTGCGCAACAAGACCCTGATGGCACTTGACATGGGTGCGCTGATCGCAGGGGCGAAATACCGTGGCGAGTTTGAGGAGCGGCTGAAATCGGTTCTGAATGAAATCAGCGCGACAGCGGGTGAGATCATCCTGTTTATCGATGAGATGCACACGCTGGTGGGGGCAGGCAAAACCGATGGCGCGATGGATGCTGCGAACCTGATCAAACCGGCCCTGGCGCGCGGTGAATTGCATTGTGTTGGTGCGACAACGCTGGATGAATACCGCAAATACGTTGAAAAGGATGCCGCGCTTGCCCGCCGGTTTCAGCCCCTGATGGTGGCGGAGCCGACGGTGGAGGACACCGTCTCGATCCTGCGCGGGATCAAGGAAAAGTATGAGCTGCACCACGGTGTGCGCATCGGCGATGCGGCACTTGTGGCGGCGGCCACGCTGAGCCACCGCTACATCACGGACCGTTTCCTGCCGGATAAGGCCATCGACCTGGTTGATGAAGCCGCCAGCCGCCTGCGGATGGAGGTTGACAGCAAACCGGAAGAGCTGGACGCGCTTGATCGGCACATCCTGCAGATTCAGATCGAAGCCGAGGCCTTGAAGAAAGAGGATGACGCTGCCTCAAAAGACCGGCTGCAGCGGTTAGAGAAAGAGTTGTCGGACCTGCAGCAGAAATCCGCCGGGATGACCGCGAAATGGCAATCCGAGCGCGACAAGCTGGAAGGCGCACGCATCCTGAAGGAGAAGCTGGACCAGGCGCGGGCCGAATTGGACCAGGCCAAGCGCAACAGCGATCTGGCCAGGGCAGGGGAGCTGAGCTACGGCGTTATTCCGCAGCTGGAAAAGGAATTGGCCACGGCCGAGGCTGCGGAAGACGACATGATGGTTGAAGAGGCGGTGCGCCCCGAACAGATCGCCGGCGTGGTGGAGCGGTGGACCGGTGTTCCCATCTCAAAAATGCTGGAAGGTGAGCGCGAGAAACTGCTGCGGATGGAAGAGGCGATTGGCCAGCGTGTGATCGGCCAGGACACCGCCGTGCGCGCTGTTTCCAACGCGGTGCGCCGGGCCCGGGCGGGCCTGAACGATGAGCACCGGCCCTTGGGCTCCTTTCTGATGCTGGGGCCGACTGGTGTGGGCAAAACCGAACTGACCAAGGCGCTGGCCGGGTTTCTGTTTGATGATGACCAGGCGATGGTGCGGATCGACATGAGTGAGTTTATGGAGAAGCACGCGGTCGCCCGTCTGATCGGTGCGCCGCCGGGCTATGTCGGCTATGACGAAGGCGGGAAACTGACCGAGGCGGTGCGGCGGCGGCCCTATCAGGTGGTGCTGTTCGATGAGGTTGAAAAGGCGCACCCGGATGTGTTCAACGTGCTGCTTCAGGTGCTGGATGACGGGCAGTTGACCGATGGCCAGGGCCGCACGGTGGATTTTAAGCAAACGCTTATCGTGCTGACCTCAAACCTGGGGGCGCAGGCCCTTAGCCAGTTACCCGATGGGGCCGATGCATCGGAGGCCAGGCGTGAGGTGATGGATGCGGTCCGGGCGCATTTCCGCCCCGAATTCCTGAACCGGCTGGATGAGACGATTATATTTGATCGCCTGTCCCGGGCGGATATGGACGGGATTGTGCGAATCCAGCTTGCGTGGCTTGAAAACCGCCTGGGTCGCCGCAAGATCACGCTGGAGCTGGATTCGGGCGCGCTGACCTGGCTGGCCGATGAAGGGTATGATCCGGTCTTTGGGGCCCGCCCCCTGCGGCGGGTGATTCAGCGCAGCCTGCAAAACCCCCTGGCCGAGATGATCCTGGCCGGAGAGGTCAAGGACGGGGAAACCGTTGCGGTCTCAGCCGGGGCCGGGGGGCTGATCGTGGGGAACCGGGTTTCCGGCGCGGACCGCCCGGCACCGGATAATGCCGTGGTGCATTAGGGCCTTACCCCCGAACCGCAATTCCTGCTTTTGGTGTGCCGCTGCGCGGGTCAGTCAAACCGCGCTTGGTTCAATTCCCAGAACACCGGATGGTTGCGCACAGCCTCGTTCCCCTCGGCAAGGTCGGCCGGTATTCGGCCAAAATCGTCCCGCGCCTTGATGTCCGCACCTGCGGCGATCAGGGCCCGCACCACCTCGGGTGCTTCGGGGTTCATGGCTTGCAGCATTTCGGCCAATTCGGGGGGGAAACCCGACGCCGCCGTGTGAAGCGGCGTCTGGCCGTCTTCGTCCCGCGCCTCGATATCCGCGCCTGCGCGGGTCAGGGCCCGCACCACCTCGGCCGAGGTGCCATACCACGCCGCGTTGTGAAGCGGCGTGAAGCCATATTCGGTCCGCGCGTTGATGTCCGCGCCTGCGGCGATCAGGGCCCGCACAGCCTCGGCATTGCCATACCACGCCGCCGCGTGAAGCGGCGTCTGGCCGTGCTCGTTCCGCGCATCGATATCCGCGCCTGCGCGGGTCAGGGCCCGCACCGCCTCGGGCGTGCCATACCACGCCGCCGCGTGAAGCGGCGTCACGCCGCCATCGGTCAGCGCATCGATATCCGCGCCTGCGGCGATCAGGGCACGCACGGCCTCAGCATTGCCATTCCCCGCCGCCACGTGAAGCTGCAACCCGCTATTAATACTGGCACCCGCGTTGATCAGAGTTTGCACCACCCTGGCATCGTGAGACCACACCGCCCTGTGAAGCGGCGTCCGGTCGTTTCGGTCCCGCGCGTTGATATCCGCGCCTGCGGCAATCAGGGCTTGCATCACCTCGGCTCTGCCATTATTCCCCGCCGCCTTGTGAAGCGGCGTGGCGCCAAAATCGTCCCGCGCCTCAATGTCCGCGCCGGCGTCCAGCAGGGCCTGCACCACCTGGGGCGTACCATTCCCCGCCGCCTGGTGAAGCGGCGTCCGGCCGTGCTCGTTCCGCGCGTTGATGTTTGCGCCGGCGGCGATGCACCCCGCCACGCGGGCTGCGGTGGCGTCCTGCCAGAATCTCCACACTAGCCAGTTGCAGCCCGCCTGGGCCTGCGCTGCTGCGGTACCTGCGGTCAGGAGAATTGCCGCCAGGGCGGCGGTGATGGTGCGGTTCATGCGGGTTTCCCCCTCTCTCAAATCTCACGCACAATGGCACGGATGGCCACCCAGGGGCAAGGGCCGCGTGGGGCCAGTGCCCGCCACATATCCGGCCGAACCCCGCCCGTCAACACGAATGCGCACCCCGCACCCTGCGCCTGCCGTGCCTGGGACGTTCGGGGGGGCTCTTTTCAAACGCGACCAGCCCGCCCATACTGCCGCGACCGCATCGACCACATCACCTGGGGGGCAGCATGGGCTGGATGAAGGATGAAACGGGGCTCGGGAAGTGCGCAGCGAATTACGTGCCTTTGACGCCGCTGTCGCATTTGATTCGGGCGAAATCCATTTTTCCCGCGCGCACGGCACTGATCTATGGCGACCAGTGCTTTACCTATGCCGAATACCACGCCCGCGTCAGCCGCCTGGCCTCGGCCCTGGTCCGGCGCGGCGTGGCCCCCGGCGATGTGGTTGCCACGCTTGTGCCGAATATCCCGGCCCATATGGAGGCGCATTTCGGCGTACCCGCTGCAGGCGCGGTCCTCAACAGCATCAACATCCGCCTTGATCCCGGCACCATCCGCTACATCCTTGATCATGGAGAGGCCAGGGTCGTCCTTGCCGACACGCAATTCCTGACCGTGCTGGAGGCCGCCATCGGCATGATGGAGGGAGAGGCCCCCCTGATCGTCGAAGTACCCGATGAACGCGCGGGCTATCATGCCACTGGTCGGTATCTGACCTATGATGCGCTTCTGGCCGAAGGTGATGCCGATGCGCCCTGGATCATGCCCGAAGATGAATGGGAATCAATCGCGCTCAACTACACTTCGGGCACCACCGGGCAACCCAAGGGGGTCGTCTGCCACCATCGTGGGGCCTATCTGATCACGCTCGGCACACCGATTTCCTGGCGGATGACGCTTTATCCCCGCTATCTGGCCATCGTGCCGCTTTTTCACTGCAACAACTGGTGCCATGTCTGGGCACTGCCGGCACTTGGCGGGGCCACGATTTGCTGCCGGGCCATCACGGCGCGGACCATCTATGACGCCATCGCCGGGCATGGGGTTACGCATTTCGGGGGGGCACCCATTGTCCTGAACATGATTGTCAATGCTGGCGATGAAGACCGCCGCCCCTTTGATCACACGGTCCAGGTGTTCACCGCCGGTGCCCCGCCCGCTGCCGCCACGCTGGCCGCGATTGAAACGATGGGCTTTCACGTCACGCATGTTTACGGGCTGACCGAGGTTTATGGGCACACAACCGAATGCCTCTGGCAAGACGGGCTTTGGGATGACCTGCCAGGGGACGCGCGCGCGGCGATCAAGGCGCGCCAGGGCGTCGCCTTTCCCAATATGGACCACATCACCGTGATGACCCCCGAAACCATGGCGCAAATCCCCATGGATGGCATTGCATTGGGAGAGATCATGATGCGCGGCAATGCGGTGATGAAGGGCTATTACAAGAACCCCCGTGCCACCGCCGAGGCGTTCAAGGGTGGCTATTTCCACAGTGGTGACATCGCCGTCCAGCACCCCGACAGTTACATACAGATTGCCGACCGTGCAAAGGACATCATCATCTCGGGCGGCGAAAACGTTTCATCGGTAGAGGTTGAAGGCGCATTGATGCACCACCCCGCGGTGTCGCTTTGCGCGGTGGTTGCACAACCGCATGCGAAATGGGGTGAGGTACCCTGTGCCTTTGTCGAATTGAAGGATGATGCAAAGGCAACCGAGGCAGAGCTGATCGCCTTTGCCCGGCAGCAGCTGGCCGGGTTCAAGGTGCCAAAGCGCGTGATTTTCGCCGAGTTGCCGAAAACCTCTACCGGCAAGATCCAGAAATTCGAACTGCGCCAGCGGGCCAGAAGCTTTTGATCCGGTGCTTCCTTATCCCGGCCCCATCCCCGCCAAAGGGCACCGTGCCCAGGCGACGGTTGGCTGAAAGATTGAGCGGCTCCTTTCATCCCGCTATTCCGGGGGCAAAAGATCGGGCGGTGCATTGCAGGCATGACCGCGCTTAGCAATTACCAACGGCTGGAAGCCACCGGGCTCTGGCGCGAAACCAAGGGCCACCAGCGGCGCGAGGTGCTGGTTTCACTTGGCGATGCCACCTTGATGATCTTTACGCCAGACGAAACCGCGCTGTCGCACTGGTCACTTCCCGCGGTGGAACGGCTTAACCCCGGCAAATTTCCGGCCCTGTTCGGCCCTGGGCCTGACGCCGATGAAATGCTGGAACTTGCCGAAGCACAGATGGTGGACGCCATTGAGACGGTGCGCGGCGTGCTCGCCCGCGACCGCCCGCATCCAGGGCGGCTGAGGCTGTTCCTGGGCGCGGGGCTGACCGCGGCCATTGTTTTTGCCGCCGTGCTGTGGCTGCCCGATGTGCTGTTGCGGCAAACCCTGGTGCTTTTGCCGGATTCGAAACGCGCCCAGATCGGGCGCACTATCCTGGCAGAGGCGGCGGAACTGACCGGGCAACCTTGCAACGCGGCCAGTGGTGTGCAATCGCTTGCGCAATTGTCGCGTACGCTGTTCGGTGCGAAGGCCCCGCGCCTTGTGGTTCTGCCGGGTGCGGTGCCGGTCTCGGCCCATATGCCAGGCAATATCATCCTGATCCATCGATCCCTGGTAGAGAACTTTGAAACGCCGGAGGTTCTGGCAGGCTATGTTCTGGCGGAAGACCTGCGGCGACAGGCCCGGGATCCGATGGAACGGCTGCTTGAGGCCTCGGGCTTTTGGGTAATCCTGCGCATGATCACAACGGGTGAGATCGACAGGCAGCACCTGCATCAAGAGGCGCACCGCACCCTGACCCAGCCGCCCGGCCCGGTTGCGGATAACGCACTTGTAGTGCGGTTCGCGGCCGCGGGGCTGTCATCGGAACCTTATGCCTATGCCCGGGATAGTTCGGGCGAGACGACGCTTGGTCTGATCGAGGCGGATCCTTTGCGCGGGCAGGTGCGCCCGCCGATCATGCCCGATAATCAGTGGGTAAGCCTGCAGCAGATTTGCAGCGGGTAAGGTGCGGGGGAAATGACGGGATAGAATTCCGGTGTTCCGATGGTAGCACCGCCCGCCCGAAATGGGCCAGTGTGCTGCTGTTGTCACGGGGGGGGCATTGCGCCGTCAGTGATGAAATGGAACGTTTGGTACGGTTTATGGCACAGCAGAGAATCCGCGACCCCCTGCACAATCTGATCGTCTTTGATACAGGTCAGCAGCTCGAGCGGGTGCTTTGGCAGGTCGTTCGCAGCCGCCCGTTCCAGCGGCTTCGGAGAATCAAGCAACTGGGGTTTGCCGAATTGGTTTTTCCAGGGGCGACGCATACCCGGTTCGCCCACAGTGTCGGCGTTTTTCATACCGCCAGGCAACTTATGGACATCGTCCGGGAACGTGCCGGGGAACAGCGGCGGGAGGCACAGGAGCACATTGCACTGGCGGCGGCCCTGGTTCATGACACAGGTCACGGACCGTTCAGCCACGTGTTCGAAACCGTCGGCAAAGATCTTGGCCTGACCCTGGCAAATCATGAGCAAATGAGCGACCTGCTGATCAGGAACAGTGCGCTTGCGGATATCCTGAAGGACATGGGCAGCGGCTTTGCCAATGACGTGGCGGACATGATAAAGAAAGAGGGGGAACAAACAGTCCATAACGCCGTGGTGTCCAGCCAGTTTGATGCGGACCGGCTGGATTACATGCGCCGGGATCGGCTGATGTCCGGCAGCCGGCATTCCGCCATTGATTTTGCCTGGCTTCTGGCAAATCTGGAAATTGCCAACGTTTCCATAGGTGTAGAAAAAGAAAAGGTTCAAGAGGTTCCGACCTTTGTGATTGGACCGAAAGCCATCCGCGCGGCAGAAGCCTATGTGCTTGGGCTCTTCCACCTGTACCCGACGGTATATTTTCACAAAGCGACCAGAGGGGCCGAGAAATTGTTTGTCGAATTGCTGGTGCGGCTGGTTAAGCTTGTCCAGGACGGAAGCCGGGCGAAGGTTGGTCTGCCGGACAATCACCCGCTGGTACAATTCGCCAAAGAACCAGAGAATATCGAGACAGTACTGAATCTGGATGACACAGTCGTCCAGGGGGCTCTTTCGCAACTGTGCGCGGCCGAGGACGAGGTGATCAGATCCTTTGCAATGCGCCTGCAGGACCGGAAACTTTTCAAATGTCTGGATATCAGGGCCCTGGTCCAGCACAAGATCGACCCGGAGAATGGCCGTAAGCCTGACCATATCGAGCAGATCGACAAGTGTTGTGCGAAAGTACTCGTCGCGCTGGACGCATTGAAGGAGGAGGAAGCAGCCTGTGGTATCCCGACCCTCTTGACAGATGAGGCGCACAGAGTGCCTTATAAAACAGGTGATGAATCACGTGAACCATTGGAGCAAATCAACGTTCGCACAGCAGGCGGGGCCCTGGTCGACCTGAAACAATGTTCCGACGTTGTGGCAGGTCTGCGAGATTTCAAACTTGCCCGCGCCTACTTCGACCGGGATCATCCCCAAATCGAAGCAAAGATTCGGGGTATCATTGACATGGAGGTGCAGGCATGCGGCTAAGTAAACGGGAACAGATTGCGGCCGTTGCGGCAATTATCCGTGATGCAGGGGGAAAAATTGTTGGCCGGACGCGCCTTCAGAAGATCGCCTACCTGCTTGACGTTGCCGGATTCGGTGATGGATTTTATTTCGTCTACAAGCACTACGGACCCTATAGCGAGGTTGTTGCGGAGGCTGCCAGGGTGGGTGCGCTCTTTGGGGATCTGACCGAAGAGGAGTGCCAGGCGGAGTGGGGGGGATACTATTCCATCTACGCGGTTAAGGATGCGCCGGATGATGCTGTGCCTGCCGAACGCCGTGAACTTGCCCGGCAAGCGGCCAGGGCCGGGGCCGTGGTATTGGAGCTTGCCGCGACGGCGGTGTTCCTGTCCCTGTCCCGCGATGGATATGACGACCCATGGGCCGAAGTTAAAAGGCGGAAGCCGATAAAATCCTCTGGCGGGCGATTGGACCAGGCGAAAGAATTGCTGCGGGAATTGAAAAAGGTGGAAGTGCCTTCCCCGCTGCCCGACATCGTGTAGCCCCGGTTCCGCATTCCGCCTTGTCCTCCTGATGTCTCGTCGGGCCCGGCCTTCGGGCAAAACCTGTCTTTCAACGGGATTGTGGGAGGGGTCTGCCGCATGGGGCCGCCTTTGGGAGCGGGATTGGATGAATTGTTTCGCCGTGGGTGTGAAGGGGTTGTAATGGGGCTGTGAAGCCCCTTTAAAGCTGCTTCACAGGGGCCTCACAGTCCCTTCACGGATGCCGCCCAGGACGCATTCGCCGTCATCGGCTTGGGGGCCAGCCAAGACCACAGCGTTCCAGCCTGCCCGTACGGGTGGCATCATTCACCGCCTGGCGCGAGATTCCCAATGCGCGGGCGGCTGCGGCCTGGCTGGGATAGGTGACGCCGCGGATGGTGATGGGCTGACCACTCTTTGTGCCGATGCCGATACTGTCGGGTTCGCCACGCCGCGCAAGCCTGGCGACGGACGACGTGGAAACCCCCAGTGCCCGGGCGGCTGCGGCCTGGCTGGGATAGGTGACGCCGCGGATGGTGATGGGGTTCTTCATGGGTCTTCTCCTGTTGGTTCACGGATTCCGGTATCCAGTGGGGGTGATTCCGAATCAAATCTTGTCTTTTTGAGGTCTTGTCGATCCCGGCAAGTGGAAGCTCCGCTGTGCTTTCCGGTATAACGTGTCTTTCGACGAGATTGTGTGGGCACGCCGCCGCGGGTTGCCCTTTGGCGTCAGGACGTCGAGATCGGGGCTGTTGAGAATAGCGTTATGGATGTCGTCGCTATGGGCGGAGGGTTCGGGGTAAACGCTGGAATAGAATTTTGATATTCCGATGGTGTCACCGCCTTCCGATACCAGGCGGGCGATGTCGTCGGGCAGTTGCTGTCGGGCGGCGTCCCGCGCACCGCTGTTGAACAGGTAGAGTGAACCGTCCTTATGTGCCGGGTTATATGAGAGCATGTGCAGACCCGCCCGCCCGAAATGGGCCAGTGCGCTGCTGTTGTCATGGAGGACGTTATTGAAGACCTGCCGCGCCCGATGGTGACATGCGAAGTGCATGAACCAGTAACGCCACCCGTCCGGGTTGTTGATTGCGAAGGGGGTAACAAACGGGGCCGTTGCGCGGAAATGCTCAAACACGACCCGCTCAGCAGTTCCCAGCCATTCATCCCTGCTGACCAGTGCGTTTGTGAATTCCAGTGCGCCTGGGCGAAGGCCCAGGGGTTCCAGTTGCTTGCGGGTGCGTTCCGGTTCCTTCTGGCTTAGGAACGAGATCAATGCCTCCACCGCGAATGTAAGGAAGATTTCCACCGAACGTACCGACTTCACCAACCGGGCAATGGTCGTGCGGTTGACGTGGCTGTGGCCGCATTGATCCAGATTGTAGATCACGTTTTGGTACCGCCCGCCTGCCACCAGGGTGTGGAACGCATTGACCATGCCCTCAAATTCCCCTTGAGTGTATTCCACCCGCAGGGTCACGGCCGAATCAGCCTCCCTGGATTTCGCAATGCATGGGGCAACGGCCCCGGGCAGTTGCCGCGTGGCCTCTGGATCAGTATCGTTGAGGATCATCAGGCACTCGACCTCAACCTTTGGCATACCCCCGACGGTGCGTTCAAAATTGATGGCGTGAATGGTGTCCAGCAGGGTTTCGGCGAAGATCACGGGCGATCCCGGGCTTCCGTCCTTATACCGGCCACCGCCAGCGAAACCGTCCACGACTGCCAGGCGAAAGCAGCGGCTGTGCGGGTTCCTGCACCGTTCCTGCAAATACCGGCGGATATACGCGCCAAGGATTTTATGCTTGTGCCTCGAGTGCTCCCCCAAAGTGGCCCCGCCACCCCATTGATATGATTTTTTGACCAAACCGCACCCCTACACTGAATTCGGGGCGGGGGTAACGCGGGGCCTTGCCTGCGGCCCACAGGTCTCGGGCGTGCCTTTCGCCTGCGCACGATGTATTGTCGAAGGCATCACGCCCAGTGCGCGGGCGGCGGCGGTCAGGCTGGGATAGGTGGTGCCGCGAATGGTCACGGGTTTGCCCGGCCTGCCGCGCCTGCTGCCCAAGCCGCAATCGTCCAGCGTACCATTGCGGAAAGCACTGTACACGGCATAATAGTTTATGTTCAGCGCGCGGGCGGCGGCGACCAGGCTGGGATAGGTGGTGCCGCGAATGGTCACGAGTTTGCCCGGCCTGCCGCGCCTGCTGCCCAGGCCGCAATTGTCCAGTGTGTTGCGGCGGATTGCTCTTCCCACGGAACGATGGCTGACGCCCAGCGCACGGGCCGCGGTGGCCTGGCTGGGATAGGTGGTGCCGCGGATGGTCACGGGTTTGCCCGGCTTGCCGCGCCTGCTGCCCAAGCCGCAATTGTCCAGTGTGTTGCGGCGGACAGCACTGGACACGGCATAAGGGGATACGCCCAGGGTGCGGGCGGCGGTGACGATGCTGGGATAGGTGACACCGCGAATGGTCACGGATATCCCCGGCCTGCTGCGCTTTCTGCCCAGGCCGCAATCGTCCAGCGTGTTGCGGCGGATTGCTCTTTGCACGGCCTGATAGGTTACGCCCAGTGCGCGGGCGGCTGCAGACTGGCTGGGATAGGTGGTGCCGCGGATGGTAACGGGGGACAGTTTCATCGGTTTAGTACCTCCTGTTTCGGGGTTATGGATCGAGGGGGCAGTTCATCCCATAATTGCCCGCGATATGTGCGGCCATTCTGTTTTTTGGGGCGGCGTTTGCCATCAAAGCCCCAGGCCCCCCATTGTTTGAAGAAGAAAGCCGTGGCCGAGGTTTGGCAGGCATCGTGTATGGCATCGATCCAGGGTTCCCGGATCGGGCGGGCCCGTGGGCCGCTTTCCCCGCCGACGATCACCCAGTCAATCCCGGCCAGATCAACCGGCCCCACGGGCCCGATGAGAGGTTCAAAGGATATGAACCGGATTGCTGCAGGAATGCCCCGGAGGGTATCAATCCTGTGGGTCACGGCGGCGTTTTCCACGCTGGTTCCAAGCCACACATTCGGCAGCTGCGGCAGTGCGCCGCGGGCGACCAGACCTGCCATGCGATCCGGCCGTTTGGTCAGGATTTGATAGGTGTGGCGCGGGGTTTGTTCCATCACCGCCCAGATGTTCGCGATGAATTCCCCGGACACGGATGGGTGAAACAGGTCACTCATCGAGTTAACGAACACCTTCCGGGGCGTTTTCCAGCGCAGGGGAATGGCCAGGGCGGCGTGGTCCTGGCGGATGCGGCCTGTCCACACGGTGCGGCCACCGGAGGTCCGGGTGAGCCCCGCGTATTTTTTGAGGCCCATCGCATCCAGCCGGCGGGCCATCTGCATGGCGTAGCAGTTTGTGCAGCCCGCTGACATGACACTGCACCCGGCAACCGGGTTCCAGGTTGACTCGGTCCATTCGATGGCGGTTCTGGTCATGCTACGCCCCCCGGGTCTTCATCCGGACGCCCGGCGGCAAGGGCGTTCAGGTAGGCGAGGCAGAGATCGCGGGAGCGGCAGGTGCCATAGGCGGCTCTCTCAGCACGTTCGACGATGGGGAAGGTTGCGTAGATGTGGCGGATGTCGTCGCGGCTGGTGATGCCGTAGAGGTGGAAGAAGACGGCGTCCAGCTTTGCCCGCAGGCGGAGGCGGCGGGGGCTGTCCCAGATAAAGGGCGGTTTGACCGCGCCCGTATCATCAACATGGCCCATGGCACGGGCAAAGGGGGCCATGTCATGGGCGGTGTAGGTGAGTTCAAGGACGGCGGGCGTGATGACCTGTGCCGCGGTTTTGGGGCCAAAACGGGTGGTTGTGAACCGGTCCGGCGGAAGGATGGGGAGCTGTTCCACGATGTACCAGTTGATATTGGCACCTTGAACCTTGGACCGGGCCACAAAATCCAGAACCACCGAATTCAGGTTAGCCAGGAGGCAAGCGGAAGATGGCCCCCAATCCCCTTTGTCCGAATTCCGAATGAGCGGGATTGAGTTGCCGAAAGCCGCCCCGGGAACAGCCGAGGCGATCATGGTTCTTTCATTCGTACCCCTCGCAATACCCCGAAACGCCAGCGTCCAGGAATTCAATTCAGTTTTTGCGACCTCATGTTCCGACACCCAGTATTGCGTATCCGGGGTGAAGGCGGGGTTTGCCTTTTGTTCCGCGCTGATATCGATGCTGACGGCGGGGTTGTGCAGGTTTTCCGGGTTCACCCGCACCGAGGCCGCGCGGTGATCAAACTGATAGATCATGCGGCCCACATACAGGGGCAGCCATTTGCCCGTTGGGCTGTCAAAGATGTTGCCGCCGATTGCCCAGGCACCTTCGGTTTCCTCTAACTCTGCCCTGGTGCGGAACAGGGCGGAATCACTGGTTATGTGGAACATGGTCTGATAGCGCAGGGGCCAGCTGGCCACCGGTTCAGGGCCGCTGCGGTCCACAAGGATTGGGACGCGGCCATAGATGGCCGTGGTCAGGGCCGCAGCGCGGCGGGTGCGGAACACCGGTGCGGTGCCGGTATTGGGATTGACCCGGGCAAAATCCGCGGCGGTCAGGGGGAAGCACCGGTCAGGATCCTCCAGATCCGCCGGATCCTGCAGGAAGAAGGCGCAGTGGGTCTGCGCAAAGCGGCGGGTGCGGGAGGCGACGAAGACGCAGAATTTGACACGGCCCACATCGGGGAAGAAGATTTTCCGGTTTTCAAAATCATAGAGGGCCTTGATTCGCCCGGTGGTGGAAAGACGGCGGAAGAAGGGGGCGGCCGTTTTATCGGCGGCAATGCCCGAGGGCGTCAGCAGGCCCATCACGCCGCCGGGGGCCAGCAGGGCCAGGGCCCGTTCCACGAACAGGGAATACAGGTTGATGTCCCCGCCTGAGAGCAGGGGGTAATCCCCGCCCCGCCGGGCCATGCGGGCCATGGCGGCGGTGCGATCCCTGGCGCGGGCGTAATCGGCAAAGAGTGGGTCATCCCTGGCCTCCAGGGCGCGGATCATCGCCGTTCTGTCCGCTGCCCTGGGGGCCATTGCGATTTCAGGGTTCCGTTGGGCGAACCATTCCACCCGTTGCAATTTGATCCGATCCCACGGCGGGTTGCCGATGACGGCATCAAAGCCGCCGGTCAGGCCGTCCTGTTCCCAAGCCGACCAGACACCGGGAAAGGCCACCTGCCAGTTCAGAAAGTGTTCCTGACGGATCAGCGTTTGTGCCTGCTTCAGAAGGGTTTCGAAGGTGGTGAGCATCGCCTGCGTGCGGCCGTTGCCGTTTGCCGGCGGGATCAGGTTCGCGCCTGCGGCAATGGCCACCGGATCGCCGAAATTGCCGTCCCGCCATTCGGTGATGGCAGAGATCCCGCCCTTGTCAGGGTTCAGCCAGTCGAGAGCATGGGTGAGCGACAGGAATTTATCCAGGGGGGTGGTCATCCTTTCCACTTCGGCAAACAGCGCGGCGGATTTGTGGGCCTCGGCAATCTCGGCGTCGGTCAGATGATCAATGGCCTTCATGCGCCCGGCACTGTCCAGTGCGTTTTGAACCGGGCCGCACAGGAACAGGTCAGCCGTTTTGTTCCGCGATGCGGTATTGTTGACCCAGGCCCCGAAGAGGCTGTCGCCGCAGCGCAGGTGATGGTCAAGAAAGGACAGGGGCGCACCCGTGGTGAACGTGTGCAGCCACAGGGACAATTTGGCCAGTTCCACGGCCATCGGGTTTTTGTCCACGCCATAGACGCAGCGTTTCAGAACCATGCGCCGCACGATGTGCCGGTCATCCAGCTGCGCGGGATCAATGGTCCAGCCGTTCGCTTCGGCGTTCTTTGTGATCGTCGTGCGGATGTCGGCAATGCGCCCTGCCAGGGGGGAGGTGTAGGGTTCCTGCGCCCAGTCCACGGTGCTGGTGCCCTCGGCCAGGGTTTCGATCACTGTATCCGCCAGGTAATCCACCAGGCTGACCAGGAAATGGCCGGAACCCATCGCCGGGTCGCAGATTTTCAAGGTCAGCAGGGCCTGGGCAGGATCAGTTGTGCGCAGTTGGCGGAGTTTGTCGGCCTCGGCGATATCGGCCCCTTCCAGGGCATCGGCCCTGTCCCTGAAGGCCCTGCGCCTGTCGGCGATCAGCGGGGCCAGGGTTTCCCTGATGATCAGGGTGACAAGCGCATCCGGGGTATAGTAGGAGCCCGAGATTTTCCGGGCCATGATGTTGGGCCGGATCGTGATTCCGTCCACGGGTCCGTCCATGGGATCGCGCCTGAGCTCAAATTCAAGCAGGCGTTCATAGATGGAGCCCAGTTGCTGCACCGACAGATCACGGTAATTGATATATCTGCGCTGGCCGTCCTGCTGTTCGTAACTTAGCAGGTCGATCACCTGGGCCATCACCTTGTCGGGGATGTGTACCGCATCCAGAAGCGGCGTTTCCGTTCGGCTGAACAGCCCGCCATTATAGGGCGGCAATCCGATGGAGGCGTCCCCCGTGTCAAGGGCGCGGCACAAGCCGTCGATGGCACACCAATACCTGTCCTGCGTGTCCGAGAAGATATCATTGCGGTCTTTCCGGCGGCGGACATCGCCGCGGATCGCGTCCCGCAGGCCGTAATCATCGTAGCGGTGATCCCCGACGGGCAGCAGGTTCCGATCCTCGGCATACAGAAGAAACAGAAGCCGATACAGCAGGATCAGCGTGGCCTGGCGCACATCATCAAGGGCGGCGTCTGGCCTGTTCAGTGCGATGGCTTTGGCCAGGTTCGGAAACACTGTCTGAAACACCATTTCAGAGAGGTTTCGGGTAACCCGTTCCTCATAAAACCAGCCCTCATCAAGGGCCTTGATGTGAAATGTGCGGTGGTCCGGGGCGGATGGCACAAAGGAGTCCCGACCGAACACAAGGGCAAAGACCCTGAGCCAGTGATCACGTGTTGGGTCATCCCCGGCGGCGGTGCTTTCTGTGTGCAAAAGTGCGGCCAGGTCGGTTTCAAAGAACTGTTCCGATATGGACCTGACCCCCTGAAAATAAAGCCGCCAGACCGCTCCATTGGTCAGGAACCCCCAGCGCACTGCGCCCCTGGTCAGATCATCGCCGCGCCGCAGATACCGCAGCATCTGGGTTGCGGGGGCTGTCACCTCATCCTGTTCCGAAGTTCCCCGGTCCAGAGGGCGGTACCAGCGCTTGGATTCCACGATGACGGTGCCGTGCTGATATTTTTTCCAGGCATCTGTATGGGTGTTGGCCTGGGCCTTGGCCTGTTCATCAAGAAACAGCAGGCCGTCGGGGATGTTGTCGCGGCCCCTGGGGGCAAGGGGAACCTGCCGTTCCGTGTGGTGCCAGCCCAAAACCCCCAGGATTTTCCAGATGAGGTCATCCTCGGTCCTGGCTTCCGATGGGGTGTGCTCCGTCGGGAACGCGGTAAAAATCGGCCGGAGCGCATCGGCCAGCGCACGGGCATTGAACGTTTGATATGCGGGTTCCCGCCGGATCGCGCTGGTCAGATAGTCCTGCGTGAACAATGAACCCGATTGCGACGGAGCATACTGACCCATGCGTAATTAACGTCCTGCACATTATCCCGCCCGGCGCATTCGGCGTGCCCGCCGCCCTTCACCGGTGGCGGGGGAACCCTAGTGGAAACCATGCCAGAGGCGTGCGGTCATGTCAAGGGCGGGGATTGGTTATTTTGTGCCGAACATCCGATCCCCTGCATCCCCCAGACCGGGGACGATATAGCCGTTCCCGTCCAAATGGCTGTCAATTGCCGCCGTCACGATGGGTGTATCGGGGTGTGCATCCCGCATCCGGGCCACGCCTTCGGGGGCGGCCAGAAGGCACAGAAAGCGGATGTTTTTTGCCCCCGCCTGTTTCAGGAGATCCACGGCGGCGACCGAGGAATTGCCCGTGGCCAGCATCGGGTCAACGGCGATGACCATACGCCCCCCAAGGTCCGTCGGAACCTTGACGTAGTATTGCACCGGCTTTAGCGTTTGTTCATCCCGATAGAGGCCGACAAAGCCGACGCGGGCGTGGGGGATCAGTTCCAGTATCCCGTCCAGCAGGCCATTGCCCGCCCGCAGGATGGACACCAGTGCCAGTTTCTTGCCTGCAAGATGTGGTGCGTCCATCCTTTGCAGGGGGGTCTGGATCGGCTTTGTGGTCATCGGCAATTCGCGCGTGATCTCATAGGCCAGAAGCTGGCTGACCTCTCGCAGCAACTGGCGAAAGACAGCGGTAGAGGTATCCTTGTCGCGCATCAGGCCAAGTTTGTGCTGCACCAGGGGGTGGTCAACGACAGTCAGGTGGGGGTGCATTCATGCCTCCAGTTTCCTGGCGAGGGCGGCGCGGGTGTCTTTGTCACAGAACGCCGCGTGCAACGCCGTTTGGGTAATATCCGCAAACACCGCCGCGTCCCAGCCAAAGGTCTTAGCCAGGCGGTCGTATTCCACCGTCATCGTGGTGTGAAAAAACGGCGGTGCGTCGGTTGAGACCGTGACCTTGACCCCGGCCGTGCGCAACTGGTTGATCGGGTGGCCGGGCCAGTCGGGACAGAGGCCCAGTGCTATGTCGGCCCCCGGGCAGCATTCCAGCACGGTGCCGGATTCGGCCAGGTGGTCCACCAGTGCGGGGTCATCAATGGCCTGCACCCCGTGACCGATTCGTTCCACGCGCAAAATCTGCAGTGCCTCCCATACCGAGGGTGCCCCGCCCCGTTCCCCGGCATGGGCGGTAAGGTGCAATCCCGCCTCGCGTGCGCAATCGAAGCCCCAGGCGAAATCGCGCAGTTTGCCCGCCATCCCATCCCCTGCAATGCCGAAGCCGCGGACAAAGGATCCCGCGGTTTCGGCGGCGCACAGGGCAACCGCTTTGGCCCTGTCCAGGCCGAAATGGCGGTGCGCGGTTACGATTCCGCGCAACGTGATGCCATCCTGGGCCTGGGCCCTGGCGGCGGCGTCTTGAATTGCGGCCAGATATTCCTGCCAGGCGACCGGGTCACCGTTGCCACAGGCATCAGGGCTCAGGAACGCTTCGGTATAGATCACGCCATGCGCCGCGCTTTCGGCCAGCACCGCACGGGTCAGGCGGTGATACGCTTCCGGGCTGGTCAGGACACTGGTTGTAGCTGCCTGGACCCTTCGTAACCGGGTAAAGTCGCGACAGGCATAGCTGCCTTCTCCGGTGAATATCCGGCCGAGATCAACGCCCTGTTCCGCGGCCAGGCCCCGGATGAAGTCCGCTGGTGCTCCGCCTTCCAGGTGCAGGTGCAGTTCAATCCTGGGCATGGCGTGCGTGGTCACAGGAAACTCTGCCCCGGCCCCTGGGCGCGGATGCCCAGATGCGCCGCGATTGAGGTGGCAACATCGGCAAACCCGCGCAGCCCGATATGCCCCGAACGGGGGCCCGCCGCCACCACCGGCACCCGTTCCCGCGTATGATCGGTGCCGGGCCAGGCGGGATCATTCCCGTGATCGGCGGTGAACAGCATCAGGTCATCGGGGCGCAGTGCGGCCAGGATTGGCGGCAGGGCGGCATCAAACCATTCCAAATGCCGGGCATAACCCGCAACGTCGCGGCGGTGTCCGAAAAGGCTGTCGAACTCAACAAAATTGGCAAAGGTCAGGCTGCTGTCTTCGGCCCTGACCACAGCATCAGAAAGGTGCCGCACAAGCGTGCGGTCATCGCCCCTGACACCATCGTCCATGCCCTGGCCAGCGAAGATATCCGTGATTTTGCCGATGGCGTGTACCCGGCGGCCCGCGGTTTGGGCCCAGTCGCACAAGGTTGGGGCGGGCGGGGCGATGGCATAATCCCGGCGGCTGGCGGTGCGCCGATAGGCGCCTGGTGCGCCAATGAACGGCCGGGCGATGACCCGGCCCACCTTCATGTCATGCACCAGGGGGGCCATGCCTGCGCAGAGGGCCAGCAGGCGGTTGAGGCCGAAACTGACCTCGTGCGCGGCGATCTGAAAGACGCTGTCGGCTGACGTGTAGCAGATTGGCCAGCCGGTCTGCTGATGCCGCGCCCCTTCCCTGGCGATGATGGCTGTGCCGGACGCGTGGCGGTTGCCCAAAATTCCCTTTACCCCCGCGATGTCCTGCACGGCCTGAACCAGATGGTCAGGAAAGCATGGTTCGGTATCGGGGAAACAGGTCCAATCCCAGGGGACGGGCACCCCGGCCAATTCCCAATGGCCTGATGGTGTGTCCTTGCCGGGTGAGGTTGCCTCTGCCGCGCCCCAAAGCCCCGTGGGCGCAGCGTCCAGCCCCGGCACCGGTTCCCCGCCCGCCAGCCGTGCTGCCGCACCCAGGCCCAGGCTGTCCAGCACCGGCATATGCAAGCGGCCACCGCGCCCCGTGCCGGCCATGCCGGCGGCGCACCGTTGCGCGATATGGGCAAGCGTATTGGCACCGGTGTCCGGCACATCGCCATTGAAGAAGCCCCCCGCATCCGGGGCCCCGCCCACGCCGACGGAATCCATCACCACCAGAAACGCGCGCGGCATCAGCTGATCCTTGTGTGAAACAGGGGCGGCGCGGCCCTTGCGGTTTCGGCCAGGCGGTAGGCGTGCCGCAGCTTTTGCGCCAGGGCCCTGGCCCTGGCGGCATCGGTCGCATGAATGCGTGCCAGCGGGCGTTCTGCATCAACGAAGGCACCAATCGGCGCGATATCGGACAGGCCGACTGCCGGATCGATGGTATCGGTGGCCACCAGGCGCCCGCCGCCCAGATGCACCACGACCTCTCCCAGGGTGCGGGTGTCAATGCCTGCAACATAGCCGTCCGTATCGCCATGCACGTCCAGAATCACGCGGGCGGCGGGCAGGTGATCGCGCCAGCGCGCGGTAAAATCCGTCGGCCCCCCAAGGGCGGCGACCATGGCACCGAAACGCTCCATCGCCTGGCCAGAGGTTAGCGCATCGGCGATACGGCTTTTGCCGTCCTCGATATCAGCGGCCAGCCCGCCCAGGGCCAGGATCTCCCCGCCCAGGGCAATCGTCAGGCGGCGCAGGGGGCTGTCGGGCATGGCACCGCCAAGGATGTCCATCACCTCGTTCACCTCCAGCGCGGTGCCCGCCGAGCGGGCGCAGGGCTGGTTCATATCGGTGATCAGCGCGGCGCACATGCAGCCTGCCCCCTGTGCCGTTTCGACCAGGGATCGGGCCAGGGCCACGGCATCATCGGCACTGGCCATGAAGGCCCCCGTGCCAACCTTTACATCCAGGATCAGGGCCCCGAGCCCCGCGGCCAGTTTTTTTGACAGGATCGAGGCCGTGATCAGGTCGATGCTCTCGACCGTCCCGGTGACATCGCGCACCCCGTAAAGCCGCCGGTCCGCGGGGGCAAGCGCGGGGTTGGCCCCGACGATGGCGCAGCCAGTATCGGCGACCAGCTCCTGGAATTCATCCACGCCAACCTGCGTGCGGTAGTTCGGGATTGCCTCAAGTTTATCAAGCGTGCCGCCGGTGTGGCCCAGACCCCGGCCCGAAATCATCGGAACATAGGCACCACAGGCCGCCAGGGCCGGGGCCAGCAGCAGCGAAACCGCATCGCCCACCCCGCCGGTTGAATGCTTGTCCAGAACCGGGCCAGGCAGATCCCATCGCAGGATTGTTCCGCTGTGCAGCATGCCGCTGGTCAGATGCACACGGTTTTTGCGGGTCAGGCCCCGGGTGCAGACCGCCATGGCAAAGGCCCCTGCCTGCATATCGGTGACCTGGCCCGTGGCGAGCCCCTTGGTGAACCAGAAGAGCTCGGCTTTGGTCAGGGGGGTACCCTCCCGAAGTTTTATCAGAATCGCGCGAGGGTCCATCATGGGGTCAGGCTTGGTTCATATGGTCCGCGCCAAAGGTACCGGGAAGAAGTTCAGCCACGGTTATACACAGTGCGGCCCCGCCCATGGTGGCCAATGTGACGATAACATCACCATCGGCAAATTCGGCCAGTTTCTGGCGGCAACCGCCACACGGCGGGACAGGGCGCAGGCTGTCGGCGATCACCGCGACCTCGGCAATGCGCGTGTCGCCCGCGGCGATCATGGCTGCGATGGCCCCGGCTTCGGCACAGGTTCCTTCGGGATAGGCCGCGTTTTCCACGTTGCAGCCGCAAAATTCCCGCCCTTCAACGCTGCGCAGGGCCACACCGACCCGGAAACCGGAATAGGGCACGTAGGCATTCAACCGCACGGCGGCAGCGGCAGCAAGAAGCGACATGGGTGGCAAACCTTTCGGGGCTGTGCGGGGTTAGTCAGTTTGCTCTGACATCGGCCCCAGGTGCAAGCCCGCCGGGGCAGCCTGCCGTGTTTGGACAGATTTCGGAACATGCTTCAAGGCTGGCGCAAAAAGGCTACCCCATCGGGTGGCCCTTCTGCCAGCTTGCGGCTTTTCGCCATGGTGCAGATTAAGTGAAGTTGAAGTCAAATTATTCTCTTTTCAGCTCTGTCACGCCTTCCAGGTTGCTGTCTTAGTCGTGGGTTGTGTTCTCCCGATCTTTCTGTTGCGGCCTTCACGGCCTGTGTTTTGCCCGTATGGTATTGGGCAGTTTGTCCTGTAAACACACGTCCTGTGCCGTTGTCAAGCCCGTTGGGGGTCAGTCATGCCGCCCGTGCGCGGCCCCGCCCTTCACATGGATAACGGCCCCCCTGATGTGTGGTCAGGGGGGCCGTGATTGTGGCGTTATGGGGTGTGTCCCTTAGAAGACAAAGTCGTCTGCCGTCAGTGCGGTGTGGTCTACACCATTCAGCGTGATGGTTCCACCATCCCATGTAACGATTGCAGCACTGCCATCGTCGGAAATGGTCAGGTCATCAAACCCAACCCCGCTTGCGGTGATTTGGATCAAGTCAACACCATCCGCAAAGTCAGTGATGATGTCATTTCCGTGGCCTGTTTTGAACACAAATGTGTCTGCATTATGACCACCAGTCATAACATCATCTCCATGGCCACCTATAAGGGTGTCGTCACCAAGGTTCCCTCTAAGGGTATCGTTGCCGATGTTTCCGATAAGGGAATCATCACCACTACCACCGGATATAATGTCATCATCTTGACGTCCGATGATTTTATCGTTTCCGGCATACCCATTTATCGAGTCCCTGCCATTGGTGCCTGCCAACGAATTGTTGTTACCATTCCCTTTGATCACCTTATACTTGGGCTTGGATGCAGCAGGTGTGGGTTCAGGTGTGACTTCAGGCGCAGGTTGTGGCGCAGGTTCCGGGGCAACTTCGGCTTCGGGAAGGATGAAATCCTCTGCCGTCAGGGCCGTGTGGGCAACGCCGGTCAATAGCATGGTGCCACCATTCCAGGTAACCTTGGCATCACCACTGCTGT